>MPML01000014.1 GCA_002238445.1 Caldilineaceae bacterium bin5
GATGGTTTTGTAGGGGGGCGTTGCGGGGGCGCAGCCCCTGCACAAGGGAGGGCCGAAGGCCCGACCGCCCAAAATACAACAATGAGGGGAGAAAAACACCTTTGCTCCCCTCGTTCAGATTTGCGAATCAGTTGCGGCTGAGTAGTTACGATTTGCCATAGTAGTCCGAAACGTCTATAATTTTTCGCGGTGATAGGTGGGGGAGAAAGATTGTAGGCCCTCGCCGACCTGTTTTTCAGTCCCATCCTCACTGGGAAGGCGATCTGAATCTGAACTTGAATGGTTCGGCCCTTTCTTATGGAAAGGGCAACACGAGTAACAGAGGTTGCAAGAGAATCGGAGGCGAAAATGGCCAAGAGGGGTCCACGTCAGCTAGTGAGGATGCGCAGCACCGAGAGCCATCACCTTTATCTGACGACAAAAAACCGGCGCAACAACGACAAGCGGCTTGAGCTGAAGAAGTACGATCCAGTCTTGCGCAAGCATGTCGTTTACCGGGAAACAAGGTAACGTAACCATAGGCGCGCCCCGCAGTATGCGGCAGTTGAAAGTCGTGAAATATTTGTGGGTCACCGAACAGTAAACATATAGAAACCCGCTGCCAGTTAGTTGTTCAGCAGCGGGTTTCTGGTTTTTGCGGTTTATCAGAGGGCGGCCGGCGGCACTCCTGCTACAAGGTAAAACGAGCCGGTCTATACAAAAAAAGCAGAAGACTCGGAGGAGCCTTCGGCTTCAGAATGACCCACCAGGGATTCGAACCCCGAACCCGCGGATTAAGAGTCCGCTGCTCTGCCAGTTGAGCTAGTGGGCCGTTAAGCAGGAAATATTGTAGGTATCCGGTTTAGAGTTGTCAAATTCACGGCACTCTAATTCTCTTCACCCAAACCCGATTTAGCATCTACAGGATCGAATTTTCCCATGCCTTATTCCGACAAGGACCTCGAACAGTACGCTGAACTCCTGATCAGGCTCGGCGTTAATCTGCAGCCAGGCCAGTCTCTCACCATTCGAACTGAACCGATCCATCGAGACTTCGCCCTGGTGCTGGCGTCGGCCGCCTATGATGCCGGTGCAAAATTCGTCTCATTTGAGTACAGCGACATGCGCCTGCAGAGCATACGTGTTCGCAAGAGCTCAGAGCAGGAGCTGGAGTGGCTTCCCACCTACTTCGGGGCGATGGCGCAGGAGCGAAAGGATGACAGCTGGGCCGCCATCAGTCTCGTCGGGGAAGAAGATCCTTCGTTGCCCGCCCAGCTTGACCCCAATAAACTACGAATTCTCCAGACAGCTGAGTACCGAGCAATGATGCCTTGGCGGTCTGCGATGATGGAGATGAAACAGCAGTGGAACGTGGCCGCCCTGCCAACCCCGGCATGGGCGCAAAAGGTTTTTCCCAAGCTTGAGGCTGGGGAAGCGCTGCCTCGCTTCTGGGAGGAGATACGCCGCATCATTCGCCTTGACGCCGACGACCCGCTTGCGGCATGGCAGGAGCATCTGGGCAATCTGGCTGCCGCGCGCTCGACGTTACAGTCCAAACATGTGCAGGCGCTGCATTTTCTTGACCCCGAGCCCGGCCCCGACGGCAAACCGTCCACCGACTTGACCATCGGTCTTACTGACCGGCCCCATTGGGCCGGTGGCAACAGTGGACTGGGAACAGAGGGAGACGAAAACTCGCAAGGCGAAAAGGATAGCGGGGCGCTAGAGACGCCAGTCTTTCTCCCCAACATTCCCACGGAAGAGCTATTCACGACCCCCCATCGTCTCCGTGTAAACGGCTGGATGCGTACATCACGCCCCAGCTTCCCGTTCCGCCGCGAAGTCGCCGAGGTTACATTCCGGTTCGAGGACGGCTGCATCGTCGATTTCTCGGCAGGTGAGGGTCAGGAAGTGTACGAGCAGTTCTTCGCGGTCGAAGGCACCCGCTACCTGGGGGAAGTCGCACTTGTCGATGTGTCATCGCCGATTTTTCAGAGCGGTCTCACATATTACAACACGCTCTTTGACGAAAACGCCGCCTGCCACGTAGCGTTTGGCCAGGCATATCCGATTGGCCTGGAAGGTGGTGCAGAACTGTCGGCAGAAGAGCTTTTCGAAGCCGGCGTGAATAGTTCCGATCTGCATCTGGACGTGATGATCGGTACGGCGACACTTGACGTAACCGGCCACCTCAGCGACGGCGGCGAGCTTGAAATCATGCGCCAGGGCCGCTACACCCCTGCAGTGTTGGCATGACCACCGCCGACCCTCTTCAACCATTCCTGGATGATCAGGGCGTCGTCGTCCTCGATGGCGGGCTGGCTACTGAATTGGAGAGCAGGGGCGCAGATTTACGGGATGAGCTCTGGTCTGCCAGGTTGCTGATCGAGGATCCGCAAGCGGTTCGGCAGCTCCATCTCGACTACTTCAGGGCTGGCGCAGACGTTGCAATCAGCGCCAGCTATCAGGCCAGCTTCGAGGGTTTCGCCCGCCGCGGTCTGAGCAGAGACCAGAGCGAAATGCTGATGCAGCGCAGCGTGCGCCTCGCACAGGAAGCACGCGATCAGTTCTGGGATGAACGGGCCTATGTTGATTCGGAGGCTGATCGAATCCGCCCACTGGTGGCCGCGTCGGTCGGCAGCTATGGCGCACACCTTGCTGACGGATCCGAGTACCGGGGCGCCTACGGCCTCTCAGACGAGGAACTGAGGGAGTGGCACCGCCCGCGATTGGAGGCGTTGATCGCCGCAGAGCCCGATCTGCTGGCATGCGAAACAGTCCCCTGCATGCAGGAAGGGAGAGTCCTCGTCGAGCTGTTAACCGAGTACCGGGATACCTCGGCATGGCTGAGTTTCAGCTGTCGCGATGGGAGTAACGTGAGCAGCGGTGAACCGTTTAACGCGTGTGTTGCAGTGGCCAGCAGCGCGCCAAACGTGGTCGCTGTCGGGCTGAACTGTACTGCGCCCCGCTTTGCCAGGCAGCTCTTGCTCAGCGCAAACGAAAGTACCTGCAAGCCGCTGGTCTGCTATCCAAACAGCGGGGAGGAATGGGACGCTTCATCCCGTGCTTGGGTATCCGGAAGAGAGGAAAACCAGTTCCTTGCATTGGCGGCGTCTTGGAAAACCGCCGGCGCTCTTCTTGTCGGCGGCTGTTGCCGCACTTCGCCAGACGACATACGATCACTGCGGTCGCGCCTGCTGCGGCACAGTACACATATGACTGCCGGTCGATAAGAGCAATAGAAAAGGGAGCCTGTCTTCTTCAAAAGAGCGGCTCCCTTAGTGTCAATGCTCGGAACCTGCACGATTTATAAAACCAGTCCCCTTTTTGACCCTGCCTTGAGGACATTGGCCCACGACCATGCAACTGTTCCGCATAGTACCTGGTGGTCTGCGATCCCCTAAGCATGCCAGCCTCGTTGAGAAGCCGACTGTCCGGCAGCCGTCCTATTCCGCTCTGAGCGACAATAGGTAGGTCAAAAGATCAGCCAGATCCTGCTCACTCAGATCTTCGGAATAGGTCTCGGGCATTACATCGGAATTGTAGCCAGGGACGATATAATCGTTGGGATTGGTTATACTGGTGTAAAGATACATGGCCGGTCCGGCAAGACCCAGCTGCTTCGCCCGCCCGACCGCGGTATCTGCAATTTCAGCCCAGATGGGCGCTATATCTTCTAGGCTGTTATCGATCTTATGACATCCGATGCAGTTTTGCGGAACCGTCAGATCCAAGCCTCTTTGCGCGTCGCCCGGAATCAGTGCAACGATAGCTTCCGGCAGTCCCGCAAGGACTTCCTCATCGCTGAGTTCGGCAATGCGCGGCCGCGGCGTTGGTGTGGGCGGCACAAAGACCTCGCCCTCAGCAATCACCACCATACTGGGCGAGATCAACTGCAAACGCGGGTTCGGCGCACAGGCGCTGACCACCACAAGCGCAAATAGAAAAACAATTACAGCATAGAGATATGACTTACGACGTACCATTCCCCGTCTCCACCAAGAGTTGAAGCACTGCTTTCGCATCAGTGAATTGGAATGTCAGGTAACTCAAGCGCTATTATATACCAGAACCCCGCGAATTACCGCAATTGAAACGCGCTAGAAACAAAATTCACAAGTTGCATATACTGCAGTGTGTCATGCCCTAAAGACGCACGAAGGACAACAGTCTTCGGTCCAGCAGGAAGGCAGTCAGATGACCAGGAGGAAGTCATGGAACAAACAAAAAGCATGGAGGAAGTCCGCCGTCTACTCGACGAGACCCTGCAGAACTGGGCAGTACAGGAAGATCAGCTGTACAGGCGCTACGACACAGCCAACTGGCGCGTAACACTGATGATAGCAAACGCGGTCGGATTTCTGGCCGAAGCCGCTTACCACCACCCAAGGCTGATTCTCAACTATCGTTCAGTCGAAGTATTCCTGACGACGCATGATGCAGGCGGTCTGACGCAGAAGGACTTCGAGCTTGCACAAAAAATCGAGGAGACTGTCCACTGGCCGCGCAGTGACGAGGCAACGCCAAGAAGGCGGCCCAAAGAATGGTTAGCGTAATGACAACTTCTTGAGCTTAGCGGGGATGACTCCTATCTGGGGGCCGTAGCCTGCGTTCTTCGAGAAGGCAACGTTGCGCGCACACAAACACACACGGTTTCTCTCAACCAGCTGCTTTTTCGCGTGTACGCGCCTGAAAGGCATGGAAGAGAACAATGCTTCCCGCAATCGCCGCGTTTAGACTGTCCACTGACCCTGACATTGGGATAGTAACGCAGAAGTCGCACTTCTCGCGTGCCAGCCTGCTCAGACCCTTGCCTTCATTGCCGACCACGACCGCCAGCGGACCGCTCAGATCGGCGTCGGTGAGCGACAGGGCGCCTGGCTCGAGATCGAGCCCGACGGTCCATATGTTGGACTTTTTGAGGAGATCGATCGTCCTGTTGACATTACCCACCTGCGCAACCGGGATGTGTTCAACTGCGCCTGACGAAGCGTTACTGACGGCGGGAGTAATGCCTGCTGCCCGCCGCTCCGGGAGAACGACTCCATCTACACCGAATGCCTCGCTGCTGCGAAACAAGGTTCCCAGGTTACGCGGATCCTCCAGGTGGTCCAACACCAGCAGGAGGGGATCCGGCTTGCGGCCAGCAATTTCGAGCAGATCGTCGATTTCGGAATAGGGATAGGGTCCGGTCTCGAGGGCGACGCCTTGTGGATTCAGCTGTGCGCGTTTCAAGCGGTCAAAAATTCCGCCCTCTACGTGCCGTATTGGAACTTTCACCTTGTGGGCCAGCTGTACGATTTCCCCAAGGCTACTTGCAGGTTCTTCGCCGGCTTCGCCTTCCAGCCACAGCCGGTAAAAGTGGCGTCTGTTAGCACGCAAAGATTCAAAGACGGCGTGACGGCCGACGAGAAGCTCGCTCACGTAGCGTCCTCTATCCGCCAGTCAGTTCCGTTCTGAGAGTCCTCCAACTGAACGGACAGCGCCGCCAGTCCATCCCTCACCTTGTCGGCCATGGCCCACTGCTTATCCTGACGCAGCTCGGTCCGCACTGACACCAGCAGGTCTATAAATGGCTTGGCAGCCAGGGCGTCGCCTTCGAAGCTTTCGGGATCTGCCAGCGAAAGTCCCAGGATTCCGGCCAGTTCACGCAGGGTATCCTGTGCAGCCTGGAAGAATGGGCCGGCGATGCCGGCGGTCCGAGCCGTGTTTATGGCTCTCACCAACTCAAATAGATGCGCCAGGGCTGCGCTCGTGTTGAAGTCATCGTCCATCACCTGGCGAAATCCGCTGCGAACAGCCTCGGTTACTTCTCGCAACGTGTTGACATCCTCGCCGACCGCGATTGTTCCTGTTGCCGGACGCAGTCCCCCTCTCAGGCGGGCGGTGCTGCGTACAGATGCGGCTATCGACTCGTCGGTATACGCCACCGGTTTGCGATAGTGTCCCGAGAAGATCAGCATCCGCAACGCGTCTGCAGAGTATTGCTGCAAGAAATTGTCGATGGTAACGAGATTGCCCACAGACTTGCTCATCTTTTCGCCTGAGAGCTGCAACATCCCATTGTGAACCCAGTAGCGGGAGAAGGGTTTTCCGGTAAGACTTTCGCTCTGCGCTATCTCATTCTCGTGATGCGGAAAAATCAGGTCGTTGCCGCCGCCGTGAATGTCGATCGTTTCGCCTAGATGGTGCAGGCACATAACGGAGCACTCGATGTGCCAACCGGGCCGCCCCGGACCCCACGGGCTATCCCAATAGGGCTCGCCTTCTTTTGCTCCCTTCCACAGTGCAAAATCGGCGACATTTTCCTTCCTTTCATCGGATTCGACTCGGGTTCCGGTTACAGCCTCCTCTTGACGCCGCCGGCTGAGTTTTCCGTAGTCGTCGTCGTTTTCGACCCGAAAGTAGACGCTGCCATCCATTTCGTAGGCGTATTCGGCTTCACCTAGATCCCCAATGGTGCGGATGATATTCGAGATCTCATTGGTCACGCGCGGGTAGGAATCGGCCGGCTTGATGTTGAGATCGCTCAAATGCTTCAAATACTTGTCCGTGTAAAACTGTGCTAGTTCAAATGGATCCTGGCCAGTTTCCTGGGCACGCACAATGATCTTGTCATCAACGTCGGTGAAATTCGTTACGTAAGTTACTTCGTAGCCAACATATTCGAGGTATCGGCGGATCATATCAAAGACGATCGCGCTCATTGCATGACCGATGTGGGCGTCTGCGTAAACAGTCGGGCCGCAGACGTACATGCGCACACGCCCCTCTTCGACTGATTCGAATGGTTCCCGCCGGCGAGTCAGCGTATTGTAGATGTTGAGCGTCATCGGTTTCCTTATCGTTGGCTCGCTAGTTTGTCAGGTTTGCTGCCGCCCTATTGACGGGCAGATTCGTAGGCTCTTCTGCGCTCCTGTACCTCTTCGGGTACGGCAAATATCAGTCGCCCGGCGTTCGTCTGCAACACTTTGGTGACACGCACGGAAATGCGCGCCCCCATGTGGCGCCTTCCTTGCTCGACAACCACCATTGTGCCGTCATCGAGATAGCCGACCCCCTGATTCATCTCCTTGCCTTCCTGAATCACATGGATCATCATTTCTTCGCCGGGGAGAACCACGGATTTCACCGCGTTGGCCAGCTCGTTAATGTTCAAGACGCGAACGCCTTGAAGCTTGGCCACACGGTTCAGGTTGTAATCATTGGTTACAATGGCGGCGCTCATTTCCCTACCCAGGTAAACCAGTTTTTCATCTACTTGTTGGGCCTCCGCCGGGTCCTGGTCCAGAAAGACTATCTCGACTTCATCGATCTGTTGAAGCCGGTCCAGAATCTCAAGTCCTCGCCTGCCGCGGTTTCTCCGCAACACTTCTGCTGAATCTGCAATGTATTGAAGCTCATTGAGGATAAAACGTGGAACTGCCAGTATCGCCCAAAGAAAACCGGTTTCTGCCACATCTGCGATGCGGCCATCAATGATCACACTTGTATCCAAGAGCATCATATCCGAGTACTGCTTGCGGCCGCTCTTGTCTAGAAGAGGCAGCTTCGGCAGATCCGGATTGCTTTCGCCCCCGAAGGGAAATTGGAAAAAGTTGAGGACCTCGCGATGGCGCAGCACCATCATTGTCACCCCGAGATACCCCATCACAATGACGCCGACAAAAGGCAGGATTGTGCCGAATGGCTTGGGTAGTAGTGACAAGGGATAGGCCAGCAACGCGGCGATAGCAAGACCAATTGCCAGTCCCACGGTCGCGGCCATGAGCTGAACGGTGGGGATTTGTCGCAGGCTGGAGCGAAGTGCGTTGGCTGGCTTAACAGTTAACCACGGCGCGCCAACCAAGCCTACGACACCACTAATCAGGACTATTGGAATGATGAGACGCGCTGACGAGAGGGTCAAACTCTGAAGGGCATCGACACCCGCAATCTGCCTGCCCAGTTCCCAGCCCAGCAGGGCAAAGACGAAGGTGACCAGCACCCTCAATAGCAACGCCCACCGCATATTCCAGCCCTCCACCATAACCAATTGGAAAAACAGACAATGAATTCATAATACAGCATCTGTACTTAGAGCGCAATGCGGACTTCGCTATCTTGCTTTTGAAGGCCGAATCGTGCGCTTCATTGGGCTGGTCTAGAGTAGAAACTGGCTGTTTGAGATGTTCTGTAGGGATTTGACCGGCCCAGGTCACTCTTCCTGCACTGTTTGGTACAGGGCCAGGACTTCACGGGCATTGTGGTGAGCCGAAAAACGCTGGCTGTACTGGCGAGCAGCCAGCCCCATCTTCTTACGCATTTCCGCGTCGCGCGCTATACGCATAATTCGTAGACCAAAACTGAGATCGTTGTTTTCGGTCAGGAACCCGGTCTCCTCATCCGCTATCATGTCTGCGACACCAGGGGAGTCAATACCGATAGCTGGCAGACCCGCGGCCGCGGCTTCGATAAATGTAAGTGGATGAACCTCGCTAACACTCGCGGAAACGAAGAAATCGGCCAGACCGAGAACGGCGCCGATACGCTCGTAAGAGATTGGCCCTGTAAAGGTTACCCTGCCCTCAAGACCTGATTCGCCTGCCAACTTTCGACATTCTTCCAGGGATGGGCCACCCCCTACCAGCAGGAGATGGAGGCGAGGGACTTCATCCTTCAAGGCAGCGGCAATCCTGAGAAGACGGTCTACGGCCTTTTCCTGGCTGATCCGTCCAACATAGACGCCCACTACTGCTTCCTGGGGGATGCCGAATTCCTGCCTTTTCGCCTCCTGCTCGGGCCTGTGAAACCGCCCCAGCTCAATTCCGTTGGGGATGACCGCGACCCGCCCTTGAATGCCCCAGGTTTGCATCACGGTGGCCGCGCTCTTGCTGGGGGCGATTATGGCACTGCAACGCTGGCTGAATCGCTGGAAGAATGCCTGCAGCGCGGTATCGGAAAGAGTCTCCGGCAGGAGTGGGAGATACTGCTGGACATAGAGATCGTAACGAGTATGACTAGTGAAGACTAATGGGATTTCATAGCGTCGCGAAAATGTGAGGCCAAAACTGCCGCTGATAAACGGGTGATGGACATGAATGACATCCATCCGCTTGAGGATATCACGGCAGCGGGAATCAACACGCACCGTCAGATGATAGCCGGTGTCGGCGATTGGTATGCTGGGCAGACGGATAACATTACTCTCGTCCTCAGTCTTCTTGTCCTGTTCAGGAACAAAGAGATAGACCTGTTCTCCCCAACGGTCGAAATGCTCCTTCAGCAAGCCCACGTGATTGACGACGCCATTTATGTGGGGCTTGTAAATGTCGCTAAAGAGGGCAATTCGCATAAAATTTCTTACCTTCTAATCTCTGGACTGCCAATTAATTCCAACTACGGGAAGTAATCTACCGGACCTTCACTTATCTCTGATTACGTATCGGAATCAAAATCGTTGCTGCTCCGCCGTTATTGCCGCTCTACCCACCTTCGAAAGCGCTGGTTGCCAACTCGCGTCACATAGAAATTTAGTAACTTCTCAGCCGCAACTGATTCGCAACCCTGATCGAGGCGAGCAGAGGTGTTCATTCTCTCCTCGCTGTTGTATTTTGGGCGGTCGGCCGCAAGCGGCCTCCCTTGTGCAGGGGCTGCGCCCCCGCAACGCCCCCCTACAAAAACATGCCTCACCGACCTTGTGCCTTCTTCGCAACGTGTCGGCTGGCGAGCATGACGGCGGCTGCACACCAATTGCGTCACCTAGAGCCTGAATGGTTCCAAGGATGACTGGTCGGTCAAGTACTTTGGCTAAGTAGTTACACAATTTAATCAGGATGCAAACAAAATCTTTACGTCACGCTTGCGCGTCTCACTGTCCTAGATGTCATAGCCCAGAAGTAAAGCAAACGCGGGCCAACAACGATAATCGTCGTAGAGGCCAGAGCCACAAGAGCAAACGACCAGTGGACAGTATCTGCAAAGACAGTTGCCCGTAAGCCGAAAGCGATCAGGTCTCCAACAAGCAGAGCCAGGATTGAATTAGTGGCAAAGCGGCCTACCCGAATTTGGCCTGCCCGCGGGTAAGCGCCAAAAACCATCGCCGCGATCCCCCATCCTACCAGAAACGGAGCCGCGATACGAGGCGCACTCATCAGCCAGCTCACCGGCCCTTCCGCGCTGTGGGAAATGCCCCCAACAACAGCGAAAGTCAGGATTGCGAGCACGTCAATCGCAATGAGGATCCTCGTCGACACTTTGCTATCGGCTGGGCGCATGCTGGTATTGCCATTCATATCAGGAGTCTGATCTCTGAAATCTGATCCCCGACTCGGCCGGTGGTTGCAACTTTGGCTAGGTCCCCCGCAGCCTCCAATTTGTGGACCGCAAATCTTCTCATGCGAGAGCCAACCAGGACTTGCCAAACGAATCCAGGACTTCTACTATACCATAGTGCGAAGCAGTTTCAGCCATACGAAAGGAAGGGGGCCCATGGCGCCACCGCTCTCACAGACGTTTCTGTCCGGCTTGGAATGCCTTCGGTGTGGGCGGTTCTTCCTGCCAGGCTCGATCGAATATGTCTGCCCTTGCCGTCCGAATCAAGGCAGTGATTTGGGCCACCTGGATGTTGTCTACGATTATGATTCGATTGCTTCTATGCGAAACGAAGCCGAGGGCGACGTCCATCGCGCCGAGTTGGATCGGACTGATACGCGCGGGCGCGCTGATGCCCCTTGGTCAGCTACCCGTACCCGTTCGATTGAGCGTTGGTGGCCGCTGCTACCGGTTCGACCAGAATCTCTGCCGCCTCTTCCCGTCGGAGACACGCCGTTACTACGCGCAGATCGGCTCGCTGAAGCGATCGAGGTGAACAATCTCTACATAAAGGACGATGCCCGCAATCCGTCCGGCTCCTTAAAAGATCGGGCATCTGCTATCGCAGTTGCGCGGGCCCGTGAGACGGGGCGGGAGGTCGTCGCCACGGCAAGCACAGGCAATGCCGCGGCCGCGCTGGCAGCTATGGGGGCGGCCGCGGCCCACTCGACTGTCATCTTCGTTCCCCGTTCGGCGCCGCAGGCCAAAATCGCCCAGCTCCTGGTATATGGAAGCCGGGTACTGGCGGTCGACGGCTCGTATGACGACGCTTTTGATCTCTGTGTGCGGGCTTGCGAAAAGTTCGGCTGGTACAATCGAAATACCGGATACAACCCATTCACGACGGAGGGAAAAAAGACGGTCAGTTTCGAGATCGCCGCACAACTTTCCGAGTCCAGGAGTTTCGGCGACGGGATTGATTCTGAGAGACACGGCCGTCATTTCAGTTCCCCGGACTCCGTTTTCGTCTCGGTCGGCGACGGTTCGATTATCGGCGGCGTCTACAAGGGCTTCCGGGAACTGCTGCAACTAGGGTGGATTGACAGCATCCCGCGAATCTTCGGCGTACAGTCTACTGCCAGCGCCGCAATTCACAATGCCTGGCGCGACGGCCTGGACTTGCCCTTGTCGGTTGAAGCAACGACTGCCGCCGACTCGATCAGTGTCAACAGTCCGCGCGACGCTGTCAAGGCGCTGCTGGCTGTAAGGGAAAGCGGAGGCTCCTTTGTTCTGGTCGAGGACGAAGCAATACTCCAGGCGATCCTTCCGCTGGCGCGACTTGGTGGAGTTTTCGGTGAGCCGGCCGGCGCAACCGCCCTAGCCGGCCTGCAGGCGGCCCGACGCCAAGGACGCATCCAACAAGACGAAACCGTTGTCATTATCAACACCGGCAGCGGCCTGAAGGACGTACCCGCGGCCATGCGCGTTGTTGGGGAGCCTATCGTCATTCCTCCAACACTGCGCGCTGTGGAAGAGAGTCTGGAGACTTGAGCCTGCACTTGCGTGAACTCCTCTTGGCGGAAGACAGCGTACGACCTGCTACCTGCTGTAGTTGCAGCCCTCTTTCCTAACCATCTCAAGTGCCACAATGAACCCGTCCAACCCCGTCTATTCAATCTCTCGCCTCACCAAGATATACCCGGGAATGAACACAACAGCTAATGACGCCGTCAGCTTCGACGTGGAACAGGGCGAAATCTTTGGACTGTTGGGCGACAACGGTGCGGGTAAGAGCACCCTGGTCAAGCAGATGGCGAACCTCTTGCGCCCTACGAGTGGTGTCGTCAAACTCCACGGTCAACCTGTGCAAGAGGATCCTCTGCTCGTTCCCAGATACGTAGGCTACATGCCCCAGACCGGTCGCGCTCTCAACTCCCTTACCGTGAGCGAGGCCTTGTACTTTACTTCACACCTACGCGGCTGCAGTCGCGCGGACGCGAAAAGCGAACGGGAGCGGCTCATTCAACTGTGGGACCTGCATGAGATGCGGTCTAAGTTGTGTTCACGCCTTTCCGGCGGACAGCAGCGCCTGCTGCAACTGGCCGCGGCCATGGCCGGGCAACCGCCGATTCTCACCCTGGATGAGCCGACAAATGAATTGGCCCCACAAAGGCGCCGGCATGTCTGGGAGACCTTGCGTGCAGAAAATAGACAAAGGGGCACGACAATCATTTTCATCACGCACGACGCGATAGAGGCCGAGAAGATCATTCAGCAGGTAGGCATCATGCATAAGGGCCGGCTGGTGGCTATCGGCAAACCCTCAACTCTGAAGAAGCAGTTGGAACAGCAACTTCGACTGGAGCTGCGCTTCCAACCGGAATCGCCGCCTGATCTTCCCGATGGTTTACCTACGCAGAAGCTTGCGGAAGATCACTGGCTGGTTCGACTTGATCAACACCAGGTCGAGGCCACTCTGTCGGCGATAGACCTCTCGCGAATCGACGACTTCCAGCTTCACTCCGCGACGCTGGAAGACCTGTATCTGCATTACACCTGATGCATACTCGATTGCCCTTACCGCTACATCTACAGTTCTGGGATCTGTTTCTCATTGAATTGAGCAACTGGCGCTGGGGTTGGCGGAACCTTGCCTTGACGGGAACAGTCCTGCCAATGTTCGGGATCATCCTGCTCGGCTCATTTGCTCGTGAGTTGGGCGCCCATGCGCTTGCTTTCGTCCTTGTTGGAAATCTGGTCATGGCGCTGCTCTTTGAACACATGGGAAAGCTGATCAGCCATTTCGCTTACATGAAGATGGCCGGCAGTCTTGACTATTTCGCCACCTTGCCGATTCGAAAGGCGGTTCTGATACTTGCAGCCTCTTCCGCTTTCTTCATCCTCTTTCTGCCCTCTTTGGTCGTTGTCCTTGCTGGCGGAGCCTGGATTCTGCGGCTGCAACTTCATCTTCATCCACTGGCTCTCTTCGTCATTCCGCTCTGCGCCCTGCCGCTGGCAGGAATCGGCGCTCTGATCGGCGTCAGTTTTCGAACGCCGGAAGAGGCCTCGGCAGTGGGCCGGTTGCTGACGATTCTGATGCTGACGATAGGACCTGTACTGATTCCGCCTGACCGCCTCCCCGAATGGCTGGTTTGGCTCGGTTTCCTTAGCCCTGCTACCTACGCCGCTTCTGCGCTGCGACAGGTTCTATGGGGCCCCTTCACCGCACGTCTTCTGTTGGACGCTGCTGTTTTGTCTGCCTGTATCCTCATTAGTTTCTGGTTGGTCGATCGTAAAATGGACTGGCGTGAAGGCTGAAGTTACGTTGGCCGCGGGTGAGCACAGCCTTAAATTCCCGGTACTGCCGACTCTCAACGCTTTTGTGCGGCATTTGACCACTCAACCGCTCCTGGTTCGCCAGAGATTCGCCTATCTGTTACGATTGAAATACTGTCCGCACGGCTCTCAATAGAGGCGATGCGCCATATAATTTACATGGGGAGAGTTAGCAGTGACCAGACCAATCGTACCCGGCCCTACTTACGCGGAAATGCGCGATCCTACCTGCTTGCCTGATGGCCTGCGGGCCGCGGCGACAGCTTCCTTGACTTCTGACGAGCTGGCCCCACGCAATCTCTTCAACATAAACTGGAAAAACACCGGCACTGAAGTAGAGAGCATCGTCCTGCCGAAAGAATTGACCGGCGTCCAGGCCAATATCATTGTCCTCAGCGGCCGCAACTTCCCGAGCGGGTCTATGAAGGTTGGGCCCGCCTACACAACGCTTGCCGAGGCCGAAGCGCTCAGCGGATTGCGGCCGGGCGACCGCAGCATCATTGGCCCCAGCACTGGTAATTTCGGCATTGGAACGGCTTACGTGAGCGCGTTGAAAGGCTATCAGGCGGTTGTAGTGATGCCCGACACGATGAGCCAGGAGCGGTACGAGCGTATCCGAAAATACGGTGGTGCATTGGACCTCACGCCCGGCACCGAATCCGACGTGATCCTGACCCTGGAACGCACGCACAACGAATACGTAAGCAAGCCCGATCAGTACGTAGTCCTTGCACAGTTCGAACTGATGCCCAACTACCGTTTTCACCGCTACGTCACCGGCGATGCTGTTGAGAAAGCGGCCGCCGGAGTAGGGAATGGTCAAGTGGCTGCCTTTGTCAGCGCTCCAGGAAGTGCCGGCACGCTCGCAGCAGGCGACCACATCAAGTCACTTTACGCCGATGCGCGCATTGTAGCGCTGGAGCCGCGACAGTGCTCTACGCTATTCAACGGCGGGCAGGGTCAGCACCGAATCGAAGGCATCGGCGACAAGATGGTTACCCTGATTCACAACGTCTACAACACCGATTTGTTGATGCTTATCAACGATGAGGAGACGGTGCAAGGGATGGAAGTCGTCCAGTCGGGCGCCGAGGCACTGATCGAACGGCTCGGCGTGGGCAGCGAGGATGCGCTGGCTCTGCGCGGCAAATTTGGCCCCAGCTGTATATGCAACATTGTCGGCGCCATCAAGACGGCCAAATATCTTGAATTGGGCCCGCAGGACAACGTGGTCACCATAGCCACCGATAGCTACGACCGCTATCCTTCGGTCAGCGCAGAACTCTCCCAGCGCTTCGGCGGCCAGCCGGACCTCGACACGCTTGAGGCCTGGGCCAAGTCGGTATTCCTTGGCGCCTCACTGGGGGAGATTATCGATCTGAATCAACCCAGCCAACATGACCGCCTTCAGGCAATGAAACGTGACTTGTGGACCCGTTTCGGCTACAGCGACAAGTTCATCGACGGCATGGCCAGCCAGGTATTCTGGGATGAGGAATACGGCCTGATCGAGGAAATCGATCCGGCGATCGCCGAAATCCGCGGACATCTTCCTTAGCCTCGCAGTTCCAGACTTTTCCGATTTGGGAATTTAGCCGCTGGGATTATGTCGTCTTGCCAGAAAGTTTCCTAAGGGCAAGTGCAAGGTGCAGGTAACGTGTCAGTCGCTCTCGCGCAGGACGGGGTACTCTCCCCCCGCAGAGCGAACCAGCAGCCGCTCGCCGGCCGCAGCGTGGTCTGGCGCGCTGACCACATTACCGTCAGTCGTCTGTACAATACTATAGCCGCGGGACAACACGCTGGACGGATTGAGATCACCCAGCCTCGCCTGGCCTGCATTCAGTTGCTCTTGCCGGCGGTCCAATTCGCCTGCCATGGCCCGACTGATACGGTCCGCGGCATCATCCAGGCGTTGACGAGCCAGGTCGATCTGGCGCAAAGGCGCGACCCGTTCCAGCCGGCGGCGTAACTCCTGCCACCTCGCCAAACGCTCGGCGACATCGTCCTCGCCGCTACGAAGCAACCAGGCTTGCGTCTGTCGGACTCCATCAAGCATCTCCCAACGATCAGGAGTTGCCGCAACGGCTGCCGCGGTCGGCGTTGGCGCCCGCAGATCGGCGACGAAGTCGGCAATGGTGAAGTCGGTCTCGTGTCCAACCCCGGTCACGACCGGTGTTTTGCTATCGGCAATCGCGTATGCGACCTGCTCCTCGTTAAAGGCCCACAAATCCTCTATCGAGCCGCCCCCTCGTACCAGCAGAACTGTATCAAGGCCTTCCCCGGCGACTGATACTTGACCCGGCACCATATCTGACGACTCACTCTCAAAGGAGAAGGAAAGCAGGGGCAGATCGGTCTGGCCGGAATCTGAATGACCGCCCGACGAGCCATTTCTGCCTGAGAAGCTGTTGGCGGCAGCCAGAGCGGCTGCGATTTGACCTGGCGCCTCAGTTCCCTGGACTTGCGTCGGGAAAAGAACGGCCTCTGCCAGCGGCCAGCGCTGGGCCAGGACGCGCAACACATCCTGGAGAGCGGCTGCGCCCAAGCTTGTCACTATGCCCAACCTGCGCGGGGCTGAGGGAATCGGCCGCTTGCGCGTCGCCTCGAACAGGCCTTCAGCGGCCAACCGCTCCTTTAGCGCCTCAAACTGCGCGTACAGTTGCCCGCGGCCGGCCGGCCGAATCTCGTCCGCATAGAACTGGTAGACGCCGCGCTCGGGGTACACGCCGACATACCCGTGAGCCAGTATCTGATCGCCCACATTCGGGAGCCAGGTGTGGCGGTAGGCGCTCCCCCGCCACATGACCGATGAGATTACCGCGCTGCCATCCTTCATACTGAAGTAAATGTGCCCGCTGGCTGCCCGGTTCCAACTGCTGACTTCAGACAACACCCACACATCACGGAGCGTGTCATCTTCCTCGAATAGCGAAGAGATGCGGGCAGTCAACTGGGTAATTGTGACTGGATTCATAACACCGAATTCTACCACACACGCTGTCCATCATCATCGAGAAGCCAACCTGAACTCGTCGGCTCTCGACCAGAATCTCATGGGCGGGCCCAGGATAACACCTTTGCAGGCTTAGACCTGGAGGCAAGCAGCGAAGGATTTCGCAGATTCTGAACGAGGAGTCGACCCCTTACTATATTGACAATTGTCTATATAACGATTAGACTGCTGGAGAGTGAAATCAGAACGTGACTCCTTCACCAACTTTGCCGGAGTATTTGCAAAGGTATCCAGCAGAAGGAACTGTGACAGAATATGGAAATCATATCGAAAGTTGTAAACAGGCCGCCAAATAGTAAAGGCCAAGGTCTCGGAGCAGAACTGATCGAGAATTCTCGAATCTCGGACTCTTGCCACTCCACTGCCGCGGACGAATTCGGCAGCGGTGCCAGCGCCGGCCCGCTCGCGGCCGCATTCAAGGCCGTCGGCCACCCGGTCCGTCTGCAGATCCTGGAGTTGCTTGCACTGCGGTCAGACCCCGTTTGCGCTTGCAATATCGAATCCAGATTTTCGCTGTCGCAGCCCACTATTTCGCACCACCTTCGTGTGTTGCGCAAAGCGGGGTTGGTGACGAGCGAACGGAGGGGCACTTGGATTTACTACTCAGTGAGCGAGGAAGGCATCGGGCCCATATTTTCTTTTTTGCGCTCGCTCACCAACCACTCAGGAGAATCAGCATATGTCAGCCAGAATTGAAATCTTGCAGAAGCCAAGTGAACAACAGGCGGGCGATTGCGCCGACGGTATGTGTGCACTGCCGCCAGCCGCCGGCAAGGACGCAGAGGCGATCAGGGAGGAAGTCGAAAGCTATTACGGCGATGTAGCCAGCCTTCAACTGACCGGGAGCGACCAGTCTGACTGCTGCGGCAGCGATCTCTATGAGGCCGAAGACCTCAGTCAACTGCCGGCAGCAGCTGTCAACAGCAGCCGCGGCTGCGGCAATCCTCATGCCATCGCCTCCCTGCGGACCGGGGAAATCGTCCTCGATCTAGGCTCCGGCGGCGGGTTGGACGTACTGCTTGCTGCCCGCCAGGTGGGAGACAAAGGCTACGTCTACGGCGTCGACATGACAGACAGAATGCTGGAGCTGGCGCGTGGCAACGCGGCCAAAATCGGAGCGTCAAACGTGGAGTTTCGCAAAGGCAACCTGGAAGACCTGCCACTGGAAGCCAGCGCTGTCGATGTTATCATTTCCAACTGCGTTGTGAACCTCACGCCCGACAAAGGCGTGGTACTGCGCGAGGCTTTCCGCGTGCTTAAGCCCGGCGGCCGTCTGGCAATTTCCGATATAGTGGTCGATGGTGATCTTGACGGCCTTCCTGTGAGCGAAGAACAGATTCGGGCCGGCCTGAGTTGGGCCGGTTGCATCGCCGGGGCACTTTCCGTCGCAGAATTCACCAGTCTTCTGCAAGAAGCCGGCTTCGAGGAAATCGAAATAACGGTTGAGCAGAGATACACCGCCGCCGACTTCAACGGCGACCTTCCATCTGCCCTCACCGACCTGAAGCCGCAGGTGCTGCAGAACCTGCTCCAACGCTTTACAAGCAGCAGCATCGAGGCGCGCAAGCCCCCGCAGTGAGCAGGTACTGGACGGTCTGGTCGGCAACGCTGCTCTTCTTTGGCGCGTTCTACGCCCTCCTGGTACCGATTCCACTGTACCTGGAGGCCGTAGGCCTGCCTGACTGGCAGATAGGCTTCGTCCTGGGGGCCTTTGGCGTTGCATCGCTTATTGGACGCCCGCTGGCAGGCGCCTTCAATGACAGTCTGGGCAGCCGGCCGGTCATTCTGTTCGGCACGGCCGCTCTGGCTGTAGGCGCGGCCTTGATGAGCCTTACAACCAGCCCCACAATTCTCTTCGTGCTCCGCGTCCTGCAGGCGGCTGGGTACGTCACATTTACGACGGCCGCGACCGCGCTCGTTGCCGAGCTGGCGCCGGCGGCACGCCGCGGCGCAGCCCTTGCACTGTTCGGTGTAGCAGCCAACGTCGCCATCACTTTGACGCCGGCAACGGTCAGCGCGGGTCTGGAGTTTCTCACCCAACAGTTCGGCTGCCCTACCTCCCCTTGTCCTATGTGGTGTACCTCTGCGACCAATGCACTGGACGCTGAGGCGAGCGCCAGCATGTGCCCCATGTGGGGCCGCGGCATCGGTCACAGCGCATTCATCCTGAGCGCCGGGCTGTCCCTGCTGGCTGGCGTGCTCGTCTGGCGAGTCATCCCGCGGGAGCTCGACCCCGCGGGCGGCGATTTCAGGCTTTCGCATCTGATCGCGGTGCCCCCGTCCTTGCGAGGGCCTATGCTCACGACCGCGCTCTTTGGCGTGAGTTTCGGAGCCCTCTTTGCCTTCTTGCCTCTATTGGCAGAGCGAAGGGAGTTGGCGTCGGGGGGAGCCGCTTACGGTGTTTACGGTGTCTCAATCATCGCCACGCGTGTGATAACCGGTCGCCTGTTGGACCGCCGCGACCGCAGCCAGGTCCTGTTCCCTGCTCTGCTGGTAAACGCCGGCGGCCTAGCAGGGCTTGCCGCAGCCTCCACCATGCCGCTCATGCTCGCAAGCGCCGTGTTGATGGGCATCGGATCAGGAATCACGCACCCCGCCTTGATCGCAATCTGCGTTGATCGCATGCCAGACACGCAGCGCGGTCGCGCCACGGCCAGCTTCTATTTGGCTTTCGACCTTGGAATTGGGGTGGGGAGTTGGCTGCTTGGGCTTGTTCTCAGCGCAGTCGGACTGACCTGGCTATACCTCACAGCTTCGCTTGTCAGCATTGCCGGCGCTTTGACCGCTCCGCTCTTGTCCGGGAAGCGGGAGCTCTCTGCTTAGCCGGGAAGCCGGCCCCCCCGGGCCGCCAAATGCTGACCAAATTAGGCGCGGCCGCGTCTTCGGTTGCACTCTCCAACGGCTTGTCACTACTAAGCCATATACGGGGCTGTCTTGCCCAGCCCTTTATCGCTGCCGCCATTCAGGCAATCAGATTGCGTATTCGGTAGGCGGCAGCCACGTTGGTGGAGGGGCACCGCTGGAATGAGCACACACGGTCGGTGAGCGATGGTTTTGTAGGGGGCGTTGCGGGGGCGCAGCCCCTGCACAAGGGAGGGCGCCTGCGCCCGACCGCCCAAATGCAAAGAGGGAGTAGGGAGGAGTGAGGAGAGAGTAGACAGCTCAGCTCGCCTCACTAAGCATCGCAATTTAGCTGTGGCTGAGTAGCTGCAACGGATTTACCCCGCCGTGGTTGCCTGCAGAACCCAAACCTCAGGCTCCTCGGGCAGGTTGGCTTTCTCGATAACGACTTCAGATCCATCGGCCCGTTTGACGCGCTCCGGCGAATAACGTCGGGTGAATTCGCTTACATCAGCCATCCTTGGAAACTTGCATCCGGGCAACGCATAGTGCATCGGGATCGTCACGGCTGGCCGCAAGACCGCCAAAGCATCGTGCAGATCAGACAACTCAATCGTGGGCGGGCCGCCCGTGGGCGCAATTGCCAGGTCCACGTCACCCATCTGCGCCAACTGCCAGGCCTCAAGGCGGTTGCCCACGTCGCCGAAATGGACAATACGGATTCCTTCGACGACAAAGCTGTACATGGCATTGTCACGCGGTTCCAACTTGACAAGCATCGACTCCATCGCCGGGATAGCGGTGAACTGTATGCCGGCTCGCGTCAGGACCGCGGCTTGCGCAGATGGGCTATTCTGACTCTCGCTGGCGCCGGAACTGTTCTCGCCATCATAGGGCAGAATGTGCGTAGCCGTAACAATCTCCGGCGCTCCCGGAATCATGGCAGCGTTGGCATGGGCTGAGTCGTCGTCCGAACTGCGAACGACGATGTCAGCCGTTTCGGTCACCGCGGCGAATCCAGACTTGTGCGGCGTGTATGGGTCAGTAATGATGCTGACGCCATCGCCTTCTATCCGCAGACATGCATGTGCATACCACTTGACTCTCATTTGATACCTCTTGCTCGCCTCTGTCGCAGCCAACTTACCCTGAAAACATCAGTATGGACTTCGTGCCTTCCCCTGCCTGTACTCGCTGCACGGCACCCAGAATGTCGTCCAAACCGCAACGCGTGGAAATCACTGCTTCGATATCGTCGGCGTGGTCCCTGACAAAGTCAAATGCTCTATGGAACTGTTGCACTGACGAGGCAAAAGTACCTGTCAACACTATCTCGCCGTAATGTATCCAGCGAGGATCTACCGTCATCTTTTCGCCACGCGGCGTGCCGCCAAAGATGTTGAAGACACCGCCATTGCGCACGAGAGGCAGGTAGTTCTCCATCACTCTCGGCACACCGACGGCTGCAATCACTACATCAGCACCAAGCCCGGAGAGCTCGCGCACGGCTTCCAGAGTATCTTCTCTTTCAGGGTTGACGACCCGCAGCGCGCCTACCCTTTGCGCCGTAACCAGGCGGGCCTCGTTGACGTCAACACAGACTACATCAGCGCCCCGGGCCCTGGATACAATCGTGTGCAACAGCCCAAGCGGACCCGCCCCAACCACAACAACCGTGTCTCCGGCCTTTGTCTTGCACTGTTCGGCGGCCGCAATGCAACAGGAAGTCGGCTCAATCATCGCGGCCAAATCGAACTGCATTTCTCCAATATCAATAACGCCGCCCAGCCGTACAATTTCGGGGGGCACACGGACGTACTCGGCGAATCCACCGTCGTCACCGTGACCGAGGCCGTGCTCTTGCAGACATAGGCTGTTGCGCCCCTGCCGGCAGTAGAAGCATTCGCCGCAGGCTGCAATCGGGTAGACCGCGACCCTCTGCCCGGCAAATAGGCCGCTTTCCCTGGTTCCCGCCCCCAGCTCTACGATCGTTCCCGCAACTTCATGCCCCAGGATAGCCGGAAGTTCGGCCGGAATCCCGGCGCCGCCCAGAATCTTGACGTCGGTTGCACAGATGCCGGACGCCATCACTCGCACAACAACCTCACCGGGCCCCGCTTGCGGACGCGGCACCTCGGCTATGCGAATATCATTCTTCTCGTAGACTACTGCTGCTTTCATCTGGCGGCACATCCTCTACCCGGCGACGACCAACAATCTCGATTTCCAATTGGTCGTCCAGAATCACCTTGCTGGCTACTATCCTCTCAGAACCGTCGGGCAATCCATCGATCTGTGCAATCAGTGTTGAAGCTCTATTTCGCAGGATCCGGTTAAAGCGCTCGAAATCGGCACTCTCAATCTTGCCGACGCTGTGATCGAACTCCAGCTCCCTGATCGCCTCCAACGCCACCTCTTTGCGCGTGTGCAGGTCGGCGATCTCTTCTCCTTCTGGCCGGCTCATCGGAGGCGCACTACGGAACAGAGGCCAAATGACAAATCCAACCGCGACGACACCAACTATGCCAATCAGGACGAGTGCTAACCACAACATTCTTAGTCAATGCTTTCTGGCTACGGCCAAAACGAAAGGGCACCGCCCACCATCTTGTCAACCCGGACAAGACGAATGCATCATCGGATTCGTACAGGCGATGTTGGAACTTCCCCTGTTCAGGCTGGCGCTTGTCCGGCAGGGGCCGATTCCCGGAATGGGGAATTCACGGCGCGCGGGGTTCGTGCAGGGCGAGGATGCGGCCACACGCTGACGGCTGTTCCCAGGACCACAAAAAGCCCTCCCACCCACATCCACATTGTCAGCGGGTTGATGTAGACGGTAAACGTGGCGCTGCTGCCGTCACCTTCCCAGCCGTTTAGTATTACATAAACGTCTTCAGCAGGAGTCATGCGCAGCCCAACCTCACTGGTTGGCTGGTCCGGTGCCTTATCATAAATGTTGCGGCGCGGGACTATCTCCGACAGAAACCTGCCGGTTGCGGAATCATTCACACTAATATTGGCTCTTATTTCAGTATGGTTACTTCTGCGCTCTGATTCAAGATCTGTATAGGTCAAAGTATAGCCAGCCAGGTCAACCGACGCGCCGCTTGCCAGCGTGACATGGGTTGTGGACTGGTAGAACTCATTGCCGATGATGGCGACGCCGATCAGCACGATGCCAAAGTGGATGACATAGCCTCCATAGCGGCGTCCGTTACGACGCATCAGCCCCCACAGCGCCGCGGGCAACAGTTCGCCTCTGCTCTTGCGCCGGGCAATTGTGCCACGAACAAACTCCTGCACAATCGTCGCGGCCACAAAAATGCACGTGCTGAATCCTACAACCGGGAAGACATTGCGGCTGGTCAAGAGTAAGAACGGCACGCTGACAAGAGCGGCCGCGACCGGCCAGGTGAACTGGCGGCGCAACGCCTTTGCACCAGTGCGGCGCCAGCCAAGAAGCGGCCCAACGCCCATCAACACGAACAACAGCAGGAAGAGTGGACCAGCCACTCGATTGAACCAGGGGGCGGCAACCGCGATGCGTTCGCCGGTCAGGATCTCGCTGAACATGGGATAAAACGTACCCCACAACACAACAAATGCAATACCCGCGAACAACCAGTTATTGGCCAGGAAGGCGCCCTCGCGGCTGGAAATAGAATCAATTTCATTCTCGCCCTGGAGGTAGGGAATCCGCTGATACAGCAGCAGCAGGAACCCAACTGTAGTCACTGCGAGAAACACGAGAAAATAGGGGCCAACCGGGCTCTGCGCGAAGCTGTGGACGCTGCTCAGAATCCCGCTTCTTGTGGTAAATGTGCCAAGGATGACCAGGGTAAACGTTAGCCATATCAGGGTAACGTTCCAGACCTTCAGGATGCCGCGCTGCTCCTGAATGATGACGCTGTGCAGAAAGGCGGTCGCGGTCAGCCAGGGCAGAAAACTGGCGTTCTCGACCGGGTCCCACGCCCAGTATCCTCCCCAGCCCAACTCCATGTACGCCCACTGGCTGCCCATGATGATGCCGGCCGAGAGAAACATCCATGGGATTAGCGTCCAGCGCCGTACCGTCCGCACCCAGCGCCTGTCCAGTCTCTTGCTCAACAGCGCGGCGACCGCGAATGCGAAGGGCACGGTCAACCCCACCCACCCCAGGTAGAGCATGACCGGGTGGATCACCATCCAGTAGTTTTGGAGCAATGGGTTCAACCCGCGACCGTCGCTCGGGACAATGCCGATCTGTTCAAAAGGGTTGGCGCTGAAGACGAGTAGAGTGAGGAAAAACAGCAGCGTGGCCAACAATGTCGCGTTGACAAAGGGCATCAGGTAGCGATGCTTGTTTCGAAAGGTGAGGGCTGCCGCTGTACTGAACAGGCTGAGCAAGAGGGTCCAGAAGAGCAGACTGCCCGCCTGCCCGCCCCAGATCGCGGCAAACTTGTAGAAGGTTGGTAAACTTCGCTCCGAACTGTTCCAAATATAACTGAGTTGAAACTGGTCGGTAAGCAGACCGTACCAGAGAATCACGGCTGCAACACTTACGAGCCCGCAGACGGCATAGACCGAGTGAAAGCTGCTGTCGGTCAGCCGTTCGCTCCATGGGGCACTAAACTGCTTTGCAGTATCCGGCCCCAACTTGCGAGCCGCACTCCCAGGATAAAACGCCCTCGACTCCAACTGACCGCCCCAAAAACCAGCAGCCATTCCAAAGGCGCACAGGACCAGAGACAGCACTAGCGCCAGATAACCGAAATCGAATATCATCTTTGTTCGAATCTCTGCCGCCGCAAACGCAAGGCGTTGGTGACCACACTGACGCTCGACAGTGCCATTGCGACCGCCGCCAGAATAGGGTGGAGCTGTTGCAGGAAAGGCGGCGCCCACGCAAAGGGAGCCAGGACCCCTGCTGCAATCGGTATCAGGGCGACGTTGTAGCCAAATGCCCAGCTGAGATTCTGTCTGATATTTCGCATCGTCGCCTGCGACAACTCGATTGCATGGGGAACGCTGCGCAGGTCGCCGCGGATGAGCGTCACATCGGCAGCCTCCATCGCCACGTCCGTGCCCGCGCCAATCGCGATGCCCACATCGGCCTGGGCCAGTGCCGGCGCGTCGTTAATTCCATCACCTAACATCGCGACTCGGAAGCCTTCTGCCTGCAATGCTTTCACCTGTTCGACCTTTTCGCCCGGCAACAGTTCGGCAATCACCCGGTTAATTCCAACCTCTCGTGCAATTGCGTCAGCGGTAGCTTGGTTGTCGCCCGTGAGCATTGCAACCGTCAGGCCCTTCTTCCGCAGCGCTGTGACTGCCTCTCTTGACCCTTCCTTTACAGTGTCGGCCACCGCTATCAACGCCGCGGCCTGGCCGTCTACGGCCAACCACATAGTAGACTTTGCTTCTGCTTGCAGTTCGGCGAACCGGGGCCCAAGCCCGTTCAAGTCGATATCTTCCTTTTCCATCAGCCTCAGATTGCCCAGCAGGATTCGCTGTTCCTCAATCTGCGCGGATATCCCATGGCCTTCGATCGCCTCAAATTGGGAGGGAGCGGCCAAGTCCAGTCCGTTCACCTGAGCCGCTCGCACAATTGCCTCGCCCAGCGGGTGTTCCGACCCTCGTTCAGCCGATGCTGCCAGCCGCAGCAGGTTAGACTCTTCCCCCTTTACTGTCAAACTGCCGGAAGGTCCTGCAATTCCTTTGCCCATCAGGTCCTGGCTTACAACAAGGTCTGTTACTACCGGCTCCCCTTGCGTAATCGTACCTGTCTTGTCGAGCAGGACGGCTGTGAGCTTGTGCGTCTGTTCCAGTGCAATGCTGTTTTTGAACAGAATGCCCAATCCCGCTCCCTTACCTATGCCCACCATGATTGAGGTAGGTGTCGCCAAACCCATTGCGCATGGACAGGCAATGACCAGCACCGCGACTACGCGCAGCAGGGCAGGCACAAAACCTGCGCCCGCAAGCATCCATACAACAAATGTCACACCCGACAGCCCGATGACCGCCGGCACAAAATAGGCCGCGACTTGATCTACTACACGCTGTATCGGGGCTTTGCTCCCTTGGGCTTC
The DNA here is from genome assembly GCA_002238445.1 of Caldilineaceae bacterium bin5. Classification (GTDB taxonomy): domain Bacteria; phylum Chloroflexota; class Anaerolineae; order Caldilineales; family Caldilineaceae; genus Bin5. The sequence continues at coordinate 25,534 of MPML01000014.1, forward strand.
CTCTACCAACCTGATGATTTGCGACAGTGCTGTCTCGCGGCCAACCTTCGTCGCCTCGATTCCCAGCAGCCCAAGTTTGTTGAGGGTTGCCCCGAACACCTCGCTCCCTATCGCCTTACCAACCGGCATGCTCTCGCCGGTAAACATGCTCTCGTCAACTGCAGACCCACCTGAAATTACAACGCCGTCGACGGGGATCTTCTCTCCCGGGCGAACCACCACGATATCGCCGACCACGACCTCTTCGACAGGGATATCTACTTCTTCTCCTGCGCGCAGAATTCGAGCAGTCCTACTCTGCAGACCGATCAACTCCTTGATCGCCGCGCTGGTCCGGCCCTTGGCCCGGGCTTCCAGCAGTTTGCCCAAAACGATCAGAGTGATGATTACCGCTGAAGTTTCAAAATATACGTGGCTGCCAAGCAAATCGCTGCCGCCGGTCTGTGCAAACAGCACTGCCAGGCTGAAAACGTAGGCAACCGTTGTGCCCATTGCCACCAGTACGTCCATATTAGCGCTGCGATTGCGCAAGCTCTTGAGTGCGCCAACGTAGTAGTCCCAACCCACGTAGAATTGCACTGGCGTTGCCAGCACAAACAGCAGCCAGTTTACCCATCCGCCCTGGGCCCATACGCCGAGAAGGCCAAAGTCCCGCCCCATGCTGACAATCAGCAGCGGCAGCGAAAATAGCACGCCTACCAGCAGTCGCTTGAACTCATGCCGGACCGCGGCGGCGCGCGCTTCGGCCTCAGCATCTTCGACAGGCTCAACTTCCACAACTTTCGACCTGACCGAGGGTAGCTGTCCTCCGGTTGCAACGGCCTCGACTGTTGGTGGTGTTTCAGGCTGGGGGGAGGCAGCGACCGTATCGTAGCCGGCCTTGCGCACGGCCTCTACAAGCGGGGCGCGTGCGCCCAGCCCGCTTACGTATTCGACATGCGCCTGCTCTGAAGCAAAGTTGACACTGGCATATACGACACCGTCAACCTCGCGCAGTGCCTGCTCAACAGCACTCACACAAGCAGTGCAGGACATGCCTATTATCGGAAGGGTCAGCGTGAGGGTTGGGATCTTGTAGCCGGCCCGAGTTACCTGGCGGCGCACGTCTGCCAGCACTTCGTTGGCAGGCTTCTGGGTGGAATCGATGGTCAAAGTGAGTCGCTCACTGGCGAAGTTGACCGTCGCTTCGTCAACCGCATCGGCCTGCTTGCTGCTGGTTTCCACGGCTGCCGCGCAACCCATGCAGGTCATCCCGATAACCGGAACGGTGCGTTGTAGAGTCTCGTTCATGTGCAGTTATGCGTACCTTTCAAGTACCGGTTTGCTCTTGGCTTCGCCAAAAAAAGTGAAACGCCTTTGTTTCTAAGTATGCACAATAGCATAGCATGTTTTACACAGTCAGTCAGCCTGATCGCAATGGCTTGCCTGCTTCACTTCCAGACACGCATTTTGCCGGGGCAACCGTTGCCCGTCTCCTGGCCGGGGCACCTCCCCTTGCGACTCGGTCTTCGGTTCCTCGAATTGGCACTTCCCCTGCTTTCTTTGCTAGCGAAACTCTTACTGCCCTGCTGGCCTTGCCCCAAAGTTGGACAAATTGAACCTTTTGTAAATGTATCATGCATAAGCCAAATTAGAAAAACCATTTACGGCTAAAAGTGGGGTCTCGAATTCTACATTAACAAGGGACTGAGCACGGGGCTTGCTGTATTTTCATCCGCCCAAGCCTACTTTCATGTGCGATAGTCCGCCTTCGCGTTCTCAATTGAGATCATCCGCCCATTTGCCCTCAATTTCACGTTCTGGGCCATCCACATTCACCCCACTCGAACCTGAGTGTTTCCATATTTCAGAGTGCTCAGAACTGTCCGCTGCTCCACCGCCATTTGGCTCCAAATTCACACTTGATAAGTGTAAACGTCTGTGCTACATTCCCCGCAGTGGCGACCCTCTAGTTAGTTGCCAAACACCATTGGACAACTCTCCCTACAATGAATGTCCGACTTTCACTCCCCCGGTGCACCAATTCTACACTTTTCTGAATTAACGGTAGTTCTGCAGGCGCGCCTCCTTTGCGGTCATTTTGCCGCCTGAGTTCAAACTCGATGGGACGAAGCCGCGAAGATTGCTTGATCAGAGACACAAGCGCCGGCGGGAGCAACGGCGCAAACGTCGCGATGAGAGTTTCCATCCTGGAAACTACTCGGCCACAACTAATTTGCGAACCTGAAAGAGGGGAGCAAGGGTAGGCACTCAACTCTGTGCTCTTATATGGGCGGTCGGCCGCAAGCGGCCTCCCTTGTGCAGGGGCTGCGCCCCCGCAACGCCCCCCTCCAAAACCATCGCTAACCGACCGTGTCTGCGCATTCCAGCGGTGCCGCTCCAGCAACTCGGCTGCCGCCAACCACATACGCAATCAGATTGCCTGAATGGCGGCAGCGTTAGAGGGATGCCCAAGACAGCCACTGTATGTGGTTTAGAAGCTACCCTTCCTGTTATAGGAGCCGAGGATGACAACCGAGTTGATAGGATATACCGACAGGCTGAGCGTCGCCCCTGGTGAGTCGATTCGTTTCATGGTCAGCACTGACCTGCCGAGCTACGACACTTCGCTGGTCCGTCTGATTCATGGCGATGAGAATCCGGCTGGGCCCGGCTTCAAAGAAGAGCAAGTGGAGTCGGCCATTGACGGCACACGCGCCGGACGCCTTCAGGTCGCCCTCGCAGGCTCCTATGTCGTCATACCCGACAGTGATATCCTGGGCCAGTTATCCAGCTTCACTATCCAAGCCTGGATCTGGCCAACTACGCCGCTCAGCGGCCAAGAACAGGGCTTGCTCAGCAAGTGGTCTGCCGACGGCGCGGGGATCTGCCTTGCCATAGGAAAACAGGGCGCGCTTGAACTGTGGTTTGGTGACGGCGAAACCTCCAAGCGCGTCAGCACGGGCCGAGAGATGCGGGCTCGGGAATGGATTTTCGTCGCCGCTGCCTTCGACAACGAGACGGGGCAGCTGCGACTCATCCAGGTGCCGAAATCCAGTTGGCCTTCCGACGGCTCGGCCGTTTCCGTGAACCATGTCGTCCAGACCAGACCAAACTTGCACAACGGCTGCCCTTTTCTCCTGGCAGCATCCAACCTTGAACCAACTCACTCCGCCCGCTTCAAGGCCCAGGGACTTTTCAATGGCAAGATTGACAGCCCGCGCCTCTTCAGACGGGCCCTAGAATCCGAGGAAATCGAACGCCTGCAGCAAGGAGACTCCCCCGCAGAAGTAGCCGGGTCGGACTTGGCGGCCTCCTGGGATCTGTCATTGAATCCTGCTTCAAACCATGTGACTGACATAGGTCCCCACATGCTGCACGGCGCAACCGTCAACATGCCGGTGCGCGCCGCAACCGGCCATAACTGGGAAGCAACCGAAGTCGACTATAGACACGCCCCTCACCAGTACGGCGCCATCCATTTCCACGAGGACGACCTGGAGGATGCCGGTTGGGACCCTGACTTCGAACTTGCCGTTCCCGAGGGACTGCGCAGTGGCGTCTATGCCGCGCGGCTGAAAGGTGACGGGCAGGAAGATCATATTCCTTTCATTGTTCGGTCGCCTCGGGGGTCTGCCCAAGCCTCCATACTCTTCCTCGTCCCGACATTCACCTATCTTGCCTACGCCAATGATCGGATGGATGCTGCCAAGGAACTCTTCGCCGACCTGCCGCCCGGCGAGTTCTGTCTGGACCCACGCGACCTCTACCTTGATGAGCGGCCCGAATTCGCTATGTCCCTTTACGACCGACACACTGATGATAGCGGCTGTTGTTACTCGTCCAGTTTGCGTCCGATCGTAAACATGCGTCCCAAATACCGCCATGTCCTGACCAGGGGACCACGGCATTTCAGCGCCGACCTCTACTTGATCGACTGGCTCGAACAGAAAGACTTCTCCTATGACGTTGCAACAGATGGCGATTTGCACAACGAGCGCCAGGACCTGCTTGCCAACTACAAGGTGATTGTGACCGGAACTCATCCGGAATACTGGACTGCGCCCATGTTGGAGGCCCTGGAAGGATTCCTGGCAGGAGGGGGGCGGCTCATGTATCTGGGGGGAAACGGCTTCTTCTGGGTTACAAGCGTCGACCCGGAACGCCCCCACGTCGTTGAAGTCCGCCGCGGCCAAGCTGGCACGCGTGCATGGGACTCCGCTCCCGGCGAGTGCTATCACAGTACAACCGGCGAGTTGGGCGGGCTTTGGCGGCACCGCGGCAAACCGCCTAACCAGATCGCGGGAATCGGGTTCACGGCCCAGGGTTGGCGGGATCCCGCCCCCGGCTACGTCAGACAGCCGGGCAGCTTCGATGAACGGGCGGCATTCATTTTTGACGGCGTCTCTTCAACCGAGACGATTGGCGACTTCGGCCTGGTTTTTGGGGGTGCCTCCGGCGACGAGTTGGACCGCATCGACTACGGCCTGGGGACGCCCCACCACACGCTCTTGCTGGCTTCTTCTGAGGACCATGGACGTTCCATTTATCCGGTTATAGAGGACTTCCTTCAGGTAACCCCCGTTCTCCTAGACCGTAAGACAGACAATGTGCACGCCGACATGGTCTACTTCGAGACGCCAAATAACGGAGCCGTTTTCTCGGTGGGATCGATGTGCTGGTGCGCCAGTCTGTCGCACAACGGCTATGACAACAACGTCTCCCGGATAACCGAGAACGTACTGGACGCCTTCTCGAATTCTATCGATCTTCCACCTTCGCCGTCGCCGTGAAGCGGCTCCTCCCTGACGACATTTCAATTGAGGAAGGCGCTAGAGTACCCACAGACGATTGCATTCCTCAGCAGGCATGCCCCCTTCACGCAGTTCAGAAGGTCAAGACTTGCAATAGTCTGAGACTTCGAGCCGCGCCGGGCTTTTGAAACGCGTTTGTCCAGCCAATAGCGCTGTATTAAAATGTGGAGCAACTCCTCCAGGCTTTCCCGCCTGAATTGTAAAGTTCTGGCGCGATTCAGTATCTTCCTGTTGCGTCAGTTTTTCCTGACCATCTCCAGGGAACTCGATGACGCCGCCCTCATCGATGGTTGCCGCCGATTAGGCGTCCTCTTCCGTATTCTCCTGCCTCTCACGCGGCCGGCTCTTGCCGTTGTGGCAATATTCAATTTTACTTGGGCCTGGAACGAGTTTTTTACACCTCTTATCTATCTGAACTCGCCGAAACTGTTCCCAATTACTTTGGGCCTGCACCGCTTCATCGGCCGAACCGAAATCGACATTCAGTTCTTGATGGCAATGACCATCATCTCGACTCTCATACCAATTGCCATTTTCTTCCTCACGCAGCGATACTTCATACAGGGAATCGTCATCACGGGAATAAAAGGCTGAATTCCTGGCCGGCAGGGAAGGACCAGTACTTCCATTGCGGCCATCGGACGGCCTGATTGGCCAGATCGCAGCCGATTGCCACACTCGGCAGAAAACCACGAAAAGGGGAGCATTCAGATGCAAACAGCTAAGACTGCTGAAAGCGAGAGCGGCTATAAGGCGCTTACACAAACACAGGTTGCCAGTTTCTGGGAAGAAGGGTTCCTGGTTGTCGGCAAGGTATTGGAGGACGAGCTCATCGAAGAGATGCGCTGCGAGTATGATTCCGAGTTCGACCTTGCCCGCAGCGGCCAACGGCCTGTTCGCAACCTGGCTGTTGGCGAAGAACATCACGATCATGACGAAGAAGACCAGCAGGAGATGCTCCAGTTCATGGGGATCTCCGAGTACAATCTTCGATTTCACCAACTGATCTATCATGATGTCATCCTCGACGTCATTGAAGACCTGATCGGTCCCAATATCCAGCTGTATCACAACCAGGCTCTCTACAAGCCGCCCCACCATGGCGGACCAATCTTCTGGCACCAGGACAACGCGTACTGGAAATGTGTGCCTGCCAATCTGGTCAGCGTCTGGCTCACTCTCGATGACGTCGACTATCACAACGGCGCCATGCAGTTTATTCCCGGCTCGCACCTGCGCCCCATGATCCATGACCAGGCCCAAGGCAGCGATGTCCTCCTCGACATGGGCAAGTTGGTTGACGACAGCAAGGCGGTCGTGGGCGATCTGCCGGCCGGCGGCATCACCCTCCACCATTGCCAGACCCTGCATCGTACTGCGCCAAATACGACCGACCGTCAGCGCCGGGCGCTTGCCATTCACTACATGACGCCTGGCACAAGGTCTGCGCAGACACAAGAGTCATTCCAGGTTTCTTTCGGCAAACCCATGCTGCGGATGCGGGTCTGAGCGCACCGCGCAGCAAAAGAGACCGATTAGGATTCAAGTACCGATTTGGAAGACTCCCGTAGAGAGAAGAAAAGCGAACCAACCTCTGCGTCTCGGGCGAGTCCATTTCTGGCGGTTGGAAACTGCACGCTGGATGATGTCGTAACCCCGGACGGACGCATTTCCCCGCGGCAGCTTGGCGGCAATGCCGTATACGCGGCCGTCGGCATGCGCCTGTGGGGCGTGGACGTCAGCATAGTGAGCGTGGTCGGCGCCGACTATTCCAACGAATGGCTTGAACGGTTGGCACAAGCCGGTATTGACCTTTCAGCCGTCGCCAGAATTGAGGACCCGCACCTGCTGCGCTCGCGCGCATTCTATTTTCCTGACGGCAGCCGCACCGATCGCGTCGACGAAGCGCGATCGATGCTACCAGCCCATGCCGGCGAAATCATCGATCTCGAAAGCGAATACGCCGACACCGGCAGCCCATTGCACCGCCGCATCTGGCCGTCCTTCTGCCCGGACCTCTCCCAGTGGGCCGAATTGGCGAAACATGCCTGCCACGCCCATCTTGCCCCCGGGCCGCTTCCATGCAGCCGCGCCAACGCGGCCTTCCTCAAGCGGTTACGGGGCGATGACGTCGTCGTCAGCTTCGACTGGCCCTGGTGGGATTGGGACCGAGAAGCCCAAATCGACGCCAATTTGCTCAGAAACATCGATTTCCTGCTGCCAAGTATTGAAGAGTTAGCCATCCATGCCGACGCCGTTTTTGGTGTGGACAACGGGAGCCAAAGGCAACAGGGTCACATCTTCGAAGCAGCCAAGCAGCTGCTGGCGCTCGGTCCGCAGGGAATCGGCGTGAAAATGGGCGCGCGCGGCATGCGCTTGCTGTTGAAGGGCCAAGGTGATTGGCGTCAGGTTCCGCCATTCCCCACCAAGGCGGTAGATCCCACCGGGGCCGGCGACGCGTTCTGCGGTGGCTTCCTTGTCGGTCTGGCGCAAACAGGCAGTCCCGTGCAGGCGGCACGCTACGGCGCGGTTTCGGCCTCGTTCATTATTGAGGATTTCGGCGTGCTGCATGCACTGAACATAGAACCGGAACAGGCCCATTCAAGGTTGCAGCACCTGCAGGTTTCCCATCAGGAATCGGACGCTTGACAACGTAATACTGATTTGTTACCTTTGGCGCAGCGCTCTAAGTCAACCCGAACAGTCGTCCGCGACGCCTTCCACTCAAGACAACAACTGCATACATGCCCCTTCGAACTGTCCTAATCCACACAATTTGAGGAGATTGACATGAAATCTACGCAACGTGTGATGAGGCTGGCGTTTTTGCTGGCACTGGTGGCGGCCCTCCTGCTCGCCTGCGTCGCGCCGGCGGCTACCACCGACTCTGCCCCGGCCGACGACGCCATGGCAGCGGAATCGGCAGAGAGCGAAGGACCGAAAATGGGAGGAGTCGTGACCGGCTTTGTCTCCTCCGATCCCAAGAACTTTGACCCGGCCGCGATCGCAGGATGGGACCAGGGCGTAATTGCTCCCAACCTGCTTGAAGGCCTCTTCAGACTATCGCCGGACGGTCGCGAAATCGAACCGGCAGTCGCCGAAAGCTTCGAAGTATCGGACGACGGCAAGACGTGGACCTTCAACCTGCGCACCGGCGCGAAGTTCCACAACGGCCGTGATATCACTGCCGATGACTTCAAGTACAGTTTCGAACGCGTGCTGAACCCGGAGACCAGAAGCCCCAAGGCTTGGATGCTTTCGATAGTCGTCGGCGCCCAGGAGTTCCAGGATGGATCTGCCGATGAAGTCAGCGGCATCAGAGTCGTGGATGCGCAGACCCTGGAAATCGAGTTGGCCGAGCCGTTGGCGCCATTCAAGTCGATGCTCGCCAGCATTAACCTGGCCGTCGTACCGCAAGAAGAGGTGGAAAAGTGGGGCGAGGACTTCGGTCAGAACGTCGTCTCCGCCGGACCATTCACTCTTGGCGAGTGGAATCTGAACCAGGATGTCACCCTGAACGCCTTCGAGGACTACTGGAATGGACGTCCCTACCTGGATGCGGTCATGTTCCGCTTTATCGGTGACGAGAACACTCGCATCGTCGAGCTGGATGCCGGGCGGCTGGATATGGCCTGGGTTCCGCCAGCCCACTGGGACCGCTTCAGTACCGACCCGGTCTACAAGGAAAAGCTGGGCTGGGCTGAGACCTTCCACACTGACTTCATAGCAGTAAACCTGGACAACGAACCATTCGGCACGAATCCCAAGCTGCGCCAGGCCGTCCGCTATGCTCTGGATCTGGATGCAATCATCGCCAGTTTGCAGGGGCGGGCCACGGTTGCCCAAGGTCTCCTGCCGCCAGGACTGCTCGGCTTCGATGAGGGCATGATATTGAACTATCCGACAAACCTGGATTCGGCCAAAGCATTGATGGCCGAGGCCGGCTTTGCCGACGGCGTGCCCGGCACGTTTGATGTCATTCTGCCGCCATGGGGCAACCTGATCAAGATGCTGGAAATCTATCAGGCAAACCTCAAAGAGATCGGCATCAACATCGAAATAAAACCGACTGAATTCGGGCCCTACATGGAGGCCCTGGAAACAGGCAGCTACGACCTGGCCTGGATGTACCGTGTGACCGACTATGCCGACCCCGATGGCTTCTACTTCCCGCTCATGCACTCCGACAACCTCGGCGCAGGGGGCAACTACGCCCGCTACGCCAACGCAGATGTAGACGCCAATATCGCCGCGGCCCGCGCCACCGTCGACGATGCCGAACGCACCACGCTGTACCAGGCGGTAGACGCCCAATTCGCCGCAGATTTACCCTACATTCCGCTGACGCACAACATCTACGTGGACGTCTCAACGCCGCGTGTGCAGAACTATGTTCCTTCGCCGATGGATACGCATATGTTCCACCGTGTTTGGGTGGAGGAATAGCAGAGGGGAAAGCAAGCAGCTCAGAAGCTATGGATTGTTCTATTGAACCAACCCTGGCTGCTGCCCGGCAGAAGCATGAAATTGACTGAATTCGACCTATGACCAATATGTACGTCGCACGCGGCAGAGATGATCTGAAGCGTGCGACGTACATTTCCTTAAGGAGGCAAGAGTGAACAAGAGTGCTTCAACTATGGAGAGTTACGTCCGCGAGGGAAAGCGCATGGCCTACGAGTTGGGAAACCGCGGCCCCATCCGATTCAATGCTGACGGCACGCTCCACCAGGAGATTATAGACGCCTACTGGCGCTGCGGTTTCTACGTATTGGAAGGCGCACTCGCGGATGAGGAACTTAACGATCTGCGCGTCGATATGGAAAACGGCTTGGAACGCGCGCCCTATACCAAAGATGCAACGGTTGACGCACAGGGCCGTCCCGCGCTTGGCGTCGATTTAACGCGGCCATCGTTTCGCTTTGCAAAGCCGTTGAGCGACCCTTACGGCGGCACAGAGTTGGTTAGCGGCCGCCATCCGGCCAAAATGAGCGAGCCGGCGCCGCCCTCGGATGCTCCTGACTACGTCATCAACAGCATCGGCAGCCCCCTTCAGATTATGGACTCCTGCCTGCGGCTGTACGGACATCCTCAACTCTTAGCGATCGCCGCAGCCATCAACGGGCCCGACTTTGTTCCCTTTACCGAATCAGTCATTGTAAAACGCGCAGGGTTGGGGCCATCGGTAGCCTGGCATCATGATGGCACAACGCACTGGGATAGCCCGGATTGGGACGAGGGCACACACGGGTTCAACTTCATGGCGCAACTCTATGGCAGCACCGCCGAGAATGGCGTCTGGCTGCTGCCTGGCTCTCACAAGCTGGGAAAGATGGACATCAAAGCCATGGTGGAAGAGAACGGCTCAGACCGGCTGCCCGGCGCAGCGCCGATGATTTGCGAACCGGGCGACGTTTGCATGTCCAATCGCCAGGCCCTACACGCCTCATTCGCCAACACTTCCCCGCAAAAGCGGATTACCATCAACTTCGGCTTTCACCGCCTGCAAGCCGTTCTCAACACGCGCACCAAACACGGAGGCACCGAGGTTGTTTACGACGCCGAACGAGTCGTTGAGCGTTCACGCATCATCGCCCTCGCAATCGACGCCCGGCAGCAGCGTTTTCCCAACGAATCTCGTTACGTTTACAAACCTCTGGCCGGGCAGGAGGACGCCAATCGCTGGAACGATGACACTCGCGTAAGTCTCCTCAGGAATTACAATCTGAAGGACCTGAGCCTCTGAACTGGAATCAGTTGCCACATTGGAACTTCAGTGGTCCCGCACAGTTTGCAAGGACTCGAGAGCGAGTGCCATTCGATCCTGGTAAGACCGGCGCCGCCCCAGCATGATCGGTTACGTCGTTCGCCGCCTCCTCCAGTTTATCCCCATCCTCATCGGGCTGGTCACCGTGCTATTCGCTTTGCTGAACATTCTGCCCGGCGACCCTGCCCGCATGATGGCTGGCCCATTCGCCAACCCCGATGTCGTCGAGACGATCCGGCAGGAGATGGGTTTCGACCGCCCGCTCCTGGTCCAATACTTGGATAACCTCTGGAATTTGGCGCGGGGAGAGTTCGGCCGTTCCTACCAATCGCGCCGCCCCATTCTCAAGGACATGCTCGAGGTCTTTCCCAAGACATTCCAGCTGGCACTGGCCGCCGAAATAACCAGCGCCTTCATTGGAATCTGGCTGGGCGTCATCGCCGCAACCCGACGCAATGGCTGGGCCGACCGGTTGATCATGGCGGTGGCGGCGCTGAATCTCTCCTTTCCGCTCTTCTGGCTGGCCCTCATGCTGCAGATTGTGTTCGCCGTCTTTCTGCGCATGCTGCCGCCTTCAGGTTATGGCGCCGGTTTTGACCGCTTCATCATCTTGCCCGCCTTCACCCTGGCACTTCCATCACTGGGGCTTTTGGCCCGCATCACACGCGCCGCCCTGCTCGAAGTCATGGGCGAGGACTATATCCGCACAGCCCGCGCCAAAGGCCTCAAGGCCACACTGATCACGCGCCGCCATATCCTGCCAAACGCCCTCATCCCAATAGTGACGACCATCGGCACCGACTTTGTACGCCTGCTGGGGGGAATCCCCATTATTGAAGTGATTTTCTCCTGGCCCGGAATCGGCAAGTACGCCTATGACGCGCTCGTCTTTCGCGATCTGCCCGCCCTGCAGGCTTCCGTCATCATTCTGGCCGTTTCCGTATCCCTGGTTAACCTGGTAGTGGACCTCCTGTATGCGTTTATCAATCCGCGCATTCGCTACGTTTGACTGGCGCCGTTTTGGGCAGGCTCATTTGCCCATGGTCGGCGTCGGCGTGATCCTCTTTCTCATGCTGCTGGCCGCATTGGCTCCTTTCATCGTCAGCGATCCAACCCAGATCGAAATGCGCCGCGAAGTGAACGGAGAGACGGTCATGCCCCCCTATCCGCCAAGTCAGCACAACCTCTTCGGCACCGATCAGCTGGGAAGAGACATCTTCGCACGCGTTGTTTATGGTCTGCGCACTTCGCTCATCGTCGGCATACTGGTGCGCGGCCTGTCGATGGTAGCCGGCACCTTGCTGGGGCTCATCTCAGGATTCTTTCCCCGAATCGTCGATGACATAATCATGCGCCTCACCGACATAATGCTCGCCTTTCCCGTCATACTCCTGGCGATGACGGTCACTGCTGTTCTTGGCCCCGGTCTCGTCACGGTTTGCCTTGCTTTGGCTCTCGTCGCCTGGCCCGACGTCGCCCGCCTGGTGCGGGGTCAGGTGCTCGCCATCAAAGATCAGACCTACGTGGAAGCGGCGCGCAGTGTAGGCGCCGGCAACTGGCGCCTCCTCCTTCGCCACGTGTTGCCCAACTGCATGGGGCCCATTATCGTCGCCTTTTCTATGGGGATTCCCGGCGCGATCATGTACGAGGCCGGATTGAGCTTTTTCGGCTTCGGCATCCAACCGCCGACCCCCAGCCTGGGCTCTATCATCAGCGACGGACGCGGCTACATTACCGTTGCGCCGTGGTACCCTGGCTTCCCCGGCCTGGTATTGACCCTGCTCGTGCTCTGCGTCAACCTGGTCGGCGATGGCCTTATCGACGTGACCAGCCCGCGGGCGGCAAGAGGAGAGCGCAACCGGCGATCAGCAGACTGATTTGGATGCGCGCGTACGATTCTGCTAAACTCGATAACACATTCGCGCCTTTCCGGCATCCTCTCAGAATACGACTCCCGGCACCCTGCTCGACTCCAACTGGAATAGATTCGATGGCAACTGATAAGCAGAGCGTCCGAGTGCAACGCGTTGAACCTTCCTTCAACCCTGTCCAGGATGAAGACCTGGACCAGTACAGCGACGAACTCTCGGAACTCACCATAGTCGACGTCGACGTGCATGTCGATGACACCCTCATGTTCATGCTCGATTACATGGAGGGCCATTTCCGCAAGCGGATGGAGACAGTCTTGCAGGCGGACTTCAAAGGAGAGCCGGGCAACTCCCTGCGTAACATGATCGCGCACATCGCCTGGCTCGGCTCATCCTATGACAAGCCGCCGCGCGCAAAGCTGGCGACCCAAAAGGACCTTCTCGCCAGAATGGAGAAGGGAATTATCGACTACAGTATTCTCTTTCCCAGCGAACTCCTGCCCGTCGGCTATCTGCCGGAACCGGAATGGGCGGCTGCCCTCGCCACGGCCTACAACCAATATATGGTCGACGCCTACCAGAATCTGGACGGCGTTAAGATCGCCATCGTTGTCGCGCCCCAACACCCGGACCGGGCCGCAGCCGAGATCGACCGCCACGCCGCCCATCCCGATGTCGTGAGCGTCTGTATTCCCGACGTAGGCGTCAATCCACCGATTGGGGACGAGAAATACTGGCCTATCTTTGCCGCCGCGGCCAGGCATGACCTTCCGATCAGCTTTCATGGCATCGAGGCCCTCATCCACGATAACTACCCGCTGCGGGTGGCCCACTTCCACACGCTCATGCAGGTGAACAGCATGGGATTTCCCTTTACTTCGATGTTGCAGATCATGTCGGTGGTGTGCGCCGGTATCCCCGTGCGCTTTCCCAACCTGAAATTTGCCATCCTTGAAGCCGGCCTGACCTGGATGCCCTTTATCATGTACCGGCTCGACGCCGCATATCTGCGCTACCGCACCGAGCTGCCTGCTCTCGAGAAGAAACCCAGCGAATACATCCGTGATTGGTACATCGGCACCCACGAGCTGGAAGCGCTGCCGCGGCGGGGCGATCTCGTCAAGCTGATCGACCTATACCAGGGACGCGACACGACCATGTGGGCCTCAGACTGGCCGCACTTGGAACGCGACCTGATCGCAGGGTTCATGCGCTACGACATGGACGACGCGCTTCGCCGTAAGATCTTGGGCGAGAACGCGCTCCAGTTCTTTGGGTTGAAGCCAAGACCATGACCAGCGAAAAAGAGCCTGCTCGCACAGGCGCGTCGCGACGCAAGATTACCGTCGCGGCTGTAGACTGTTTTCCGCCTGGCGCCCGCATGGAAGTTCGGGTTGGCAGCGCCATGATCGCAGTCTTTAACGTTGGCGGCGACTATTACGCCCTGTACGGCCGCTGCCCGCACCAGTCCGCGCCTTTGAGCCGCGGCCGGCTGCAAGGCACAGTTATCTGCAATGCCGACACCGGCTGGAAGACTGAATGGGCACACGAGGGCGAAGTGCTGGTCTGCCCCGGCCACGGGATGGAATACCACGTCCGGACCGGCAAGGCATTTGGCTACAACCTTAAACTTCGCACCTACGAGGTGGTGGTCGAGGACGGGCAGGTTAAGCTGGTAATGTAGAAGCTTTGCAGGCTGGACAACTGCGCGGACGAGGCGACCGCCTTTCCGGAACGCACCTGGCGAGAGGAAAATATGAAGAAAGTAGCGATGGTAGCGCGCCCAATCCGCAAGGCTGAATTTGGCGAGCCGATCCCTGTAACGATCGACGATATGCTGAGCGAGATCAGCAATCAGGGGCCCGCCATACCGGCAGTAATGGATTCAGTCCAGCCGCAACTTGAGGCCCTGGATCCAACTCTCTTTACGTCCAATTCACACTTTTACATAACCGGCTGCGGAGACTCCTACTTCGCAGGTCTGGCCGCGCGCTATGCCTTTGCCCGCTATGCCGGCCTGCCCACCGACGCACAGGAGGCGCTCGAGTTTGGAAGGTACGCCGCCGAATTCGTTCCGCCGGATTCGCTTGTGTTCGGCATATCCAACTCCGGCAAGGCGACCCGCTCCGTCGAAGCGCTCGTGAACGCCCGTTTGGGAGGCGCACACACGGTCGCGATCACCGGCAATCCGGACGGCTGGCTGGCCCAGGAAGCCGACACCATCCTCGATCAGAGTGTCCGGCTCGCAGGCGAACTGATCGGCATGCCCAGCAATTTGGATACCAACCCTGATGACAGCAAGCCTCGCCGCGGATCTTTTGGATTGGTGAATTATCTGGCCAGCTTGACCACGCTCTATTTGATTGCCTTTCAAACTGGTGTGGCTCGCGGCCGTCTCTCCGAAAGTGAGGCCAACGCGTTGCGGGCCGAGCTGCGGTCCACCGCTGACCTGATCGCGGAGACCGTCGAGGTATGCACACCTGCGGCACAAGCCTACGCCGAGCAGGTCAAAGAAATCGACACTTATACGATTCTTGGCTCCGGCCCCAGCCTCGCCACCAGCCTATTCTATGCGGCCAAGACCTACGAACTCCCTCGTGTCTACGGTGTTTCGCAGGAATTGGAAGAGTGGGCCCACGAACAGTTTTTCCTGACCGGGCCAGGGACGCAAGTCCTTTTCATCGCACCCCAGGGACGCAGCGAAACGCGGGTCCAGGAACTTCTGCACACCACGAGGACCATGGGAGGGACCGGCGTAGTAATAACCGACCAGGGCAACAAGCGGCTGACCGAAGCGGCCGACGTGACACTTCCTGTCGCCGGCGCCGTTTCGGAAGCGCTTTCTCCGCTCGTATATTGCGTTCCCGGTCAGCTCTTCGCCACCTACCTGGCAAAATCCCGCGGCCGCCTGGCCTTCGAGTTCGACTCTCCGCTCCAATATGAAATGAACATGCGCACAATCCAGGAAAGCCAGCTGATCGAGTTTCACCCAACTCGAAGCTGAGTTCAACTGGGATGCCAAAGACTTTACTGGCGCGAAGTCCCTGTGAGTTGCATCTTTTCCTACGATAGGCTGCAAGCCAGCTGCAGTTGGCTCGCTGCCGCTACAATCCATCTCCGGGCCGCCAGCCTAGACTGCTAACGCAAAGCCCATCTCTAAACTGTGAGAACGGTTTCTTGAGCAAGAATCTCAGCAACGAGAGAATTCGCTTGTCGCCGAGGTGTGCTTGGAGGAGCCTGTGCGGGTAAGGACAACTGACAGATCAAACAGAGGGCACTTGCGGTAGATGAACTCCTGCTCCGCAACTGCCCTCGTCTATGAAACTGCTATTCCAAACGCGAAGCGTCTGACTTCTCTTAGCCGGTCGCCTCTTCTACCGGCTGAACCGGTACCTTTTCCACTGGAGTGAGTTCGTACCTCTCCCAGTGATACTGAAATTCGGTCGACTTCCACCCCTTGTAGATCTCGTCCCAGCTGAGGCGGCCTTGGTGCGGACCCAAGACCTTGTCCATGACCGGGTCCGAGGCCCGCTGGTAGCGGTAGTCCACCGATAGACGAATACGGTCTCCTGACAAGTTGGGCAATCCCCTATGCACTGTGTGGCTGTGGAAGAAAAGCAAGTCCCCATTTTCGAAGGGGCTCGAAACCCATTCACCCCCGATCTTTTCAAAGTGGGCGCGCAGTCCGCCGGCGCCCAGCGCCCGGGAAACCGGCAAAATCCCCTTCTTATGCGAACCGGTCAACACGCTTAACCCGCCCATCCTGTGGGGACAGTCACCCAACGGCAGCCACGCGGTCCAAACATCAGGCGTGCCCTGAATATGTACGAAATCCTGGTGGGCCGGCGTAGTCTGCTCCAAATTGGTCGGGAATATGAAGCGGGCGATGTTGCTGGGCTGGAGAAGTACGTCATCACCCAAAAGATTCCCAATGACGCGCATGATCGCCTTGTCGTGTGCAAGCGTGTGGAAAGACTCCAGCATCTGCACTTTGTCGTATACCGGCGAAAACTCCGGTTCTCCAGATACATGAGGAGGATGGCTGGTTATAGTCTCCAGTGGGTCGGTGCCGGCATCGATCCAACCGACTTCCTGCAAGACATTGGCAATGTCATGGCGCGCCTGTAAGACGGCCTCTTTATCTACGAAGTCGCGTATATAGAGATAGCCGTCACGATCAGCACGTTGGCACAGGGCCTTTCCGTCTTCCTTGATATCGCTGGAGTCGACAAAAGGATTCATCGTCATGTTCTCCTGTATTCCAGGCAGTTACGCCGGAAAAGTAGTGGGCCGATAGGCTGCTGCTCAAACCGTGCTAAACGTGGGTATAGGGGTCAGAAGCGTCGCGCAGACCGTCGCCGACAAAATTGAATGCCAGAATACTGACCACGATGAATACAGTCGGCAACAGAAGCCAGGGCGACAGCGCCAGAACGCGAATCGCCTGCGCTTCCTTCAGCAATACCCCCCAGCTGATGGCCGGCGCCTGCAAACCCAGACCGATAAAGCTGAGAGCCGTTTCCCCCAGAATCATCTGCGGTATCGCAAGAGTCAACCGGGCGATAATGTAACTCAAAAACGACGGCAACAAATAGCGAAAGATTATGCGCAGGTTGCTTGCGCCGTCCAGCTCCGCCGCGCCTACGAAGTCCTCCTCCCGAAGGGCGAAGAAACGTCCGCGCACAACGCGCGCTATACTTGTCCATCCAACAATCGACAAGATGAGTACAATGGCGAAATAGGTTCTTACAACCGGCCAGTCCGAGGGTAGCGCAATGCTCAAAGCCATCCACAGCGGTAGCGTAGGCAGGGCGCGTAACGATTCAATCACGCGCTGGATCACCATGTCCACTGTCCCGCCGAGGTAGCCGGACAGTCCGCCAATCAATATGCCCAGGAAAAAACTCATGGCAACGCCCACCAGACCAATCGTGAGCGAGATGCGTGCGCCGTAGACGATGCGGGTAAACAGATCGCGCCCCACCGTATCCTGGCCAAGCAGCGAAAGACGAGCCTCCGGGTCCTGCAAACCAAACAGATGAATCTCGCTCTCGAACAGACCCCACAATTCGTATGGGTCGCCGCGCACAAACAGCCCCAGCGGCTGCATTATCGTCTCGTCCTCGACGAATACCGCGGCGTAAGTTTCAGGGTCAAGCGTCTTCTTGAAAGGATGCACAAAGGGCCGCAGGTGAAAGTTCCCTTCAGGATCGATGAAGCGGATCGTGTGCGGGGGCGCCAGCGTCAGTTCTGCTCTGAAGATATACGGATCGTACGGTGCCACGAACTCTGCGAAAACCGCGACAAAGTAGAATATCCCCAGCACAACCAGCGAAATGACCGCCAGCTTGTGCTGCAGAAAGCGCCAGCGGATCAACTGCCACTGTGAAGCGACCAGTACGCGTTGGTCCGTCTGGTCTCCTGCGGCGATGCCTTCAATTGGCGCCGCGCCCGCTGCCTGCGTCATGCGTTTTCTCTCTCCTCACGCTGAATAGAGCCTGCGATCCCCGTCAATTCCAGTTTTTCCGCGAAATGGCAGGCCGCCAGATGTGATTGACCCTCCTTTTCGCTGATGTCTATCAGCTCCGGCGTCTCCTGCCTGCATCTGTCCTCTGCATAGCGGCAGCGGGGATGAAAAGCGCAGCCGCCGGGCAGGTTGCCGGGATCGGCCACTTCGCCTGCAAGCACGATTCGCTCCCGATACTTCGTGTCGGGATCGGGATTCGGCGCCGCCGAGATCAACGCCTCGGTGTAGGGATGCCTGGGATTCGTGTACAGTTCCTCTGTTTCGCCGATCTCCACGATCTTGCCCGCGTACATCACCGCCACTCGGTCGGCCTCATACTTTACGACGGCCAGGTTATGGGCAACAAAGAGGTATGTGAGCCCAAGCTGAGTCTGGAGCTCCTTCATCAGATTCAGAATCTGCGCCTGCACTGAAACGTCCAGAGCCGACACCGCCTCGTCTGCAATAACAACCTTGGGCGAGAGAGACAGGGCGCGTGCAATTGCGATACGCTGGCGCTGGCCTCCGCTGAATGCGTGCGGGTACCTGTTCAGCGTTGAAGGATCGAGTCGCACGAGACGCAGCAACTCCGCAACCCGTTCCTGCAGTTCATCCTGGTTCTCGACCATGCGATGTATGACGAGCGGCTCGCCGATAATCTGGAGCAGTGTCATTCGCGGGTTCAACGAAGAATAGGGATCCTGATAAATCATGCGGATGTTACGACGAGCTTCCTTTAGCTCCTCTTTCTCCATCCGCGTGAGATCCATCGGCTCCGCGTCACCGATTCGAAACAGAACCTGGCCTGCAGTAGGTCGTTGCGCCTGGATAATGCAGTGGCTGGTTGTCGTCTTTCCGCAACCGCTCTCCCCGACCAGGGCCAGCGTCTCGCCCTCATTCAGGTCGAAATTCACGTCATCGACTGCCTTCACAACGCCAACCTGCCGGCGTAGGAAGCCTGCTTCAATCGGGAAATACTTTACGAGGTTGCGGACCGAAATGATTGTGCGCTCGTTCATGTCCGTCTCGCGCGTGGTTTCCGTCACTCGAGCGCCTCCCTACCTCCGTACAGGAAGCAACTCACTTCGTGACCTCTTGCAACTGCCGTGAGCGGGGGTTCGTGTCTTTCGCACACGCCTTCGATAAAGTCAGGGCACCGTGTATGAAACTTGCAGCCGCTTGGCATCGCGTAGGGATTGGGCACAACGCCCTCGATCGGTTCGATTTCCACTCTGCCCGGTTCCATCTTCGGAATCGATGCCAGCAAGCCCCGTGTGTAAGGATGCTGCGGCCGGTGAAAGACATCCTCTACCGTTCCGTGCTCAACCTCCTTGCCCAGGTACATTATCATGACCCGGTCAGTCAGTTCGGCAATCACACCCAAATCGTGCGTAATCATGATGATCGCCATGCCCAGATCGGCTTGGATATCCCGAAGCAGTTCAAGCATCTGGGCCTGAATCGTCACGTCCACGGCCGTAGTCGGCTCATCCGCGATCAACAGTTTGGGTCTGCAAGAGAGCGAAAGCGCAACCATCGCCCTTTGTCGCATGCCACCGCTCAGATTAAAAGTGTACTCGTCTATGTTCCGCGCCGGATTTGGCATACCGACCCGCCGCAGCATTTCAATGGCTTGGTCATGTGCCTCCTCTTTGCTTACCTCCTGGTGGATGCGAATTGTCTCGATGATCTGGTCGCCGACGGTATGCACAGGGCTGAATGCTGACATCGGCTCCTGGAAGATCATTGCTATATCTTTGCCCCGGATATCCCTGAGAACCCGGCCATCGGCATCTTCAGTTGCCAGATCAATGAGCCGGTCCTCGTTTTGGAAGAGAATCTCCCCACCCACAATCTTGCCGTTTTTGGGAAGGATACGCAGGATCGACTGGCTTGTCACGCTCTTGCCGCAACCGCTCTCCCCGGCGATGCCGAGAATCTCGCCCGGTTTAATATCGAAACTCACGCCGTCGACAGCCTTGACCACCCCTTCGCGCGAGAAAAAATGGGTCTGCAAATCACGCACCGATAGCAGCGACCCGTTCATTCCCTCGGTTGATGGAGCCATTTCATCAATTGCGGTTCCGCCACTTTGAATCTCGGTCATACGGCGCCCCGAATACGCGGATCGACGATAGCCAGCAGAATATCCGAAAGAAGCGTGCCAACGAGCGTAAGGATTCCCAGGATCATGATTATGCTCGTCGCCAGGAACATATCCTGCTGCATTAGCGAGTCCAAAAGCACCGGCGCAATCGTTGGCAGCCCCAAAACCAGTGAAACCAGGACCTCACCCTCGACCAGCACCGGCAACAGCCAGCCAACCGTGCTTATCACAGGATTGATCGCGATGCGCAACGGGTACTTGTAGAGAAGCTTCGTCGGTTTGACCCCCCTTGCGCGCGCGACCGTGACATACTGCTTGGGCAACTCGTCCAGCAAGTTGGCGCGCATCGTCCTGATCAGTTCTGCAGTGCCTGCAGTGCCTACAATCAGAGCCGGCAACCAGATATGGCCGACCAGATCAAGGAACTTCGCCAAACCAAAGGGGGCATTCTGCATCTCCGGCGAGTAGAGACCAATCGCAACTGTTCCCGTCCATTTGAACAGCAGCCAGAGCCCGACCAGCGCCAGCAGAAAATTGGGCGTAGCCACGCCCAGAAAACCAACAACCGTAAACGAATAGTCCGCCAGCGAATACTGTTTGGTAGCCGAGAGAATGCCGATGGGGATGCCGATCACAAAGACCAGAATCAAGGAGAGCAGCGAGATCGTAAAGCTGGACGGCAGCCGCTGGGCAATGATATCCACAACCGGTTCGCGATAAATCATCGAGTAACCCAGATCGCCCTCAATAAAGCTGGAGACCCACTTGAAGTACTGTACATAGATCGGTTCACCAAGTCCGTAACGCGCCCTGAGTGAATCGATCAGTTCCGGCTCGATGATGTCACCCTGTGCCTCCAACCCGGCAATATAGGAGCTCACGAAGTCGCCGGGCGGCGCCTGGATGATAATGAATCCAATAATACTGATCAGGATCGTCACCGGAATCATGACGAGCAGTCTTCTCAAGATGTATATCAGCATCTGTATTGACTCAGAGTCGGGAGGCCACCGAGGTGGCCTCCCTTAGTTTCAGAAGAACTGCTGAAACCGTTTACTCAGACCGGTAGGCCCAGGTTTCGGGAGCGGCATAGTACCACTCGGGGGCCACCGGGTTGGGGATGTTGTACATGCGGCCCGAGAACACCGCGTACCAGACCGCTTCCAGGTCACCAGGCTGCTTGATCGAGCCAATGACCCACAAGTTGTCCTGGTGAATCTTGTACATCTCAGACTCGAGTTCGAAGCGCTTCTGGCCATCCGGCTCGGCGATGAACTCTTCGAAGATCTCGTAGAGTCGCTTGACGTCGTCCGGGGGTTCTTCGCCCTCGGCGCCGCCGGACATGACATACTGCGCCCACGGCGGGTTCACCAGCCAGCTGTTGCTGATTGGCATCGGCTCGCCGCGCATGGCGCCGATGATCGGAGCCTGGCCAGCCCAGTTGACGGGGCGGACCTGCAGCTCATAGTCGCCGGCCAGTCGACGCTCAGTATGCAGTCGACCATCCAACGGAACAATCGTTGTCTTCAGGCCAATGTCTTCCCAGCCCTGCGCGATCAGCTCGGCGATGGGAACCTGCTGTACCCAGCCGGTATGTACCTGAGCCGAAAGCTCAAAGGGGCGGCCATCGGGCAGCAGACGCTGGCTCTGATCCTCATTCCAGGTCAGACCCAGGCCATCCAGGATCTCGTTGGCGCGATCAACGTCGTGCTCGGTGTGCAGCTTGAAGCCCGGGTCGGCGCCGTTATAGACCGATGCGTCGGGCGGCGCAACCTGCGAAGGCTTGTACAGACCGTTGAAGACTACTTCGTTGATCCTGTCGCGGTCGTAACCGATCGACAGCGCAACGCGGAATTCCTTGTTGCGGAACAGCTCGCGCAACACGTCATCCTCGGTCGACATGTTGAACGTTACCACGCCCAGCACGTCCGACCAGCCAAACTGAGGCAGCACCCTGTAACCGCCGCTCCCTTCGTTCTGCTTGAGGACCGGATAGTTGGTCAGGTAACCCAGCGTATACGGGTTCATGTAGTCAGTCTGGCCAGCGATCACGTCCAGCAGAATCGCTTCGCGGTCACCCAGGTTGGGTCGGTTAATGTGGTCTACATAGGGCAACTGGTTGCCAGCAGTGTCGATCTTCCAGTAGTAGGGGTTGCGCTCCAGCTCCTGCACCGGCACACTGGCGCCGCGGGTAACGGCTTTCCAGGCGAAGATCGTCGGTTCATCAGGATTGCCGTACCAGTCATGCTCGGCCTGGAACAGTTCAACCCAGTTCGAGAAGCCCCTCTCCTCTGCAATCGCATTCACATCGTCCGCATCGGTGTAGTCAGGATGGAACTGCTTCAGATAGTGGGCGGGTGCATAAGGCATCGGGCGCCAGCGATTGAGGCGTTCGAGCAGCACACCGTAAGGAGCCTTAAACTCCATCACAATGGTATTCTCGTTGACCTTGGTGACCGTACCCATCTCGCCGCCAACCTTCATATTGTTGACGCCATTCGGGTTCAGTTCTTCGTTCGCCGCAATCGCCTCGTACCAGAATACGAAGTCGTCGGCGCCGAACGGATGGCCGTCAGACCACTTGATGCCTGGGCGAATCGTGAACGTCGTCGAGAGGCCGTCCGCGCTCGTCTCGGCATTCATGAACACGTTGGGCAGCACGCCCTGCATGTTCGAGCCGTACACGTGCGGGAATTCACGCAGCAGATCCTCGAGGAAGTCGAAGTTGCCCTCGTGCGTATTCCGCATCGTGCCGCCGTACTCGCCAATCTGGTCGGCCGGCTGCATCACCAGCGGCTCATCCGGCAAGCGCTCTTCAACCGGCGGCAGCGAACCATCGGCCACCATCGCATCCAGAATCGGAGACTGCTGGAATGTGGAAATTTCATTGCCTGTGGCCGCTTCATAGTCGGCGATGGTGTTGTACTGCACCACCTGCCCGGTGAAGTCGCCCATCATACCTTCATCGGCCATTGAATCGTCTTCAGACGCGGCCTCTTCCTCCATAGCCGGTTCCTCGGCCATTTCGGCTTCCGGCTGTGCGCCGCCGCAACCGGCAAGCACAAGGCCAAGAACGATAAAGAGACTCGCGACTAACCTGAATTGCTTCATTGAGATTCCCTCCTTTAGGGATGTGGAAAAAACGATGGGAACTGGTAGAAGAGGGCGACCGGAAACTGGTAGCGGACCGCCGCCTACCTTTATGTGGATGTAAGTTCAATCTGATTTAGGCTATAATTAAGGTGGGCATAGTTTCCACTTAAGGAGTCACGTTGTCAAATATGGAGGGCCTTCGTTTTGCAACTGAGTCAGATCATTTTTTGCCTTGCCTGGCTGGGAACCGGGCTGGGCGCTGGTTGCTGGTTCGGGGCCGAATCACCGCTTCGGCTTGTGGCGCATTGAAAACCGCGGCCAATCCGCCTGATTTCACCCCGTCATACCCAGCATTCGACGAAAGGGCGAACCAGAGGCGCCTCAGAGTTAACTGCGATTTGAGAATGTCACCGTGCCAGAGAGTTTCTCTAAAGAGGAGGTAGGTCGGGTGGGATTCGAACCCACATGGGTTTTAACCCGGCGGATTTTAAGTCCGCTGCGTCTGCCATTCCGCCACCGACCCGGCATGTCATTGTAGAAAATCGTCACAGTCGTGTCAATTCGAAGCGCCACATAGGTGCATCTCAAAGTGCGGGCGAACTTTCGCATACCTCAGGTAACGACTAAGCCATGTCCAGCTCGTAGACCCAGTCTCAGGCAATTTGCGTGGCTGCTTTCTCCTGATCGTTATATGGGCGGTCGGGCCTTCGGCCCTCCCTTGTGCAGGGGCTGCGCCCCCGCCACGCCCCCCCACAAAACCACCCCCCACCCACCGTGTTTACGCTTCCCCAGCAACGTGCCTAGCCATCAGTGTCTCCTCACCCACTTGCCGTCTCATGCCACTGACCACTGCCGTTCGCCGTTCACCAAGAATTTTGAATCAGACTACTAACAACCGCAGTTCCGCGCCCCCGCAACGCCCCGCCCTGGCTAGCCACCGTGTTTACGCTTCCCCAGCAACGTGTCTAGCCAACAGTATTCCCCCCAGACCGTCCGGTAGGGGCCGGCCTTGTGCCTGCCCTCGCGCGCCTCACCCATCGTCGTCGCCATCTACCCCCAGACCGTCCATTAGGAGCTGGCCTTGTGCCTGCCCGGCGTCTCTCTAGGAGTCAGCAAACAATTCCAGCCGCAGCCGGCGCAATCTCCCCGCCCGACTGTTCCCACCCCAATTCTGGAATGCACGCCGCCAAATGGTCGAGTACCGGCTGTGGGCACACTCACGACAGAGATTGGCCGTGAACTATTACTGGAGATCATAGTGGAACATGTCCAGAAACGGGCACGGCTGCTAAACCTCACACTAGTGTCCCACGGGCGCGTCTGCGATCCAGCTACTATCGACATTCAGTGACATTCCTGACGGTTCACTGGTTGAGATAGCGCCTTACATTTTCCAGATGTTCAGAATAGGTTTCCGCAAACACATGCCCACCGCTGCCATCAGCGGCCGCGACGTAGTAGAAGTAACCGTGGCTCTCTGGATATAGCACTGCGCGAAATGAATCCTCGCCCGGGCTGGCGATTGGGCCTGGCGGGATCCCCCGGTTCAGATAGGTGTTATAGGGGCTGATAACGCCCTGGTACTCTTCAAGAAATACAGGCGTCTTCCACCACTGTCCGCTACCTTCCTGGTAACCCATCGCGTATTGGACAGTCGCATCAATCTCAAGCAACATGCCTTGCGCCAGCCGATTAAACAAGACTCCGGCAATTGTCGGCCTGTCCTCGGCGGCAACCGCTTCCCGCTCGACTATACTGGCCAGGATCAACACATTGTAGAGATCAGGTGGATTCATTCCATCAGTTACGGCCTGCTCGTATATCGGCACCATCCGATCGGCGAACGCGTCCAGCTGGCGTACTATGAGTTCGCCGGCGGTTGGCTCGACTGCCGGTAACTGGTAAGTCGCCGGAAAGAGGAAACCCTCCAGACTCGCGGCTTGGGGTCGTTCCTCCAGGAAAGGCCAGCGACTATTTTCGCCTGCGCAGCAGGACTGCTGATCATCCTGTTGGACCGCAACTGAATGGGAAGACGCCAACTGCTGCAGGGCGCCCACGTCTGTCGACTGAGCAAGCTGGCGATACTCCTGGCCTGAAACAATCCCCTCTTGCTCCAGTGCATCGGCGACCTGCTCCAACCGCCAGCCTTCCCGAATAGTTACCGCAATCCCTGCAGCCTGTTCATCGAGCAGAGCTTCTGCAATTTCGAGTGGCGTCATGTTCGCCCGCAATAGAAATGTACCGGCTTTCAACTCCTGTGCCTGGCCTGTCGAACGCACATATGCTTCAAAGAGCTCGGCGTCGTGAATCAGCCCGGCCAGCGCCAACTGCTCTGATATCACTCGGGCGGGTGTTCCCAACGCAATCTCGAAGGCGATGACCTGATCACTGTCCGACGTCGGAACATATAGGGCAGGTCGATTTTCGTCCAGGTGGTCGTACAGCATCTCTTCTCTGGTACAAGCGGTAAGCGCGACAGCCAGGAAGAGAAGGAGCATGCCAAACGCCAGCTTGGACAAGCCCCCTGCGATAGCTGGTCCATAGAGTCGGGCTTCCAGGAACTGCTGAGGATTTTGCATAACACATTCCGCTCCTTGCTTCTTGGCTTTCACTCCTGGAATCGAAGTATAGCACTCTGAAAGGCGACATATGAATTTCACGTGTAACTACTAAGCCGCAGTGGTTGACCAGCCAGGCATACTTGGAACCATTCAGGCTCTTGGTGACGCAACCGGTGTACAGCCGTCGCCATACTCGCCAGCCGACACTTTGCGAAGAATGCACACGGTCGGTGAGGGATGGTTTTGTAGGGGGGCGTTGCGGGGGCGCAGCCCCTGCACAAGGGAGGCCGCTTGCGGCCGACCGCCCAAATTACCACATTGAGGGGAGAAAGGACACCTTTGCTCGCCTCGTTCAGGATTACGAATCAGTTGCGGCTGGGTAGTTACTTTCACGAAAAAGAGTTACTACCCAGCTTCGCCTTCAGCCGACCCGGAATTACAGTTGTTGCTGGGAACCTTGGGCTTCACTTACTCCCTATTCACCAGGTCTGAGGAGCAGCTTGGGGCGGGTTCCCTTCTTGGCAGGCGGGCCTTCGGCCCTCTCCTGTGCAGAGGACACCTTAAGCTACGCATCCAATATTTCCGGCTCGTCGGGCGCGCCCGCGCACTGCAACAGTTCGCGACCCTCAATCGTAATCTGCTATAATTGCGCTTTCAGGAAAGGTTTCCTTTGTGCGTGTCCTAATCACTGGAATCTCAGGCTTCGTAGGAGCAATTCTCGCGGAATACCTCATGTCCGACAGTTTCGGTCGGTCATTGGAAATCCACGGAACGATCCATCGCGCCGATAGCCGAATTCAGTCCCTGCGGGACCGGCTGCTCCTGCACAAAGGGGATCTGCGCAACCCGTCCTGGATCGATCAGGTCATAGGAGACGTCAAGCCGGATCTCGTCTTTCACCTGGCCGCCTGGAGTGATGTTCGGGGCAGTTGGGACCAACCATGGGCCGCCTATGAACTCAACATAGGAGCTCAACTGAATCTACTCGAAGCCATTCGGCGCCACGTCCCCTGTGCCCGCGTGCTTGTTGTGGCATCATCTGAGGTCTATGGTCTTATCAAGACGGAGGACCTGCCGCTCGACGAAAGAACGCCGTTGCGCCCTAATTCGCCATACGGCATAAGCAAGGTCGCCCAGGACCTGATGGCCCAGCAGTATTGGTTCAACTTTTCATTGCCGACCGTGCGCGTGCGCAGCTTCAATCATATCGGGCCGGGCCAGTCGGACAGTTTCGTCGCCAGCGCATTTGCCCGCCAGATCGCCGATATTGAGGCTGGTCAACAGGAACCTGTCCTCCGAGTAGGCAACCTGCAGGCCGAACGCGACTACACGGACGTTAGAGATATGGTCCGCGCCTACTGGCTTGCACTTGAGCACGGAGAATCCGGCGGCGTCTATAATGTAGGCAGCGGATCTTCTCACTCTGTACAGGAGCTACTGGAGAACCTTCTACAGTTGAGCGTTGTCGACATCGAGGTGGAACAGGATCCGCAACGATTGCGGCCAAGCGACGTCGCCCGCACAGTATGCGATCCGGCCGAACTGTTCCGAGCGACCGGCTGGCGCCCCAGCATAACTCTGCGCCAGAGTCTGGCAGACGTGCTTCAATACTGGCGGAATTACGCCGGAGCCCGGCAGGATAACCCGCCAGCAGATGGCAGGCCATGACCTGTAGAGGATCTCACGTGTCGCCGACCTGCGGCCAGAAACCGCTTTTTGTTGGACCGTATTTCACGAGTCGAATTCAGCGCCGCCGCTACCCAAAATGAACGCGGCGCAGTCCGCCAGAGGAGAATCTTTCAATGCCGACAGCCCTGATAACAGGCGTAACCGGACAGGATGGAAGCTATCTCGCCGAGCTTCTGCTAAAACAGGGTTACAAAGTCATCGGTATGGTGCGCCGCACCAGCACAATTAATTTCGACCGCATCAGGCACATTCAGAACGAGATCGAGATCGTCCAGGGTGACCTGCTCGATCAGATGAGCCTGATCAGCATTTTACAGGAATACCGGCCGCAGGAAGTCTACAATCTTGCTGCCCAGAGCTTTGTCCCCACCAGCTTCACCCAACCGGTTCTGACCGGCGAGTTTACCGCTTTGGGCGTCACCCGCATTTTGGATGCGATTCGAATCGTCGATCCAACCGTCCGTTTCTACCAGGCCAGCAGCAGCGAAATGTTCGGTAGAGTCCGCGAGGTTCCTCAGAGCGAAAGTACGCCATTTTATCCCCGCAGCCCTTATGGTGTCGCCAAAGTCTATGGCCACTGGATTACCGTCAACTACCGTGAGAGCTACGGAATTTACGCCTGTTCCGGCATCCTCTTCAACCACGAGAGCCCGCGCCGCGGCCTGGAATTCGTGACCCACAAGATCACAAACGGCGTCGCCCGTATCAAGCTCGGCCTCAGTGACGAACTGCGGTTGGGCAATCTTGATTCGCGCCGCGACTGGGGCTTTGCGCCTGACTACGTACGAGCGATGTGGCTGATGCTCCAGCAGGACAGTCCGGATGACTACGTCGTAGCAACCGGCGAAACGCACAGCGTGCGCGAGTTCCTGGGGGAGGCCTTCAGCCATGTCGATCTCGACTGGCAGGAGTTCGTGGTCCAGGACGAAAACTTCTACCGCCCTGCTGAGGTGGATCTTCTCGTCGGCGACGCATCCAAAGCCGGACGGGAACTCGGATGGGAACCGACCGCCTCGTTTGGAGAGCTTGTGCGCCTCATGGTTGACGCCGATCTCGAGTATTGGGAGCGGCAGCTGAAGCGAGACGCTGCTACCTCATCCTGAAAGCCGCGGACGAGATTGCATACCCTCAACGCAAGACAGCTTCACGAGTGACCGGAGATTCCGTCCCCAGGCAGCTTGGATTTTGGCGTTTCAGTGTCATATCAGCGACAATACCCATGTTGACAGCCTGCAATGATTCATTGTCCGGCATACAAGCACTTTCGGTCCCTCTCAGGTAACATCAATTCCAGCATGGCAGAAAAACTTCGCATTTTTGTAAGTGCAACCAAAGACCTGGAACAGGAAAGGGCGCTTGTCGGCCACATCTTGGCTGAGTTGCCTGTGCAGGTTGGCGCCGAAATTCGCCGCACCCCTACCACCGGCGTAGATTACGATACCCTGTTCGAACTGATTAGCAACGTAGACAGAATCTATTTTCTCTTGGGCCGCGACATCACGGCCCCCTTTGGCGCTGAATGGCAGCTCGCCATCCGTCTGGAGCGGACTATTGTCCCCTTCAAGTTGCAGGGGATGCGCACACAGGCCGGTCGCGAGTTTCTCCGCATCGCCCATGCGCCGTGGAAGTCATTTAATAGTAGCCGGCAACTGGGACAACAGATTGGACTGGACCTCGTCGACACACTACTCCATCCTGAGAACCGCTATGGGTTGCAGATGATGGAAGTAGAAGGCTTGCAGCAGAGCAGACAGAAGTTGCGGCAGGGCCTCGAAAGATTATCCACGCCGCCACAGTTAAGCGAAAGAGGCGTTGGCGTGTCCGGCGGCGCCGAGGGAGGTGGCGTAATTCTCGATCCCGCTGAGGCCCAATCGCTCATTGCTGATGAACTTGAGGACAGTAGAAACTGACGAACCAAGGCTAATGTTATCTGGTTGGAACGCGCAACAGTTGTTAATTGGGATTTTCCTCTCTTCTACTCTTACAGCGCCACGATGCTCGCACTTTCCCAAGTAGCGCCCCAAATCGACAGTTCGGAAGTGGATGCCCTGGCAGACCGATACGGGCAACCGATATGGCGCCGTCACTTCATAGAGACGGATGCCTATTTGCGTGCATATCGAGGGCAATCGGATCCGGATCGACGAGGCGAAGTCGTTTTCGCAATCCGCCAACACAACGGCGAGATCCTGCTGCATACTAAACATCGTTACGAAACCCCAATTTATCGCTTGCCGACCGGCCGCATCGAGCGCGGAGAATCTGTCGAAGATGCCCTCTACCGCGAAGTCGCTGAAGAGACCGGACAGAAGGTTGAGTTGCGACGTTTCCTCGGCATGTTGGACTGTCATTTTGTCAATCAAGGCACGAGCGTTCCTTTCGTTAGCTACATCTTCTATCTGGAGAGTTTGAGCAAGGAATTGCGCCCCACCGACACTGAAGAAATCGCCGGTTTTCGAACTGTGCCCCCTCAGGAACTGGGCGCTGTTGCCCACTCGTTGCGCAATCTTCGGTCCAAGCGGCGTACCTGGGGTTACTGGCGCTCGTTAGCACATGACATAGTCTACCGTGCCTTGGATTGCTGCGAGCAGACTTAGCCTTACAACACAATCACGCATTTTCACTGCTATAGCTGAAACAGTTGCGAACTTTTGGCTCAGGCAGATAGCAAATAGACCGGTTGGGAGCGTACCATGCTTGTCCCTTTGTCCTGGCTCCAAGAATATGTGGAAGTCCCACTTCCCACAACGAAACTGGCCGAACGTCTGACGCTCGCCGGCCTTGAGGAGGCGAGCCTCACTCGCGTTGGCGAATGGTGGGAAGCCGACAGAATAGTTGTCGGTCAGGTCGTGGCGGTCGCGCCCCATCCCGATGCCGACCGACTGGTCCTCGTAGACGTGGCACACGAGTCCGGCCCTGCTCCCGCCCACAGTGCCCCCCAGAGAGTTGTTACCGGGGCGCCCAATCTGTTTCAGTTCAAGGACCGTTCCATCGCCGCCGGGGACCTTCCGGTTCTCAAAGTCGCGTTTGCCCGCGAAGGCGCGCAACTGATCGACGCCTACAGTGACAAGCAGCCGCGTCCGCGCAAGAAGTTGAAAAAAGCGAAAATCCGCGGCGTCGAGTCGCGCGGTATGGTATGCTCGGAACTGGAACTCGGACTCAGCGAGGAACACGAAGGGATTCTTGTTTTGCCTGAAGACGCGCCTGTGGGACTTTCTTTGCGCGAGTATCTGGGCGATGAAATCCTGGAAATCGACTTAACGCCCGACATGGCTCGCTGCCTGTCCATGTGGGGCATAGCAAGAGAAGTACATGCTCTGACAGAAGGCGCCATTCACCTGCCGGAAGACGAAGACTCCTCCCGCGGCGACGACCATGCCGCCGCCTACCTGATGGCCCAAATCGACGCTCCGAGCCTGTGTCAGCGATTTACAGGTACAATCATTCGCGATATCGAGGTTGGCCCTTCTCCCAAATGGATGCAGGACCGGCTGGCGAGCGCGGGCATGCGCCCTATCAATAACATCGTAGACATAACGAACTTTGTAATGCTGGAAACGGGCCAGCCCCTTCACGCATTTGACTATGATCTGCTCGTCTCCAGAGCAACCGGAATCGGTGAATCAAAGCCAACAATTATCGTGCGTACCGCCCACGCGAATGAGGTCCTTGAGACCCTGGACGGTCAGGAACGCAAACTCCAGGATTCGATGCTGGTTATCGCCGACAAGGCCGGCGCGGTTGCAATTGCCGGCGTGATGGGTGGCGCCGAGACGGAGGTACACGAAAAGACGCGCAATATTTTGCTCGAGGCTGCTACCTTTGACGGCATCAACAACCGCCGGACTTCCCAGTCCTTGCGCCTGCACAGCGAAGCCAGCCACCGCTTCACCCGCGGCGTTCCAGCCACATTGAACGACCTGGCAGCTCGCAGAGCCGCGAGTCTGATGCAGCAGCATGCCGGCGGGCGTGTCGTTCCCGGAATCGTAGATGCCTACCCTGTTCCCCAGCCAGAATTGAAAGTTTTCACATCCAGCAGCGACGTGAAACGCCTGTTGGGGATGGAACTGTCGCTGTCAGAGATTGGCGCCGCTCTCCAGAGGTTGGATTTCGACGTTGAAGAGCTGTCCGATACGCCGGCAGACGCGCCGGAGCGAGCAACATTCGGGCTGGCGCGTGCACACGGTGAGCCCGTGATAGCCGCCTCTGTCCCCTGGCATC
The DNA here is from genome assembly GCA_002238445.1 of Caldilineaceae bacterium bin5. Taxonomy (GTDB): domain Bacteria; phylum Chloroflexota; class Anaerolineae; order Caldilineales; family Caldilineaceae; genus Bin5. The sequence goes on from MPML01000014.1 coordinate 57,142, forward strand.
GGCTGGACGTAACTCTGCCCGCCGACCTGACAGAAGAGGTAGCGCGCGTCGTAGGCTACGACCTTATTGGAGAAACGCTCCTCGATACAGTTCTTCCTCCCCAGCGCCGCAACATTCAGCTGGAAACCGAGGAAAACATCCGCGATATTCTCATCGGTTGCGGGCTGCAGGACACCGTCAATCACACGCTTACAACCCCGGAAAACCACGCCAAGCTGTTCGTCGCGGCATCCCAGGCGAGGGCAAACGGTGACCTTGAGAGTGCAGGTGTGCCTCACGATTCGTCCTTCATCGCATTGACAAATCCCCTCTCCCCGGAACGGAGGGTGATGCGCCGCACTCTGGTCGTGAGTGCCCTGGAAAACCTTGCCTTTAACCTGCGCTACTCCGACCGACTGGCTGTCTTCGAAATCGGACGCGTTTACCGGCCACAGCCGAATCCGAGCACGCCTTCTTCTCAAGGAGCAAAGAACAGTCCGCTGCCAGACGAGGACCGCAGGCTGTGCATCGCTCTGCGGGGAGATCGCAATCCGCAACAGTCCTCCCCTGCCACAGGGCTTTCCGACACAGATTCAGACCTGTTCGACTTCTTTGATCTGAAGGGAATCATTGAAACACTTCTGGAAAGACTTGGCTTCTCGCAGGAGAACTCCCTCTTCCACGCCTTTCCGGACAGCGGCCCGAATGACGATCGGACCGATGCCCAGTTCGGTCCCCGCTGCGCACTCATCTCGCTCCATGACCAACACCTGGGCGTCGTCGGCGAACTGCATCCCAGTGTACGCAACGCTTTTGGCTTGGGCAACGAACGCGTGGTTCTGGCCGAACTGAACCTGGCGCCTCTGGTGCGGCCCAGTTGGCAAATCTCGCAGATGGCGCCGATAAGCGTCTATCCTCCCGTGGTGGAAGACCTGGCGTTTGTCGTGCCGGAGGATGTGACCCAACGACGGTTGCTCGATGCGATTGTAGACGGCGGCGGGCGTAACAGAGATTCAATGCTGACAGCGGTGGAGTTATTCGACATTTATCGCGGCGAGCCTCTGCCAGTCGGCCACAAATCACTGGCCTATCGCGTTACCTACCAGAGCATGGCTCACAGCTTGAAGGAAAAAGAGGTAAACCGTCTGCGGCAGCGTATCATCCGCACCGTCGAAAGGGCCACCGGTGGAAAGCTGCGTGCTTGACAGCTGATGCCGGCCCTTAAGGGTGTCCGGGTGGCCATGCTACCTGAAACAGTCCGGCGCTAGTTTCTTTGACAGTTCGGTCGTAGGGACTGTTGCGACAGGGCCGGCGTGCAGCTCGCTCGGTACGCGTCACGGCCAAGCAATTGCAGTGTCTGGCTCATCAACGCACGGTGTACTTTGGCCCTGATTGCAGTTCCACGGGCTTTCCCCGCCGAATTCTGTAAAGGTCAAGATCGCCCGCGACATCCGTGTTAGGGAAGACAGCGCGAGCTTCCGCCAGAATTTCCTTAGCGTGATAGCGACGGCTTATATGGTGAAGCACCAGATGCTTCACGCCTGACTTTTCGGCCAGCCGCGCCGCCGCGCGGGCGGTAATGTGCCCATGATTCCGCGCCAATTCTTGCTCCTCGTCCAGGTATGTCGCCTCAATAGCCAGTAGGTCCGCATCAGCAACAATCTTGTGCAAGGGACCGGTCCGGCCCACGTCGCCTACAAAGCAGAATTTTGCCCCCTTCTGCGATTCGCCCAGCACGTCTTCCGGTTGAACTGTGCGCCCATTTGCCAACTCAACCGACCGGCCCGCAACCAACTCCCTGCGTTCCGGACCTGCCGGAACGCCAAGCGCTTCGGCCTTCGCATTGTCGAATGGTGAACGAGTCTCCTCCTCGAAGGTAAAACCGAAGCAGCCAGAGCCGCGATGGGGTACCGAGAACGCGCTGAGCGAAAATCCCTTACCTTCAAACAGAGTACCTGCTTCCATCACATTGAGGCTGACGCCGGCCTGCGTAACATTCCCGACGCCGAAAACGACCTCCATCAATCGATGGACTCGGGCCAGCGCCTGCTCGCCGCCGTGAATCTCCAACGTATCCAGGGTCTCCCAGTGCCCCAGTGTGCTCGCCAGCCCTCCCAGCCCCAATATATGGTCGAGATGTCCGTGCGTGAGTAGGATCTTGTCAAGTCGGCGAAACCCGAGGCCGCTACGCAAAATTTGACGTTGTGTGCCTTCGCCGCAGTCGATCAGAAAACGGTGCTCCTGTGCCATAACCAACGCAGCTGAAAGGCCCCGGTGAACAGAGGGCGCGGACGCTGAAGTCCCAAGAAATACCAGCTCAAACAATGTATTTTCTCTCTGAAATTGTATTGGGCACCGAATCTGAGTCGAGGAAATCGTTTAAGAAGATCAGATCATCATCCTAGTTATCTAGAACCCGCTGTGAGTACCGATGACGCACGCAGTCATAGACGCCCCAGCTTGGCGCGCCCAAACGACCCATTACTTCTCCCGGATTGACAAGCAGGCAGTCGCCTAATTGTTCCCAATGTTGTTTGTGGTCATGGCCGTAGCAGACTAGGTCGAATACGCCGCTTTGCGCAATCCGCCGCGCCGGCTCCGGATAGTGAATTAGCGCGACCTGCCTTCCCCCAAGTTCCAGCTCGGCATAGGGGCCATGTAACGTAACGTGCGCGAATCCGGCGGCAACCTGCTGCTGCAACCGCCCGTCGCCGTCGTTGTTGCCCTCCACGATATGAATTGGTCCGCCAAATGCCTGCGCCATCTGCGCGACAATAAAAGGCGCGATCAGATCGCCGCAGTGCAGCAGTATCTCGCAGCCCTCTTCAGCCACGGCGGCCAGCGCATTCTCAAGGTTCCAGATATTGTCGTGGCTATCCGAAAGGATGGCTATTTTCATGCATGTTCTCCCGTTTGCGACCCTGGGCCCGCGGAACCAGTTGGGGCTCGTGTAGTATATCTGACCCGATTCAAGACGGCAATGGGGAGTCAATGTGATATAATGCAAGGCAGGTTTCGACGCGCCTTCTAGTCGTTACGCCGTGATTCTCATCCATATTTTTCCGTCGAAAATCTGGCTTCGGTCGTGTCCTCTCGTGCAAACGCAAACTTGAATCATTGCGCCCGACACGGGCTGCCTACAGCTATAGTCGAAATTTAGTACGCTCTGCCGAATTACTTGCGCTCTTGGTATATTTCATTATAATCATAGTCGGAGAAAACAATCATCCCTGTCCCGAAAATTCCCAGCGCAGTACTGCGAGTCGATGGGGGCTTTTTCCAGGATCGCGTTGAGGGGCCGCCCCAACGCAGCGACATACCCAGCCTTGCAGGTCCGTTGTAAACACAGGCACCAATCCAAATGAACTGGCTTTCTACGATAGCAAGTAAGGTGGCAGTGACTGCCATTGCAGCATTAGCGGCACTCTTTGCCCTCTCTGCGTGCGGACAGGTCATCACCCTCATTCCAACCACAACACCGGTGCCGGAGGCGGCCGCCACTTTGGTGCCTCCCACAGGCCCGACTGCCGTTCCAACGGCCACACCCGCCCCTTATACCCCTCCCCCAACCCCGACTCCAACCGATACGCCTACGCCAACCATTTACACTGTCGTGACCGGCGATAACCTAGGTCGTATTGCCACTTTATTCGGAGTATCTGTCGCTGCGATACAGGAACGAAACAATATCTCGGACCCGCGCACGCTCCAGCCCGGCCAGCAACTGGTGATTCCGTCGCCGGTGTCAACTGACGGCGGTCCAGCAGGTGTCAGGCCGACTCCAACTCCTATTGCCTTTTCCCATCAGAGAGTACATTTCAGCTTTACGCCGCTTGGAGGCCTGTGGGTCCTGGGCGAAGTCGAAAACACGAGCGCCTTTATGCTCGAACAGGTTCGCGTCGGAGTCAAGCTCCTGGACGCACAGCGGCAAATCTTGGCGGAAGATAATGGCATGGTGCTGCTGAACCTGGTTGAGCCAGGAGGAGTTGCGCCTTTTGCAATCCTTTTTGAAGAGGCTCCGAAAGAGTTTGCGAGCTACATTATTTTTCCTGTCAGCGGAGTTCCGGCATACGAAGGTGGTTACTACCGGGAACTGGCCGTGGATGAACTGACTTCAGAAGGAGAAAGCTACTCAGCATACACAGTTAGAGGCACCGTGCGGAATATTGGCCAGGAGGAAGCTCTTGAGGTGCAGGTAATTCTGACTGCTTACGACCCACTTGACCGCGTGATTGCGACTCGCAGAATCGCGCCCGATCACAATGTTGTCGCCGCAGGTGGAGCCACAACCTTTACCGCCATCCTCGTTCCGTTTGGCGGGCCGGTGGAACGGATACATGCGGCTGCGCAAGGACGAAGATACCCGGCTGGAAACTAAAGGCCGCCTGGCCTAATTGACGTCAAAAGTAACCCCTTGGGCCAGAGGAAGTTCACTTCCGTAGTTGATCGTCACTGTCTGACGACGGGCGTATGCCTTCCAGGCGTCCGAACCGCTTTCGCGACCGCCGCCAGTGTCCTTCTCGCCGCCGAAGGCGCCTCCGATCTCTGCGCCGGCGGTGCCGGTGTTAACACTGGCAAGCCCGCAATCGCTACCTGTTACACTTAGAAACGCCTCGACTTCGCGAAGATTATTGCTGAATATGGCGGAAGAAAGTCCCTGGGACACACCGTTGTGAATGGCGAACGCATCTTCAAGTTTCTCATACCTTAGCACGTACAGTATCGGCGCAAACGTTTCCTCGCCGACGATCTCAGAATCCGGCGCGACGCCCTCAATCAAAGTCGGCGCGACGTAGTTCCCCCCTTCGAGTCCTGGTACAGTCAGAACCGAGTTTCCGAACAGAACACGCCCGCCGGCAGCTTGTGCCCTCCCGATCGCCGAACAGTAGGCCTCAACCGCTCCCTGGTTGATCAGCGGCCCCACCAGCACGCCCGGTTCGAGTGGGCTGCCAACCTTTGCAGTCTCGTAGGCCGCAACCAGCCGGGGAAGAAAGCTTTCAAAGAGGCTCCCGTGAAGGATAACGCGCCGGGTCGTGGTACAACGCTGGCCTGCCGTCGCCAGCGCGCCGAATGCAACCCCTCGCAGCGCAATCTCCAGGTCGGCATCCGGCGTAACAATGGCCGCATTGTTGCCACCCATCTCCAGAATCGTGCGGCCTATGCGTTCCCCTACTCGCGCAGCCACGCCGCGCCCGGTCTGAACTGAGCCGGTAAAGGACAGCAAGGGCAACCGCCGATCCGTGCTCATGCGCTGTCCGAACTCACCGGCCTCGTCTACTGCCAGCAGAAATATTGGGGGCAGCCCGAAATCGTCAAGTACAGCGTTAACGATATTGGTCGTAGCAATCGCGGTAAGTGCAGCGTCAGGCGAGGGTTTCCAAACGACGACATTGCCGATAACCGAAGCGATGAACGCATTCCAGGACCAGGGGGCACAGGGGAAATTAAACGCTGTGATTACGCCGACAACGCCATAGGGATGCCACTGTTCATACAGTCGGTGGTTGGGCCGCTCGCTGGCCATCGTCACACCGTACAGCTGGCGGGAGAGGCCGACAGCAAAGTCGCTGATGTCGATCATCTCCTGCACTTCGCCTTTGCCCTCTACAGGAGTCTTTGCCACCTCGAGCGTAACCAGAAGGCCAAGGCTATCAACGTACTCGCGCAGCCGGTCGCCGATAGCCCGTACTACCTCCCCCCGCTTTGGCGCCGGTACCTGTGACCATTCCTGATAGGCAATCCAGGCCCTTTCCATCAGCCGATCGTAGTCATCATTCCCGGCGACGGCAACATCTGCCAGCCATTCGCCGTTGATGGGCGAATGCACCGCGAGGCGGCGCCGGCCTTCTCCCGCCAGCCACTGCCCATCGTACAATCCGGAAACCTGCTGATAGAGGCCCAGATCGGCAAAGACCCGATCCTTCACCGCTTCGAATTCGGACATGCTTATCTTCCTGCCTTCTGCCCTACACTTCTCTGTTGCCTTCAAAGGTGAACGGGAATATCTCCCTCCGTCTCGACCCGGGCCTCGGCCCATGACCGCAACGGTACATCCTCGTCGCTCTTCGTCAGCCAGTATTGCGAGGAAGGATGGAAAGCCGAATCGTTCCCCAGCGGGTCGCCGCCACTGGCAAGCGCGCCCAGTAGCTGCTTGCGAATTGGCGAACTGCGGTCAACCAGTGCCTGATCTTGCGTGATATAGTCAGTGGGACGCAGCCAACGGTAGTTGTAGCCGACATGCATGATCTTGCGTGTGCGGTTGGAAAGATTGGGGCCGACGCAGTGCCAGACTGCCGTGCGCCACAGGACCGCCGCGCCCGGTTTCAGCCGCAATTCCAGCGCTTCGCTCGGGTCGACCTGCCGGCCCATTTCACGCAGTTCGCTCGGCGAACGCAAATGGCTTCCCGGTACCAGCCACAAGTTGCCGCTCTGCGATTCGCTCAGATCCGAAAGCACGTAGAATACCTTGATCTCCATGAAAGGCAGCCGCCCGTCCAGCGAGGGGGCCATGAAAAGCGAATCGCTGGCCAGATCAGGGTGCCACGACAGGTTGCGGTATCCGACCTCCTGGTCCCCGCCGTCCCCCACGCCTAGCGCACCCGGTTGGATGCCTTCCGGATATGGAGGACGGTAATCCAGATGCGTTGTGCGAATCTGGATATTCCAGCCAATGGCGTCCACCACCAGCGGCAACATGCGCGGATGGTCGATTAGATCGAGAAAGGCGTCATGATGGGACAGGGCATTGCGCACTGCAAAAGGGTCGTTCGGGCCAAGCCCTTGGACGGTCCGGACTTCCGCGGCAACCTCGTCGATGGCCGCCAGCAGCCTTTCCAACTCCGCCGGGGTCAGAAAATCCTCGAGAATGACAAACCCTTGTTCATCGAAATCTGCCCGCTGCTGCGGGGTCATGGCTAAAGACATGGCGTTTCTCCTGAATACACACCCTTACGTCCTTATCACGTCAAGTCCCAATGCTCATCAATGGGATCCTGGAAAGCCGAACGCGTCCCATTGAGGACATCTTCTACCTTCACTACTTCACCGGTCAAACCCGATTCGTAGATGGCGTCCCCCAGCGCGAGCGAGCGCATACCCTCCCAACCGTCGATCTCCGGCGCCGACTTGTTGCCTCGCAGAATTTCCAGGAACTCCCAGATCTCGATTGAGAAGCCGTCGGTCGCCCCTCCCGGGTAGAGCTCCTCCTCTTCCTCCTGCGACAGGGAGGCGCGGTGCATCTTCTCTAGTTCCTGCATACTATAGACTGTTCCATCGGCACATTCCAGCCGGGCCGTTTCATCTTTCTGGGGCGTACGTTGAAACAGATGAAAAATCGAGAAAGGCGCGGCGGTCGTATCGCGCAGCGAACCTTGGCTGCCATAGAAGGTCACATCATAGGCATCTTCGCCAGGGGCGGCCAGACTCCACGCCCATGTCCCCGCGACCCCATTCTCGAAGGTCAAAGTAACGAAAACGGTATCCTCCGGCGCCTCCGCAAAAGATTGGGGCTTTCCCGTCTTTACCGACCGTACGACAGCATAGACACTGTCGACTTCACCAAAGAAGTAGCGCATTGAATCACAGTAGTGAAAGCCGCTGTCAAGCACCGGCCCTCCGCCTGACATCAGTTTGTCCCGCCGCCAGCGTTTGTGACTTGGAAGCGGTTCATCCGACCCTCCTGCCTGCTGTCCCCACAGTTGGGCAGGATTTGGCTGGCTGCTGGCCTGCCCAGGTCCGCCCGGGAGCACTGCTGAGGAACGATACTGATGAAAGAAACTCAGTGGTGTACCGATCAGGCCGGACGCATCGAATACCCACTTTACCGTCCGCTGACCAGGCTGACGGCGGTGCGGCGCGGCCGTAGAAAGGACCCTGCCAGTCCTCTCTGCAGTCTCAATCATCAGGCGGCAGGCCTTAATGGTAATTCCAAGCGGTTTCTCGCACAACACATGCAAACCGGCCTCCATGCAGTCCACCGCAATGCTGTGATGCAGCCCATGCGGTAAGCACAGGTCCGCAGCGTCTACCTGCGCTTTTGACAGAAGCTCTTGATGCGTGCCGTAGACCACAGGGCGTTCGCCCAATAGCTCCTCAAACATGTCGGCGCGCTCAGACGCTGCCTGACCGTTGGCGTCACAGACCGCATTAACCACAAAGTCGCCGCGACCGCGTTCCTGTAGATCCTTCATCGCCAGCACATGGCGTCGCGAAATCCTGCCGCAGCCGATTAAAGCCAATCGTATGGGCATTCTGATATCCTCAAGAATGAATGATTCTATGCCAGCGGGTCGGTTAAGTGGGAAGCACATCACTTAGGGGAGGGCTACTGCATGCAACACTTCAACAAGGATCAGGAAGCTATGAGATTTTCGGCCAGCGAGGGAATCTGGTCAGCCTTTGATACCAGTCAACGCAATGCCTTGCACGAACGTCTTCTGCAAGAAGAAAAAGAGCAGGATGATAGGCAGCGTAATCATCACGGAAGCGGCCATTAGCAGGCCCCACTCTGCTCCGTACTGGGACTGATACTCATAGATGCCCAGCGAAAGTGTATACAACTCCTGTTTGCTCAAATAGATCAGGGGGCCGATATAATCGCGCCAGCGGGCAATAAATTCAAAAATCGCGACCGTAGCCAGGGCTGGTTTGGAAAGTGGTAGCAGAATTGAGTAGTAAATCTTCAACTCACTAGCGCCGTCGATGCGGGCTGCTTCGGACAATTCCATCGGAATCGTCATGAAGAACTGTCGCAGCAGAAAGATATATAACGCGCCGCCAAACCAGTGCGGTACGATGAGCGGCATCCAGGAGTTCACCCAGCCGAGGTTCTTGAAGACAATGAACAATGGGATCATCGTGACCTGGAAGGGCAGCATGAGTGTTGCTATGGTGAGGATGAAGAGAATATTGCGGCCAGCCCAGGGAATACGCGCGATGCTGTATGCGACCAGGGATGAGGAGATTAGCACACCTATGGTGGCGAGAACTGCTATCGTGAGAGTATTCCTCATGTAGAGGAAAAATGTAATGTAGGTAACCGCGTCCGGGAAATTGGACCACTGCAGCGGGCTGGGAATCAGGACCGGTGGATAGGAGTAGAACTGGACATCCGGCTTGAGAGACGTCGACAACATCCACAGAAATGGAAGCATAAAGATGCAGGCTGCCGGAACCAGACCGGCATGGATGAGGATGACGCGGACGATTCCCCGCAAGCGCTTTAGAAGAAGGCGGCGGGAGCGGTCATTGGCATACGCAGGCGGAAGTTGTCCGCTTTCTACCACCATATTACTCTTCGCCTCCTGCATAAAAGACCCACAGACGCGCTGAGCGCCAAATGAACAAAGTAACGACTAGCGTGAACATAAATAGCAGCCATGCCATTGCCGATGCATAGCCCATTTCCAGATAGTGGAAGGCATTTTTGTACAAATAGATCGAATAAAAGAGGGTCGAGTTGGCAGGGAAGCCTGTCCCCCCTGTCATGATATAGGGGATGGCAAAAAAGTTAAGGGCCCCGATCACCGAAGTCACGAGATGGAAGAAAATTACCGGTGTAAGAATGGGTAGGGTAACGTTGCGGAATTTGGAAAAGATGTTTGCCCCATCCACATCCGCGGCATCATACAAGTCCTGCGGGACATCCTGCAGTCCGGCCAGATATAGGATAATCTGTTGGCCGATAATCCACAGGGCCAGCAGCACCAGGGTAGGACGCGCCCATTCGGCGCAGGTGAGCCAGCAGGGCCCCCGCATACCGAAAGCTCTGAACGGCGCTGCAATCAATCCGCTGTGCGGGGTGAATATGAAGATCCAGACCAGAGCCAGCGCAACTTCCGGAACAAGCGTGGGAAGGAAGTAGAGAGTGCGATAGACGACCTGACCCCTTATCTTGGCATTCAGCATCAGTGCCAGACCGAAGGCGAAGATGATGGCCAAGGGAATCGAAACAACCGCGAAGTAAACTGTGCTGTAGACCGCGTCTACAAACTCGCCATCGCTTGTGAACAGTTCAATGTAGTTGGCAAAGCCGGTCCACACGGGATTCTTCACGCCGTTATACTTGGTAAAGCTATAGTATGCTGACGCCAAGGTGGGGTAAATCCAGAAGGCGAGCAGGCCGAAAATCCAAGGGGATGCGAATAAAAGGCCGTTTATAGTATGCCGTGTCCCTTGCGAAAGACGGCGCCTCGGAGCAGCGACGGAGGGGAGGGCAGTTGCCATGCTTGTCAGTCTACTTTCCGTTTGCCAGCAGGTTTACAAGGAAACAGTCAGGTAGCGGCCCTATTGAGCCGCTACCTTTTTCCCCAAGAAACCTGGGACGTTCGTTATCAAGTTCTGGTTAAGCGGGCAGGAACTGGATACTGAAAGAGCCCCCAACTCCTGGCCAAAGTACCAGAAAGAATACGCATCAACCCACCTTTCGCCCCTATCTCAGAATGGCATCGCATTCAGATCGGGGCGAGAGGAGGGCGCTAGTACTGATTAGCTGAAGAATCCGATCTCGTCAAGACCCGCATTGATCTCTTCATCAATGTCCGTAAGCGCCTCTTCCGGCGTCTTCAGACCGTGCGGAATCTCATCACGGAAGGCCTTTACCTGCAGGTCCCACAACTTGGAGCCCAAAGGAATCGGCGGGCGGGCGTGGGAAACCGGCAGCAGGTCCATGAAGACCGCGTGCAGCGGATCTTCGCGGAAGAATGGATCTTCGGCAGCCGACTTGATCGTCGGAATGTGGAACGTGTCTTTGTTGTACTTGAGCTGGCCTTCGGGGCCGCAGAGGTAGAAGCAGGCATCAAACGCCGACTCTACATCGTCATAGCCGAAGGGAACTGCCCAACTCCAACCGCCGGCCCAGCTTGCGCCTGGGGCGGGGCCGTCCGGACCTGGCATCGGCACGACACCGTAATTGGTGTCGGGCTTGTAGCGATGATGCTGGGCAACCTTCCAGTTACCGCTGCAGGTCATCGCGCTCTGACCGGTCCAGAAGTAGTCATTCTCGCCGCGGCAGTTGCCGCCGGCGCAGGCCGACAACATGGCGTCAATGTCCTCAACACCAATCTCATCCACAAAGGACTTCACGAACTGCATGGCCTCAATGTTCTGCGGATGGGCAAAGGTGATGCGTCGATCATCGTCCTGGAACAGACCGCCAAAGCCGAAGCCCCACGTGTAGAGCCAGGCCTGGTCATAGATGGGGTTGAAACCGTAACGGGTAATGGCGCCAGTGTTGTCGCGCACTGTCAGCGCTTCAGTGGCTGCCATCAGTTCATCAAGGTTGGACGGGGGCGAGCTGGAGTCTACACCGGCCTCGTCCATGATGTCCATGTTGTACCACAGGGCGCGCGTGTCGGTGTCGAAAGACAGCGCGTAGATGCCGCCCTTGTATACAGTCTCGTCCCAGGCGAAGTCGAAGTAGAGCTCTTTAGTGACACCGGCGGCTTCGGCGAAGTCGGTGATGTCGGTAAAGAAGCCTTCGTGGGCGAACTGCGGAACGGTGAAGCGGTCAGCATAGTGGAGCGCCGGAGGCGTACCGCCAGCAACTGCTGTCAGCAGCTTCTCGTCTGCCTGGCTGCCCTGTGTTTGGGCAATGTAGACAAACTCGACCTCTACGCCCATCGTGTTCTGCTCGTTGTAGATGTCGATGATTTCCTTAATCGACTCCTGCGCCAGGTCCGTCATACGCGACCAGGCTTCCAGCTTCTTGGTTTCCATCATTGCATCGCCATCTCCGCCGGTGTCGGCCGGGGCAGCCGCGGGCGCAGGGCACGCAGCAAGCAGGGCCGCGCTTGTTGCCAAGCCGGAAACCTGCAGGAAGCGACGACGCGAAAGCATCTTCTGTGTGTCCATTCATTCCTCCATGTTAGAAAATGTGAAAATGGGTTGAAAGGGATGGAGTGGTGTAAAGCCTTTGGCCCAACCTCTCCGAACTATATGACAATTTAGTTGACCCTAGAGATGGCACCAAAGCCAGATTACCGATCCTATTCGCCAGGGCCAATCACGGCACGACAATAGATTAGGCCAAAGACCAATGGCCTTCCCAGTTTAGGTCCTTCCTTCGACGGTTCTTCAATACGGGCGCGCGTTTAGGGGGTTCCTGCGCTGACGCAAGGATAATAACCTTTATCTACTGTCATGTCCAAATTCTAAGGGCTGTGTATCGCGTTACCTACTTCGGAACCCGGTTGCAGACATACCGGAAGTGATCAGTGCGCACGAGCCGTCCCAACTCACCTACCGTTGCCAGACCTCAATGGCTTCATTGGGCGCGTCCAGGCTGCGAAGCTCTTGCATAAACGCCTCATGCAGGTCGTCCGCCATTTCCCCCTGATCTTCGGCCAGATTCGTCTCCGTCTGCGGGTCTGCCGCCAGGTCGTAGAGCTCCCGTTCGCCGGAAGAGCCAACCGGCGCGTAGGCCCAACGATCTGTGTACAACATCGGCGTAACCCGATTTGGCGTAAGCTCGCCTTCTTCCAATCGCGTGAAAGTTGCCGACACGACACAGTCGTGCGGAGAAGCTCCACTATCCCCCCGCAGCAGCGGCGCAAAAGAACGTCCATGCATCGGCTCCGGCGTCTCCACCTGCACGCCTGCCAGATCCATAAGCGTCGGCGCAATGTCCGCTGGCCGCAGCAGGGCATCAACTGTGCGGCCTCCCTCGAGGCCCGGCGCCGCCACCAGGAATGGAATATGGACTATCTCCGGATACAGCGGCCAGAACCGGTCATCGAACTTGCTGATGTTCGACTTCCCGGTGCGGTTGTGTTCGCCAAGACTGAATCCGTGATCGGACATAAACACCACGATCGAGTTGCGCCACAGATCCAGGTCGTCGATCTTTGTCAGGATGCGCCCTACCCACCTGTCCACCAGCTCCGCCTCCGCGCAGTAGTGCGCCCGCAGGTTACGAAGCTCGGCCTCGGTGTAGTCGCTGGCTTTGCCGTAGTTGGGATGCAGCATGGGCGGGCCGTCGTAGTCGGGATCATAGCGGCGCACCATGTACTCAGGCGGGTCCCAAGGCTCGTGCGGGTCAAAGAAATCCACCCACAGGAAGAAGGGACTGTGCTGGTCGTTCTCCTCCAGCCACTCCACAGCCAGCTCGGCCGTACGCGGCGCAAATCGGTCGATCTCCCGGTACCAGCGTCGGTTTATCCACGCGTGAAGGTCGATCAGATTGCGCCCTTGAAAATGGTTGCCGATATTGCGCGTCTTTTCGTCGGCCATCGCCTCTTCGATAGGATGATTCATCCCGATGAAGTAGGTATTGCCCTCTTGGCCGGGCAGCGTATGCGCGCCATCGAACCCCTCGAAAAACGCCGCCCGCACGAGGTGTGGACAGTCCCCCAAGAGTTGGCTGACGTAGCCCGCCTCCCCCAGAATCTGAGGCAAATGGTTTGGGCTGCTCAGCCGCCGGTCCTGCCAGGGGTACCATGGCCAACCCACGCGCCCGGTCGTGAAGTCCGTTCGATGGGGTATCGTCGGGAAGCTGCCCGTGTACAACCTCGACAGGCTCACGCACCGCTCCGAAAAGCGGTCAAGATGCGGTGTACGCACCGGCATCGCCGCTGCACGGTCGAACAGATTGTCGTAGCGGAACGTATCTGAAATTATGACAATGATATTCATCTGAACAGTCCCTCGATTCGCCAACGTTATACTGCCAGAATGTCCGGTCCTTCAACCGTGGCCGCCTCCTCCAGCGCACCCGACGCGGCCATCTCGCCCATCGTCGCGAAGGACGCGCCCGGCTTACGGCCCACATGCTCCGACACAGCGTCGATCATGCGGAACGTGTGCTCGTAGTCGTCAGCGATTCCGTGCGTATGCATCAGCATGATGACAATCGGGCTGTGCTCGCTGATCCGGTCCAGGTCCCGCCGCGCCAACTCGATGAACTCCTCGCTGCGCTGGCCCGACCCGCGCCACGTATATTCGTTCAGGATGGGCACTTCTATGACATCGTCATACCATCGAAAGGGATGGTATGGGATGTTGTCGACCCAGTCCTGCGAGAGATCCCCGCTGTTATGCGGAAGATGCGCGTAACCGCTGCCGCTGATATACATGCAAGTGTGATACCCGATGCCGACCTCTCGCAGCGCGCTGAACATTGGCTTGGAGATGGCTCCGCAAGGCGCGCGGAACACGGTCGGCTCAACCCCCAGGTCCATCGCAAAGACTTCCAACCCTTCTTCAATTCGTTCGCGCAGGTTATCCACCGTATAGCGTGGCATCAGCTCCTCGCGGCGTTCATCAAACTCCGACTGCAGCGTGGACAGGATTGAGGTCGCCGGCCACGCAGGAGGTCCGAACTCGTAACAGTCCGCATGGGTCAGACCATGTAGTTGAATATCATGTCCTGCGTCGCGTGCCGCGATCAACGCCTCCTTCCATTCCGATGTCATCGGCTTCCCGCCGCCCTTGGGCACTGTGAACCAGGTTGATCCCAGTCCGCGCGAGCTGAAAAACTCCGTCGAGCGCCTTAGGGACTCAACCATCGCGCTACCGCCCGAACCTGCGTCGTCAATACTCCATGAATAAACGGTCATTAGTCTCCCTCTCCGGTTGAAGTTGCCCGCCCATCTGGTCAAGCACCAGGCTTTGCCGACTCGATTACCCTTTTACTGCTCCAACTGTAAGCCCTTCCAGGAAATAACGTTGCAGGAAAATGAAGACGATAACCAACGGGACCACACTCAGAAACGCGGCGGCCGAGGTAATACCGTAGTTTACCTGGAACTCGCTGCGGAGCAGAGCGAGACCTAGTGGAAGCGTGTAAAGGTCCTTATCGTTGAGCACGACCAGAGGCCAAACCAAATTATTCCACTGAGACGTGAAAACGACGATTGACAAAGTCGCCAGGGCAGGTGCCGACAGCGGCAGAATGATGCGCCAAAACACGCCAAAATCGGAACAGCCGTCGATGCGTGCCGCGTGCTCAAGCTCCTCAGGTATGGTCTGCATGAACTGCCGCAGTAGAAAAACGCCAAGTACGTTCGCCAGTGCAGGTATGATCAGGCCGCCGTAAGAGTTCAGCAGTCCCAGCTTATTGGTAATGAGGAAAGCCGGGATCAGGAGCAGCGCGCCTGGAATCATGATCGTCGCCAGCATTAGTCCGAAAAGAAAATCGCGAGCCCAGAACTGTTTCTTTGCAAAAGCGTACGCGGCGAGAGCGTCGATAAACACCGTTCCCACCGTGACGAGCACGGCCACAAGAATAGTGTTGAAAAACCAGAGGCTGAAAGGCAATTCTCTCAGAATGTACGTATAGTTGTCCCAAACGAACTTTTCTGGAAATAGCTGTGGGGGGATCGAAATGAGGGTATACGTCTCCTTAAAAGAAGACGAGAAAATGTAGAGGTAGGGCCCCAGCATGGTGATGACCAGCGCGGCCAAAAGCACGTAGACCACGACTGCCTGAGGCAAAACCTTGATGAACTTCTGCGTTTTGCGATTGAAAATGCTCTGGGCCACAGATTCTTCCCCTTAGACCGGCGTGGCGCAATTTGCGATTAAGGCGGGCATACTATCTTTCGCCCAGCACTCGCATCTGCACAAAGGAAATCGGCATAATGATCAGCAAGAGCACGACGCCCATGGCCGCGGCCATTCCGACCTGGCCGTAACGGAAGGCATGGTTGTAGATGTACCAGACGATCGTGGCAGTGGAATGAACCGGGCCGCCATTGGTGAGCACAAATACGGTATCGAATAGCTGAAACGCCCAAATCGTCCCCATCACGACCGAAAAAAGGATCACGGGACGCATCAAAGGAATCGTCACCCGAATGGCAACCTGCCAGGCGTTGGCTCCGTCAATGCGGGCAGCCTCATGCAACTCTTCCGGTACGCCTAACATGGCAGCCAGGAACAGAATTATGTGAAAGCCTATCCCTCGCCACCACTCAACCAGGAGGATTCCGTACAGCGCAAAGGTAGGGTCGGACAGCCAGTAAATCTCAGGAACGCCCACAAAACTCAGCAGATACGTCATCACACCATAACGGGGAGCCAGAATATAACTCCATATCTGTGCCGTGGCTGCGGCCGAGGCAAGCAAGGGAAAGAAAACTACGGACCGGTAAAAGTCTTTGAAGCGGACTAGTTTGTTGCCAATGAGGAATGCCAGAGCCAGCGCGGTAATGACCGCTATCGGCACAACCGAAACTGTATATTGCAAGGAGTTTTTGAAAACGGTAAGGGTGATATTGTCGGTCGTTAAGCTGACGTAGTTTTGCAGTCCGACAAAAGGCTTGACCGGTTGGACCAAGTCTCCCCGAATCAGCGACAGCCAAAGCGCCCAAAAAAAGGGACCGACATTGAAGACGGCGAACAAAATCATAAACGGAAGAATGAAGAGATAGGCGCCTACATTGCGCCTGACATCGGACCGTTTCCAGAACGATGCAATGGCCGTGCCGCTTTGCACTGAAGATGATGTGGCTGAAGTCATAGGTTCTGCCCCAGATTGGAGTGATTCTCCAGTACGCGCCCAATGGTAGATCGATTTTCGGCTGTGGAATTCACTGCTCTTGGCCTTGGCAGCGAAGAATACTCGTTGAAGGTCCGTGCAGGGCTGCAGTTGAACCAGTCCAACTGCAGCCCTGCCCCGAATCAAGCCTTATGCTCCTTCTTCCTCTCGGAGCATGTCGTTTACCTGAACAACCATGTCTTCCACTGCCTCTTCGACCGAGCGCTGGCCGAGGACGAACGACTCGATGGAAGTACCCTCGATGTCCCAGAACTTGAAGATCCAGCCGCGATACGGCCAGAAGAAGGTGTATTCAAGTGTCGTCTGGGCGGTGGTCAATACCGGATCATCTGGGTAGAAATTCACGTGCGGCGAGACGCTCATGAAGCCGAGGCACCCGATCCATGATGTCAGCAGGTCGGGCGTGACGAGCGTTTCCAGAACGGTCCACGATTCATCGGGATATTCCGTCTTGGCAGCAATCGCCAGCATACCAACGCCGCCATAACATGCTCGACCTCTGGCCCCCTCTGCCGGTCCTGTGGCCATGCGTGAGGCGCCCAGATTGAACTCAGGCTTCTCACTGCGGACACTGTTGGCGTAGACGTTCTGTGCGGTGATCATGCCCACCTTGCCGTCTCGGAAGTAACCGCCGACACCCGGTTCCTGCCCGGATATGGCCCCTGGCATCGCAACTTCAAGGTCGTGGAACAGCGAATTGAAGAAATGCCAGCCGTCGTACGCCTCGGCAGTGTTTACGATGCATTCGGTCAGATCATCGTTGAACCAGCTCCCACCGAAACGGCGCGGCCACTGGCCATTCTCGTGCCACCCCTTTGGATGGGTTGCAAAGCCGTAGATATCGTCGCCAAGTGCGGTGATGTCCTGCGAAATCGCGAGAAAATCGTCCATCGTATCGGGTGGCGTATCGGGATCCCAGCCGGCCTGCTCAAACAGATCCTTGTTCCAGAACAGGTTGGACCCGCCGATAATCCACGGGAAGGAGTAGGTCGTGCCATCGTAAGTGCCAGGCTCCCAGGCTCTCTCAAAGAAGAATGAGCGATCGAACCCGCTCGAGGCAATCCTTTCGTCAAGCGGCATGATGTGGCCCGAATTGACGAAGCGAGGGAACGATTCCGTCTGATAGCTCACGTCCGGACCCTGGTCGGCGGCAAACGCGGACACGAACTTCTCATTGTACTGGCCCCAGGGAACCTCGCTGAAGTCGACACTGATCTCCGGGTGCATCTCCTCCAGCACATCCAACGTGGGCTGGGCGCAGAGTTTGGTCTCGTCGCCTGCTGCCTTATGCGGGCCCTTCCACATCGTCAGCGTGACGACTTCCATCGCCGCCCCCCCGCCATCGTCGGCTGCGCCGGGCACGGCAGGTACACAGGCCGACAGGCCCGCCCCAACCGTGGCAACGCCTGCCATAGTGGCAGTCTTTGCTAGAAAACTGCGTCTGGACAACTTCGTACCAGTAGCCATGGTGCTTTCCTCCTTGGCTCTTGTTTGGACGGCGCAAACACGCCGTCTCTACCTTCTGAAAATTCAGCCTGTAACCATCTGGCTGAGAGTTGTAAGCGCTACGCAAGTTCCTCCAGTACCTTGTTCAAACCCTCGACCGTCTCCTCTACATCTTCATTTGTCAGCAACGGGCTGACATTGATGTGTACTGCCCGGCCCAGCAGGTCCAGACTCCGCGGGCACATATCCTTGTGATATTCGATCTCCCGTTGGGCCCATCGCCACGGCCCGCCCGCATCTGTCCATGTGCGCTGGTTCATGATCGGAACCCAGTGCGCATACACATGATAGTCGATTCCGTCTGGCGAATACAGTGTCCCGGCGCCGATGTTTTCAGCCCGCAGCGCCTCCGACACCGATGCAGCTTTCTCCGGGCTGTCCATGAAGAATACGGTGGCGATCGCAATATCCCCATCCGGGTCGGCCATCTCGCGAAAGCTGATTCCTTTCCGCTCCGTCACGCCCTCAATTCCTGCCTTGATCATCCGCTTGCGATGCCGCATGTCATCGATCAGACCGTCCAGCCTCGCCAGCTGCGGCAATGCCACCGCCGCCAGAAGCTCGGGCATCCGAAAGTTGACGCCGCAGAGCAACTCTTCCACATTGAACTTGAGCTGTAGCGCGCCGATCACGTCGTGGAACATGTTGGCGCGTTTCCACACCGATTCGTCGTCCGTAACCACCATCCCGCCCTCGCCGGATGTGATTATCTTGTTGAACTGAAGACTGTAACAGCCGACATCGCCGAACGTCCCCAGCGCCTTCCCCTTGTAGCTGCCGCCGTTCGCCTGCGCAACGTCCTCAATGACTCTGAGCCCATGCTCGTTCGCCAAGGCCATCAGCTCATCCATCCGGCAGGGCGCCCCGCGCATATGCACCGGCATGATCGCCTTCGTGTAAGGGGTTATCTTCCGCGCAACGTCCTCCGGGTCCAACAGGAGCGTCTCGTCGACCTCAGCGACCACCGGAATCCCGCCGGCCGCCACCACCGCGGACGCAGACGCGATCCACGTATACGCCGGCACGATCACCTCATCGCCCGGCCCGATGCCAATACCATGCAGCCCGCAGACCAGCGACGCCGTCCCCGACGTGACCGCCACCGAATATTTGGAGCCCACCTTTTCGGCGAACGCCGTTTCCAACTGGGCGGCCTTGGACTCCTCCTCGCCGGGACCGTAGTACCGAAATAGACGTTTCGCTCGCAACACTTCCAGCACGCCCGCCTCTTCCTCCTCCGCAATCGCCATGCCGCCCGGATACATCGGCGGATCAGGTTTCTGTTTGGCCGGCGTGCCTCCATGAATTGCCAACTTCTGACTATGCACTTGCGTCATATGTCATCTCCCTGAACAGTGATTTGGATGACGGCTCAGGTCAACTGCGGGAGGCAGATGGTAGACCTTGAGGCGTAAATTGGAAAAATCCGTATCTGACTACTGCGTGTTCCAGCGCTCCGATAGGTTTTTTTGAGCGAGACTATCGCAAGAGTGTTTCTGTGGTCCGTTTTATAAGAGTTGAAACGACACGGACGCATCAACTATTGGTGCTGAATTTCGGTCGGGGTCAGTTGCTCCACGTAGACGTAATACGCACCCAAATCCTCGCCATCTTCCATCTCAAACCAAGTCTGCAAATGGGTTCCGCCCGCTGGCAAGGTCAACGTGAACCTGGCGGCTTCGTCTTCGGCATCGATACCCGTCTCCGCCTCCTCGTCCCCGATTGCAATGCGTGCGCGGCGTATCGGCAGAGCAGCCCCGCCGCCCCATACCACGCGCTCCTTAAGCGACGGTTCGGAGTCGGCCCCCGTCTGCTCTACGCTGACTTCCTCTGCTGCGCGAATGGAGATCATGCCAAAAGGTGTCGGCTCTCCCCCGGCCAGTCCAGCAGCAATCGGTGCATCCTCTTCCACCGGCCAGCGCCGCAGCTCGAAGCGGTAGGACCCTGCCTCGACAACCTCAACCTCCCAATGCCCGTTGCAGATTAGCCCCTGGCGCACAAGACTCTGATTCCAGGCGCATTCGCAATCTTCGTTTCGCCAGTCATGCGTGCTCAAACGCAGTCTCGTTGCCCCAGGGCCCCCAATAGCAATGGGTATATCTTCAGCAAACTGACGGGAGACCTTCCGCCACCACTCCTCGTAGGCGAGACGCAACTCAGATACAATGTCTGGGTTGGAGTCGGCAACGTCAGTGCGCTGCTCCGGGTCATTCCTGATCGAATACAGCTCGCGCCCGTTCACAAGACGCCAGCTGTCGGTCATCACTGCGCTCTTGCGCCATTTGACCGGGTACGTCAGTCTCTGCGAATCCGTGACCAGCGCACGGTCGGGCCAATCCCCCAGTTTACCCACTCCAGGTCGCATCAACTGTGCCAGGCTGCGACCGTCGAAACTGTTGCCTTCTGAACCTTCCAGCCCGCACAATTCGAACAGCGTCGGCAAAATGTCGACATTGGCCGTCACTTCCTCCACGTCCTGCCCCTCATCGATTCCACCCGCAGGCCAGTGGAGAAAGAAAGGTACCCTATGCCCGCCGTCATACTCCGATCCCTTCTGCCCGCGCATTCCCGCGTTGAAACCGCTGATGACGAAATGGTCGTCATCCACATCCAGGCCGCCTCCGGAACCGTTGTCAGTCATAAAAATGAAGATCGTGTTTTCAGCCAACCCCATCTCTGCCAAGCGGCGCCGCAAACCGCCGACGTTTTCATCAATGTTGGCTAGCATCCCATAGAAGTTTGCACGCTTCTGGTGGGGTGTGACCGCCACATAGGGATCGCTGTAGACCGGATCAACCAGGAAGGGCCCGTGCGGCGCATTGGTGGGAATGTAGCAGAAGAAGGGCTTGTTCCGGTTACGCTCAATAAACTTCAGCGCCTCTTGAAACCATATGTCAGTGCAGTATCCCTCATAACGAGAGTGGCCTTCTCCGTCCCAGTAACTGTCATCGAAATAGTTGTTGCCCCAGTAGTCCGGCGTCTGCCCGACGCCGCCGCCGCCGTGAACAACCACAGTGTCGAACCCCCTGTCCTGCGGGCGGTAAGGGGCGTTGTCACCCAGGTGCCATTTGCCGAAAATCCCCGTCACATAGCCGCTATCTCGAAAATAGTCTGCCATGCTTATTTCGTCGGCCCGCAACAGCGAACGCCCACCGATCGTGTGCCAAACGCCAGTGCTGTTTGCGTAATGGCCGGTCAATAGCCCGGCGCGAGTCGGCGCGCATGTCGGTCCCACGTGGTAATCTTTAAGACGCACGCTTTCGTCGTACAGCGCGTCGATGTGAGGTGTCTTGACCACCGGATTGCCGTGACACGAGAGATCGCCGTATCCCTGATCATCGGTTAAGACAAAGACAACGTTGGGTCGGTCGGTCGCCATGACACAATTCCTATGCGAAATAAAACTGGCTACTTGCTCTTCCGCTCAATTCTTCGGCTGAACTTACTGCCCTTGTATCGGGCAGAATCAAAGACTGCAGGGGAAATGGCCGGAACGCTCAGGCCTTGGCTTGAATGAACTGCAAGACGATCACAGGTGCTGGCCTTTGCTCAGCTTCTCGACGTAAACATAGTACGCCCCCAACTCCCCGCCGTCCTCCAGTTCAAACCAGGTCTGCAAATGGGTCGCGCCAGCTGGAATCTCCAGCGCAAAGTCCGCGCCCCTGTCGTCGGGCCCAACTGACTTCCATGCCTCTTTTCCAGCAATAGAGATTCCCGCCCGGTGGACCGGCAAGGCAACCCCGCCGCCCCATCGGATGCGGTCCTTCCACGACGCACCGGCAAAGGCCTCCTCGTCAGGGTCGATGCGCAGTTCTGTCCACGAAACCGGCCCATCTCCCGCCAGACCGGCGGCAATCGCCGCGTCCTCTTCCACCGGCCAGCGGCGCAGGCTGAAGCGGTAATAGCCTTCCTCGACAACGTCCACTTCCCAATAGCCTTCGCAAATCAGACCCTGACGGACAAGGCACTGATTCCACGCGCCTTCCCATTCTTCATTGTGGTAATTGCGCCAGTCGTACGTGTTGAGTCGAAGTCTGGAGGCTCCCGGGCCCCCTATCGCAATCGGAATCTCTTCGGCAAACTGACGCGACACTTTTGTCCACCACGCCTCATAGGCCGTCCGCAGCTCCGCTACCACGTCCGGATATTCCGCCGACAAGTCGCGCTGCTGTTCAGGGTCCTCCTTGATAACGTACAGCTCTTCTCCGTTTACCAGCCGCCAGCTGTCGGTCATCACCGCGCTTCTGCGCCACTTGATCGGACGCGGCAGACGCTGCGTATCCGTGACGATCGCGCGCTCCGGCCAGGCGTTCCCCATGCCAGTTCCAGCCGTATCCTCCTTGACCATCTCTGAATCAGGAGACGCCTCCTCGCCACACGCGTCCTGCAGCAACGGGGCCAGGCTCCGACCGTCGAAGTCGCCGTCGCCCGGTCCTTCAAGGCCGCATAGCTCGATCAAGGTCGGCAGAACATCGATATTGGCTGTCAACCTGTCCACATCTCGACCAGTGTCAAGACCGCCAGCCGGCCAGTGCATAAAGAATGGCACACGGTGGCCGCCGTCATACTCTGAGGCCTTCTTCCCGCGCATTCCCGCATTGAATCCGTTAACTACAAAGTGGTTCTCATCCACATCCAGACCGCCAGAGGAACCGTTGTCAGTCATGAAAATGAGTATCGTATTTTCCTCCAGCCCCATCTCCCTTAGCCGGCGCCGCAACTCTCCCACATTCTCATCAATCTTGGCAACCATGCCATAGAACTTGGCCCGACCCTCGTGGGGCGTCAACGGCAGATATGGGTCACTGTAGCTGGGCTCGACCAGATGGGGCGCGTGGGGCGCATTTGTCGGAATGTAGCAGAAGAAAGGTCTGTCTCGGTTGCGCTCGATGAATTCTAATCCTTGCTGAAACCAGACATCAGTGCAATACCCCTCGAACTGCATGAACTGTTCGCCGTCCCAATAGCTGTCGTCGAAATAGCTGTTACCCCAATAGTCTGGCGTCTGGGACACGCCTCCCCCGCCGTGTACGACCACCGTTTCAAAGCCTCGGTCCTGCGGGCGGTAAGGCCAGTTGTCGCCCAAATGCCATTTACCGAAGATTCCAGTAGCGTAGCCGCTTCTCTGAAAATAGTCGGCCATACTGACTTCATCGGCCCGCAGCAACGAGCGCCCGCCGCTCGTACGCCAGACGCCAGTGCTGTTGGCGTAGTGTCCTGTCAAGAGTCCAGCGCGAGTGGGTGCGCAGGTGGGACCCACGTGGTAATCGGTCAGCCTCACGCTGGCCGCATGCAGTGCATCAATGTGAGGAGTTTTCAAGACGGGGTTGCCGTGACAGGAAAGGTCGCCGTAACCCTGGTCATCCGTGAGGACAAAGACAACGTTAGGCGGGACTTCGGGCATCCCTCAGTTCCTCATTGCCACTGGGTCTTGAACTCGCCGAAGTTGTTCTCCTCATCCTTGCCCCGAACCAGCACCGGTTTCCAGCGTCCGTCCAGAGAGTTATCCTCGGCCTGCCGCACATAAGTGGGCACGTAGCGCAGCGTAAGCCCGCAGCGCCGCCTGTTCGAGCGGTTCGGCAGACTGCCGTGGATGAGAGTACCGTCGTGGATCGATATCTGACCCGCCTGCAGCGGCAGATCGACGGCGGTCGCAGCTTTCTCAGGCGTAACGTGGACTTCCTGGTTAATGCTGAGCAGATTACCCTCCTGCTCCGCCTTGCCGTGCTCCACCACCCCGGCCACATGTGTTCCCGGAATGACCTGCATACAGCCGTTTTCCACGTCGCTGTCGTCAACTGCATACCATGCCGTGACGGCCAAAGGCGGCTCTAGCCCCCAGAAGGTCACGTCCTGATGCCAGGCGACAAATGCCTCCGCTTGATCACCTTCTCCATATTTGTTGAAGAAGTGGGTTGCGAGCAGGAATATATTTGGCCCGATCAGCTTTTCGATGGCATCGAGGATAGTGGGATGTGTGGCAAGCTCCCAGATGAACTTTTCCTCATAATGGTGGTCAACGAGCCCGATTTGGGCGGTTTCCTTGTCAACTCGGGCCTCCAGATCGTCAAAGGCCCGCCGGTACTGGGTGACAAGCGCCCTATCGATTACGTCAAGCGTTCCAATGAAGCCGTCGCGTTTATATGCTTCCACTTGAGTCGGGGAAAGGATCATGATACCCTCCATAGCGAAAATGGAACTGTCAGTTGATGAGGATAACGCCTGTACGCAGCAATTGCAAGCAGAAAAAATGTGCCAGAATGGTGCAATGCCATTTGCATTGTGGTAGACTGTTCGCAGTTTCAGGTGACTTCAGAATTGGACTTATACAGCGAGGAGACATCAGTCATGACAGAACGCCAAGTACCGGGCTGGGTAAAGGAACACATTGGCCGCTATCTCGACTCCAACGGTGAGGACGGCCATATCTGGAACGGCGTCCCCACGCTGCTGCTGACCACAACCGGGCGACGCACCGGCAAGTCACGCACCACCCCGCTCATCTACGGCAAGGTTGAGGGCGAGGAAAAATATGTAATCGTCGCCTCTCGCGGCGGCGCCACACATCACCCTTCCTGGTATCTCAATCTGGTCGAGACGCCGGCCGTGCAGTTGCGAGTCGGCGCCGATTGCTTCGACGCCACAGCCCACACTGCTTCAGCGGAGGAAAAGCCCGCTCTCTGGACTTTGATGGCCGACATCTGGCCGGCATACAACGACTACCAGGCCAAGACCGCGCGCGAAATTCCGGTGGTCGTTCTCAAACGAGCGTGAGCGATAGGAATATGACGCCGCGCCTCCCCGGTGCGAACATGAGCCCGGTTTCGGGCGGGTCCGTTCGTGCCGGCTCTCTACACCTCCCTTCCCCTTTCCCCATACGTTCAGTCGAAACCGACAATTACCGTACCAGAACGATCACGCTCGACGTAAGCCTCGACGCGACGCCAGGACAATTTGTCATGGCCTGGCTGCCTCGCTTTGATGAGAAGCCCTTCTCATTGGTCGATTCCGACCCGGTAACTCTGATGGTCACCGCGGTCGGTCCATTTACCAGACTCCTGCATGAACTCGAGCCGGGCGATCCGCTTTGGATTCGCGGTCCGTTCGGCAACGGCTTTCAACTCCCTCCTGCCGGCACACGCGCAGCTTTCATTGGCGGCGGGTATGGAGTAGTGCCCTTGCTTTGGCTGGCCCGCGCCTGGCGGCAACAACTCTCGGCCCTTACCGTCTATATCGGCGCCGCCACGGCCAGAGACCTGCTCTATGCCGGGCGTTTCACCAACCTGGCGGATGCTGCAACAGAAGAAGGCGCTGCTCTGGAACTGCTCACCTGCACTGAGGACGGCAGCGCCGGGGCGACCGGGTTGGTAACCGACCTGCTGGCAACCCCGCTTTCCGCAGGCGAAATCGATCTGCTTTGCGCTTGTGGTCCCCACGGCATGCTCTCGGCCATCGACCGCATGGGCGAAGATCACCGCGTCCAACGCCAACTGTCGTGGGAGGCATATATGCGCTGTGCCGTAGGAATATGCGGTTCATGTGAACTTGACGGCAGTGTGCTTTGCCTGGACGGTCCCGTCCTGCGGCAGAGCGGCCGCGAAAGGCTTCGCTCGGATCAGTACTAAGACTTGGTGGAACAATTCAGCCGCAACTGATTCGCAGACCTGAATGAGGAAAGCGGAGCTGTTTACTCTCTCCTCACTCCTCTATTTTCTCTCTTTGCATCTGGGAGGTCGGGCCTTACGCCCTCCCTTGTGCAGGTCCTGCGCCCCCGCAACGCCCCCCTACAAAACCATCTCTCACCGACCTTGTGTGCTCATTCCAGCCGTGCGGCTCCAGCAGCGTGTCTAGCCAACAGTGTCCCCTCCCCCACATGCCGCCTCAACCCACCACCCACCGACCACTAATTACCGGTGATCCACTGACGACTGATGTTCCACTGAAAACTAAGAACTGCAGTTCCGACCGTGTCTGCGCATTCCAGCAGTACCGCTCCGACAGCCTGGTGGCCGCCAACCCCGTACGCCATCAGATTTCCTGAATGGCGGCAGCGATAAAGAGCTGGTCAAAACAGGAACTGTATATGGCTTAGTAGCTACAGCTAGGAAATTAACTTGCGGGGCCTTAAATCAGAGGCGGCCGGCACGCCGTAAGCGGACACGGCGTTGAGGACGCCGTCAAGAACTGCGGTTGCAACGACTTCGGCAGCGACTGCTCCCAGCAAGCTCAACTCCACCTGCGCATCGAGCGCGCCGGTTGCCAGCGCGAATAGACAGTCGCCATCATAGAGAGTATGCGCAGGCCGCGTCGTGCGGCTGACACCGGTCTGCGCCATCTGTGCCAACTTGGTTACCTCGGTTTTACCCAGGCCGAGATTGGTTGCAACCACGCCAATCGTCGTGTTGTTTTGAACAGAGTGAATGGCCTGGTCTGGAGTTTCGGATTGCGATTCGGCGGGCTGATCTGGAAGCTCTTGCGGCCGACCAAACAAAAAGGAGTCGAAGCGGCCGGCGGCCACTGTCAAACTGTCCACCAGACGTCCGCCCTCAGGGTCACGGGCCCCTGCCACCAGTTCGGCCCGCATCGGGTCGACAATATCTCCGACCGCGTTGACCGCCATCAGAGCCGACACTACCACACCGCCCGGCAAGACAGCAGACGCCTGTCCCAATCCACCACGAGTAGCTCTATCCATCCCCAACAGTTTGCCTACTGTGCAACCGACGCCCGCGCCGATTGATCCGCGCCCCACATCCTCCCCGGTCGCCGAGTCGCAGGCAGCATAAGCGTCGCGCTGGGTAGGGTAGACAGTCGAACCGCCAAAACCCAGGTCGTAGAGAATCGCTGCCGGCACAATCGGCACCGGCGCGGCCGGCGTATACCAGCCATGTCCTCGCTGTGCCAACCAATCGACAACCCCGTGCGCGGCCCCCAACCCGTAGGCTGAGCCCCCGCTGAGCAGGACGCCATGGACCTGGTCGACTCTGTTCACAGGATTCAGCAACTCGGTCTCACGCGTGCCCGGCGCCGACCCGCGCACATCCACACCGCAGCAGCTCCCGGAAGGCGTGAGCACGACCGTACAGCCGGTTCCGTTGTCCGGATCCGACCAGTGGCCGACCAAAATGCCTTGCACGTCGGTCAGCGCGCTATTCACTCTTTCCCATTCTTGCTGTAACTTGCCTCTTCAGATAGGCCATGAGGACGTGCAGGCCGCGCAGTCGTTGCGGGGATATTGCTTCATGCAGACCAAGCAGGTAATGAATGTCATCCGGCGTCTGCAAAACCGTATCCGGGGACGCGCTCTCCAACCCCTCCTGTACTATCGCGGCGTATCCCCGGACGGTAGGTGACTCTTTCGGCACGTCGATGTAGACATGCACACCGGCGTCTTCAATGTCGGTGAACACAAATATCGGCGTTTGACACTCGTGGACCTGCTCCATCTGATCGCGGGCGTCGTGAAGAAAGCCGGGAAGGTCCGGCATACCCATCGCAAAATCGAGAAGAGACTCCAGCCGCTCGCGCGGTTCCATACTGCGGAAATCTTCAATAATCTCGCGCAGCGGCGGTGGAGTCCGATCAATCTTTTCTTCAACGGTGAGGTGGAAATCCATTTGGTAGAACCAACGCTTAAACCTGAATTACCCCAACGTTAGAGGCTTTAATATTGTCATTTTGATCGTTTCAAAACTGGTAGGCCATTCTTGCTTTCGGAAACTTCGTAGCCTTCAGGTACGGCATCCAACGCGCCCTCCTTTTCTTCTTTGGCGAAGAAATAGAGAGTCTGTTGCCGTCCGTTACGCAGTGTGGTTTCCCTCGAATGCAGAATATATGTCCTGCCCTTGGAATTAGTATGCGCATACGCCATTTCTTGATGCTCCTTTGCAACTGAATGTTGGCAACTATCCATTTCCCATTCGCTTAGGCTTGGCTGCACGACTGCAGATGCCTTCCTGCGATTTGGGGGAACTGTCCTGCAGACAGTTACCTCAATTGTAATCCAGCTTTCCAAAAATACAAAAAACGCAACCGTTTTCTAATCTGAACAGTTAAGCCTTACTGCTCGAGACGCTATGTAGGTGTCGGTATAATCCGCCGGCGGCTGTCCTTCCCAACGATCTTCATAGAACGCGGTCAAGACAAGACCGGCGTCGAGCTGACCCCCAATCTGGTCCGTGAGCGTGTGCCCAAATTCAAGAGCTTCCCCCGCACGGATGAACGCCTTCCGCTCCGCAATTGAAATGCTGGTGAGATCTGAATAAGGAAGCTTATGACGGACCTCCAGTATACCTTCATCAATCTTGCGCTGATCAAAGAGGTACATAACAGGATTGACAAAACCGGCCAGCAGGACCCCTCCTGGTTTCAGCACGCGTGCGCACTCCCTCCATACGGGGGGCACCTCAGGGATAAACAGGTTGGAACAAGGGTGGACTATCAGATCGAAACACTGGTCTTCAAAGGCCAGCAGCTCACTCATGTCTCCTTCGACAGTCAACAACTTCAGGCCTTCGCGTTCCGCCACAGCGCGGTCTTGGGCAAGCTGGCGCGGCGAGTTGTCGAAGACTGTCACACGTGCGTTGACACTCTCGCCGGCCGCGGCCAGTATCGGCCCTTGTTGGCCGCCGCCCGAGGCTAAACAAAGGATCTCCGCGTCACTGATGTCGGGAAACCACGCTCGCGGCACCTCTTTTGTCGGCGTTAGCGCAATCTGCCAGTCGCCGCGCCTTGCTGCCGCAATGGTCTCCGCGCTGACGGCGACCGTCCATCTACTCTTGCGCTCGACAGCCTTGTCCCAAGCATAACGATTATAGGTTGAAACTTCCGCCTTATCAGTCACGTTACTCGCCTGTCAGCAAGAGTCCGAACCGAAAACGGCCCACCTTCGCTTTCGCTGACCCTTTTATCTCTTTTGGTCCTGCCTATGACAGCATCTTTCATCCAGCTCTCGAACGCTCCGCCGCGCGCATTCTGCGCTGCGTCCGCTCCTGCTGGATCTGCTCGCTCATGCCGGGAAGCGTGCCATCTCGCAGCACGCAGATGATCTCCGCCATTATACAGACCGCAATCTCCGCGGGCGTAATCGCGCCAATATCAATGCCGATCGGCGCTCGGACGCGGTCAAATTTCGAGGCTGGTATGCTCTGCTCGCTCTCGAGAAGTTCGAAGACAGCGCGGATGCGCCGGCTGCTTCCGATCATTCCCAAATAGGCAACCGGATCGTCCAGCACCTCCAATAGACAGTCGATGTCATACTGGTGGCCCCGTGTCACCAACACGAGATACGTGTCGCTGTCAAAGACGTCTTTACCCTGCCGCAGATCGACCAATGTAGGTCGAAAAGGCCCTGCCACCACCCGATCGGCAGTTGGGAAACGGGCAACATGGGCAAATTGCGGCCGATCGTCAATTACCGTCACCAGGAAGTCGCACGTCTTTGCAATTGAAGCCAGCGGTACGGCGATATGACCGGCGCCGGCGATTATCAGGTGCGGAGGCCGTGCCTGGATCTCGACAAACACGGAAAAACTACCCTCGTCTTCCGCATAGCTGAACTGCATGTGTTTCT
Source organism: Caldilineaceae bacterium bin5 (assembly GCA_002238445.1). Classification (GTDB taxonomy): domain Bacteria; phylum Chloroflexota; class Anaerolineae; order Caldilineales; family Caldilineaceae; genus Bin5. The sequence continues at coordinate 86,694 of MPML01000014.1, forward strand.
TGCGCTCAATCGCGGTCCGGACATCGTGAAGTACAGCGTTGCACTTTGCTCCCAGTCCCAATGCACCGGCAGGGCGTCGGTCCGGTTGGTGCCAGACAACTGCATTGCGACCGACCGCCCCGGCATATACTCCGTCACCCGTTGTGACTGTAACCAGAGCAACAGCCTCTCGATTATCAATCGCATCTATCAGAGTATTGAGCAACTCTTTCTGCATTTCTCACGTATCTTTCTTATGCGCCCGCCATCCCTATTGTTCGGCGAAACATTGGCAATTGGCAACGCGCTAGAACTTGAGCTAGACACGCGCCAAACCTGATGCTAGAATCCGTCGTATGCTCTGAATCGGACTTGCGTCTGCATTTGCTTTGCAGTTGCTGGCCGATTTCCAACCTTTCAAGGAGCCCGCAACCGCATGACCGTACTGTTCCAACCCGAAAGCCTGGTTGCCCTGCTGACTCTCGTTTTGCTCGAAGTCGTCCTTGGCATTGACAACGTAATCTTCATTGCCATCCTGAGCGGAAAGCTACCCGCCCATCAGCAGGCGAAGGCCCGTTCAACCGGTATCGGGCTGGCAGTGTTTGCCCGCATTGCTCTTCTATTCAGCATCACCTGGATCATGCGGCTGACCCATCCTCTCTTCACTATCTTCGACCATGGTCTCTCCGGCCGGGATTTGATTCTCCTGATCGGAGGCCTGTTTCTTATCGGCAAGAGCACTTTCGAAATCCACGAAAAGCTGGAATCAGGGCAACATAGCGGTAAAGCCAAAGCGACGGCAACATTCGCATCCGTCATTGCTCAGATTATCCTCATCGATTTAGTCTTTTCACTGGACTCGGTTGTCACCGCGGTAGGAATCTCAGGCAATCTCTGGGTAATGGTCCCGGCCGTCCTGGTTGCGGCCGCGGTCATGCTCTTCTTTGCCGGATCGATCGCCTCCTACGTCGAACGCCATCCGACGATGAAGATCCTGGCGCTGGCTTTTCTGATTTTGATTGGATTCCTGCTTGTGCTGGAAGGTTGGCTCCACGAAGCTGTCGAAGAATTGCACTTGAAAAACTATGCCTATTTTGCCATGGCCTTTTCTCTCGCCGTCGAAATGATAAACCTGCGGGTGCGCGAAAAATCGCAACCCGTTCACCTGCACAGCCGCATACCATCCGAGCAGCCGGACGAGGAATCATAGAGCAAGGTTAGCGTGGCATACCGCATCCTCGCCTGCCGCGCCGGTCAGTCCGCCGACCTCTCTTTGTCTGGCGAGGATGCCCCGCCCCAACGCTCGACGAAAACATCCATAACGCCGCCGCAGACACCTAGGCTGTCCATCGAAATGTCTTCTGTCAGGTCCACGTGGACAGTACGCGGAATCCCATCATGGATGACGTCCAACCCGGCGCGAATCACATCCGCCTCTCCACAGCCTCCCCCCACAGTTCCCACGTGCCGGCCTTGCGGGTGAATCAGCATCTTGGCGCCAACCTCCCTCGGCACTGAACCTTTGGCGTCGACAATAGTAGCAACGGCGACTTCCTGCTCGTCGGCCAGCATCTCCTGCAAATGGTGATATAGTGTCGCTGTCAAGGTGGCTCCCTACCTTTCCACTTTGTGACTTCCCTGGCGCAGCCTCTTTTCAACCTTGAACCAGGCAAGCCCCGGTATATGTTCTCTTCTCTATTTCATTATATGGGCGGTCGGGCCTTCGGCCCTCCCTTGTGCAGGGGCTGCGCCCCCGCAACGCCCCCCTCCAAAACCATCGCTCACCGACCGTACGCCCTTGTTCCAACGGTGCGGCTCTGCGAGCCTACATCCGCGCGTCCGCGCCCCCGTGCAATAAAGCCAGGCCTCCAGTCCGCTTGCTTCAGCTTACCTGCTCATACTCCGCCCGCAGCGACTCATACTCTGCAGGCAAGTCCATATCTCTGCGCACGCAATCGCTATCCACGTCAACGTATACGATCTCTCCACCAAGATCCGACAGCATATCGCGCAGCGTTTGCCCAGGCGCAAGTCCCAGAAGTTCCGCAAAGGACCATTCAGGAATGTAAACGGGATGGCCACGGCGCCGGTTGTGGCTGGGAATCACGACAGCATCCGGCTCGGACCGTGCCCGCTCTACAATCTGCCTGATCACCTCTGCCGGAATGTGCGGCTGATCTCCCAAAGCCAGCAGCGCACCCTGAATTGGCAAACAGGATTCTCGCAACGCGCCTATTCCCACCTGGTAAGACCGCAGCATTTCATTGCGCCCATAGTCGGGATTGAAAACAACCCTGGCGGGTCCACCCTCCAGACGTTGGGCGATTTCGGCGCCGCGATGACCGGTTACAACCTGGACCGGCGACGCGCCGCCGGCAATGAGCCCAGCGGCAACTGCCTCGATTACGGTCCCGTTCCGCCAGGGCAATAACGGCTTGAATCGGCCCATTCTGCGACTGAACCCGGCAGCGGCAATTACTGCCGCCACAACTCTTGATTGCGTCACCATTGCAGTCTCAATAGGGGCGGCCGGCGCCCCGGGCCTGAACGAATGACGGCGAGGCGCTCTCGACCAATTCTCCAGCTGAACCGGGCTTCGAAATCACATCATGCAACCTGTTCTGCAACTGTCAAGTGCCCATGTCAATTCGCCCAGTATACCACAGGTAAGCATGGAATCGGCTGGTCTCGCCCTACCGAAAAACAGTACCTGGCGCTGCCGTCGACTGGAGCTCCGGGCCAGACGAGCGCGCGCAGAAACGTTTCACCATTCAGTATCGTCCTGCGCCAGCCAGAATCTGCACATGCGAACATTGGTGATCAGTACAAGCTGCTGTCACTCACAGCATCACTATACAGAGTGGCCTGCCTCGCCATTTCGGCCTGGGGTCGTCCGAGCAAGTCTCTCCTCGAAGATGCGCTCGCGGGTTACAATCCAGGATTTCGCCCATCATCCGCATAGAGTGCTATAATCTTTATATGCAGGATTCGGTAAAACCTACGCCAAATGGATCACCTGAGAAACGTCGCTACGACTTGACGAAGGATCCGATCTACTATATCACTTTCGGATTTTTCGCTCTGCTCACAACCGCTCTGCCCGCCGCCTTGGGACAACCCAACTTCTTGCCGATCGCGCAGACAGTAGCTATCACTCTCTTTCTGGCCGTGCCGCTTCGCAGAGGTCTGGTAGGCAGAAGCGTCCTTGTGCTCGCCGCTTGGCTGCTGCTGCAGACCCTTATTATGATCGTGGGAACTGCGCTTCTGCCAGTACTTTTCGAACGTGCAATTCACGACGGTTTTGCCTACCACCGCTCGCTGTTGGAATGGTCTGTTACCGGGCAGGACCTACCGGGCTGGCTATTGAACTCCCCTGGCACTCGACTCGTTGAGCTTTTTGGCGTCCTGCTTGGCAGCTTGTTTTCTGCAGGTCTGGTTGGTCTCTGGTTCCTCATGCGCGCTGTCAATCAGTTTGGCTATGCGGTCGGGCGTCTGTCCATGGAAGGGCCGCCCGGACTGCTCCTTGGGCTGATGCCTTGGAGGTTGTCGATAATTGCAGGATATGCCGGCTTTGTCGTCCTGCTTGCCCAGCCTCTCTTGAACAACGCCTGGAATCCAGCCTTTTACATTACGCGGCAGCGCCGCCTGATCACTGTTTCCATTGCGCTCGTAGCCCTTGGCCTTCTGCTCGAAGTGACGCTGCCTGGTGTCTGGCGCATAATCTGGCCGCTCTGAGCCGCCGCTGAACTGTCTTTGAAAGGCATAGCTGTGTCAGTTTCCAGAATACCGGCCGCAGAGCCGTCAATATTTCCAGTGGAATTCGTACCGCACCACGCTTCACCGCCATGCTAGCTAGTATTGTCTTTCAGCCCTCTGCCCAATTACTTGCGGGGCCTCACCAACAATTCGGATCACGAGCGCCAGCTGTACTTGATCTAGCTGGAAGCGTGTCTGTTGGCGCGGCTTTGCCCCTCCCCAGTTCCCTTTCCTGATGCTACGAATAAAGCGGGTTAGCATAAAGGGCTTCAAAACCTTTGCCCAGCAGACTGAGTTTACTTTCGGCGCCGGCGTTACGGCTATCGTAGGGCCAAACGGCTGCGGCAAAAGCAATGTTGCTGACGCGATTCGGTGGTGTCTTGGAGAACAGAGCTTTGGCCTGCTGCGCTCCAAAAAAACGGTTGACGTCATATTTTCGGGAAGCGACCGCAGAGCAAGACAGGGCATGGCTGCAGTGAGCCTCGTCCTGGACAATGAGGGCGGCCAACTTGGCATCGATTTCAGCGAAGTGGAGATCACGCGCCGAGCCTACCGCGACGGCGAAAATGAATACCTCATTAACGGGCAGCGGGTTCGACTGCAGGACATCACCCAGCTCCTCGCGCCCAGTGGATTGGGTAAGCGCGCCTATGCCGTGATTGGTCAGGGGCTCATCGATCGAGTGCTCAGCCTGCGGCCAGAGGAACGACGAGCGCTCTTTGAAGAAGCCGCCGGCATCACCGGCTATCAGCAGAAGCGTTCCACTGCGCTGCGCCGCCTGGAGGCGACGCAGCTGAATCTCGACCGCGTTCGAGATATTTTGAGCGAACTTTCCCCCAGGCTCGCCACTCTCAGAAGACAGGCCGAACGCACCCTCGAAAGGCGTCAGATCGAATCTGACCTGGAGGACCTTCTCCGGGTCTGGTACGGCTACGAGTGGCACCGCACCCTCACCAGTCTGCGACAAGCCCGCCAGAAGGCAGAGCGAGACCAGCAGTCCGCCCAAGTGCGCCGCCAGCGAATTGATGCAATTCGCGCCAGCCTCGATGACATTCGCGCCCGCCAGAACAGGCTGCGCGACATGCAGAGCGAACAGAGTTCGATCAGCGACGCCCGCCAGCGTCAGACGGCTGAAGTGGTGCGCAGCCTCGCCGTAACCAAAGAACGCCTTCACCATACCGTTTCCCGCCACCAGGAGTTGAAAGACGAATGCAGCGAGCTGCTGGAAAGCAAAAGCTCGGCCCGGGCTCGGCTGCAGACACTTCAGGCGCAGTTGGAAGAGGTCCAGGTCCGGCACAGCACCTGCCAGAGCGCCGTCGATCAGCTGCAGAACCGACTGGCCGAACGGCAAAGGCAGCACAGCGCCTCCCTGATGCAATGGCGCGAGGCACAGGCAGCTCTGCGCACAAAGGAGAATCAGATTGCCGAGCTGCGCAGCCGTTTGAAACATCTCGCCGAAAGACGCACCTCCCTACTGGGACGGCGTGACGACCTTCAGACTGAGATGCGTCAGCGCACTTTGGCCGCCGACCACGCAGCCGCGACTCTGACCACCATGGAAGCGGCCAGCGTCGAACGCGGCACCGAGCTCGAATCTGCCCAGGCACGTATCGCCGCAGTTACCGATGCGATTGCCGCCGACAATATCGCGCTGGGTGCCGAGGAACAGTCGCGCAACAGTGTCCTTCGAGAAATCGAACGCCTACAGACCCGGCTCGACCTCCTGCAGAGAATGCGGGGAGAAGGCAATGGGTACGCCAGCGGCGTTCGTTCCGTCTTACAGGCGTCGCAACAGAACAGACTGGAAGGTGTCCTGGGCACGGTGGCATCGCAAATCGACGTTCCGGCCCGACTTGAAAGGGCTATTGAAGTTGCGCTGGGTGCGGCACTGCAGAATGTCATCGTCAAGACATGGAAGGACGCCCAGCTCGCCATCGAATTCCTCAAGAGCTCCGGTTCAGGCCGTGCCACATTTCTCCCTCTGAATCGGCTTCGTTCAGGTGGCCCCATCCCTGCGCCGGAAATCGACGGCATTGTCGGCAACGCCGCCAGTTCCGTCGAGTATGACTCTGAAGTTGCGCCTGCGATCCAGCAGCTCCTGCAGCGAGTCTGGATCGCCGACGATCTGGCAGCGGCACGCCATGCTCTCGACACGCATTCAGGCGCCGCCAGCAGTGGCCGCCGCCAGCCTCACCGCGCCGGCAACAATTCCCCTCTGCCTACAGTGGTCACATTGGACGGAGAAATTATTCGCCCCGGCGGTGCTGTTACCGGCGGCAACGACGGCCGGAGTCAGCGGAGTTCCGTATTGGCGTGGGAAAGGGAGGCCCGCGAACTGCCTGCCGAACTAAAGCGTGCCAAGGCCCGCGAACAGCAGGTAGCAGATAGAACGCAGACAGCCCGCCATCAGATCGACGAGCAACGAAAAATGCGCACTGAGCTCGAGTTACAGATGCAGACGCTCAATCACGAAGCGCAGCGGCGGCGGGCAGAGCTGGAGCAAGCCCGGCTTCTCACCGCACAGACCAGGCAGGAGGCCGCCTGGAAGAAAGAGGCATTCGATCAGACCAATCGGGACCTGGCGGACATGGATTCCCAGGAAGAGCAGTTGGTGCAGGCTTTGAAAGAGGCGACCGATTCCCTGGATGGCACCCGGCAACGCGCCGACTTAGCCGAGACAGCCGCGCAGGCCAGTCCTGATGCGATGCTCACTGAACTGGCCGACCAGCGCGCGCAAGCAGCCGCGGCCCAGGAGAATCTGAATAGCCAGCGTACCCTCCTGGCACAGCAGGAACGAGCATGCGCGCAGGTTGAAAGCCAGCTTCGCTCAAAGACAGATCGCCGCGATGGACTGCTCCAGGAGGCAGAGCAACTGCGTATTAAGATCAGTCGGATCGACTCTGAAGAGCGCAAATTGCAATCAGAAGGGACCGAACACTCGCTTAAGATCGCCGCCTTGGAAACCGAACTCAAGCAGCTGGAAGAGGAACGGATGCAGGCCGAGGCCGAAGAGCGGGCCGGGCAGCAGCTCCTGCTGCAGGACGAATCGGACTGGAACGCCTCTCGGCTTGCTTTGCAGCGGACTGAAGACAGGCTATCTATCCTGCGCCGCGAGATCAGACAGGATTTCGGGCTGGCGGAAATGGAAGAAGCGGACGGATTGGCCTACCAACCGCCGCTGCCGCTGCAGACCCTTGTCGCCCAACTGCCGGTCATCAGAGAGCTGCCGGCCGGCTTGAAAGATGATGTCAGGGAGACACGTGCCCGCCTGCGGCGACTGAGCAATGTCAATCCGGAGGCGCCCCAGGAGTATGAGGAAGCTGCCGGCCGCCATCACTTTCTTCAGAACCAGTCCGATGACCTTGAAAACGCTTCCGGTGACCTGCAACAGGTCATCCGCGAATTGGACCACCGTATGGAGGGCGATTTGCGTCGCACCTTCGACGCAGTTGCCGTCGAATTTGTCGAGTTCTTCAAACTGCTTCTCCGGGGCGGCACCGCGAAGCTTTCAGTGACCGATCCACACGACATCCTGAATACCGGAGTCGAAATCCTTGCCCGTCCACCTGGGAAGCGTCCCCAAAGCTTGGACCTGCTCTCAGGCGGCGAGCGCTCATTGACGGCTTGCGCACTGGTTTTTGCTATCCTCCGCGTTAGCCCAACCCCGTTCTGCGTTCTCGATGAAGTAGATGCTACCCTTGATGAGGCGAACGTCGACCGACTTCGGGCCGCGATGGAACTGCTCAGCCGCCAGACACAGTTCATCGTAATCACGCATAACCGCCGGACCCTCGAAATGGCCAACAGCATTTACGGGATTACGATGGGTGATGACGGCGTAAGCCGGGTGATCAGCCTGCGGTTGGAAAGCGATGAGCTCACTATCGTTGAGGACGAGGAAGTTGAGCCTGCGGAGGCAATTGCTTTCTAAGCCGTAACTACTAAGCCACAGTGGTTGACCAGCCAGTCATCCCTGGAAACACTCAGGCCCTTGGTGACGCAACTGGTGTACAGCCGCCGCCATGCTCGCCAGCCGACACGTTGCGAAGAATGCACACGGTCGGTGAGAGATGGTTTTGTAGGGGGCGTTGCGGGGGCGC
>MPML01000087.1 GCA_002238445.1 Caldilineaceae bacterium bin5
CCCCTCCAAAACCATCCCTCACCGACCGTGTGCATTCTTCGCAACCTGTCGGCTGGCGAGCATGGCGGCGGCTGTACACCAGTTGCGTCACCAAGAGCCTGAACAGTTCCAAGGACGACTGGCTGGTCAAGAACTGTGGCTTAGTAGTTACGAAAAAAGACTGTGTAGGCGTCTGAAACGGTCAGGTCATAGGGAGTCGCATATTCTAGAGACTTGATAAGAAGCCGCTTAGCTTATAACCTTACGTGTCAATTGAATCGAATCAGGTCTCATGTAAGGACCAGTCCAGGCCTCAAATTTCGCGCACTGGTGACCGTACTGTGAGAAGGAGTGAATTCTGATATGGGCGAGAGTATTCTTACTGTCCTGCTGTTCGCGCCACTGTTCCTTGTTGTCCTTTTGGCAAACCTAGCAGACAAACATAGGTTGGAAGGAGGCACAGCAAAGACGATAGCCGGACTGACTTATGCATTTCATCTGGTCATTTTCGGAATAATGGCGATGGTCGGCGCAACATTGCACGTCATTGCCATTCTCATGGAGACAAACGACAATCTGCAGCAGAACTTTCTCGATCTGCTGTCAGGCGGTGGAACCGAGGCGACCGAAGGGATCCTGCCTGTTTTGGACAGACTGGATGTATTGGGCCTGGGCCTGTGGGCGCCGGCGGCGGCTGCGCCGCTCTTCCTGCTTCCTGCGGTTCGCAAGCAGCTGGCAAGACTCATACGGATAGACTTTCGCAGCAGCGTTCATGCGATCGCTGTTTCGTTCGTCATGTTGGTCGTGATAAACCTGACATTCACTCTCGCCATCGGACTGGAGACCCTGGCGGACCTGTCAGAGGCTTCGGAACCAAGCATCGGGTCACTACTGTTTTCACTCTGGGTGCAGCAGATCCTGTTTGCAGTCTGGGCGATGGTTGGCATTGGCTGGCTGACGCGTCGCAAGTGGGGCCAAGCGCTTGAACGGCTTGGGCTGGTCGTACCGAGCCCAGCCGCGATCGCAGTTGGCATCGGGACCGGGCTGCTTTCCGTCGGCGTCATCATCGTCTTGGAAATCGTAGCACAGGCAGTCGGTTGGGGGTTGAACGAGGACGTTGAGCGGCTATCGGAATCTCTCATCGGGCCGCTGCTTGGGTCGATTCCGGGTATTCTCACTCTGGGTCTGGCTGCCGGAATTGGCGAAGAGACTCTTTTTCGCGGGGCACTGCAACCACGCTTCGGTCTACTGTTTACCAGCCTTCTGTTTGCGGTTGTGCACAGTCAATACGGCATCACCTTGTCGACGCTGGCTGTGTTCATCGTGGGACTGATCCTTGGTCTGTTGCGGATGCGTTTCAACACATCAACGTGTGTCATTGCACACGCCTCCTATAACATTACCCTGGGAATGATCGCCTACCTGTTTCCACAGGCTTTCTGAGAGAGTACCGGCGCAGTCGAAGGTTCAGGGGAAAACCTGATTCGAATATGCAGTTTGTCCGAACAGACGAAATGTGGTAGCATCGTGTTCATTCCACTTTAGCGGTTTACAAAAGCGATTTAGTAGCAGTAGATCTATAGTCCGTCTTTGACAGGCGTCGAGATTGAAAATGGCCGAATGGCGGCGCAATCTTTATTTGCTGTTCGCAATACAGGTTTTGTCGGTAGCTGGCTTCAGCCTGGTCTTTCCGTTTCTGCCCCTCTATGTGGAGGAGCTAGGCGTTTCCACGAGAGGGTCCGTCGCCTTCTGGTCGGGCATGGTCTTTTCGTCGCAGGCCGTCACGATGATGCTGTCGTCACCGATTTGGGGCGCGGTCGCCGACCGCTATGGCCGAAAACCGATGCTCGTGCGTGCCACTTTGGGCGGTGCGGTGATGATAGTGATGATGGGTTATGCCCAGAGCGCAGAGCAGTTGGTCCTGATTCGGGTAGTGCAAGGACTTTTCACTGGGGTTGTCTCGGCCACCAGTGCGCTCGTTGCGGCAACTGTCCCAAAGGAAAAGTCGGGCGAGTCGCTTGGCTTGATTCAGACAGGGATTTGGGTGGGTGTTGCTGTTGGGCCCCTGATTGGCGGGCTTGTAAGCGAAGCGCTGGGGTACCGCGCCAGTTTCTGGGTAACCGGGGCGGCACTAACTCTAGCTGCGGTTGCGGTAATTGTCTTCGTGCGGGAGGACTTTAAGCCGCCGCCTCCGAAGGAGCGAGTCAAATTCTGGGAGGGCTACAAAAAGCTTTTGCGGGCGCCGGATATGGGGTCGCTCTATTTTGCGACTTTTCTGCAGAGTTTAGGGCGCTCCGTGACGATGCCTCTAATGGCATTCTTCTTCGTTGACTTGCTAGCAACGAGCAGGGGCGCGGTTGCAATCACCGGGCTGAGTATGGGAGCCAAGGCTGCAATTGGCTCCGTAGGTGCGGTTTATCTGGGAAAGATTGGTGACAGACTCGGCCATGAGAAGGTGTTGACGGCCGGTGCTCTCAGCGCGGTGCTGGTTTACATGGCCCAGATCTTTGTGACGGAAGCGTGGCAGCTGTTAGTTCTACAGGCCCTGGTCGGGATCAGCGCAGGGGCGATCATGCCTGCCACAAGTGCGCTGCTCAACCTGCGTACTCCTCACGGTGCGCATGGTACAACATTCGGACTGAATAACAGTGTCACCTCGGGGGGCCGACTGCTGGCTCCAATACTGGGTGCAGCGGTATTTCCTCTGATTGGAATGCCAGGTGTGTTCGCCCTCAACACAGTGGTTTACGTGGTGTTAGCGCTGGCTGCGCTATACATTTGGCGCAAGAGCGCTGCCGCAGTCACTTTGGGTGTGGCTACCAAGGCAGCGGGAGACTGAGTGGAGGCTCTCTGAATCTGATAGCCGGATGAGAAGCGCGACGTGGTCGCGATCATCCTCCCCGTCGCAGCGCTTCAGGTCAGTCCCCCATTACGAATTTCATCCCCGACAGACTAGCTTCAAATCTCTCACGAAAGACCAATAACCCGGTCATAGAGATCTTGCTGGCGGCGCAATGCTTGCGCGTAGAACGCGCCTGCGTCTTTGTCGGGCATGGAGGTGTGAACTGTGGGGGGGTCGGGCGGCAACGGTAGATTCAGCGCTTGCAAGGCAAGAATGGCCGCGCCGCGGCTGGTTGCTTCATCGACATTGACGAGATGAACCGGTGTCTGCAGGACATCGGCCAGAATTTGCCGCCACAGAACGTTGTCCTGAAGCGCGCCGCCGCTGGCGACGATCTCGCTGTTTGGAGCCAGTAGGGGTTGGAGCCGGTCGAAGATGAGGCGGAAACGCAGAGCGACAGCCTCGAAGGAGGCGCGGACGATATGTGCCGGTGTGGTGGCAGGGGACATGCCACTGATGGTGAGCGCGGCCTCGGTTGCCCAACCCGGGGCGCGTTCGCCGCGCAGGAAGGGGAGAATAGTCAGCCCGTGTGCGTCAGGCGTCAGTTCGGCGGCCGCGGCGAGCAGTGTCTCGCCATCCTGACTTGCCAGGGTATCGCGCAGCCAGGAATAGAGGGACCCTCCATCGGTCAACGATCCTCCGACCAACCAACGATGGCTGTCTATTGGGTAGCTCCACAGGCCGGCGGGAGTCTGCTGCAGGGAAGGCTCTGTGCGGCCAGACCCGTCTGAAGCACTACTCGCTGGGATGACTACTCGCATTGCGCCGGTCGTGCCAATCGTCAACGCGATGCGGCGGTTGTCGGTGCAGCCGCTGCCGAGATTGGCGCCGACGCCATCTCCCACTGCCAGGAAAAACGGCGTATGTACAAGCTCCGGCCAGAGAGAGGCCCAGGGTTCGGTCAAACCAACGGCTGAATTCGTGTAGTCAAGAACAGCTGGTAACTGATCTGAAGCGATGCCGATTCGTTGGATCAGCTGCTCATCCCAATCTATGGAATTACGATTGAGCAGGCCGGTCCAGCCGACCTCGCTATTGCTGATGGGCGCCGAGGCCAGGCCCCGCCAGCGCGAAAACAGGTAGGAGGCCAGGGTCCGCCAGCCTGCGACGCTCGTCATCAAGGCAGGTTCTTCGGCGGCAAGGCGGAGCAGTTGTGCGGGTGCGTACGCGGTGTGGACCGGTGTTCCAGTGCGCTGCCATGTGTCCTGGAGGCCGTCTTGGCGGGCGAGCTCGCTACGAAGCATGTCGGCATAGGGCCCGCTGCGGGCGTCAGCATAGGTGTAGACGGGTGTAACCGGGTTGCCGGCGGCGTCCAGGCCGAGCCAACTCATGGCGAAGCTCGTCCAAGCGGAGGCAATGAATTGGAAGTCGCCACCCAAACTTCGCACGCGTTTCAGGCAGCCGGTTATGACGTCTTCGGTCAGAGGCGCAAGGATCTGCGGATCGAAGGTGCCGTCGTTGGACTGTTCGGTGGGGTGAAACTCGGTCGTACCTTCAAGCCTCAATCCGTTGGTCTGATATGCGGAGGCTCGCACCGAGGAGCTGCCCAGATCGACTGCCAGGATCAGTTGCCGCGGAGATTCAGGCGGCTGAGGGTTTGTGCCGCTTTGCATATCTTGCAAATTCGAGTTGGCCATTGTCGTGCCCTTCCTACGCGGGCGGTTCGTCTTTGGATGCTGGGTTTTCCAGGTCTTTAGATCCGGCGGCGGCTGAAAGCGCGGCAAGATCGTCGTGTGCAAGCACAAACTGGTCGGAAGGGCTGGTGCGATATGCTGCCCGGGCCATGGTGGTGGTAGCAATGGGGGCGGTCACAAAGAAGAGGATGATAAGAGCGATCATGCGAAACATTTGCCCGTCGGCAAGGAAATGAATGCCGGTGGCGAGCAGCAGGCAGGTGATGCCGAGGGTCGCGGCGATGCCGGCGGCGTGCATTCGTGTCAGTACGTCCGGAAGCCGCAGGATGCCCAATGCACTGACGAGCAGGAAGAGGGTACCGACGGAGGCAAGGATGACTACGATCAGGTTTCTTGTCAAAGGGTCCATGGTTGAGACTCACCGGGTTGCTGAACTGAATGCATCTATTCGTCTTCGCTGGGCTGGCGTTCCAACCACCGGGCATGGGGGAAGCGTTCCAGGGCGCGGGCGAACATCATGGTACCCAGGAAGCCCAGCACGGCGGTTATGATGGCGCCTTCCAAGAGGACATAAGAGTGACTGTTCACTGCGAACAGGACAAAAATCCCGACGGCGTGAATCGATATCAGGTCGAAAGCCACGGTTCGATTGGGAAGGTTTGGTCCGCGCAGGAGCCTGCCGAAGCATAGCAACAGCGAAAACGTCACGAGTGTCATCAGGACGCCCAAGCTCAGTTCAAAAAGTTCGTTGCTCAACTTTGTTCTCCTGCACTAGGAATCGGCAGCATCCATTTCTACGATCAGGCGGCGAAGCTCCAGGAGCGGGTTCTCGAAGCTACTCTTGATTTCTTCCCGAAATGCCGCTGGGTCAGAGACATCAATGACGTGGACAAGCAGGGCCGCTTCACCTCTGTGTCGAGGCTCATTGCTTTGCTCAGGCAATGGCGAATAGTGCACCTGCGACTTTGCCCATGGCTCCTCGTAGTCGGCCTTAAGACCGATAGCGTCCTCCTCGGGTTGGCTGTACGGCTGGAGCTGTCCCGATACATCTTCCCCGAGGTCAACGCTCAATGTGCCCGGCGTCAGGGTGATAACGGTGGCCAAAACAGTGATGTCAAATGGATTGGTCAGGGTAAGTGGAACGGCGACGATACCTGGTCGCACCGGGGTCTGTATACCCAAGGTTTTGGCAAGCACTTTGCCGGCCAGTTGCAGATTGCTTTTCAGAATGGCGTAGAGTACGTAAGCTGCGAACCAGGCTGCGCGAAAGGTATAGTTGCCATACCTTCGCTGCACGAGCGATAACAGTATGAAGCCAAGGACGAAACCGATCAGAAGCGATCGCAACGTGAGTTCGTTGTTGAGGATCGGCCACAGCATTGATATGAACAGATTCAGCACAAGGAGTCGCTGCATTGGATGACTTTACTTCCTGTCAAGCAGGCCCTTCGGTCGCGTTTAGCTAGAATGGGCCTTAGGAACCGCCGCTCTAAATGTCAAGGCGACGGCACGAAAGGACTTCTCGCCAGATCGGCTGCATTTTCGGTTAAGAACGTCGGAACAGTTGCGGTTGTAGGGACGAAATGACTGGGAGGCTTTGTTGAGAACGTTGCTGCCGGCGATACGGCATCGATGTAAGCCTGACGATCGAGTGCCTGTTGCGCCACTCGCATTGACAGCCGGAAAGCCGGCCCACCCAGAATTCCAAGGCCCAGACTAAGTAGGACAAGTACTGCGATCGGCGTCAGCATCAGCCGTTGACGAAGACTGCTTTGCAAAATGCGGGTCGGTACGCGGCTGGGACGCTTGTAGTCTCCCCAAAAGGACTCGCGCCAGAGCCGCATCATGTTCAACATAGTCAACAGGCTGGCGAATATGCTTACACCAGAAACCAGCCAGTGGCGCGTATCGAGCGTGATCTGCAGTAGACTGAGTTTGCTCACGAAGCCGCTGAAAGGCGGGACGCCGGCAAGAGAAATCGCGGCCATGAAGAAGAGAAATGCCAGAAAGGGATGTCGTGTGACAAGCCCACCGATGGAGGCAAGCCGGTCGCTACCCATATGCAGTTCGACTGCTCCACCCGCCATGATGAGCGCAGTCTTGATGATCATGTGGTGGCAGAGATAGAGGACGGCTGCGCCAAGCCCGAATCCGATGGCCAGCTTGTTTCCGCTGAGGGCGACGGCCAGTCCCATCAGCATGAATCCCACGTGGCTGATGATATGAAAGCTGAGCACGCGGCGGATTCCCGGCTGGGCTAAAGCGCCGAGCGCGCCAACCAGCATCGTTGCGCCGGCAATGGTAAGCAGGGTTGGCTGCCAGCTGATCAGCAGTTCAGGAAAGAAAAGGGTAAAGCTGCGGAAAAGTGTGTAGACGCCTACTTTGGTCAATAACCCGCCAAACAGGGCTGTCACTGCCGGAGGAGGCGTGTGGTAGCTGGCCGGCAGCCAGAAAAACAGTGGGAAAATGGCTGCCTTGCTGCCGAAGCCAACCAAGAGCAGGCCGGCGAACAACGTGCGTACTGCCGGAGAAGCCAACGGCAGCCTTTCGGCAATCTGGGCCATGTTGAGAGTGCCGAGCGTGCCGTAGGCGATTCCGGCCGCCACCAGGAACACGGTTGACGCCAGTAGATTGAGAACTACATAGCGGATGCCGCTGTTGGTCTGGGCCGGCTGCGCGCCTATTGTCAGCAGTACAAAGCTGGCCATCAGGAGTACTTCAAAGAATACGTAGAGATTGAAGAGGTCTCCGGACAGGAAAGCGCCGTTGACACCCATGAGAAGGAAGAGATAGAGGGGATGGAACCCCATTCGCGCCCTGTGGTAATCGATTGTGGCGACGGCAAATGGATAGACTGCCAAGGCGACCAGCGCCGTCAGAAGCAGGAGAGTCGCCGACAGCCCGTCACCGTAAACGGTGATACCGTAGGGAGCGGACCATGCCCCCATCTGCAGAACAAGTCGTTCCCCCTGCCCGGCAGTAGCCTGGAAGATAAGCAGGGCGACAGCAAAGTTGAAACACAGGGCCAGCGCAGTCAGGGCGATCTGATGCCGGATTAGCCTTCTTCCGCCCCAGCGGGCCAGTAACAGGATGAGAGCGGCTATCAGGAGAGGCGCGGCGACGGGCGCGGCCAGCAAATTGGCGCTTACGGCCATTGGTAGTTGTCCTCTTCCATGGCGGCTGATTCGTCGTGTTCAGACGGCGGGCGGGGCGGCATGCCGGACAGTGGTTCGTCACTGTCGTAGACCTCATCCACCTCGTAGGCTAGCCAGTCATACTGGTCTATTTCCGATGGTTCGGAGAAATCGAAAGGATCTCCTTCCTTCAGGAGCGGGACAAACTCGCCGTGCACATAGTCTGTTGCGGTGATGGTATGGCGCCGGTTCACCAGCACGATGACGAAGGCTGTAATGCCGAAACTGATGACGATCGCTGTCAGGATCAAGGCCTGAGGCAACGGGTCTGCGGGCAGTGACCAGGCAATGGTTTCGGCGTAGCTGTCCTTGTCGAGAAAGATGGGGGGCCGGCCCTCTGCGAGCCGGCCGGAACCGAAAAGAAGTAGGTTGACGCCATGGCTCAGCAACCCCAAACCGAGGATTAACTTGATTTGTCCGCGCCGCATGATCATATAGGCGCCGCAGGCAAAGAGGCTGCCGACAGCGAAGGCCAGGAGTAAAGAGATCATGACTCAACCTCTCGACTTGTTTCCCCTGCAGTTTCCATTGGGTCGAACGCAGGGTCATCGGTCAGATCCGGCGATACTGAACCCTCGCCAATGATCACAGCGCTCTCGGAAACACGGCTCAGACCGAGCAGAAAAGAGGTGGCCACGCTCACAACGACGAGGAATACTCCCAGATCAAAGATTACCGGCGTACCGAGTTCGAGATAACCAAGCAGAGGCAGGTTCAGTTTGAACCACAATCCTTTGAAGAATGTCCCTTCGAAGAGCCCAACTACACCAGCGCAGATGGCGACGGCGAGACCGAGACCTATGCCGCTGTTCAGGTAGGGACCGATGGCGCTGCGAACCCTGTCATGGCCGCGGCTCAGGATCTGCAGCTGAAAGGCGGCGGCCGCCATCAGACCGGCGATGAATCCGCCACCGGGCAGGTTGTGTCCCCGCAGCAAGAGGTATATGGCCAGCAGAAGAAGGACAGGTGTCAGGATGCGGTTAAGAAGTCGAAGATATAGTTCGGGCATTTCTGCAATGTTGTGTCTACATGAAAACGGCTTGACAAAGAATAAGTGTGTGCTTCCAAATGTGACCAGTTCTTAACAGCTTGTTGCCTGTTGCAAGTCGCCTGGATTCAGGCAAAGTATGTACCTCGTCATTCGGCAAATCGCGGGAAAAGCCTTGGCTTCAAAGAAGGCCTTACTCTGTTTCCTTTGTAGGTTCGCTTTCTGTTGTATCAGACTCGGTCTCCGAAAT
Source organism: Caldilineaceae bacterium bin5 (assembly GCA_002238445.1). GTDB lineage: Bacteria > Chloroflexota > Anaerolineae > Caldilineales > Caldilineaceae > Bin5. The sequence goes on from MPML01000087.1 coordinate 8,948, forward strand.
TGTCCTATCCCTTTCGGTTGCGAAATTCGACTCTGGTCGTGCGGACCTCGCCGACGGCAAATTGACCCTGGGAGCGTTCAGGAGAGCGTAGCCGCCCAGAGCAGCCAGGGCCAAAACAGTAATCTCGCCCATTGTATCGAAGCCGCGGAAGTCGACCAGAATGACGTTTACGACATTGGCGCCGTGGCCGCTAGGGACTGAATTATTGAGAAAGTAACCGCTGATTGACTGGGCTGCCTGAAATGCGCCGCTTCTGTTAAACAGGACTAGGAAAAAACCGAAGGCGCCGGCAGCCAAAGCCACCAATACATTTCGAGTTTGCTTCAGCCTTTGCAGCGGCGGACGCGTATCAGGGGGGAGTTTCGTGAATACAAGAACGAGAAGTACGACTGTCAGTACCTCGATGAGCAGCTGGGTAAGAGCAAGATCCGGCGCGCTGAAAAAGACATAGAACAAAGTGACCGAGACACCAACAACACCTAAGCTAACGATCGCCCCCAGTCTGGTTCGCACTCGGATGGTGACGTATGCGGATACGACCGTCATAAGAATCAGAATCGTTTCCGGTGCCCCTGGGAGGACGTCTGCCGTTGGTATCAGGTCGTTGAGCTGAATCTGGCGCAAGGCAACTACCACCGGCAGGAAGGCCGCCAGCAACACGATCGCCGACTGCGAAGCCAGAGTGTAGCCCTGGGAGAATCGGGCAGTGACCTGGGCCAACGCATACATTCCGTCGAGGACGCCTTGGAAGATTACGACGCCGCGCAGTCGTTCGGGCAACCGGGCAAGAGACCGGCGGAGAAGTGACCTGTTGAGGAATAGCCAGGCACCTGCGGCAATTGCGAGCAGACTGGTCAAGAGGACAGGGGTGAAACCGTGCCAGAGCGCGGCGTGCTTGTGAACGGTTTCCCCGTAAATGGATGAGGCTGCCGCCTCGAAAAAGAAGGAAAGAGGTTGCAAGGCAAACGGCGCAACCGTGCCACATGCTACAAGGATGAGCGGCGCGGCCACAAACGGAGCGGCCGGGGCGTGATGGATTGGCGTCGGACCAACGGGACCTGCACCTTCCGAAGACGTAGAAACGGTTGCATCTTTCGAGCCCGGTCGCCAAAAAGCCTCCCAAAGCAGGGTCAAACTAAAGGTGACAAAAAAGGCCCCCGCGATGGCAGCTGCACCAAATGCGATCCAGCCAGCCACGGCTCCGTGTTCAGCCGACTCGAAGAAGGTCTCTAGCAGGGCTTCTTTTGCCACAAAACCAAAGAGCGGCGGAAGTCCGGCCATGGAAAGGGCTGCAATAATCGCCACGGCGGAGGTTGCCGGCAGAGAATGTCTCAAGCCGGCAAGTTTTCTCAAGTCTCGGGAACCGGTGGCGTGGTCGACGATGCCTGCCACCAGAAAAAGGGGCCCTTTGTAGAGCGCGTGGGCCAGGATTCCAACTACGACGGCCAGCAGCGCGGCCTCGCTGCGGAAGGCCAGTAGTGTGGTGAGGACACCCAGCTGGCTGACGGTTGCATAGGCCAACAGCGCCTTCATGTCCCAGTATCGGACGGCTGTTATCGCGCCAATCAGCATGGTGATGCCCCCGAAAATCAGGAGCGACCATAGCCACATTGGATGCTCGCTAAGGGCTGGGTGAAGGCGGGCCAGCAGATAGATACCAGCCTTCACCATGGTGGCTGAATGCAGGTAGGCGCTTGCCGGCGTAGGGGCGGCCATTGCTCCCGGTAACCACCAGTGAAATGGGAATTGGGCCGACTTGGTAAACGCGCCCAGGAGAATCAGGACCAGGATGGCGGGATACAGTTCAAGCTCGGTCAAGCCGGGGCGAGTGACGATCTCACTGATCGTGTAGCTACCGCTTTCCTGTCCCAAGAGGATCAGGCCAGCCAGCAGGGCGAGGCCGCCTGCCGCCGTGACAATGAAGGCATTGCGGGCGCCGCCGCGGACGATAGCAGAACGGTGGGTATAGCCGATGAGCAGATAGCTTGTGACGCTCGTCCCTTCCCAGAATACGAAAAGCGTCAGCAGATTGTCGGCCCAGACCAAACCCAGCATGGAGGCCATGAAAGCGAAGAGTGCAAGGTAAAAGTATCCCTGGCGTTCATCGTTTTCGAGATAGTAGTGCGTGTAGAGGGCGACTGCGGCGCCTACTCCTGAAATGATTACGCCAAACAGCAAAGAGAGGCCGTCCAATCGAAAATGGAGAGCCAGGCCCAGGGCCTCAATCCACTGGTATTGCTCGGCGTGAAATGCATCGTACAGTTCGCCCGTTAGCGTCCCGGACGATGCCGCGGAGACCTGCCAAACTGTGACTGCCAGGGGAGGCAAAGCAGCTAACCAGCCAGCCCAAGCGACCCTTTCAGGGCGGATCAGGTAGAGGACTATCCCACTAATGAGTATGAGAGAGATGGATGCTGCTAACATGGCCGCTTCAGTGGGCTCGCTGGAGGATTGCCATACTGGCGCTCGATACAGGATTCACGAGACGAACTTCATGCCCAGCCAGAAACTGGGTCGAAGCGGACGCACTGGAGAACTTGGCTTTCAAGGGGAGATCCCTGGCTATGTTCGCCCCGTCGAAAGCGGTATTTCTACGCAACTGGCCGGTAGTCGAACACAACTTCATCCAGTTTCGAGCGAGGCCGGCCGATGTCCGGAGCACGCACTGGCAGGGGGCCTGGATGCTCGTGTGCCGGCGGGAGAGTTCAAACGGTCTGAGGCAATCAACAGAAGAAAAAGGCATGGGTGTGAACAGATTCAACGTTCCTGAAAGGTCTGATTTCAATGCGTTCTACGTCCAAAATTAGAGTATGTTTCTGGACAATTCTGCCACAGTTAGGCAGGCTTCCCTAACTTTGGCCAACGGTGTGGTTGGTCCCCTCCTACCTGGGTGAGTGGAGTGAAGTGAAATCTGTGCTATGGGGATTGCGCATATGGGATTCAAGATCGGCGAGTACAGCGGACCCGATCTAGCCGCCAGTGGGGACACTGTTGGAGGCAGAAAGTAGCCGGGTCGACACGACCGGATGAGAGGGAAAGCCCTTGAACCACAAATGGCGAGGAAGAATGTCAGGGTGGTTCGCAGGTGGTCAGCCTAGGACGTTTCGGGAGTCACGCAGGAGACGGCCCAACGCCTTCCACCTGGCTGAAAACCTGGGGAATGGAATCTGTTCTCAACTGAATGGCCGCGCGGCGACTCTGTTTCAGGGGCCTAAATCAGAGACCGTCCGAAGGGAAACAGTGAGAGGGGAATTAGTTTGAAATGCTGTTTGGCGAAGGGGATGCCAAGTACAGTGATAGTAAGAATCAGTGCCGACAAGAGATGGGCCAGGGCAATCTCCCAGCCGAACAGTATCAGCCACACCAGGTTGAAGAGAATCCTGAGAGTGCTGTTTGCCTCCTTCATTTCAACTACCTCTTTGCCGAAGGGGGCAAGGGTGGCAAAGCCAATTTTCATCGATTGCATGCCGAAGGGTATGCCGATTACGGTAAGGCAGAGCAACAGACCGCCTAAGATGTACCCCAAGGCGGCAATCAGCCCTCCGAATATCAGCCAAATGACATTTCCAAAAATACTCATTTATAACACCTATTCCCTAAGATCTAAAGTCTGCTTGCGGTTTCTGGCCTCGATTCAACTCACTATATCTCACTACGTAGGCCAAGGAGGAAAGGTTCTTGGTCTGTGACTCAGGTTTCAGCACTAATTTGAGGGGAATACCTGCCAAGTGTCAAACCGAGACTGCAATACCCGTAAATGACTGGGACTCAAATGGTAGCTGCTAAGTCAGAAAGTTTGTCTTTACCAGCCCATCATGGACGCCGCCAACTATTCTATCTGATAGGTTGAAGGCTGGAGGCCTTCTGGTTGGTAGAGGCGCACTGCTGGTATGACTACATAAGGCTGGTAAGGTGTGGATTTGGGGGGCATTGCAGGGGGTGCCTTCCGCACAAGGGAGCGCCGAAGGCCTGACTGTCCAGAAGCGGAGATAGAGGGAACACTTGCGTCGGCCTGTATTGGGGTTATGAATCATCTGCGGCCGAGTAGTGATCTCACATCGTGAAAACGGGAGGGCCAGCGTGGCGGGCTAGATTGACCTTACATCAAGAGTAACTGTCTGAAACTGAGTTACTGACCTCGCATTGGGGATTCAAGTTCCTTGACCCCTATGACGAGAGAGGAGGCCGTTTCAATGACTCCCAGATTGGCAAAGTCTGCAGATGGGCAGGAGGATGCAGTATTGGAATGCAGTCGGGATTCATATTTTATGGCGACGAAACTACAACGCCCGATGGTTGCGCTGACAGATTGTATCTCAGAGCAGTCAAATCAGATCAAATAAGGTGGAAAATCACCAAAAACGGTTGACGGGGCGTAATAATCTGCTATACTCGAATCTATAGAAATTTGAGTGAGGGCGTTGGCATTTGGGCAGGGTCCGCCATGCTTCGCCCAAGACCCCGCTGAATGGGAGGACTCCTGATGAGCCGGGTGCGGTGCCCGCAGAAGCGCTGTAGTTTCTGGGTAAATGGCTGGTGCGACGCTGATGAGATTGAATTGGATTTGAAAACGCTTTCGTGCATGACATTTGACGAAATGGAACTTCCTGACGACGCATCAGGCGCAGGGGAAGCGAACGACAACGGGGAAATGGAGCTGGAATGGCTGGATGAAGAGTCGATATTCGAGGAGGAAATGGACGAGAGTCTTTACTCCCTGGATGACGGCGACCCGGACCTTGAGGACGAAGAAAAGGACGATATGCTGGAAGAGGAGGACACGTGGCCGCTGTGAGTGACCTTTGGCCATAGTAGAGTTGCGACGAGGCAGGCGCGCCGTGTAGCAGTGGTAGGCGGTGGAAGCCATTTACTGGTCCACAGTGGTAAGAAAGGGCCAAAACAGGGGAATCTCGTTGCTAACCAGCTGTTACGCCTCTATGATTAGCGCGTATGTTTCCAATTTGCGTGGATTTCGCGGCTATGTTAGCATATTGGGGTATGGACAAGTGGCTCAAAATGATGTACAATAGCTCGTAGATAGACGGATTTGGTGGGCCACCAGAGAATGAGGAGAGCAGCAATGACTTTCCAGGCAGCTGTTCCACGATACACACCCAGTAAGCGTCGGTCCCGGTCGGGGTCGCTGGTGCCAGTGAAGTCCAGGCTGATGTTGCCGGTCAAGTGGCAGCCGGTCAGGCGCCTCAGGCAGAAGTACAGCCAGAAGTTCTTCCTTGCAATGGCCTTGAGCGTTATCAGTTCAATCAGCTTTCTTTGGGTGCTTCTCCTGGTAATCGCCGGCTAAAGCCCGGGCAGGCAGTTGGATTCCAAGACTGAACGCCCATCGGCAAACTAGCGTAGCCTGACTAAGGCGAAGATAGTCAGTTCTTTAGGAGTTTGACAGAACGGCCAAGCACTAATTCTAAGTTTTTTCGAGCCCCTGACTTGAATGTTCAAGTCAGGGGTTTTTTTTATGCTAAGGGTCTGGAACGTTTGCGGCTACTCTTCAGTTGTTAGGGAGAGAAGGTAGGCGACGATTGCGTCGATTTCTTCTTCACTTAGCAGTTCGCCATAGTTTTCGGGCATTACCTGGAGGCACTGACCCAAAGGACACTCCTCAACAAGGAAAACACTTGGTTCGAGGATCGACTCGCGTAGGTACTCTTCGCCTGTGTAGCCTTCGCGGCGGGTTGCCGCGATGGCGCCCAAGTTTGTTTGGTCCGGACCGAGCATGGCGGCGTCAACCTCGGGCAACCCGGTTGTGATATGGCAGCTGTTGCACCCGGTAGTCGTCATGGCCGCGATTGCAAGGTCTATTGTTTCCTGTGACAGCTGTTGAGAAGAGGAATCCTCGCCCGCGCTGGCCTGGCTCTCGCCGTTGACGACTATATCAATCTGATCACGGTATTCGTCGCCATCGAGGGCTATGTGCGCCCCGTCCGCGAACTGCAGCCGCAGGGTGTATTCACCTGGTTCAAGCTCAAGCGAGATCTCAGTCTGGCCCTGGCCGTAATGGAGATGCTGCTCGTCGGTGGGGATCACCTGGCCGGCCGGGATGAAGTCGGTATCGACAAGGATATGAAAGTGTCCGGCGCCTTCGTTGATGTCGCCGGATGGCTCGACCACGAGACCTGTGGCGGCCATCACTACGTCAAACGGTGACGAAACGGTTGCGCCGTCGGCGGGCAGCTCAAAGCCAACCGACGGAGATACTGTTCCGGCTTCGACGACGACTGTGATGGTGTCGCGATACTGTTCGCCTTCAAGCGCAATGTGGGCGCCGTCGGCGAACTGCAGGCGCAGCGTGTGCTCGCCTGGTTCAAGTTCGAGCGCGATCTCCGTCTGGCCCTGGCCGTAGTGGAGATGCTGTTCGTCGGTGGGAATGACCTCGCCGGCCGGGATGAAGTCGGTATCGACCAGAATGTGGAAGTGTCCTGCCCCTTCGTTAATCTCGCCAGAGGGTTCGACAACGAGGCCAGCGGCAGTCATCATGACGTCAAACGGTGACGAAACGGTTGCGCCGTCACCGGGCAGCTCAAAGCCAACCGACGGCGTTATGGGACCATCTTCAACGACGACTGTGATAGTGTCGCGGTACTGGTCGCCATCCAATGCAATGTGGGCGCCATCGGCAAATTGCAGGTGCAGCGTGTGCTCGCCTGGTTCAAGTTCAAGGTAGACCGCTGTCTGGCCCTTGCCGTAGTGGAGATGCTGTTCGTCGGTAGGGGTAACCTGGCCGGCCGGGATGAAGTCGGTATTGACGAGGATATGGAAGTGGCCGGCGCCTTCGTTTATTTCGCCGGATGGCTCGACTACGAGACCGGTGGCCGCCATTTCAACCTTGAATGTGGTGGAAACGGTTGCGCCGTCGGCGGGCTGTTCAAAGCCGACTGACGGGGAGACCGCGCTGTCTTCGACGACGACGGTGATGGTGTCGCGGTACTGTTCCCCTTCGAGGGCAATGTGGGCGCCGTCGGCGAACTGCAGGCGCAGGGTGTGCTCACCCGGTTCAAGTTCGAGCGCGATCTCTGTCTGGCCCTTGCCGTAGTGGAGATGCTGCTCGTCAGTGGGGATGACCTGGCCGGCCGGAATGAAGTCGGTGTCGACGAGGATATGGAAGTGGCCGGCGCCATCGTTTATCTCGCCGGAAGGCTCGACTACAAGACCGGTGGCTGCCATCACTACCTCGAAGGGTGTAGAGACGGTTGCGCCGTCGGCAGGCAGCGCAAAGCCCACGGCAGGGGAAACGATATCAGCATCGACGACGACGGTGATGGTGTCGCGGTACTGGTCGCCTTCCAATGCAATGTGGGCGCCGTCGGCGAACTGCAAGCGCAGCGTGTGTTCGCCAGGTTCAAGTTCGAGCGCGATCGCAGTCTGGCCCTTGCCGTAATGGAGATGCTGGTCGTCGGTGGGAATGACTTCTCCCGCGGGGATGAAGTCGGTATCGACGAGTATGTGGAAGTGTCCTGCCCCTTCGTTTATCTCGCCAGAGGGCTCGATAACGAGACCGGTGGCCGCCATTTCAACCACAAAAGGTGAGCCAACAGTTGCGCCATCGGCAGGTCTATCAAAGCTGACCGTCGGGGAGACGATGTCGGCGTCTACGACCACCGTAATGGTATCGCGGTATTGGTCGCCTTCGAGAGCAATGTGGGCGCCGTCGGCGAACTGCAAGCGCAGCGTGTGCTCTCCCGGTTCAAGTTCGAGCGCGATCGCGGTTTGTCCTTTGCCGTAGTGAAGATGCTGCTCGTCTGTAGGAATAACCTGTCCGGCAGGGATGAAGTCGGTATCGACGAGGATATGGAAATGTCCTGCGCCTTCGTTTATTTCACCGGAGGGCTCGACTACGAGTCCGGTGGCCGCCATTGATACTACGAAAGGCGATCCTACGGTGGCGCCGTCGGCTGGATGCTCAAAGCCGACCGAAGGGGCTACCGGCGGGGCTTGGACGACGACGGTGATGGTGTCGCGGTATTGGTCGCCATCCAATGCGGTGTGGGCGCCGTCGGCGAACTGCAGGCGCAGCGTGTGTTCGCCAGGTTCAAGTTCGAGCGAAATCGCGGTTTGGCCCTTGCCGTAATGGAGATGTTGCTCGTCGGTGGGAATGATCTGTCCGGCAGGGATGAAGTCGGTATCGACGAGGATATGGAAGTGACCGGCGCCTTCGTTAATATCGCCGGAAGGCTCGACTACGAGACCGGTCGCCGCCATTACAACTTCAAGCGGTGACGAGACGGTTGCACCATCGAGCGGGTCAAAGAAGGCGACCGATTGCTCGGCAGCGTCTGTTTCGACAAAGACGACGATAGTATCTCGATATTGATCGCCTTCGAGGGCAATATGCGCGCCGTCGGCGAACTGCAGACGCAGGGTGTGTTCACCGGGCGTAAGACTCAGCTCTGCCTCGAGCGAAGCATCCCCGTAAGGGAGGTGCTGTTCATCGGTGTGGATAACCTCGCCAGCGGGAATGAATTCGGTGTCGACAAGGATGTGCATATGCCCTGATCCGGCGATGACCTCGCCCGAGGGTTCAACTTCTACGCCGGCAGCGCCCATTTTCACAGTGAAAGTGGGCGGCACAATTGCATTTGAGGTCGGTTGGCGGAAGAACACACTCGCGGAAGGAGCCTCCTCTTGGGCGTCTCCGGTCTCGGCCTCGGCCTGAGTCGGGGCTTCGGGCGTTTCAGCTTCTTCAGCTTCTTGTTCCTGGGCGGCATCGGACGCAGCCAGCGTGGCTTCCCTCTCCGCATCTCTGACTGACTTCAGATCTGCACGAAATGTATCTACGGCGTAGTTGATGACGTAAATCAGTATCAAGACGCCCAGAATTGGGCCGCCTACTCGGATCAAGGGGTGAATCTTATTCATTGAGACGCTCCGTCAAGGTAGATTCCGCAGTACATTCCTATGCGATCAGAATGTTCGAAGCAGCTTGTCAAAATGCAATATGCATACACGGGGAATTATACTGTTTCCGTCATGGCTGGCAAGTAAGAGGGTGTATGCAGTGCGCTCTTCCCGCAGCAAATCAGGCCGCGCGAGACTGTCCCTTTGAGGGAGAAGTCACCGGCTGGCTCCGGACCTCCCAGCTGATATGAGGCTAAGAGAACCTTAGGCTTAGAGTAACTACTCAGCCGCAACTGATTCGTAATCCTGAACGAGGGGGCCAAAAGTGTTCTTATCTCCCCTCAATGTTGTATTCTGGGCGGTCGGCCGCAAGCGGCCTCCCTTGGGCAGGGGCGGCGGCCCCGCGACGCCCCCTACAAAACCATCTCTCACCGGCCGGGTGCATTCTTCGCAACGTGTCGGCTGGCGAGCATGGCGGCGGCTGTACACCAGTTGCGTCACCAAGGGCCTGAGTGTTTCCAGGGATGACTGG
>MPML01000088.1 GCA_002238445.1 Caldilineaceae bacterium bin5
AGCCCCTGCACAAGGGAGGGCCGAAGGCCCGACCGCCCAAAATACAGCAGTGAGGGGAGAAAGAACACCTTTGCTCGCCTCGTTCAGGGTTGCCAATCAGTTGCGGCTGTGTAGTTACCACCTCTTTTTTCACGAAGGGCCACTAAGAACACCCTTTTGTCCGTTGCTCCATGGCACAGTGTACAGGTCGGACGGGCTAGCTGTGGCCCGCAGGCCACTCCTCGGGCGTGAAGGGCCAGTTGAGGTTGGCGCAGACGTCGCGCCAGCGTTCCTCCATGTCGGGCATATAGAGTAATGGGATCCACCCCTGCCTCAGGTAAATGCTCAAGGCGGGCAGGCGCCAGTCGTCAGTGTTCAGGAAGATGTTTTTGTAGCCGGCTTCGAGCAGGCGGCGCACAACGGCGGAGCACACAGCCATGCCCAGCCCCTTACCGGTGTGATCGGGATGTCCGGCGACCCAGCCCAGTTCGCCGCCAAAAGGGTGGATGTCCTGGGGTCGGTGGTTGGCCATGGCGGTGGCGACTATCATGCTGCTGGCGCGATGCTCGATCAGAAACCAGCCTTCGGGCAGGACATGGACGAGCCAAGGTCGCAAAATTTCTTCATTCCAGCGGGTGAATCCGGCCAGATCCATGACATCGTAGAAGCCCTCTTCGTCGCCGGGTCGGTAGGTGCGCATGGTATAGCCAATCGGCACATGCACTGCGGGCGGCGAGCCGAGCAACTGCTCGGGCCAGATCATCTTTAGCTGTTCCTTCTTTCTTTCCTCGCTCATGCTGCTTTTCCTTTGATTCCGGTTATCACAATGCCCTGCAAGAAGGTGCGCTGGGTCACGAAAAAGATGGCGAATGGCACCAGGGTCGACAGGAATTCGGAAGAATCCCGAACCGCGCCGGATTCCTCCGTCTCGCTAAGTCACGTCTGCGACCTTCGCAGGCAGTCCGGTGCGAATCGAATCCCAGCAGGCCGAGGCGGTGGCAATGACCTTTGCGCCGGTGACTTCGTCGATTAGTGGACGCGTGTCGCTGTGGAGACATTCTTCAAAGTGGCGCATGTAGCGCAATACCTCACCTCCATGCCCGGCTTCACGTCTGAATTCCAGCTTCATCTCCGGCTGCCATTCGATTTTGTCGAGAACCAGTTGGTCGTTGACAAAGGAACCTTTGTCGCCGTAGATGCCCAGTCCTTGCATTGGCAGGGGCGGCTCGACCAGGCCGTATACTGCGAAAATACGGGCGATAACGCCTGAGCGGAAGCGCAGGTTGATCAGGAAATTGTCATGTTTGTCGGCGGGATAGCGGTCGTCCATGTGGCTGCAGGAGGCATAGACGAACACCTCGTCGACATCGCCGAAGAACCAGCTGAGCAGGTCGATTGGATGGCAGGCGCCGCCGTAGAGCCAGTCCTGCGGGGCCTCGTGGCGCCAGGGGGTGCGGTCCATCACCGGGCGCATGTCGTGGACGTAGTGGGCCTCCGCGAACAGCGGCCGCCCAAGGTCGCCGTCTTTATACAGCTTATGCGCGGCCATGAAACGGGGCACGAAGCGGCTGGTCTGCCCGACCAGGAATTTTATGTCGTTGTCCCGCACCAGCTGCACAACCCGCCTGGCCTGCTCCAGCGAGACCACCATTGGCTTTGTGCAGATGATATGCTTGCCGGCGGTAGCGGCGGCTTCGATGTGCTCGAAGTGCAAATGGTCGGGCGAATAGATGCCGACCATGTCAATATCGGGCCGCGCGATCAGCTCCCGGTAATCGTCGGTGATATGCGAGACTCCGTGTTGTTCGCCCAGCCGTTGCAATCGCGCGGTGTCGCTGTCGCACAGGGCGCGCACTTCCATCTGCGAGGTTGCATCGCCGTTGACCAACAGCATGTTTGCGCCCATGCCGAGGCCGATTACGCCTACTCCGATATCTTTAGCCATCGCACCACCTCACTTGAGGATGTCAGTACTATGTTGGAGCAGAGAGGGAACCAGGGTCCCTCTTCTGTTCTATGTCTAAGTCAGCCCTTGATGTCGGTCAGAGCGATCCCCTTCACCAGGTTGCGCTGGAAATAACGTGAGGAGATGCGGAGAGTGTAGCCGGTAACATCACCGGATTTCAAAAGTCGTTGAACACGTCGACTGCGTTGCCAGTGCGGATTGATTCCCAGGCGGCGACGCCGACTGCGACCGATTTGGCGCCGTCGAGGACGCCGGGGGAGGGATCTTTGTCGTTGTCGAGGCAGTCCTGGAAGTGGCGCATGTAGCGGATTACGGTGGCGCCGTGTCCGTAGGCGCTGAGATCGGTTTCGGCGTCGTATGGTGTCGTCTCCACGCCCTCTTCGATTTTTTCGTCCAGCACGACGCGAATTTCGCCGGGCTCGTTGTCGGTGTATTCGCCTTGCAGGCTGCCCTTTGTGCCGTAGACGCCGTAGTGCATCATCGGCGTGGGCGGATGGACGATTCCGTAGAGGCCGGAGACGCGGCCTATTACGCCGGAAGTAAACTCGACGTTGAGGAAGAAGTTGTCCTGGATGGGGTAGTCGGGGGTCAGGCCGCCCTTGTTGGCGATGGCGTGGACCCTCTTAATGTCGCCTCCGAAAGCGCGAATGACGTCTATGCTGTGGACGCAGCCGCCGAACATGAAGTCCTGCGGCATGTGCAGGCGCCAGGGTGTGAATTCGTAGACTGGGCGCATGTCGTGCAGGTAGTAGCTTTCGAGGGCGATCAGACTGCCGAGGTCGCCGTCATCGTAGCGTTTTTTGGCATCGAGGAACTGGCGGTCGAAGCGCATGGTCTGGCCGACGAGGAATTTGGCGCGGGTCTGGCGCACGAGGTCGACCAGCGTTCTGGCGTGCTCCAACTCGGTGACCATCGGCTTTGTGCACATTACGTGCTTGCCGTTTTCAAGTGCGGCGATGCAGGATTCGGCATGAAGAGCGTCAGGCGAGTAGACGCAGACGACGTCGACGTCGTCGCGGCTGACTATGTCGCGGTAGTCGGTGCTCCAGTAGGGGATGTTGAATTGGCGGGCGGCCTGTTCAAGGACGTCGGGACGGCGGGCGCAGGCGGCGGTGATGGTGTAGCGAAGGTCGGGCTCGTCCAGCAGCATGGTCATGGTCGATGCCATGTTGGCGGGGCCCAGGCCGATGATGCCGAGGCGGATGGGAGAACCGTTCATTTCTTACGCCTCCTCACAGCGAATAGCGGCAGCGCGATTTTGCGGGCGGCCTATGAATTGAAAAGAGTTCGCAACTGGTCTCCTGGCCGCTGGATGAGATGGTGAGGGCTGTGAATGCAACTGGCGGCATTTTTGTGATGCGGGCTGCAAACAAGATGAAGTGAATTGGGCAGAGGAGATGTCTACCGAAAACGGCGCGTGAATGAAGCCGTTGCCAAAATCTACATACGGTACTGAGTCTAGTTTCACAGAAGAATAGTGGAATGGTGGACAACTGTCAAACGAGATTCAGAAGGGTGCATCTCAGACTCTTGGGCAGTAGCTATCTGTATCAGGATTTGCAGGATTAAAGGATTTTCTGGATTGCCGTAGCATGACTTTCTTGCCGATGACGATGCGGGATTCGTTGGGAAAGGTGACGAGGCTTTCGGCTCTGATGTAGTGGTGTGGGACTCTTTTCAAGACTACGCGGCGGAGGTCGTCGGACTGTTCGCGGCCCTGTTTGGCGGAGAGGCGGAGGTAGAGTGCTTTGAGGCCGGGGATGCGGCGGCAGTCGTCGAGGGCGAGCTGGGCGAAGGAGGCGTGGGATTTTCCGGGGCCGCGCGCGCCGCCGAAGCCGATCTGGGATGGGCCGTCGGGGCGGTCGCAGAGGCGGGCGGCTGCATGGAATTCGAGCTGTTTGCGTTGGGGGACGTAGCCGGCGGCGACAAAGTTTTCGAGTTGTTCGGGCGGGAAGTTGAGCGGGTGCGCGGCTTTTCCGAGACCGTCAAGTATATGTTTTATTGGTTTACTCTTCATCGGCGTTGTAGAGGTGGAGGATTTTCTTTGATTCTTCGTCGAGGACCGGCCAATCGCTGGAAGCGGGGAGGTGGTCGAGGGAGGACTGTTTGTGGCGACGCTGGAGTTCGGTAGCAGTGCTCAGGTAGCCGCGAAGGGTAGGGAGAAGGGCTCGGGCCTCCTCTCTGGTGAGGTTTTCCAAGTCGGCGATGTCAAAGGCCGCGTTTATGGCGTCGAAGATTTTGCTATTGAGGTGCAGGTTGCGTTCGCGCGATTCGGCTTCACGGGCAGCCTCGAAAGCGGCTTTTTCTTCGCGCTTGGCCTTGTCGTAGGCCGTGGCGCGCTCTTCCCAACGCCACTCCTTGGACTTTTTGCGGGTGGTCTGGGAGGGCCTGCCTTGGCTGTTTGCCCAGATGCGACAGGCAGCTGTGAGGTTGCGGGACGGGCCTAACCTGAGGTAGATGCGAAAGCGAGTGTACCATTTGGGCGGTTCGTCGGGCTGTTGCTCCCAGGGACCGGGGGAGGTTTTGTCTGTTGTTTCTTGCGTTGGGCACATTTGATCAGGCTTTATATGGAGGGTTGAGGAAAGTCAACAAATGTCGCGTTATGTCTACAAATGTCGCGCCATGTATACGTATGTCGCGTGTTTTTCGGGTTTTTTGGGGCGCTGTTTTGAGCGTTTTTGTGTGAGATGGCCCAGCTATGGGGGGTTAGTTCGCGGTTGTGGTGATGTATTGGCGGTGGCGCGGTCGTAGGCTGTAGTGCGTTCTTTCCAACGCCATTTGGCGGCTTGTTCGCTGACGGATGCGGAGGTGCGTTTGCTGTTTGCGGACAGGCCAGGTGCAGATGCGTGGGTGTGGGACGGGCCTAAGGTGAGATGGGTGTGGAAGCGGTTGTACCAGTTGGGCGATCTGTTGGAGTAAGGTTGACACTGTTGAGGGAAGATATATTTTAACATGTGTTAAGTATAGCACATATGATCGGGACTTTCAAGGGGTTCTGAGAAATTGGGGTCAATTGGGGGTGGGTTCTTGTCTTTGGGGCGCTGTTTTTGGTGTGTTCTGGCGTCCGTTGGTTCTGTCTGAGGGGGTTGATCTGCGGTTGTGGTGATGTATTTGCGGTTATTGCAGGAGTCGAGCTGATGGGGGTGAGGTGGGTGATGGGGGCGCGGCGGTGGTGGGGGTTGAAGTTGCTGGGCCGGGCCATGAATTGTCTGCATCTCTTTCTGACTGGCACTGGTGGAAAATGAACAGTTAAATGGGAGCAATGTATCAACTCTAGTACTGTTTCAATTTAATATGGGCTCATTGGCTAGGTGGGGGTCTATGCGACTATCTCGACTGGTTCAACGTGCCACGATTGGGGATTGTAATGGTTCTTATCAACGAGCCTGTTATCGACAGGGCAAAGAGGAAACACGCCGATGCGCGCGACTGGCTCACCTTACTTTTCAAGGCTGTAGAATTCGAAGTCGGGGGTCAAGTCGGTTTGCAGTAAGTGCGACAGGTCATACTGGTTGAGAGATATGTTCTTGGATTTGACGCTGCGCGATAGGTGTTCGACGTACAAGTAGTCGAGGGCGAGGGCGAGGGCGCGGCCGCGGCCATCGATGCTGGCTTGACTGTTGGCTGCGAGCACGCAGGCGTGTGCCGCCGTTGATTCTTGAACATTGAACTGGTCATTCACGTGTTTGGTGATATGCTCCATAATGCACGCATTCTAGTGGAGCAGTGACTGGGGCCCCTTTCAACGCCGGGCGGGGCTAGAGGAAAGGAGTCGATGTTTCATCAACGGAGTCATGCCTACGAGGAGGGCACCCACAGGGGGTGCCCCTACGGAGCTGGTTGAAATGTGATGTCAACGAGCCCTGGTGATAAGGCGCCCAGATGGTTGAAATTGAGGAGCGTGCATTTGCTCCCGGCTGGGAAAGACATTTGCCTCGACGAGGAACTGCAGTTGGCTGCCGCGAGGCAGTATTTTGGTGCGAAGTCAGTTCCGAAACCGATCTCTTAGACTGATCCATGCGACAGATCCAAGAATGATAAGGATCATCCATACTCCGCAAAGATCAACCACGGGTTCGCAACAAAGGATTAGCCAGTCTCGCATGATATTGAATACTCAGCGGTTATCCGGATAGGCGGCGGTCACAGGGCGTGACATTTTCTTGATCGGCGGGTGGGGCGCTTCATGGCGGTGTGCTGGGTTGGGCGTTGTTAGTCGAGTTCAGTGCAGAGGGTATGCGCTGCTTTGAGCCATGAATGCATACTCCACTCGCCGTTTTCATCCCCGAGTGGGACTTCTTGTTCAAAGACTTGGGCCATGAAGATTCCGGTGATCCACCAGTACGCCACTGCTTTTTCACCAGGGGTGTAGTTTTCCACCTCGGCCAAATTCTCCACTTCGTGATCCATGCAAGCAACGATCTTCAGAATTGCGTCTGCATATTGGGCGGGTTCGCGAGCGTTGCCGTCCTGCCTTGCCATGAAATTGGCGAAGTCGTACAGGCTGATTTGCAGGGGCTCTCGTTCAAAAGGTGCGGGCGTGGGCGTTGGCACTGGGTTGGCGGGTATGGGATTGCACGCGGTGATCGACAGGGCAGCGATTATCACACCTATGATGCTTAGTTTCTGATAGAGCACAATGTCTTCCTTGAGCGTCGCGTGAGTTGAACAGGGTCAGGTGGTCACGGACTGCGGTTGTTGCTTAGTTGCGGCTTCTCGAAGAAGAGGAGGTCGCGCACCCAGCTGCCGCTAGTCTGTGGGAATGAGGGCTGACCTCCGGGGGCTGGCCATCTGTGCCACCAGACGGCGATATCGGGGGCTGGCTCGTTTTGCCTGTAGGAGCAGGCGGTCACATTCTCGTCAACGTTATACGGGCAGGGGAAGAGGTTCGGCTCTGCATTGAAGAAAAGGAGATAGGTGGAGGTCTTTTGCCCCATGATCCAACCGAAGGCGAGGCCGAGTAGTATTGTTGCCAACAGGATGCTATGTCTTAACATTGCGTGTATGGGAAGGGCAGTGGTTCAACTAAAGAACAAGACTGGTTGTTCTGGTTCGGGTAGGTTAGGGTCGTAAATGCATAGTCCTCCGATGTCTGCGTATGGGCAGGGGTAGATAAGCGGTTCAACAGTAGCGAACCAAAAGTAGTTGAATAAGAAGGCTGCTACGAAGCCGAAGCCTATGCAAATGATTAGCCATGTCAGCAAAGCTGTGATGCTGGGTAGGCCACGTCTTGGCATGTGAATTGTCTGAGGCGACACTTGCGGCATGCGCATGTTGCTCTCCTGGGTGAGTGCAGGCGTTGAGGACTGTATCACGGCAGGGGATGGGGAGCCAAGCGTTGAAAATTTGCGAGATGGAGTAAGCCGTCACGGGATGTGGCGGTTCTGTTGTATAGGGAGGGGTTAGAAGAACAGGGACGCTACTCCTACCAGGAGTATGACTGCAAATGCAATCAGGAGGTATCCGACCCAGAGGTAGATTCCGATGACTATGAGGTTCCAGAGCCAGATTGGGAGCGGGATGGGTTTGGTGGTGAAGTCCTTAAAGAGGCTCTTGATGGTTGTTTTGGGTTGAGGGTGTTGGTCTTGTTGGTCGTGTTTGGGTTGAAAATTGTAAGGGAACATTTGGGTTGTCTTCGTGATGAGTCAAGGGACGGGCCGGGGTCGTATTCCTGCGGTTGCCGTGTGCTGCTGTCGTTTCCTGACCGCTGAATTGGTCCTTCACGTGCCGGGCGATGTGCTCTATTGTACACCATTGGTCGTGGTCCAGTTTTTGGGGCCAAGCTCACTGATCCGGTTGTCAGAGTGGAGTAACCTGTGTATGCGTCCAGCACAGGAAGGAGATAACTCCCATGATTAACCTCAACAGAAGAGAGCCGGACGACGTTAAACGATTCCTCTACGATTTCTTCACCTACACCGCCGGGGTACTGTATGTGCTGTTCGTGGGCTTTATGTATTACGCCCACTATTTTGGCTGAAAACAAAGTGTCCGAATGTAGAGAAGCGCTTGGGTATCGGTAACGGCCTAGAGAGCAGGGTCAGTTGGGCTGACCCTGCTGATCTGTTCAACAGTCTGAAGTCGCTCGCGGTCCAGATTAGGGGCCACTTAACTTCCCCAGTCGTAATACCAGGGAAGACTGCCAGAAAACCCTGACACAAATCTGGCGAAAAAGGGCCCACGACATGGAAACCGCACAGATCATTGAACCCATCGAGCCATTCTGCTATGCCCTGGTTCCAGTCGCAGCACTGGGAGGTTTCATAGTCATCGTCGTCGTAGTGATCAGGTCGATAAGAAACAGGTAGGAGTCGATTCGAGGTCAGCTCCGCAGGTCGGATATTCGACTCAAATTTGCTTAACATGCGGGATTCGACCCGTTTACTGCGCCAGGCAGTTCGATGCCTTGCTACACTGTCACGTCTGAAGCAACCGAACAAAGGACAAGCGTCCCGATCGAAACGATTTGGAGGCACAGGTGTTTTCAGGAGTGACGGCATCTGTGCCTCTTTTGCTTCGTGAGATGGAAAGGCTGGGGAGGATGAACTATCGTGCAGGGGAGAGAAAAGTTTTAGCTCAGGCTGCGGTGAGAATCGCGGCAGTCATCTCGTTGATTCTCTTCATAGTGTTTGGAAATGTTGAGAATGAACAAATATGGTTTGCTGTGCTCTACCTCATTCCCATTGAAGTGTTTCTTTTCTTAACGTCACTCAGCGTTTTCGATTCGCTAGGAACGATACTGGAAAGATGGTTCGTGGTCCCTATGATGAAAAGGATGGGTAGAGGGGTTTGACTGCGCTACCGCCAAATGAGCATGTGAAAGAGCCACGCTGAACTGGGGCGGGTTTTTGTTCGGTGTGGCGGGTCAAAATGTTTGGAACCGGAGTCGGGGAAGACATGGTGAGCCCCAATCTTTGGACCACGAAACGAGAAAGATTAGGTGCATCACCCCTGATTGCATTCAGGCTCATTTGGGGCGTGGAGGCTCAGCAGTGTTAGGTTGCCACGAGGGTGGGGAAGAACCAGTACGGTGGGTAGCCAGAGGGGGGGGCCGGGGGTGTTCCCCCCACAAGGGAGGGCCGTAAGCCCGACCGCCCAAAAGCGAGGGGTGAGAAACTGCTTCGCTCGGCTCACGCGGGAAAGCGGAATGGGAAAGGCTGAATAGTTACGTCAGGAAATGGAGTGAGGTTTGAAAATTCCTGAAAAACTTAAGAACCTTACTATGTTGGATCTTGCAAGAGGACCCTGGTTGTTCATTCTCTCTGTATGTGGGGTACTGACTGGACTTTGGATTTCAGCGCTCCTGTCCTTGCGAACCGAAGACCCGTTCAAGTTTTCCTTGATAGACACATGGCCCCACTTGACAGGAATCGGTGTTATGTCTTTGGTCTTTTACTACATGGCAAAAAAGGCTAAGGACATATCGGATTTCAGAATAATGGTGATCAACTTAGGGGTAAAGTATTTTCTTGTTGTCGCAGCACTTGCAACAGTAGCAGTGTTCACTATTGCACTTCTGAGAATGCCAGTCAGCGAATTACTCGATGGTCCCTGGCTGAGATTGTTAGCGTTCTTGTGGGGTCCTGTAATTGTCGTGGTAATCGTGAAGCACAGATTTTTCAGGTAGATTGTTTCCTCCAGCTTTGCTCGCCCTTGTTCTGGCGTGCCCACAAACAACGGGAACCACCATGTAATAAAGAACGAGCGCGCCAATCAGCACGAACTGAATGTTACAGAGTGACTGTAGGACCACATCCTCGTAATTAGAATGCCCAGACGGTCAAACGTCTGGGCTTCTGTCATTCCGCGGTTCTCGCTATCGCATGTTACATAATATGTTAAGTCCCAATTATTGGAACCGTCATGGGGGAAGACAAGGTGCGTCATCCCTGTTCGCATCCAGGTTCATTTGGGATGTGAGGATTAACACTGTTGGGTAGCCGCGATGGTGGAGAAGAACCAGAGCAGTGGCTAGACAGAGGGGGGCGTGGGCGGCGTTTAGCCTTTGAGGCCGGTGAGGGCGATGCCGCGGACGAAGTTTTTCTGGAAGATGAGGAATACGATGAGGGGCGGGATGGAGACGAGGACGGAGCCGGCCATGACGGCCTGGTAGTCGGTGCCGCCGAAGCGGTTGGCCATGCGGGCGATGATGAGGGGGAGGGTCAGTTTCTTTTCTTCGTTGAGGATGACGAGGGGCCAGAGGTAGGCGTTGAAGGCGCCGAGGAAGACGAAGATGGCGAGGGCGGAGAGGATTGGCTTGGTCAGGGGCAGGATGATGTTGCGATAGATGCCGAAGTCGCCGCTGCCGTCGATCTTGGCGGCGTCATATAGTTCGCGCGGGATGCCGTAGACGAATTGGCGGCAGAGAAAAATGCCGAAAGAGGAGAACATACTGGGCACCCATACACCCCAGAGGCTGTTGAGCAGGTTGAGCTCGCGCATGACGATGTAGAGCGGGATCAGCAGGGTAAGGAAGGGGACCATGGTGGTGGAGAGTACGAAATAGAAGAGGTAGTCGCGGCCGGGGAACTCGAGGCGGGCGAAGATGAAGCCGCCCATCGATGCTGTGATGAGGACGCTGATGACGGTGCCGGAGGTGACGATGATGCTGTTGACGTAGGCGATGGGCAGGTTGGCGCGGGTGGGGTCCATCACCATGAGATAGGCGTCCAGGGTCCACCGTTTGGGCAGGAGGGTGACGGGCAGGCTCAAGATGTCGGCGCCGGTCTTGAAGGAGGAGAAGAGGAGCCAGATGAAGGGGTAGAACATGGCGAAGCTGAAGAACGCCAGGATGAGGAAAACGACAGTCTTGGTCCACTTGCCCGAAACTATCCAGCGCTGGAAGGGGGATAAGGGTGTGTGCAGTCGGGTGGTGTCAGCAGTTCTGGCCATTTGGCATCAGCCTCAAAAAAGTGGCGTTCAGTTCTATTGGGCGTAACGATTTCTTCGTACAAAGTGATTGTAACTGTGTAAATCTCACGAGCTCACGACTGACTTTCTCTGGAAAGACTCGGGCCATTCTGGTTTCGATGCTTCTGGTGTTCTCGTCTTCGCCTCCATCCAATCTCTATCTTAACGTTTGGAGGCAAATGCTTTATCAAGTACTTCTATCGGAAAAACTCGCTTCAGGACTCCACCATCGTCAACTTTAACATCGTGTGTCTAATTTCACCTGAAATAGTTGGCAAAGAACTGAGGATTCATATCTCCTTCAAAGTAATGTTTCCGCTTGATCCAAATGAAACCATCTCCTTTGGAAATGACTGCAACGTCTATCGGCCCTCCAACAGTCTCTGCCTGCATGGAAACCCTTCTCTTAAATGATGTCAAATTGATTAGGGACTCAGCCATTGCTGCGAGCTCATCTCTAGGAAGCCCTTGAACAACACTTATGACTGGGTCAATATGATTCGACTGACTGTGCTCCGACAATGAGGGCAGGAACTGTTCCAGCTGTTCCCCTATTTCAATCACGATGTCTCGCTGGTCTTCTATTTCATGCATAGAGGAGCCTTCAAAATCGTCATGTGGGTCATAAATCATATCCAACTGGATTTCCCGATACAAATTGTCCAGATTTTCGACAAAACCCTTTATCCTCAAATGGAACACCGGGTCAACCCCCGCCATGAAGGTATCCACCATTTCCCTCTGGGCGAAAGGAAGAACAGCAGCACTCATTGACCCTCCGATTCTTGTACAATCTTTCTCAATTCTTCGATGCTTTAAGTAATCGTCAATTCTTCCCTCGACACTGTAAGACTCAAGGACTGGAAACACTTCATCCGTGCCGAATCCGGCAACAACAACCCCGGTGCTTTCTGGATTGTACATTCGCGATGGAAATCTCCATAGCATGCTGAATGCAATCCCTGCCAATAGTTTTGATGATTCCTCCGTCAAGGGAACCCCTTCAAATACTTCACTCTGTGCCTGAAGGATCAAATTCCCATACATCTTGGATAAATCCATATCGAAACTCGTTGGCGCCAAAGGTGTGGCTTCCGCTTCACCCCATTCATCGAATTCCGACTTGATAATCTGTGTAGTTATTGATTCCAAAACAGATTCCTCTATTTCCCTTTTTCGGTATAGTTCTAGGCTGACACTCTCATCAATTCTCTCCCTAATGCTCTTGAAACACCAATATACCGAACGGCGCAAGTATTCCTCTTGTTCCTCTTCGTAATTTGAGAATAGCAGGTCTCCTCCGCGCAAAAAGGCAAGGAAATTATCAACATAATCTGTCACCTTCTTAAATGTGTCTGTTCCCAATCTGCTTCTGTAAATCTTTATAATTGATTCCCAGGGAATCCCCATAAAACTTGCGTTCCCATAGATCATCACACCCACGGGCTGGTATTTCGACAGTGTGAAAATTTTACTGGCCGACGTAAAGATTTTCTGCCCTGTTCCATCCGTAAATGTAACGGCACTATCTGCTGCTAGGGCGACCGCCTCCTTATTCATCACCGCCACTTCAGATGTCATGTCAGTCCCTTATGACGTGTATTCACTACGAAGGGCATAGTTTTGCAGCAAATGTGCTAGGTCACAGTAGGATATCCCGATCGGGACAACATCGTGGTTCTTGACTGGATTCGCCAAGTGATTCCACGCACAAACTGCAATCAATGTTCCCATTGGATTTGCCAGCGGCGGAGTTGGAAGACGGTCGCGCCCAATAGCATTACGAATATTATCAGTGAGACGGCGGCGCCGTAGCCCAGATTGAGGGCGCGGAATCCTAATTCGTAGGTGTAGAGCGCCAGGGTGCGGGTGCTGAAACCGGGGCCCGGTATAAGGAAGAACGCCTCGAACATCTGCACGGTCCCGATCACGCTGACCACCATCTGATAGACGAGTACAGGGCGAATCAGAGGCATGGTTATTTTGAAGAAGGACTGCCAGAAACCGGCGCCGTCAAGACGGGCGGCTTCGAACAGGCTTTCGGGCACGTCGTTTATGCCGGCCAGAAAGAGGACGATGCCTGTGCCCAGATGCGCCCAGATGATCACGGCGGTGATGGCCCACAGCGCCTGCTGCGGGCTGGCCAGGAATGGTTGCTCGGGCAGGCCGACGCTGCTCAGCAGCGTGTTGAAGGCGCCGCCGGTGGGCCGGTACAGCCAGCGCCACAGATAGAGCGAGACTACCAGCGGTGTGATCACGGGCAAGTAGTATAGCGAGAGATAAATGTTCTGCCATTTGCCGAGGATCTGGCTCAAGGCGAGCGCGAACAGGAGCGCGAGCGACAAGCCGAGGGCGATCTCAACCACCGAAAACAGCAAAGTCTTCTGCAGAGCCCACCAGAAGTATTGATCAGTAAAGGCTCTGCCAAAGTTGCGCAGGCCAACGAATTTGGGCGTGGTGATGAAATCCCAGTTCTGGAAGGCGAGCCAGATGCCGGTGCCGAAGGGGATTATGAAGATAATCGTATAGAAGACCAGGATGGCGGCGGAGTAGATAAGCGCGAAGGGGCTGGCGCGCCTGAAGCGCCGCCAGAGGCTGTCACGGCGGGCGACGGGTAGTTGCGGCAACGATTGACCACCGGAGACGGGGTGATCTTGCAACGTAGTCATACTTTTGTTTCCGCTGGTTGGCGGGCGCCGCGTACATGGGTACGCGGCACCCGTTCAGACTGTCTTTTTTGAGGTCAGGCTGCCAGACGTTCTCGGGCCTGATCTTCCTGTTCCTGCAGGTAGGCGTCCATGTTGGACAGCGCTTCCTGGATGCTGATTTCCTGGCGCATGGCGCGGTCGAATTCGGCAGCGGCCGGGCCCTGCTGTGCCACGTGGTCCTGGGGATAGCGTGCGTAGGGCCACATGCCCTCGGCAACGCGCTTGGAGACGAGGCCGTACTTGACATCGCCGATGCCGGGATCGTTGTAAACGCCTTTTGAGGGGACAACGCCGGAGTAGAAGTCGAGCGCCTGCAGGAGCGCGCCGTTGCTGACGATCAGCAAGGCAAAGTCGACGGCGGCGGACAGCTTGGCGGCGTCGTCGGCCAACCGCTTCGAAAGTCCGTAACCGGCGACATGCTGCGGGTAGAGGACATATTCGGCTGCGTTTGCGAGGGGCGGCGTAACGATGTTGTCGGCCGGCACGTCGGCCACGTCGGTCAGGACGCTCATGGTCCAGGCGCCGTTGCCCCAGATCGAGACGAGCTGCTGGCCGCAGGCCTCGTATTCGTTGGTAAACAGCTCGAAGTCGACGGTCTTGTGGACATGGTAGACGTCGTGCAGGATCTGTGCGGCGGCTTCGCCTACTTCGCTGTCGTGGGACCAGACGCCGGTCTCCCTGTCGAAGAAGTCCCCGCCCAACTGCCAGATCAGGGTCCACAGCAACTGATATTGGGAGCTGGCAATCGAGTAACCTGAGCGGGTGACCTTGCCCTCGTCGTTCATCTGCGTCATGGCAATGCCGGCCTCAATCACTTCTTCGTAGGACCCGAAGTTGAGGTAATCGACGCCTGCTTCGTCGCAGTGGACCGTGTTGACGGTCATGGCGGCGCCGCGGATACCGGCGAGCCAGGGCAGGTAGTATACCTTGTTGCCGGGCACTTCGACTGCCTGGAAGGCGGCCGGCCACATTTTTTCTTCGAGCTCTGCAGCGCCGCCGGCGTGGTCGGTGATGTCGAGGAAGACGCGGGTGATATCGGTGGCGACGACCCAGTCGGTGTACATCATCATGACGTCGCCTTCGGTGCCGGAGGCGATGGATGGCAGCATCTTGTTGAGCAGGTCGCCGTAGCCGATGGCCTGGAGGTCGACGGTGACATTTTCGTGGTCCTTCTCAAACTCCGGCTGGACCCAGCCCATGATGCGGTTGGCGCCGTCCCAGTCCTGGTACCAGACGACGAGATCGAGGGGTTCTTCCATGGCGTCAGCGCTGCCCGCGTCCATTTCGGATGCGACCGGCGCGCAGGCTGCCAACATTGTGAGCGCGCCGAGGCCTGCGCCCACTTTGAGAAACTGACGACGACTTGTCTTGTGCATGTTCTCCTCCTGAAAGGCTGACTTGGATGTCTGCTATAAGAGTGGGTTTCTGGTGAGATCAGGCTGTTTGGCGTGGACGGTCTGGACTGCAGTTCCCCTGTTTTTAGACTGCCAAGTTGCTGCCCGGCAAATAAATCGGTTGAGTAGGCAACTGGCGGACTATGTATCTGGGGACAGGGTTGCAAATGGCAAGCACGCGTTTCATCGTTTCTTGCACTGTGCAAGAAGCGGATCTGCATTGGGAAAACTCATTTGCGGCGATCGGACAGTGATCGGTTGGTTCAACAAGACGCTTGTAGCTTTCCAGACTGAACCAGGGGAACGGGGTGCAGTATAACACTGAGTCGGTAACTGTCAAACTCCCTTGGGCAAGTAGCTCCTGACCTCGATTGTCTCGTTGGATAGGCAAGTAACCCCTTCACGAGTCATTTTTTCCTTCTGATTCAATTTTTCAGAGAAGCCGGGTATTGCTGCGGCATATATACAGGCGTACATCTTTGGCGGGCTGCGAGCCAGATGTTTTCGCGGCGATCGGTCCGGTGGCCAGGCTCTTGCCATGGCCGAATCAGTAGATTTTTGCCCAGGGTCACCTAAGTTGGTCACCGGAGGGCCCCGATACTGGAACATTTGAGCGAGACAAGCCCTGTCAGAGTCGCTAAACTGAATGGGAGAGTAATATTTCCGCTCTGGCAAAATATTTCAGTCCGAGGAAGATAGTGCTGTTTCATTGCAGGAAGCACTTCAGTTGACTCACTGCTGCCAATTCCTGGCAAGAGAAGCGTCAATGGGGACTGACAGGTAGGTACGGTTCGCTAAACCGCGGTTCAGGCGACCTCCAGCGGACAGTGAAACGCAACTGCCCTTCACTCGCGGTTACGGGCCGCAATCGGAGGTCGTCGTTAGATATTTCACGGAGGTGCCACCATGAAATACAGTACGAGGATATGGGCCAAGGGGACGCGGGGCGTTCTTCTTCTGGCTGCCCTTTTTGCGAGTGTTGTTGCGCTCACTTTTCTGACAGATGGCGAAATGATAGCCCAGACCCCTCCGCAACAGCCTGGGGCTAATGACTCGGGGGGCTCGACGGCACCGCCTGGGAGTGATCAGGTGCCGACCACGCCGAGGATAACCGCGACCGCGATAGTGGGGAACGTGATCGAGTTGCGTTGGACGTCTATTCTAGGCGCTGCGCGGTACGAGTTGTTGGCGCGGGTCGGAAGCAACTGGGAGCAGTTGGACGAGGGGGCGCTGACCGGCACGACCTTCACTCATACCGGTCTCTCTGACGGCACGACTTACTATTATTCCGTGCGAGCGATGGCCGCCGACGGTCCCCTAGGCGAATGGTCGGAGACCGTCAGTGCAACCGCGTCCACGGCTCCTCCGCCGACCCCGACGGCAACGCCGACAGAGCGCGTGCCACCATCGTCGAGAATTCACGTGCCGCCAAGAGAACCGAATGGCTGGTCTTCTGACCCGGATGACCGGCCGTCAACATACCCGGACGGCCAGCCCATTAACCAGGATGCAAGGGTACAGTCGCCTCGTTCTAATTCGCGGGGTGGAAGGTCCGAATTGACGGCGACGCCTACGCCTACGTCCACGCCCACATCCACGCCTACGCTGACGACGACGCCCACACTGACTCCTACGCCAGAGCCAACGGCGACGCCGACCGCAACTGCGTCCGCGCTGAATGCGCCTGGGTTGACAGTCGAGGCGAAGGTACGGGGGGTGGTGTTGAGCTGGGAGGCCGCGGCGGGCGCGGTGCGCTACGAGCTCATGACGTGGTGGGACGGGGCGGACAGCTGGCAACCGCTCGGCGGCGACGATCTGACCGGCACAACGTACACGCATACCGAGGTAGCGGCCGGGACGAAGTACTACTATTCGATCCGTGCGGTGAACGCGGCGGGCAAGACAAGCCGCTGGCTGTCGGATTATCCCTCTGCAGTTGCGATTGGGGCGAAGGCGGCCCGAAAGGCAGAGCCGACTCCGACGGCGACAGCGACCGCGCCGGCGTTGTCTGCTCCTGGAATGACGGCCAAGGCTACGGAGCGGGGCGTGGCGTTGAACTGGAAGGCAGTTGCGGGGGCGGTGCGCTACGAGGTTATGACTTGGTGGGACGGGGCGCGCAGTTGGCAGTCGATAGGAGGCGACGATCTGACCGGCACAACGTATACGCACACGGACGTTGCGGCAGGGACGAAGTACTACTATACGATCCGCGCGGTGAACGCGGCAAAGGAGACGAGCGGCTGGCTGCAGGACTTTCCCACTGCAATTGCGATAGCGGTGACGGAGGCAGAAACGTCAACGCCTACACCGACGCCGACCGCGACCGCGCCGGCGCTGTCTGCTCCTGGCATGACGGCCAGGGCGACGGAGGGGGGCGTGGAGCTGAGCTGGGAGGCCATCGCGGGGGCGGTGCGCTACGAGCTTATGACCTGGTGGGACGGGGCGGGCAGCTGGCAGACGTTTGGCGGCGACGATCTGACCGGCACAACGTACACGCATACGGACGTTGAGGCCGGTACGAAGTACTACTATACGATCCGTGCGGTGAACGCGGCGGGTAAGAAGGGCGGCTGGCTGCAGGACTTTGCTACTGCAACTGCGCTCGCGGCGACGGGGAATTAGCCGTCAAAGCCGACCGGTCGGCTCATCCAGACGGGCACGTCGAAGCCGGCAACCACCGGACGAGCCGTGCTCATCGCGCGCTAGGGGCAACCGACAGCGCCAACTGAGGGCCCAAGGGCTAGGGATAGGTCGACAGTCCGCTCGATAACAGTTAAGGCGCTTCATCCCACCAGCATCAAGGGGCGGGACTGACCCACACCAATAATGGACTGACCGGGTCGGTCCCGGACTTGGGGGCGTTCCCGATACTGCGTGGCCTGAAATGGTGTCGTCCTGAATGGGGGTACACCAGGGCAGGCACAAGGCCTGCCCCTACGGTTGAAATGTGGGATGGGGCGCGTGTGGGAAGCACAAGGTCTGCTGCTTCCGTTGGCAGTTGGGGGATGGGGAAGGGAGCAAGG
>MPML01000089.1 GCA_002238445.1 Caldilineaceae bacterium bin5
GCGGTGGAATGTCAAGCACGACTGGCATTGGCATTGCCTACCTGTTCAGCCTCTATGGCCCCGATATATACGGATCCCGTAAGATGTTCGAGATCTTGGGACCTATAGAGTACGCCCTTATCTTTTGGATAGCTTCTGCCCTTGGCGTAATGCAGTTTGGCCCTTTCAAAGCATATGTGCCAAAAGACCGGAAGGATAACGAAGCGTGAGGATTCCTGCCCGCCGGCTTAGGGAGCCGCAGTCGTGGTTATCGCCCTCACAAGCCTGCTCGATTTCGATCATGGGCTGCTCTCGCTTCTTTGATAAGGTCTGCCACTGTAAGCGAGTTGCAGCCCTTTCCTTCGCCGTTCAAACGGGTTGCAGAGGCCGCCGGCAGTACCCCGGAGGCAAACAGAAAATCTGACTCCCCGCAATTCTGTAACGCAAGTCGGGCAAATATTTACACAAGGAGAACATCCTGATGCAACGCAGAAAATGGACCAGGACAACCATCTGCCTGGCTGCAACCGCTGCAATCACCCTGGCGATCCTGCACTTCGTTACTGGCCCCCCATTGGCGCCCGCTGCCCTGGCAAGCGAAAAGACGAGCCGCCTCCACACAGTCCGTAACCGTTGTCGGCGAAGGTGTTGTCAACATCGAACCGGACGTTGCCACCGCCAGAATCGGCGTCGTTGTTCTCCGCACAACCGTGAGAGAGGCCAGCTCAGAAGCCAACGGGATCATGCAAGCGGTTAAGGCCGCCCTGCTCGCCCAAAATATCGAGGCGAAAGACATCCAGACCAGACACTTCGACATTTCCGCCGAACGCTACGGGCCGGAGGGCCTGCTGCCAGAGGAGCAGGTGCAGTACCGTGTCCGCAACACCGCCTACGTCACTATTCGCAACCTGGACAACATCGGCGACATTCTCGATGCCGCCATTGAAGCCGGCGCCAACGACATCGGCAGCGTCAGATTCAGTCTGGAAAATCCGGCTGCCGTCGAGTCTGAGGCCCGTGCCATCGCCGTCGCCGATGCCCGCGCCAAAGCGGAGGAACTCGCCGCCCTGATAGACGTAAGCGTTGGTGAAGCGACCGAAATCAGCGAAATCATCGGGCACGGCGGCGGATTCTTCAGCAATAGCTTTTCCGATATGGCCATGGCCGACTCCGCCGGTGCCTTCAGCACCGGCGAGCTCACGCTGGCGATGCAACTCCAAATTACCTACAAGCTCCAGTAAAGACACCAACACCCCGAGGGGGTCCCGGTCGCCCCTTCACCTCCTGTTTCGCCCGCTGCGCACTGTGCGCAATGACGGATACGTTCGCCTGAACAAAACATGAACCCTACCTGCACAATTCGCGCCGCGGCTGATGACATCACTGTCCCGTGTCGTTGACAAAGCGCAAGGGAGAAACATCCAAAATGAATCCTTTATCCGCCCTATTTCCAGGCTATGACGATGGCTATAACGACGACAAAGGACCATCGCGGCAACCCAGCCGGCAAACGATCAAGAGCCTGATCACCGATTTCCAGACGAACCCGCTGCCACTACCCATCTGGATCTGGAACTGCCTCGTCATCTACATCATGATCAGCATGGCATGGCTTCTGATACAGATTGGGGGCACTATTTTGATCGGGCTCACCTTCTTTCTCTTGAGAATCTTCGGATAACGGTGAGACCAAATGGAGTCATGCACATGTCTTCTCCCAACATCCTCTTCCTCATGACCGACCAGATGCAAGGCCGCGTCCTCGAACCGAACAACCCCTGCCAGACCCCCAACCTCGACCGGCTGGCGGCCAGAGGCGTGCGCTTCCGCCGCGCCTACACGCCCAACGCGGTCTGCTCGCCCGCACGCGCCAGCCTGATGACCGGCCTCCTGCCCCACAACCACGGCGTCCTCTTTGTCGAGCATACCGTCGACGCCGACCAGGCAAGACTGCGCACGCCCTATCTCCACTGGGCCGATCAGCTGACCGCAGCCGGCTACGACACCGGCTACTTCGGCAAATGGCATGTGGAACGCTCCAACAACCTCGCCCGCTTCGGCTGGCAAGAGCAGGGCGCTCTCTCGGATCGCCCCGACTGGGACGCCGCCAGCTTCTCGCTGGAACGCTATCTGCACGGCCCGTCCGGCTACCGTCCCAACCGCTTCTACGGCGTCTGTGATCTGCCCGCCGGCCAGCGCGGAATGGGCAAGAAGACCGACGCCGCGCTCGCCTACCTGGACACAGTCCTGGCCGAAAGCGCGCCCTGGTGCTGTTTCGTCAGCTTCACCGAACCCCACGACCCCTTCTACTGCCACCAGGACGCCTTCGCACAGTACGATGTGGACTCGATCCCGCTGCAGCCTAACGTCCACCACGACCTGCGCGGCCAGCCCAACCTCTACAAGCGGGCCGCGCAGGTGTGGCGCGACTGGACCGACCGCGAACACCGCGAGGCCGCAGCCTGCTACTACGCCTCCATCAGCGAAATCGACCGGCAGTTCGGGCGCCTTCTGGACCGGGTGGAACGCGCCAGCCGGATCGACAATACGATTGTGGTGATGACATCGGATCACGGCGAACTTCTCGGCGCGCACGGGTCGTACTGCAAGAACATCGGCGCCTTTGAAGAGATATACAACATTCCTCTCGTCGTGGCCGGGCCTGGCGTAGCCGAATCGGCGGTGAGCGACGCCCGCGTCGGCCTGCAGGACGTCGGCCAGACACTTCTGGAGCTGGCCGGCGCGCAGCTGCTGGAAGACATCGACGGCAACTCCTTTGCGCCCCTGCTGACCAGCCCGCACGACACCGCCGACCGCCGGCAGGGCTTCGCCGAATACTACGGCGGCCGCTACACGCTCACCCAGCGCATCCTGTGGGACGAGGACTGGAAATTCGTCCACAACGGCTTCGACTACGACGAGCTCTACAACCTCGCCGCAGACCCCTTCGAGATGAACAATCTGGCACAGGACCCGGCCCATGCTCACAGAATCCAGGCCATGACCCGCCAGATGTGGGGTATCGTCGCTGAATCCGGGGACCACAGCCTCGCCAACACCCACTACCCGCCGCTGCGGATTGCCGCTGCAGGACCGGACTGGTAGTCCAGCAATTTGCTATTGACGTATAAAGGCGTTCGACTTTGATGCGAACATCAGCAAGGAGATTATCTATGGTTGAGTTAGGCCTGGTTACGTTTACTACATTTGCTTTTGGTACCGTGGTCGGGGCATTCGTGACCGCGTATAAGGAATACCGTTCGTCGAGTAGGACTGTTGATGCGAAGCAGCGTCTTTATCCGCTTGCACTCGCATCCCTCGGAATGATGGTGGCGACAGGTACGTCGATGAGTGCGCTTATGCGTTTTATAGACGGCCACTGCTCCTGAATCAACGTCCGAAATCCGGCGCATAAACCTGCAAATCACTGTCAGGGTGCAACACCAGTTGATAATCGATGCAGGACACTGAAGTTCGATTTCAACCATAGGAGAAATCCCAATGAGTCAAGAGACAGCTGCGCCCGTGGTTCCCGAAACGAGACAGCTGGGCGTGTCAGACCTGGATCGCTTCTACAAACTGTCAGTCGTGGTCCTGGCCGCCTTGGCCGTCATAATGGTCGCGCTCTACGTCGGCCGTGCCGCCATCTACAAGATCCACGAATTCGAGCGCGGCCTCCACCTGCGCGGCGGCCGCTTCCTCGCCGTGCAGCTTCCCGGCTGGCATGCCCAGATCCCTCTGGTCGACACGGTTATCATCGTCAAAGTCAACGAGCGTCTCGGCTACGTCGAACGCATCGCCGCCATGACCTCCGACAATGTGACCATGGACGTTTCCCTCCAGTACACCTACCGCGTCACCAATCCCGAGCGCTTCGCCCTCGCCGTGGACGACCCGGAGCGCATCGTCTTCGAGTTCGTGCAGGGAAGGCTGCGCGACGTCATCAATACCAAGGCGATGACCGGCGTCATGAACCAGCGCACAGAAATGAACCGTGAGATCATGCAGGAGTTGGAGAAGAAGGAAGATCAGTACGGTGTCGAATTCATAACCGTCCAGATCCAGAGCGCGTCGCCGCCCACCGAGGTATTGTCCGCCATCAAGGACCGCATGGTGACCGTGCAGCGTCAGGAACAGGCCGAGGCCGAAGCGGCTCAGCAGCGCACCGTCGCCGATGCACGGTTCTACGCCGCTCAAAAGGAGGCCGAAGCCCTCGCCTACCGCATCACCACCACCGCCGCGGCCGAAGCCGAACAGATCCAGCTCACTACCGAGGCGCAGCAACTCGCCGTCCGCGCCATTCTCAGCGAACTGGAAGGCAAAGGCGCACTCGCGGACAAGTACATCGACTATCTCATCGCCGTGGAACTGAAGGAGAACAGCAAGTGGATCCTGGGAACCGGCGCAGAGCCGATCCTCGAATTACGGCCCTCCGCAGAGGAGTAGAGCATGCGAAAAATACTGCTCCTGGCAAGCGCCTTCGCTGTCCTGGTGACGCTGGCGCAAACGGCGCAGCAAACCCTGACCGTCTCCCGCGCCCATACCGATCTCATCGCCAAACAGATCTACGCCTACCGCGATTGGCAGAGCACCGGTATGCGTATCGATCAGGGAGATAGGTTTGAGGTCGAAGCGCAGGGCGAATGGCTATACACGCCCGGAGAATATCATGGGCCGGAAGGCCACCCCACCTTCCCTGCGCCCAGTTTCTACCCCATCGCCAGCGGGTCCGGCGGCGCGCTCATCGGCCGCATCGGCGAAAACGGCCTCCACTTTCTCATCGGCGAACGCGTCAACATGCAGGCACGCGAACACGGCATCCTTTACCTGCGCATCAATGACGACATCCTCATCGACAACGACGGCTGGGTCGCCGTCCGCATCAACGTAACCGAAACTGAAGATTCACTGCCCTGAAAACAAGGACGCATGGAGAAGAAACGAATGCGGGATTTCGCGACACTTTCGCTCGGCGCGGGCCGCGCGGCCAAGTGGCTGGCGTGACGGCGAACCGCTCTTATGAACGGAATAAAAGTATGCACGCATTCGCAAAACGAACTGTCCTGCAGGTCATTCTAATCATCGCTCACGCCGCGGTGCTCAGAGTCGGTGTTTTGGAACTGGACAAGATAGATTGTCGGGAAGCGCCATACAAACAGTTCGAATTCGCTTGCGACATGGGCTTCTTTGTGCTGCCCGTCCTGCTTATAGCTGCATTGCTGGGTGCCGTCATCCCCTTCATCACCCTCGCCAATAGGCGGGATCAGATTGCACGCGTCTGGCAGTTTCTTCTGATTCCGGGCGTGGTCAATGCACTGTAGCGCGGCGTAGACTACATCCTCTTTGACTGCGAAGGAGATGGCTATGTCAGCACTGAAAGGGTGTGCGACGTGTTGTTTTTCCAGCTACTCTTCTTCTCACTCCCAACACTGGCTGCCATCATATTCGTGTGGCTAAAGGGCTGGAAGCTTCTTTTCTTACAGGAAAACGTCAGGGGAGGCTAAAGAGGTTATCGCTTTGGAAAGTCTCTTTGCCTCCCCTATGGATCCACACATCAGAAAGGTGAGCAAACATGAGTTCGAGAACTAAAGCAATGATTGTAACATTCACTGGGGTGGCGCTTGTCTTGTTTTGGGCAGGATTTCAAGGAGTAATGGATTTTACTGCCATCGCCATCCTCTTTGTGTTGCTACTTATTCTGCATTGGGTTGTGCCATCCAGATTTGATCGAAATTTCGGCATGTTTGAGATCTTGTTCTTCTGGATAGGGATCCCATTGGCGATGATCGCAGAAAACACACTCGGTGAGATTCCAGTCTGGTTGGGATGGACATGGTTGGGGTTTTCTCTAGTTGCGAGCGTGTCCCTCCCCCTCTCCTTCTTCAAGAAGCTTTCCCCTAGCTCGTTTCACTAGAGATACATATCCGTACAGGCGTGCGTTCCTGCGCGTACGCCTTATCCCCATTTATATCGTCAAACTATATCTGCCAATATTCGTCCTGATTTGATTCTTGTAGTTACGGAGTGATCTCTCTCGAATTTCCAACTCTTCCATTCCCTGTATGGCCAGTCCTCCGGTCCGCCATTTGTCGGTCCCCACACTCTTTTCTTCTCTGCCGTACACGGCCCGCATCCCTAGTAGACCTTCCGGTCTGCAATACTCTACAGCCTTTTTGACTTCATACTTGTCGTAAAAACCTCAACGCCCCCCCGCTCCATCCCTGGACGGACCTTCCCCTGCCCAGCCAGCATCATCCCCATCTGGAAAACAACCCAGACGGTATTCTAGGACGCAGTCTCCCGATTTCGGTACATCTGACGTGCCGAAATCAGTATATCTGAGCGAGACAAACGCCGCAGGATGCGCATATGCTATCTCCTATACGATTGCGGTCTAGCCCTTTATCCAGCGGCTTAGTAGTTACTCTGCTCCTTAAAAGTCCAGCCTGAACCTTAAAGGAGGTATATTATGATGTCCACGGATACTTCGCTTTTCAGATCGGCTTGGCGGGCGCAACGTGCGCCAGTAGCGATCTTGCTACTGTTCTTGCTGCCACTGCTCCTGGTGCCACATCCGGTGGTAGCAGCGCCCCAGGAACGCCCAGGCGCCGACCAGATATACGTCCACATCGTCAGACCCGGCGAAACCCTCGCCAGCATCGCGGCCTCTTACGGCATTTCAGTCCAGGAACTGAGAGCATCCAACAACCTCGTCAACCGGGCAGAACTGGTGAGTTGCACTCCCAATGCCGACAGCACACAGGCGCGAGGCACTGTACGACTGAATGGCCACCCAGCCAACGGCTTTCGGGTAGCCTTCAGCTGGCATCCGGACGAGACGGTCGTTGCGAGGACAATGTCCGGCGATGGCGGCCAGTACAACCACATTCTCGGAGGGGGCGCACGCGAAGGGAACTGGTG
This sequence comes from Caldilineaceae bacterium bin5, assembly GCA_002238445.1. Taxonomy (GTDB): domain Bacteria; phylum Chloroflexota; class Anaerolineae; order Caldilineales; family Caldilineaceae; genus Bin5. The sequence goes on from MPML01000089.1 coordinate 6,901, forward strand.
GTTCTGGATCGAAAACAGCGCCGGCATCCGCATCTCGGAAATGGCCTATGTCCACACGGACAAATACCCTCATGAGGGTAAGTGCCAGCGGGCGGTGATCGATTTCGACATCCAGAACCCCGAGCTCACTTACGTTGGGCGCAGACTGCATATACCCTTGTCGCCACAGCCAGTTGTCGCAAAGCCTTTGCCTTCGAAGCCTCCCGGTACCAAAATCGTCTATGGCCACATCGTCCGATCTGGCGAAACCCTTGCCAGCATTGCAGAGGTTTACGGCGCTTCAGTCCAGGAACTGAGAGCATCCAACAACCTCATAAACCGGGCAGAGCTGTTACGCTGCGACTCGAATGCCAGCAGCACACGAGCGCTGGGCACAGTGCGGTTGAACGGCCAGCCAGTCAATGGCTACCGGGTGGCCTTCAGTTGGCAGCCGGACGGAGAGGTGGTGGCCAGAAAGATCTCTGCAGAGGGGGGTCACTACACCCACATCCTTCGAGCGTCCGGCCCCCGGGAAGGGAATTGGTGGTTCTGGGTCGAAAATAAAGACGGCCACCGCATTTCTGAGATGGCGTATGTCCACACACACAAAGATCCACATTCAGGCAATTGCCAGCAAGCTGTGATCGATTTCGACATCCAGGATCCGGGCCTCAATTACATTGGGCGCAAACTGAAGATACCTGCTACTGGGTAGGAGGCACTGAAGGTAAGGGCGGCTCTGCCGGGGCTGCGGACCAAGTCGTAAGGCGACGGACGGATGTTGAGATCTGTTTTCTTTGGTTGCTGCGGCGGCTTGGTGAGCAGGTGGATGCGATTGTTTTGCCAGAGTTCATCTGGTCCAATGGTGCACTTCCAAGGGTCTTTTGTTCCGCAGAACTGGCACGAGCCGTTAGAACGGCGCTAGGGGGCGTTGATATTTCGTTTCAGCCGGATCAAGGTGGAGAGCTAATGTCCGTTCAATTTGAAAACCTGCTCTTAGGCGAGCTACGTACTGCCTACAGCGCAAAGGCAGGCAAGATGATCACGATCCCATTGCATGAGCCGCACGAAAGGTTTGGCATCAAGTAGATATGGGCTATGCGCCCAGTTCTCAGATTCCGGCTTCGAGAAGCGTAGTTTCACCGCCAAAACAGCTGGCGGCAGAGTTTCATTGTCCACCGGCGCAGTTCGAGTGTTCCCCAACCTACAGGCCGGCCAGTTTTGCAAGAGGAGCAAATTATGTCATCACGAAAGTTAATTGTCACTGTTTCTACTTTTCTCCTTGCAGCTGCATGTACGCCGCAAACCTTGCCAGTCGATTTACCTTTGCTCATCAACACACCATCGCCAACCTTTACGTCGCCGGCGATCGTATCGACTTCCACTCCGATACCTCACCCTGTCCATACGCCCACCGCTGCCAGTCAGTCGGTCGATTGCGTAATGCATGGTGGCAGCCCTGCTCCAACTCTTCCTGACACGGATTGCATGGCTTGGGAAATGCTCTACGCATTAGTGTTTAGGGCCGACATGATGGCGAACAAAGGTCAAGGCCCTACAGCATCAGAGCTTGCCGCCATTGAAAATGAGCTATATCCCCTCTTTGTCCAAGCTCATCTCAACTGTGGCGAGTGGAATGAACCCTATAAGGATTATGAGACAATTACAGACTACCTTGGCATCGTCATGGCTATAGGCAAGCAGGAGTATGGTTATGACCCGGCCTCTTTACTCCAGTTTCTGATAGAGGGAGCTTCTACCGAGGAGTTTGCTGAAATGTCTGAATCGATTGGTTGCACTAAGAATCTTTTCCTGCTCTTTGTCGCATACTCTGAATGACCCGTCATACACAAAAATTGTGTGGACGTATGCAGAACCCATACCAACCCGCCCTGTGCCAGATCGACCACAAATCATTACCTACTATTATGTAGGAGCACACAGTGGCTTCTGTGCAGAGCCTGTCACGAAAAGAGAAACCCATGGCTCGCTTGTTGTTATCATGCTCGGCTTTCCCTGAAATGCCACGCTGCCCTACGCAAGAAGCCAACTGTCCCGTTCCCGCAGACCCGCGCAGCGATCATCTGCGAAGTCGACTTCGCAACACTTCTATCCCGACCTTCCCGCAGACTGAGCGAAGGCCCTGCATTATTTCAAGGAGTCGATCATGAATAAGACGGTGACTTCACAGTATGCAACTTCTGCAAAGAACCGGTGCGGCGGAACAATCCCCGGCCGAAAAGCGAGTAAGGTGAAGCTGCTGGCTGGAATTCTTCTTCTGTTTACAGTGCTCGGCGGCGGCTGTCAACCCGTTGAACCCACTGCAGCCGCTACGCCGGCAATGGAGACCGAACAGGCGCAAACCTTCCTGGATCTCGCAAGCGAAACCTTGGACATGGATGCGGTCCTGCCCATGGACCCAAGCATCCGCAAAGCGCAACTGGATAACGGATTGACCTACTACATCCGTCACAATACCGAACCGGCCAACCGCGCCACCCTGATGCTGGTCGTCAACGCCGGTTCCGTCCAGGAGGATGACGATCAACTGGGGTTGGCCCACTTTCTCGAACACATGATGTTCAACGGCACCGAGCGCTTCCCCAAGCAGGCGCTGGCCGAGTACTTCGAAAGCGTCGGCATGTCATCCGGGGGGCATATGAACGCCTACACCTCCTACGAAGAGACGGTCTACTTCCTGGAGTTTCCCACCGACGACGAAGCGATCATCAACACCGCATTCCAGGTGACGGAGGACTGGGCCAGCCGCGCTACCATTTCGCAGGAGGAAGTAGACAAAGAACGCGGCATTATCCTCGAAGAGGAACGCATGCGGGACCAAAGCGCTTTTGGCCGCCTGAACAAGCAGCTATTCCCCTTCCTGATGGGAGATTCCCGCTACGCTGAGCGGTCTCCGGGCGGCGATCTGGACATCATCCGCAACGCGCCGGCGGAAACGTTGCGCCGTTTCTACAATGATTGGTACCGGCCCGATCTGATGGCGGTGATCGTAGTGGGCGATATCGATGCAGACGACATCGAAGCGAAGATCATCGAGCACTTCAGCAACTTGCCGGCGCCGCAGACTCCTCGGCCCCGGCTCACATATTCTGTGCCGGATCATAGCGATACCCGCTTTCTGCTCTTCACAGATCCAGAAATGCCGCGGACATATGCCCGAATCATCTTCAAGCAGACCGCCGGCGAACCGGGCGCCTTCGCTACTTACAGAAACAAAATCATTGAGCGTCTGTTCATAATGCTGCTGAACTACCGGCTCAACGATATCGCCAGAGAAGCCGATTCACCGTTTCTGAGCGCTTTCGTAGGTAGCAACAACCTGCTGGGGCGGGGCGTCGATGCTCAAGATGTCAGCGTACAGGCGCGCCCGGGCGAGGTTCTCTCCGGCCTGGACGCGGCCCTGACAGAGGTGGAGCGGGTGCGCCGCCACGGCTTCACCGTCGCGGAGTTTGAGCGGGCCAAATCTGCACTATTGAACGACTACGAGCGTCCGTTCAATGACCGCGACAACCTGGACAGCCACACCCTGGCCCACCAGTACAGCCGCAACTTCCTGCAGAACGAGCCCGTCCCCGGTATCGCCTTCGAGTATCGACTGGTAGAACGGCTGCTGCCCGAGATCACGCCCGCCGAGGTCAAACGGCTGGCGGATCAATATGTGGGTACGGGAAACCGCTCAGTAGTGATCAGTGGCCCGGAGCGGGAGGCCGGCAGCTTGCCCCGCCAGGAGGAACTGGCCGTCGTTATCGAGGCGGTACAGGCCAAACAACAGATCGATCCCTACCAGGACATCGAAGCCGTCACAACCCTCCTGGCCGACATCCCGCAACCGGCGGATATCATCTCGCGGCGTACCGACGAGACCTACAACATCACCGATCTGACCCTTGCCAACGGCGCGCGGGTATTGCTTAAGCCGACCGCGTTCAAGAAAGATGAGGTGCTGTTCAGCGCCACCAGCCCCGGCGGCTCCTCACTTGTCACCGATGAGGACTATCCGGAAGCGAGCTACATCAACAACATTATCTATCAGAGCGGCGTCGGCGACGTCAGCTACGCTGCGCTGCAGCGGCTGCTGGCCGACCAGTCGGTGGCGGTCCGCCCCTTCATCCATGAACTGGAGGAGGGATTCTACGGCCATGCCGGCAAAGATCATGTCGAAACAGTTTTTCAGCTCGTCTACCTCTACGGCACTGCGCCCCGCGCAGACGAGGACGCCTTTGCCACCGTCAAGGATCAGACCACCGAGGGCCTGCGCAACCGTGAACTCATGCCTCACATCGCGTTGATGGATGCCGTCACCGAAGCCCGTTACGGCAAGTCGCTCCGCCACGCCCCCCCGACGCTGGCGATGATCGAATCGCTCGACCTGGAGCGGGCCTTCTCCATCTATCAGGAGCGATTCGCCGACTTCAGCGACTTTACATTCCTCTTTGTCGGCAATTTTGACGTCGAGCGGATGGTCGCTTGGTCACAGATCTACCTGGGCAATCTGCCGTCATTGCACCGCGTCGAAACTTGGCAGGACGTGGCCCCGGACCCGCCGGCGGGAATCGTCAAACTGCCGGTCTACCACGGTCAGGAGGAGCAGAGCTTCACCCAGATCCTGTTCACCGGCCCCGGCGAAGATACGCTGAAAAACCGTCTGCGTCTGCGCATGTTGGAGACAGTTCTGGGCAGTCTGATGCGGGAAGAGTTGCGCGAGGAGCGGGGCGGCGTATACATATCGAACGTAGCGGCCTCAATGCAACCCGAGCCCGATGGCCTCTACGGAATCTCCTTCTTCTTTGGCAGCGACCCGGCGCGGGCGCGGGAGTTGGTGGACGCTCTATTCGCGCTGATCACAGAACTGCAGACAAACGGCCCCAGGGACGATCTGCTGGCAAAAGCCAAGGCGCAGATCATACATCGGCGCGAGGAACAGTTGGAGCAGAACCGTTACTGGCAGCACGTTTTGGAGCGCTACACCGAAAAAGATAATGTCGACCTGGCTGCCTATGTCGACCTTGAGGTCGTGGAGAACCGGGTAGAGGCCGTGACCGCCGCCGACATCCAGGCGTTAGCGCAGGCGTTCCTGCCGCCAGATCAGTATATTCTCGTTTCGTTGTATCCCGAGGACTTCGAGCAATAGCAACTTGCAGCTCAGGTGAGCGGCGGGTGGAAACGCAGCATCTACTCGCCGCTTACCAGGACCTGATGCAAATACGCGTTCACACACTCTGAAAACCCGCGCTTCCCTCTGCGCTCGTGTCGCTCTATCTATTCAAGAGACAGATACATGACTTCCTCTTCGCCCCTGATCGATATTCGCAACCTGACCAGAACCTACCACATCGGCCGCACGGCCCTGCACGCCCTGAAGAACGTCTCCCTTACCATCGACCACGGTGAGTACGTCGCCGTCGTCGGCACCAGCGGCTCCGGCAAAAGCACCCTTCTGAACGTCCTCGGCCTGCTCGACCGGCCCACCGACGGCACATATCGCATCCACAAACAAAGCGCCGGCGAACTGACCGATAGACAACGCACGACCTTGAGGAACAGGGAGATCGGATTCGTCTTCCAGGAATTTAATCTCCTGGCGCGTGCGACCGCCCGCCGCCAGGCCGAACTCCCTCTCTTCTATGCCGGCCTCTCCCGCAAAGAATCGCGCCGCCGCGCCCTGGACGCCCTCGCGCAAGTCGGCCTGGCCGACCGTGCCGCTCACAGACCGGAAGAACTGTCAGGAGGGCAGCGCCAGAGAGTGGCCATCGCCCGTGCCCTCGTCAACAGCCCCTCCCTCCTTCTCGCCGACGAACCAACCGGCGCAATCGATACCAAAACTGGTGAAGAGGTGATGGCCCTCTTCGAGCAACGACACCTTGAAGGACTGACACTGGTAATCGTCACCCACGACCGCGAGATCGCGGCAAGGGCCCGGCGTATAATCACCCTGCGCGACGGTACCGTCATCTCCGATGAACCACGGCTGGCATCTGCCGTCTTGCCGTGAAACACACATCTCGAATGGCTGCCATCAGCCGGGCGGAAGGAGCTCTGAAGTGAAACTGTTGAAATACTTTCCGCTTGCCGCCGAAAACATCGCCGCCCGCAAACTGCGCTCCATCTTGACCATGCTGGGCATCATCATCGGCGTGGCCTCCGTCCTGACCACCTTGGGCATCGGCCGCGGCGCGTCGGCCGACATCATGCAACAGATCGCCAGCGAGGGCATCACCATTCTCAACGTCGAGTCCGGTGGCTATTCCGACCAGACCTGGACATCCGGTCAGCCGCTCACGATGGCCGACGTCACCGCCCTTTCCGATCGCTCCCTTCACCCCGATATAGACCAGGCCGTCCCTCTCTACAGACAATATATCCATCTGGGAACCGGCAACAGCAGCATGTTCATGGAAGTGGTGGGCACCACCCCCGCCTATGCCGCGATTCACAATCTGGAACTGGCCCAGGGACGCTTTCTCACCGAACAGGAAATTGCGCAAAGGACAAAATCCGTTGTCATCGGCGCCGATGTGGCCCAAAGGCAGTTTGCGGGCGCCGATGCCGTGGGCAAAAGCCTGCGCATCGCTAACCAGCCCTTTACCGTCGTCGGTGTGCTCCGTAAACGCGGCTGGGACAGGTTCGGTAACATGGATATCAGAGCAGTCATTCCTCTGGCAGTGGCGCAGGATCGCCTGCGCTCCACTTCCCCCGCCCACCGCCATCGTGGTGAATACACCGTCAGCGAGATCCAAGTCAACGCCGTAAGTATCGAACGCCTCGATGCCGCCGCAAGACAGGTCGAACAGACCTTGCGCCTGCGCCGTGCCCTCGCTGCAGACGAGCCCAACGACTTCTCCATCGAAAGCCAGGCCTGGCTGCTCGAAACGGCCAACTCCGTTGCCGCCACCCTGACCGCCTTTCTCGCCGGCATCGGCGCCATAAGCCTCCTGGTCGGCGGCATCGGCATTATGAACATCATGCTCGTCTCTGTAACCGAACGCACAAGAGAAATCGGCCTGCGCAAAGCCGTCGGCGCACACAACCGCGATATACTTCTCCAGTTCCTGGTCGAAGCGCTCATGTTGACACTCGTTGGCGGTCTCATAGGCATCGCAATCAGCTACGGCCTGGCAACAATTGTCGAGAGATTTTCAAGCCCGGACTTCCCACTGGCCGTGCTCATCGAGCCCGGTTCCCTGGCCGCCGCTGTCAGCGTCAGCGCCGCCTGCGGGCTTCTCTTCGGTCTCTACCCGGCCATACGCGCCACCCGGCTGGACCCGATCGATGCCTTGCGGCACGAGTAACGGCATGGCAGCCCAATACGTGTCCGGCGCGACTTGCACGCATATCTCAGGGCCCGCCACCATACGCCTACCATCGACAGGAGCATCCCTATGAACCGCAGGCGTCTCTTCCTAATTCTCATTGCCATTGCTCTCATAGCTGTGGCCTTCGTCGCCATCGTCTTTTTTGGCCTCCTTGCAACCTCGGTCACGACCCAGGCCGAAAATCTGCCCGAACTGGAAGGGAGCGCAGAAACCACCCGCATCCGGCCGGCCGACGCCTCTATCGGCCAGTTGAAGGCTGCCGGCAACATCAACCTCATCGAAGAACTCCAGCTAGTCGCACACATCGATGGCTTCGTCAAAGATGTACTGGTCGAAGTCGGTGACACCGTCAACACCGGCGATCTTCTCCTGTCGCTCGACCAGGACGACGTGCAGCGCGCAGTGGAGCAGGCCCACATCGACCTCGCCTCCTCCCAACTCAGACTCCGAAGGCTGCTGACCAGCGCCGACGAAATCGAGACGGAACTGGAGAAGTTGAACGTCGCACAAGCGGAGCTGGACCTGCAGAAAGCGTTGCAGGACCTGGCCGCCGCACAGCTGATCGCCCCCATCACCGCCTCCGTACTGACCCTCGATGTCGCCCCGGAAACGAAAGTGTCGCCGGGAACCGTTGTCGCCACCCTCGCCGACCCCGGCCGCCTCGAGCTGACCGTGCAAGTGGCTGAAGTCGACATTCCCAGGATCGAGAGCGGCCGTCCCGTAGACGTCGTCATCGATGCCCTTCCCGACGAAACCTTTGCCGGTGTAATTAGCCGGATCGAACCGTTCAAAGAAACCCAAAGTGGTGTCATCAGCTATCCCGTCACCATACGGCTTCTCGATAACGATTTGGACCCGGCACTGCCCGGCATGACAGCTGTAGCCACCCTGCGCACTGAAGCGGTTGATGACCGCTGGCTTGTCCCCTCCGCCGCCATTCAGGAGGTCAACGGAGAAACCGTTGTCACTGTCGTGCGTGGCCTGGAGCGTTTCCCGCTTCCCGTCACCCCGGAGGGCCTTCATGGAGAATGGACCATCGTCCACTCCACCGACCTGCAGGACGGCGACGAAGTCTTTGGCACGACCGCTACCTTCGTGGAACAATAAGCCGCCGCCCGCATCTGCCCCCTGGAACTGTTTCAATCTCCCACGAAAATTCGTTCCCTCCTTTCCACATCGTTATACATGCGTAGAGGCAGCCCTTGTGGGTGCCTTGCCCCGCTCAATTCCTCTCTCCTATGCAAAAGCCGCATAGATCAGAATATTAACATATGTGCATATGAATATCTCACAGAACAGGGCTTGAACGCCCGCCCTGTGGGTAGGGGGACGGCAAGTGAGGCGTTCCGGGGATTGTAAGGTCTTAGTCGATGCCTGAATCGCTGAAAAAAACACCCAGAGCGGCGCCGTACATGTAGATGGTAGGAATTGGCAAGAATTGCATTGCAATCTATATGAACATATGCATAGATGATCATACCTGCAATATCAACAGCTCACCTCTGCGATCTTAGGTGTTAATAGCACAATTCACCAACTGCATGCAGGCCCTGTTTCAATCGCCAGGAAACGGCAGCGACACACCGCAGCCAGCAAGACTGTCGGAGAAAAACCGGGCCTCGTTGACGGCTGACTGGGCCCAACTGCCCTTCTCTCCAGCAAGATTGACGCCGCCAACCGGAATGTGTAAGATACTTCGCACAATCTCCCACACCTGGGTGGGAACAGCTGCGTGGACACATGGCGAAAAGGCGCTGTCCACGCAGCAGCGACACGGGACACCGAATATGATGCGCGCTCTCAAGAAATGGGGTGGGTTCGTAGCGGTTGCCGTGGCGTGTACCACGGCCGCCGCTTATGTCTGGACGAACGACGCGAGCGCCCACATCAGTCAGGACCTCCCTCTGCACATCGCTGACCTGAATCAAACCCTCCGCCTCCGCCTGCAGCCCGACAATGCCCACGCCTACATCAGTCGCGGCAATGCCAAGGGCGACCTTGGCCAATACCAGGACGCCATCTCCGACTATGACCAGGCCCTCCAACTCCAGCCTGGCAATGCTCACGCCTACGACCATCGGGGCTTTGCCAGGTTTATGCTTGGCCAATACCAGAACGCCATCGCCGACTATGATCAGGCCCTCCAACTTCGGCCCGACTTCTCCGCCGCCTACTTCTATCGGGGCGTAGCACAGCTTGCGCTCGGTCAATATCAGGAAGCCGTCGCCGACTTGGACCAGGCTCTCCGACTCTGGCCCGACGATGTCAGCGCCTACATCTATCGGGGCGGTGCAAAGGTCTGTCTAGGTCAATTCCAGGAAGCCATCGTCGATTATAACCAGGCCCTCCTACTCCAGCCCGACAATGCCGACGCCTACGCCGGTCGAGCCAATGCCAAGTCTGGTCTTGGTCAATACCAGAACGCATTCGCCGACCTGGAACAGGCTTTCCAACTCCAGCCCGACAATGCCGACGCCTACGTCGTTCGGGGCCATGCCAAGACCCTCCTGGGCCAATACCAGGACGCCCTTGCTGACTATAGCCAGGCACTCCAACTGCTCCCCGATACTGCCGCCATATACTCATATCGGGGCCATGCCAGGGCCCACCTGGGTCAATACCAGGACGCCATCTCCGATTATAATCAGGCCCTCCAGCTGCAGCCCGACCATGCCCGCGCCTACCTCTATCGGGGCCATGCCAGGGTTGAGCTTGGTCAATACCAGGACGCCATCGTCGACTATGACCAGGCCCTCCAACTCCAGCCTGACAAAGCCGGCATCTACGTCCATCGGGGTGTTGCCAGGGCCCACCTAGGTCAATACCAGGACGCAATCACCGACTATGACCAGGCCCTCCAACTCCAACCCGGCAATGCCCGCGCCTACCACAACCGGATACTTGCCAAGCTCAACCTGGGTCAAAGCCGGAACACCTTCCCCGGCTATGATCAGACCCTCCATCTCCAGCCCGACCTCGTTGACGGCTACTAGATTTCGCCTCCGTTTGGCAAAGACCGTTCAAAAGTCTGACAACTGCTGGATGCCCGCAGGCAGAATCGAACTACCCCCGCCCGTAGGGACACCCCTTGTGGCGCCCCTGCCTTCGCCCTATACGCTACCCCCGCACTGAGACTCGCCCTTTCCCTAACCCCTGACCCCTATCCCCTAATCCCTGCCGTTAATCCCCTGCCCGAAATAGCACAAACTATATTCAATTCCAACCAAAATTACCACTTGATCACTTACCCGAACTATGCTATTGATCTTGAGCTAGAAGATCTCACACAACGAACCACGAACGCAGATACCCGAAGAGAGAACGCTCATGCAAGACAAGAGTGACTCACCCAACCTGACACCCGCACACAATCCAAGAGTCAGAAAATCCGCCGATTACAGAAAAACGGCCCACATCTCGGTCGGCGTCACCGCCAGTGACAAACGTCGCCTCATCGCCGCCGCCGAAGCCAGCGAAAAACGCTTCTCCGATTTCGTGCGCGACGCACTGCTGCACGCGGCCGCACGCGTCGAAAAACAGGAAAACAAACGATAACGCCCAGGCAAGCCGCCCGGGCGCTGTACGCCATATTGTCTGCACCCAAAAAGCAAAGCCCCGCTCCGGCTGCCTCCGGAACGGGGCCAAATCAGCACACGAGACCCTATCGATCTCTCCTGCGATAATAACACATATGCGCACGCACACAAACCGCATCCCAATCGC
>MPML01000090.1 GCA_002238445.1 Caldilineaceae bacterium bin5
TTCGCCAGACACGATGCTGGGGAAGAGTAAACACGGTCGGTGAGGGATGGTTTTGTAGGGGGGCGTTGCGGGGGCGCGGAACTGCGGGGGAACTGCAGGGGTTAGGGGGATGAGACAGCAAGGGGGAGTAGACACCGTTCGCCAGACACGATGCTGGGGAGGCGTAAACACGGTCGGTGAGGGATGGTTTTGTAGGGGGGCGTGGCGGGGGCGCAGCCCCTGCACAAGGGAGGGCCGAAGGCCCGACCGCCCAGAACTGCAGGGGTCAGGGGTCAGAAACTTCTGCGGTTGGAGGCCGGGTGTTAGCGGGTTGCGTGTGAGACGCCGGCGATCCCGGGGCAAGGTTGCTTTGGATGGGTAGGAATCGATATTGGTAGAGTAATTTCATCATTGGAACATATCTTCCCATGTGGGGGGCTGCGATCTGCTATACTTCCCTCTAACCATGTGGACGGGCCAAAAGGTTTGGAACTGTCTTGGAACTGGATCTGAAACTACCGTACAGTACAGAAGGGCTGCCGGGGATCGGGGGCCAGTTGCGGGCTGCGCCGGAAGCCTTTGTGGTTGAGGAGATTCCTCTATACGAAGCGAGCGGCGTTGGCCAGCATCTCTATGTCAATATTACGAAAGAGGAACAGACTACGCGGGAGGTACAGCGGGGACTGGCGGAGGCGTTCGACCTGCCGTACAACGCGGTCAGTTTTGCCGGCATGAAGGACAAGTTTGCGCGGACAACGCAGACGTTCAGCTTGCTGGTGGGCCACGTGGACGACGGATTTTTGCGTGCGGCGCCGGAGCGTATCAGCGAGAAGACGCCGGTAACGGTCAATTGGGTGCGGCTGCATCGCAACAAGCTCAAGAAGGGCCACCTGTTGGGCAATCGTTTTGCAATTACGGTTACAGGGCCATCGGTCCAGGGCGAGGAGGCGATGACGCGGGCCGAGGCCGTGGCGGCGCAGTTGCGGGATAGGGGGCTTCCCAACTTTTACGGCCCGCAGCGCCTGGGGCAAAATGGGGCGAATGTGCGGCGGGGCTGGGAGCTGCTTCAGGGTGGGAAGCGAATGTCAAACCGCTGGTTGCGCGGTCTGCTGCTGGCGAGCGTGCAGAGTTATCTGTGCAATCGTTATCTGGCCGTGCGGCAGCAACAGGGCCGATTCGCAGAGATGATGACGGGAGACATCGCCAAGAAGCATGACACGGGCGGGCTGTTCGTGGTCGCTGATCGGGAGGCGGAGCAGAGCCGCTACGAACGGAAAGAGATTAGTTTTACGACGCCGATTTACGGTCCGAAGATGTGGGATGCGGAAGCCGAATCGGGGGAGTTGGAGCGGGAGGTCCTGGCGGAGAGCGGGCTGGACATTGACTCTTTAGCCAAGGCAAAGATGATGGGCACGCGGCGGCTGGGAAGGATTCTGCTCGATGATCTGTCGGTTGGGCAGAATGGGACGGACATCGTGGTACAGTTTTCGCTACCTAAGGGGGCATTTGCCACAACGGTATTGCGAGAGTTTATGAAAGTGCCTGACGATTTATTGGCGCAGGCGCCTGATGAGAACGGTGCGTGAAACGTGAATGGCGAGACTTGATCGATGATCGATGAGAAGCGCGACAACGACAGCGAATTCTCCCTTAGGCAACGGAGTTCCATCATGGAAATGCCACTCTTCCCTCTGAACGTAGTGCTTTTCCCGGGTATGGCGCTGCCGCTCCATATTTTTGAGCCACGCTATCGTGAGATGATCAACCGCTGTCTGGATGAGAACCTTGCTTTCGGCGTTGTGTTGATCAAGGAAGGCCCGGAAGTAGGCGACGGCGCGCAGCCGCGACGGGTGGGGACGGCGGCCCGGATCATGAATGTGGACCGCCAACCGGATGGGAGGATGAATATTCAGGTGGTGGGTACGCGACGATTCCGGATTGAGGAATTGAACCGCGATCTTCCCTATCTGACCGGGCGTGTACGTCATTATCCGGTGACCGATGGGGATACCAAGCTGGCGGTAGAGCGCGCCCACAAGGTTCGCCCCAAGATCATGCGGTATGTCGAGCTGTTGACGAAAGCTACGGGCGTACAGCTGGAGCTGGAACGTCTGCCGGAGGACGCTACCAGCCTGGCCTTTCTCACTGCCATCACGTTGCAGGTGCGCCCGGAAGACAAGCATCGCATGTTGGCGCTGCCGGGTGTGCCGCAGCTATTGGAGCTGGGCAACTATTATTTGGGGCGCGAACTGCAGCTGCTTGAACATATGATCAACAGTCAGGACATGCTACCGGCGATGACTATCGGCCCCACCGGACAGTTGTTCGCCAATTAAGACGAGTTTGGCGCATTTGCAGCAGGCTCGAAGGACATTCCAACTCTTCGCAATATAGGTTTGGACGCCGTTGACTGCGGGTATTGGCGGGTTGACGGCGCTGGATGGGCAGGCCTGTTTTCACGAGGGCCATTTCAGTTTAATTCACAGTTCATAGTCGTCGTACCAGACAGTCGCGAAAGGACGGATGTATGGCAACCCATCAGTTCGAGCCAGACCATTATTACAGTACAATCGGCTCTCACCCACCGGTGTTGCGGGTGCAACCGGGTGACAGCGTCGAGACAACGACGGTCGATGCCAGAGGACAGGACAGCAGCGGTCAGGAGGTTACGCCAGGGGGGAATCCGATGACCGGCCCATTTTATGTGGAGGGGGCCGAGCCGGGGGATACGCTGGTGGTGCATTTGGACAAGCTGCTCTGCAACCGTCCTTACGGGTGGACGCGGACGATGGTGGCCCCCAATGTCGTGGACCCGGAGCAGGTGCCCAATATGCCATGGCCGGCGGAGGGGCAGGAGCTGGCCAACTGGCGGGTGGACAACGAGGCGGGCACAGTGACCCTGGTGGAGCCACAGACGAGCCTGGGGGCACTGACTTTGCCGCTGGCGCCGATGCCGGGCTGCTTTGGGGTAGCGCCGGACCGGGGAGAAGCGATTTCAACCGCCACATCGGGGCCTCACGGCGGCAACATGGACTATCGCGGGTTTGTCGAAGGGGTGACTGTCTATCTTCCTGTCTTTGTGCCCGGGGCGCTTTTTCACATTGGCGACGGCCACGCGGTGCAGGGGGATGGCGAGATCGTGGGCACCGGCGTGGAGATCTCTTTCGACGTGGGCTTTACGGTGGATGTGCAGAAGGGGCGGCGCATCTTCTGGCCGCGAGGCGAAAACGAGGGATATATCTTTGCGGCGGGCAACGCACGTCCCTTGGATCAGGCGACGCAGCATGCCACGACGGAGATGATTCGCTGGCTGGAGAAGGACTTGGGGATCGATCCGGTGGGGGCGCACATTCTGATGGGACAGACGGTGGAATACGATCTGGGCAACATATATGATCCGGCGTATACGATGATCTGCAAGATGCCGAAGGAAGTGCTGCCGTAGGCGGCGGGGCCCCGGGCAGCGGGCCTTAGTTATGACAATTCCCCTTCCTGCCAGCATTGCCGGGACTGTAAAAGACGAACGCTTTCGCCTCCAACTGGTAACAGGAGTGATCCTGTTGGCATTGGGGGCGATTGTCGTGCTGTTGCGCCTTCAGGGCTTGGCTGAAATCCCCCCCAGACTGGATGCTGATGAGGCGATACATGGATTGGATGCTCTTCAGGTGCTGCAGGGGGAGCATGCTGTCTTTTTTGATGCGAATCACGGACGCGAAGGACTTGTTGTCTATGTTATAGCGCTGTCCATCTCTATTCTGGGGCGCACTGAACTGGCGATTCGTTTGCCTACGGCCCTGGTCAGTGTGGGTGCTGTCTTTGTCGTATTTTGGTTGGGCCGTACCCTCTTTGGGCGAGATGAGGTAAGCGGAGAGGCAACACCGTGGCGCGGTCTGTTTGTCGGGGGGGTCGGGGCTGGACTGCTGGCAGTATCCCTCAGTCAAACGATGATCGGGCGCATGGCGATGCGGGGCAACTTTCTTCCGTTCCTTATGCCCTTGTGTATGGTCCTGCTCTGGGAGGGATACAGGCAACGGAGTTGGAGGCGGATCGCGCTGGCGGGGGCGTGCGCCGGGCTGCTGCCGTACACTTATGTAGCGGCACGCTTCACGCTCTTACTTTTTCTCTTTTTTGGTCTGAGCATTCTGGTGACGAGCGACTCTGTCACCAGGATGCGAGTGCGGGTTGATCTGCTGAAACGGTACCTACCGTTGACAGGGATTTTCGTGGGCGTGGCGGGACTGGTGGCTGCGCCGATGCTGATTCATTTTGCTCTACATCCCGAAGACTTTCTTACTCGCGGCAGTGAGCTATCGATCTTTGATTCCGATTTGAGTCAAGGAATTCCCGTAAGAGAATTTCTTGTCAACACCTGGAAGCATCTATTGCTCTTCGGTTTGCACGGTGATCAGGCCTGGGACCGCAATTTTCCGGGCCGCCCCATGTTGAACCTATGGGAAGCTCTTTTTTTTTGGCTTGGCTCGGGCATAGCTCTCTGGCGTAGGCGACCCGCCCACCGTCTGCTGCTGATCTGGCTGGGAGCGCTCGTGTTGCCAGCCTTTCTAGCTAGAGATATTACTGTCCCCAACACACTGCGCATGATAGGCGCTGTGCCGGCTATCTATCTGCTCACAGGTGTCGGCATGTGGGAGGCATTCCGATTCTTGACGGAGCGGTTTCGGAATATGCAAGGGGGCATGGTTCGATTACATAAGGAGAATAAGTCCAGGATTGTATTTGCTGCGGCGATTTTGGTCGCTGGCTTGATTCTCGTTCAGGGTGTTACCACCTATCGCATTTATTTCCAGAAGTGGGCGGAACATCGTGAAGTAAACAATTCATACGAGGCATGGTTGGCAAATTGGGCGTGGACGCTAAACGCGTTGCCGTCCGATGCAGGAGTTGTTTACCTGATTCCTGGATACGCCTATACCTACCAGATCACCAATCATTACACTTTCAACTACTTGTATCACGGCGCAGCCTCAGCACGTACGATTTATATGAGTGCGCCTGATTTAGCACAGCAGATCGAATCTACACTGACAGCTAAGGAGAAGGTATCAACAGTAAGGGTGTTGGACTGGAACAGCACCAACAGATGGGTAAGGGATGATTCAAGACCTGTTACCTTTTTGCTTGGCAAGTACGGGCGATATCTGGGTAGCGACGAACACCCTGACTTTCAGATCCACAACTACGCGGACATCTCTTTGGAGCGTCCCTGGACATTCTACGAAGAAATTGAGCCTTTGACAGTCCTCTACGATGGCGGGATTACTCTACACGGAATTGCCTTAGGCCAGAACGAGGTACAACTGTCGTCGCGGCAACCGCTCGACCTGGGGCAGGAGCGCTCGCTGTGGGGCGTCTTGCAATGGCAAGCGGCCCCTGAGTTGACTGTCGACTATGCGATGTCTTTACGACTGTACGATAGGCAAGAAAAGCTTGTCCATCAAGCGGATGATATCATCTGGGAACCTGCGGATCACGTGCCTTCAAGCAAATGGCCGAGGGATGAAAAGGTCGATTCTCTGGTTCAGCTTGAGTTCCCTGACGAACTCCCGCCTGATGAGTACGAATTGCGGTTGGTCGTCTACAATTTCGAAACGCAGGTACCGACTGTTGAGATAGGCGTCTGGCAACCAGAGACGACCTTGGCGCGCTTGCGGCTGGGAGGGGCCCGGTGATGGAAGACGGCGCCTATACAGACCAATCATCTGCCAGTTGTAGCAACTCTCGTGCGTTTAACTTCCTCTCCTGCCTACCCAGCCAACCTGCCACAGGTACAGGCAGGCCAGCAGCAGGATGCCTACGCCAAACAGCGTCAGGCCACGACGCCAGCTGTCCGGCGCGTACCAGAGTCGGATTGTCAGATCTCCTGCGGGTACGGGGAGCGCCCGCAGCGTATAGTTGGCGCGTAAGACAGGCGCGGCCTCACCGTTGATCGTCGCCCGCCAGCCTGGATACCAGACTTCGCTCAAAACCAGATAGCCCGGCCTATTTGCGCTGGCTGCCAGGAGGATCTCATTCTCGCTGTAGGAGAGGATCGAGACAGGCGCGTCCATGCTCAGCGGCGTCGACTCTTCGGGCCCTGTCGAGTGGGAAGTGGTTTGCATCAGAACGACAGTTTCTGACGGTTCGAAGTCAGGCTGTTTCAGAGCAGCCAGTACGGCATCTTCGTCGGGGAGGATCTGCGCCGCGGGGACAAGCCAGGCGCGGGGCAGGGGATCGGGATTCTGGTAGACGGCAAGGGGGCCGGGGGCATCGTAGGCCAGGGTATATTGCTCCGGCAGGGGTGTGCCGTCGCGGACGATGACATAGAGCACGTTGAGCAGATCGTAGATGCGGGTGTGGCGGCCGCCGTTGTTTTCCCATAGCGTGTGCCAGTGCGAGAGTTCCAGTGGATTGGAGATCCCCCAGACATCTTGCAGACCGGTGGCGGCGGCGGTATTGGGCTGCCACAGATCAAAGATGCCGGTACGGGTGTCGATACGGAAGAGGCGGGAGGATGTACCGGCAGCGGGCAGGCAGCGCTCGTTGCCGGCTGCGGCGCAGTCCGGTACTGTGCCGGCCTGCTCTTGCAGGAAGGCCAGAATCTGCGGATGCTGGAAACCTTGTGTCGGGTCGTTTCTGCTGACGTCGATGTTTACGCCGGCGACAGACAGCTCCAGCAGCAGGAGGATGGGCAGCAGCGTGGCTACGGTTGCGCTCGCCAGACGGCCGCGGCGATACAGGGCCAGCAGCAGCCACGCAGCCAGCCATACGGTGGTTGCCAGGAGCAGCGCGCGGCCGGCCATGAATGCCCGTTGCAGTGCGACAGGGTCTCCATCGAGCACGCGCGACGAGACGAGAATCAGTGGGATGAGGAGGAGGAGGGCCGCGGGGGCGCCGATGCCAATCACTGAAGAATAGAGTGCTGATTGGGAAGGACGGGGCGTTTCAGCGTCACTGTTTCGTCCTGCCAGCAAGGCATCCAAGCCGATCGCGGCCAGTACGGAGAGTGCCAGCGCCCACAGGACGATAGTTCTGGCGGGGGCGCGGAAGCTGTCATAGACGGGCAGGATTTGTGTGAGCCAGCCGTGGACAGGTGTATTGCCGCCCAGGGCTATGACGAAGCCGCACAGGGCCAAGGCCAGCCACGGGAACAGCCGGCGCCGCTTCTCCGGTATGGGCAGCAGCCCGGCGGCGGCGGCGAGGAGGAGCGTCACCAGGCCGGCATAGGGCAGTTCGACCCGATCCCACGGGCCCCAATAGTTCAGCGGTCCACGTCCGTAGAAGCCCGGCGTCAGCAGACCGATGAAGGCGGGTCCCGGCGCCAGTGAATAGAAAACGGTGTCCTGATAGTCGAAATCGCCCCTGTGGGTATAGGGCAGCATTTCGAATGCAGGGAGAAGGATAGGCGCGGAGAGGAGCGCTGCCAGGACGAAAAGCGCAATGGGGAATTGCAGGTTGGCCAGAGATCGGCGCAGGGCCGTCCCGTGCGACGATTGGGCTAACTGATCCCAATACTGGACTGCAAGTATCGCAAGGGAATAGATCGCCACGGCCATCGCAAGGAAATAGCTGCTCTGGGCGTGGCCGGCATAGTTGGCAATGGCGAAGAGGACGGCGGCGAGGCCGGCCCAAGCGAGGCTGCGGCGGGTCAGTGCCCGATGGCAGGCGGCAAGGATCCAGCCGCTCCACGAGAGTACGGCGATGAGATTGAGATTGCCCAGATGGATGAAGAGGATGTCGCAGAGGCCGAACGCCAGCCCAGCCAGCAGCGCGGCTGGGCGGCTGCAGCCGAGCGTGCGCGCGAGGGCGTAGACGCCGAGGCCGGCCCACCAGAGATGGCCGATGCTGAGCAACTGCATCCAGCGATAGTCGAAGGTGGGATTGAGGAGGAACAGGAGAAGGTTGGGGGGATAGAGGAAGCCGGCCTGGATGTCGCCGATGAAGGGTGCGCCGCCGTAGAGGTGGGGATTCCAAAGCGGGAGTTTGCCCTCGCTCAGGGTACGGGCTGCGAATCTGTATATTGGGAACAGGAAACTGACCAGGTCGCCGCCATTGGCCGGCTGGTAGACAGCGCCGCTGATGGTGCGCCAGAAGAAGGCGGCAATCATGCCGGCCAGGAGAGTTGCGAACATGAGGTCCCGGCGTCGTAGGCTATGCCGGCGTGTGAGCCAGGCAATTGTGCCTGCCGACAGCAGAAGGATGAGAATGCCGGCGGCGATGGGCAGGAACTCTGTTCGAGCGGTCATGAAGCGACTCAGGAAAAATCAGGAATGTGCACCGGCAAAGGGATGGCCTGTTTTGCTGCATTTGCCGGCGGCAGAGCATCGCTTGCTAATTCCAGATCGATGGCAGCCGGTACCGTGGCTGTCCGGCGGCTGTATGGTATAACAGAAGAAGAGTGATTAAAAGGAACCGGGGGCTCGGTAGAAGGAGACCGCGGGCCTTTCAGTGTATGACTACACCAGGAGTGGCTTGTGCAGGCGGATCTGGCGCTTTTGAACGGCAACATATACACGATGGACCCGCAGCGCCCCAAGGTTGCGGCGGTGGCGATCGCGGGCGGCCGCTTTGTGGCGACGGGCAGCGACGCGGAGATGCGAGGGCTGCTGGCGCCGGGTGGGCGGGCGGTGAATCTGCGCGGGGCGACGGTGGTGCCCGGTTTTATTGACGCGCACATCCACTTTCTTTCTTACGGGATGAGTCTGCAGGAGATCGATTTGAGCGGCACGCCGACGCTGTCTTCGGCGTTGGCGCGGGTCGGCGGGCGGGCTGCGGATACGCCGCGCGGTCAGTGGCTAATGGGCCGCGGTTGGGACCAGTCGGTGTGGGAGGGCGGCGCATTCCCTTCGGCTGCACAGTTGGACGCGGTGGCGGCGGCGCATCCGGTTTACCTGGCGCGCAAGTGCGGTCACGCGGCGTGGGTGAACAGCCGCGCGCTGGAGCAGGTCGGGATCACGGCGGACACAGGAGATCCGGACGGCGGCGAGATTGTGCGCGATGGAGAGGGGCGGCCGACCGGAATTTTATTGGAGAAGGCGATGGAGTTGGCCTTCCCCTGCATGGCTGAGCCGGCGGCGGAGGAGGCGGTGGCGGCGGTGCGCCACGCGCAGGAGGTGGTCCATCGAATGGGGATCGTGGGCGTGCATACGAAGGAGGCCGCGGCCTCTTTGCGCGCTTTTCAACAGATGCGCAGTGAGGGCGATCTGCGGCTGCGAACGGTGGCGCAGATCCCTGTGGCTGAACTGGACAGCGCCATCCGCCTGGGACTGCGGACAGGGCTTGGTGACGAGTTCTTGCGCATCGGCGGGGTGAAGGTCTTCAGCGATGGCGCGCTCGGTCCGCGCACGGCGTGGATGCTGGCGCCGTATGACGGCGAGCCGGACAATGCCGGCATCGCGGTCACGGGCGCGGAGGAGATGGCGGATATTGTGGCGAGGGCCACGGATGCGGGGCTGGCAGTGGTTACGCATGCGATCGGCGACAGGGCCAACCGCATGGTGCTGGACGCGCTGGAGGAGAGCCGCCGGGCAGGGCGGGGGCTGCATTTGCGGCACCGCATCGAGCACGCGCAGGTGCTGCACCCGGACGACATTGACCGCTTTGCGCAGTTGGATATCATTGCGTCGGTGCAGCCGATTCACGCCACGCAGGATATGCTGATTGCGGACAGGTATTGGGGGGAGCGCAGCCGCTATGCCTATGCGTTTCGCAGCTTGTGGGACAGCGGCGCGAAGCTGGCCTTCGGTTCGGATGCGCCGGTGGAAACGCCGGACGTGATCGAGGGAATTCATGCGGCGGTAACGCGGATGCGGGCTGATGGCAGCCCCGGCGATGAAGGCTGGTATCCCGAGGAGCGGCTGACTGTGGAGGAGGCGGTGTGGGCCTATACGGTTGGCGCGGCCTACGCCGGCGGGACGGAGAGCAGCCAGGGAAGTATTGCGGCGGGGAAGTTCGCGGATATGGCGGTGCTGTCGCAGGATATTTTCAGGATTCATCCGATGGCGATTTTGGAGACGGATGTGGAGGCTACGGTGTTTGGCGGCGCGTTTGTGTGGGGGGCGTATTTCGTTTAGAAATAGAAAATTAGTTCTAGTATTAATTGAGAATCGATGCTATACTGAATCGGCTCTACTCATCCGCCCCCTATCTACACACATTTCAGAGATGACATATGATTTTGCAACAAAGCTTGTTCGGCAAAACATCCTTACCGACAGAGGCGCACAAGCGACTAGGAGAACTACTCAGCCAGGATTTGGACTTTCATAGCGAACATAGTCGTTACGCGTCTCACAGTTTCCACTCCTTTCCAGCGAAATTCCCACCGCAACTTCCTCGCAAATTTATTGCTTCTTTGACGCAGGAGGGAGATGTTGTCCTTGATCCCATGATGGGATCTGGCACAACTATTCTGGAAGCGTATTTGCTCAATCGGCAAGCATTTGGCTTCGACATCGATCCTTTGGCACTCTTGCTGACGCAAGTAAAGGTCTGCCCTCTCGATATTACTGAGGCGCGGCGCATGGGGCACAGCATTGTTGAGAATGCTAGAGTTGCATTGGCGCAGGACCGAGTCGGGCTGATGCGCCGTTTGGAGCAGCGATGGAATCCCAAAACGAAGGAGTTTGTCGATTATTGGTTTGCCCGCGAATCACAGATCGAACTGTTGGCTCTCGTCGAGGCAATCATGCAAGCTTCCGATTCCGGGCTGCGGTCCTTTTTCGAGTTGGCTCTGTCCGCGATCATTATTACAAAATCTGGTGGGATCTCCTTGGCGCTTGATCTAGCGCACACGCGCCCACACAGGGCCAAAATCGTACTGGACGGAAGTGGGCGAGTTCTTGCGGGGGATGAAAATGCGGAGAACCCGACCGGACGGACCGCTTATGTCACGAAGAGGTTACGTTCTCCCATAGAGGAGTTCAAGAAACGTTACTTACAGAACATTAACGGGCTCTCCTTTCTTCGAGACTCCCGCTTCCAACCGCGCTTGCAATTTGGAAACGCGCGTGCGCTGGATCT
The DNA here is from genome assembly GCA_002238445.1 of Caldilineaceae bacterium bin5. GTDB lineage: Bacteria > Chloroflexota > Anaerolineae > Caldilineales > Caldilineaceae > Bin5. The sequence goes on from MPML01000090.1 coordinate 10,996, forward strand.
GGAAGACTCCTCTGTGGATCTGATCGTCACTTCCCCGCCGTATGCCTCCAACGCAATCGACTACATGCGGGCTCATAAGTTTTCTCTGGTGTGGCTCGGACATTCGATCAGCGCGCTCAGCGGTACCCGCAAGCGTTACATCGGCGGCGAATCCACCACCGATGTGGAATTTGTAAATCTACCAGCTCATGCGACACAGATTGTAGAAGAGGTGGGTGGACGGGATGCGCGCAAAGGTCAGGTGCTGCATCGTTATTACTCCGAAATGACTGGCGCCTTACAGGAGATGTACCGCGTGCTGCGCCCTGGCAAAGCTGCGATAGTCGTTGTAGGCAGTTCTGAGATGCGGGGCATTGACACCCAAACTGGGATGTGTCTGGCTGATATCGGTCGCTCTATTGGTTTTGATGTTACAGGCATTGGTGTGCGGCAGTTGGATCGAAACCGGCGCATGATGCCGGCGGGCGCAAAGCGGAATCGAACCTCTCAGATCCAGAAACGCATGCACGAAGAGTTTGTTATCGGATTTCTTAAGCGAGACAGTTGATTTGGGAGTATTTATTGTGTCTGTTAGAGAATTACGTCGCAATTATCATAGGCAGATCTTTGAGCAGATGGTGCGCTTTCAAACAAACAAGAAAAGTGGCCTCGAGTATCCAAATTTTGCAGACGGGGACAGCCGAGCGAGCCGTGAGATCGCCTGGGGCATTGTCGATCGTCTGAAGACCGTTGGTACCTATCAAACAATTTCGAGCCAGACAATCGGCTCTAAGTTCGAAAACATTACCGCATCGTTCATCGAAGAGGTCTTCCAGCTCTTGGGACACATACGGCCCGGCAACTGGTTTTATTCGACCCGCTATGCCATTTCGCAGTTTGACCAATATGAGCACCTTGAGTATCTGGACCGATTCAAAAAGTCGGCTGAAGATCCTTTGTTGGCCTCGGCCCTCGGCGAGGACTATATTATCAGGCCTGACATCGTAATCGGACGACAACTCATTACTGATGAGGAAATTAACCGGTATGGGAAGGTCGTATTTAGTGATGAAGAGACTGCGAGCATGACGACATTGCGAGAGGCCAATGCGGATAGCTCACGTCCGCTTCTTCACGCCAGCATCTCCTGCAAATGGACGATCCGCAGTGATCGCGTACAAAACGCGCGCACCGAGGCCCTGAATCTTATCCGCAATCGAAAAGGACGCCTTCCTCACATCGCTGTCGTCACCGCCGAACCACTTCCCACACGCTTGGCTGCTATCGCTCTCGGCACAGGAGACGTAGACTGCGTTTATCACTTCGCTTTGCATGAGATGCGCGAGGCCATCGAGGAAATCGACAACGAAGACCAGATGGACATGCTCAATATCATGATCCAGGGGAAACGGCTGCGCGACATTAGCGATCTTCCTTTCGATCTGGCGATGTAGAGTATGGCGTTCATCCCTGGGATGGAGTTGAGCAGACGATTTTATTGGGAGGCGGTGCGGCCCGTGCTGGACAGGTCGTGGTCGGGCCTACCTCACAGCGCGGCCCTGATCGGTTCGGGTTCGGAGACGCTGGGATTCGACGACGAGATGTCGACGGATCATAATTGGGGGCCGCGGCTGCAACTGTTTCTGCGGCCGGATGACTGGGAGAGGCTGGCTGACGAGATCCGTGCTGCGCTGCGGCATGAACTGCCCCACCGCTTTCTGGGCTACCCGACCAACTTCAGTGACCCGGACCCCGATGACGGCGGGACCCAGGGTATGGAGGCGAGCGAGGGCGGGCCGGTCAATCATCTGGTGGATATGACGACTGTCAGCAGATTTTTTGGCGGTTACCTGAATTTTGATATTGACAGGACAGTTTGCGCGGCAGACTGGCTTACGTTTCCTCAACAGAAGCTGCGCACGATCACCTCTGGGGGGATCTTCCACGACGGTATTGGGCTGGATTCAGTGCGGGCGCGGTTCGGCTGGTATCCGCCGGATGTGTGGCGTTATTTGCTGGCGGCGGGCTGGGCGCGGATTGGCCAGGAGGAGCATCTGATGGGGCGGGCGGGGTTGGTGGGCGATGAGTTGGGCTCGTCGCTAATCGCGTCGCGGCTGGTGCGGGACCTGATGGGTCTGTGCTTCCTGATGGAACGGCAGTATGCGCCGTATGCCAAATGGTTCGGCACGGCATTTGGCCAGTTGGAGAGCGCGTCAGTTTTGACGGACATATTGCTGGCGGTGCAAGGGGCAAGCGCGTGGCAGGAGCGGGACCACTGGCTGGGTGAGGCCTACGGAGTCGTGGCTGCCCGCCACAATCGGCTGGCGCTCACCGAACCGATGCCGGAAACGCCTATAAACTTTTTTGGCCGGCCGTTTCGCGTTATGGCATTGCAGGGCTTTGCCGAGGCGCTGCTGGGTTCTGTCGGCGACGCGGAGGTGGCGCAGATAGCGCGGCAGAGGCCGATTGGCAGTATCGACCAGTTCAGCGACAGCACAGATCTGCTGGAAGCAGTTGCGCTAAGGCCGTTGCTACGCGCATTGTACGAGCCCGAGCGCAGGTAGTAGAGTTCCCGTTTGCCGGGTCGAACTGTCAGGTGCGTTGGCAGCGGGCGTTGAGGTAGCGCGTTCAATCAAGCGTTACACAATAAATGGAGACCGTTTAATGCATTCCACACTCACCACGGAGCGGTTGATTCTGCGGCCGCTTGAAGCCGCGGATGCGGAAGATCTGTATGACGCGTATCGCAGGCCGGAGGCGATGCGGTTTATGGACGATGCGGCGCACACTTCTGCGGCTGAAACTAAGAAAATGGTCGATGGCATGCTCGACGGGCCGGGGACGGTCTGGACCGTTCGTACGACGGAGGACGGCCCGGCGCTGGGATATGTCGATTACATTGGCAATGCGGGCGTGCCGGGGATGGGCTACTTTCTGCACCCGGACCATTGGGGAAACGGCTATATGAGCGAGGCTGTGCGGGGGGCGCTGGACTATGGCTTTGACAAGATGGAGCTGGACCGGGTGGAGCTGTGGATCAGTGAGGAGAATACGGCCTCTGTACGACTGGCGGAACGGGTCGGATTCAGGCGCCGGGGCCGTATGCGGCAGAAATATCACCAGGACTCAGTTGGGCATGACAAGATAGTCTACGGTATCACGAAGGAGCAGTGGCGTACGGGGCAGTTGGCGGGTGACGCGCAGGCAGCCTACAGCCTGGCTCCGATACTGGCCGTGCCGGATGTGCTGGCGGCAGCCGAGTTTTACTGCGACAAGCTGGGCTTCACGATTGGCTTTCTGTTCGGCGATCCGCCTACACACGCCGGAATTCACCGCGGGGAATGGACGAACGAAGGGGCGCACATTCAGCTCACTCTGGCGGACCAACCGCTGGCGCCGAAGCCGCAGGTTGGGTTTTACGTGTTCATGGGCGAGGACGTTGACGGTCTCTTTGCGCGATACCAGGCGGCGGGCGTACATATTGAACGGGAACTGACGGACGAGCCATGGGGCATGAGGGAGTTCGCGATTCGGGACTGTAATGGATATTTGCTGCGCTTCGGCAGGCCGAGTTGAGAGAAAAGTAGTAGCTCCTAAGCCTACTGAGCCATGTACAGTGGCTGTCATGACCTGCCTTTCCTCTGCGCTGCCATTCAGGCAATTTCATTGCGTATGCGGATGGCATCCGGCACTTTGCTCGAGCGGCGCTGCTGGAATGAAGGCGTACGGTCGGTGAGCGATGGTTTTGGAGGGGGGCGTTGCGGGGGCGCAGCCCCTGCACAAGGGAGGGCCGAAGGCCCGACCGCCATAATGCAAGAAGAGAGGGAAGAGGAGTGAGGAAAGGGTGAGCAGCTTCGCTCACTTCGTTCAAAAATGCGTATCAGTTGCGGCCGGGTGGTAACAGAAAATGTTGGTGATGGCAGCGGATGGATTGCCTCGGAAGGCGTTGGCCTTTGACGGGCAGGCGGGGTAAGGAGAGAACAGTGGCAGCGAGAAGTTTCGCGTCTGAGAAGGAGCATGGTGAAAGAAGGCGCCTGTGGCAGTTTGCCCGCGCGAGGGGCGTGACGCGGCGGCGCTTCTTGCAGCTGCTGACGGCTGGAGGGACGGCGGCGGTGCTGGCGTCTTGTACTGGTCTGCAGCTGCCGACGGTGGCGGCGCCGGCCGCGGACGAGACGGCGGCAGATGCTCCGCTGCATTACAAGGACGCGGCACTTTTTTTGGATCACGGTGATGGGAATCTGGAAGCGCGCCTGGAGAATATGCAGGGGGTGATCACGCCTGTCCAGTCCTTTTTTGTACGCAACAATTCGGCCAGCCTTGACATGGACCCGGCCAACTGGCGGCTCTCGGTCGGAGGGGACGCGGTCGCAAATCCGCTGGAACTGAGCTACGAAGACATTCTGAATTTGCCCAGCCGCACGTTCATCTCGTACCTGGAATGCGCGGGAAATCATCGGGCCATGTTCGACCTGGTGAAGGGGCAGGCGGCCAGCGGGACTCCATGGAAGACCGGGGCGGTCAGTAACGGCGCGTGGACGGGCGCGGCACTGCGGGACGTGCTGGTACGGGCGGGGATAACGGAAGGGGCGGTGAGCGTGCTGCTGATCGGGCTGGACGCGGGATCGCCGGAGAAGGGCTTCCGCCGCGTGATGCCGGTCGGGAAGGCGATGGATCCGGATACGCTGCTCGCGTACGCGCTGAATGGAGAGACCCTGCCCAGGGATCACGGCTTTCCGGTGCGGGCACTGGCGCCGGGATGGGTGGGGGCGGCCAGCATCAAGTGGCTGGGGCGCATTGTGGTCTCTTCTGAACCACTCTGGACGCGCAACAACACGACCTCCTACACGCTGATCGGTGATGCTTATCCGCCGGAAGGTGAAGCGCTGGGCAGGCCGGTGACAACACAGACGATCAAGAGTGCGCTGGCGCTGCCGTGGCCGGCCGCTTTGGCGGTGGGCGCGCAGCACATCCACGGCTACGCGCAGTCGCCGCACGGCCCGATTGCGAAGGTGGAATGGAGCGTGGATTCGGGGGCGACCTGGCACCGTGCGACACTGGTGGAGCCGGTGGTGGAACCTGCGATCGGGCGCCTTCTGGACGCGGGCAACGGCGGCGAATTCAGGTACTCCTGGACGCGTTTCGACTTTGGGTGGGATGCGCAGCCAGGCGAGTATACAGTTATGACGCGGGCCACGGATGCGGCGGGCAGTACACAGCCGGACGAGATTCCTTTTAACGAGAAGGGCTATCTCTTCAACCAGCCGGTGCCGCATCCGATACGGGTGGCATGAAAGTGACCTTTACCGTTTGCGAGGGGCAAATTATGCATGAAATCGCCGATCATACACGAATCGTTTCGGTTGCCGAGATGCAGCGGCTGGAGAAGGGGGCGGATGCGGCCGGCCAGAGCTATGCGGCGATGATGGAGCAGGCAGGTACGGCGCTGGCGGAAGCAGTGCGGGTGAGTTATCCCGGCAGCGCGGACCGATCGGTGTTGGTGCTGGTGGGGCCGGGCAACAACGGCGGCGACGGGCTGGTTTGTGCACGTCATCTCAGCGACGCGGGCTATCAGGTGAGGGTCTATCTGTGGGCGAGGGGCGGCTATGCGGGCAAGGAAGAACAGGCTGGAAAGAGAGGGAACGCTAAAGCCCCGAGCAGAAAGACCGGGCCAGAGGAGGACTATGAGGGGCATTTGGGCCGGGTTCTCGAACGCAATGTGCCGACCCACAGCGCCGAGGAGGACGTGGATGGGGTGCAGCTTCTGGCATGGCTGGATGAAACCGACATTGTCGTTGACGCGCTGTTGGGTACTGGGGCAAACCGACCGATCGAGGGCGCGCTGGCTCGCATCCTTCAGCAGCTGACGGAGGTCCGCGGCCGCCGTTTGCCGTCTGCGAGGACTGAGGCAGGGGAGGCTGGCACTGCGGGCGTCCCGGCTGCGGGAGGACCGGAGGCGCGGCGGTCCCTGAGCGTGGTTGCGGTCGATGTTCCGAGTGGTTTGAATGCGGACAGCGGCGCGCTCGATCCGGTTACGGTTGCGGCTGATATGACGGTCACGTTTGGCTGCGCGAAGACGGGCCAGTTCCAGTTTCCGGGCGCGGCGGCCCTAGGTGAACTGGTGGTGGCGGACATCGGCATCCCGGCGGAAGTTACGGTGGACTCGCGAACGTTTTTCCTTACGCCGGAACAGATGGCCGGGATTATGCCGACGCGAAGCCGCAACAGTCACAAGGGCGCTTTTGGCAAAGGGATGGCGGTGGTCGGCAGCGTCAATTATCCGGGCGCGGCTTTTCTCAGCTGTGCGGCGATGGGCCGGGTGGGGGCAGGGCTGGTGACAGGCGCGATTCCGCAGCCGGTGTGGGTGCCTGTGTCGTCGGCCCTGGCTGAACCGACATGGATCCTTCTGAGCCACGATTTGGGCGTGGTGAACGAAGGGGCTACTGCCAATGTCAATACGAAGCTGGGTGAATATGATGCGCTGCTTATCGGCTGCGGGCTAGGCCAGGAAAGTGCCACGCGGGACTTTATGGAGCGGCTGTTGCGGCGGAATCACAGGCGGCGCCGGTCGGCATTGCCGGGAGGATTTGCGGCGAGTGAAAGCGGGGAAGCCGAGGACGAGCAACCGGTTTCTGAAGGGGATCCAGCAACGGATTCCCCATTGGGAACGAGCCGGCGGCGGGATCAGCTGCCGGCCGAGGCTCCACCGCTGCCGCCGACGGTGATAGACGCGGACGGCCTCAATAATCTGGCCCAGTTGGAGGAGTGGCCGTCGCTGCTGCCA
>MPML01000003.1 GCA_002238445.1 Caldilineaceae bacterium bin5
AAACCCAGTCCAACCAAGCCTCCCAATCCCCCCGCCAACCCCCGCACGCGCGCACATCACCGTCCAGAACGAAAATCCCCCAAATCACAACTCAAAAAAATCACCCCAAATCACAGACCAGACCACCGCAACTGCACCAACAGCCCACCCAAGCCTCCCAATCCCCCCGCCAACCCCCGCACGCGCGCAAATCACAGTCCATCACGAAAATCCCCCAAATCACAGTTCAGACAAATCCCCCCAAATCACAGTTCAGACCAGGGCAAATGCATCAAAAACCGTGATATAATAGCCCTGTACCGAAATACGAATAGGCACTGCTGAGAGCGATTCGTCAACAGGAATCCATGACTCTAGCTGGCTGGGAATCTGAAGGCGAGGGAGGATCCTTGCAAGACTGTAAACTGCCTATTATCTGTCTACCCATAGCCCAACAGAGACAGCGAGGGAATGTGCGCGAAGCCAAGCGCAGAAGTCCACATATGGGAAAACTGCCCGCTTTGACCCGACTTATGCCGATTTGACCCGACATCTGACGTCCAAACACGTCCCGCCAAGTCAGAGATTGCACAACTTTTGTACAACATATATGAACGGTTCCACGAACCCGGCAGCGCTGAGGAGACCCCCTTCACAATAACTGCATAAAATGCAGCTCAGACAACCCGAAAACGCTCATGAACGCTCATGAACGCTCGTAAACGCTCATAAACTCTCGTCCAACACACACATGAGAATGTCAGCATCGGTAAGGCCCCAGTCACAGCCCATCAGGCAAATCTCATGTACTGCAACTCAGACAACCCGTAAACACTCATAAACTCTCGTAAACGCTCGTCCAACGCACAGATGAGAATGCCTGTGTCCCACCATCAAGATGAATCTGACTCAAACGGTCCACAATGAATGAAATGCCCGCATCAGCCCCCAAGGCATTTGCATCTGAAGTGAGTTCCATCTCTTCCTCCGATGCCAAACCGATCCTGACTTCCACCCTCAGCCACCGGAGTACCGAGAATTCAGTCTACTGGCTCTTGGATGGAGACGACAGTCGCCCCCGTCAGGTCCATGCTCAGCACAACTTGGCCGTCTTGCGCCGCGCATTGCTTTCGATCTTTTACCCAGCGAGAAAAGCGCCCAGATCGGCATTCCTGCCAGACGTAAACGAGCCGGTCGGAAAACTGACTATCTCCCGGAAATTCTCTCCCAATAGGATGTTTATGCCCTGCCAACGTTGTTTGAACCTTTTTTCTGTGCAAGGTATACTTTTGAATACGAGACAAACGAGCCGCAAAGGCCTCTCCAGGAATAAATCAAGAGCCGCGCCCCATCACCGTCTCTTCCGCCACATCCAAACCAGCTCACAGAGGACCCTGCACCAATGCCTACGATCTCCCACGACAGCTTGAGAAAGTACGGCGCGGCCATCTTTGCCGCAGCCGGCTTTCCCCCAGACCAGGGCCAGGATGTCACCGATCATCTGGTCGACTCCAACCTCGTAGGACATGACTCCCACGGCGTCATTCGCCTTCCCGGCTACATCACCTCAGTACGCGAAGGAAATATGAAGCCCGTTGGCACGCTCAAAATCGTGCGCGAGTCACCGGTATCATTGGTCATCGACGCCCAACAGATGCAGGGCATCGTCTTGGCAAAAAAGGCGATGGAAATGGCCGTCGAACGCGCCCAGGAGTATACTTTCGGCGCCGTCGCAGTCCATCGGTCTACGCACATCGGCCGCTTGGGAGCGTTTCCACCAATCGCTGCCGAACAGGACTGTATCGGCCTGCTCATGCTGAACGGCGGCGGACCCTTTACCGCCCCATTTGGCGGTACCGGGCGGCGCTTGCCCCCCAATCCACTTGCCTTCAGCGCACCGCGCGCAGGCGGGGGCCCCCTGATGCTGGACATGACGACAAGCATGGTCGCCGGAGGCAAGGTCGACGTGCAGCGGGCGCGCGGGCTGCCCGTACCGGACGACTGGCTCATAGACGCCGAAGGAAACGCTGTGTTGGATCCGAATGTATTCATGGCTCGTGAAGCCGCTATGCTGCCGGTGGGCGGCTCGGTCGGGCATAAGGGTTACGGGCTCGGCATGATGATCGATGCCATCGCCGGCGGGCTTTCCTGGGCCGGTTGCAGCGCCGATCCACCGACCCGCGGTGCCTCCGGCTGGCTCGCGCTGGCAATAAAAATCGACAGCTTCATCGACGCCGACGAATATAAGCAAGAAGTGGAAAAGCTTGTCGACTGGGTCAGGTCCTCGCCCAAGATGCCAGGCGTAAAAAGGATCTACTACCCTGGCGAAATCGAAGAAGAACGCCGCCAGAACCGGATCGAGCAGGGAATCCCAATCGAAGAAAGCACCTGGTCGCGCATCGTCGAAAGTGGAGAAGACGTCGGTGTGTCTGCGCCGGCAGAACTAATGTAATTGGCAGCAGCGCGTCCCGAGCGGCGCGCCGGATTCGAATTCAATTCCCAAAGGTGAGCCATGAAAACTTACAAAAAACTGTTTCGTTCGCCTTACGCAGTGCCCAATGGCCTCCAGGCTACCGATGATGGCCTGTGGATTGTTGACCAGATCACCGACCGCGTGATGCTGGTCGAACGCAACGGCGAGTTGGACTACTACGGCGTGCCCATAATGATCCGCGAAATTCCCAGCGATTCCTCCAACACAAGCGGTATGGCCTGGGGCGAAGGCAGCCTCTGGCTGGCGGCCAACGGTTCCGCCGACAAGTGGCGACCGGCACGCGCCCACGATGCCGGCAAGTCGATGGGAGAGATCCTGCGGGTCGACCCCGAAACCGGCAAGACAATCTCCCGCCATCCTCTGCCCAATGGCGGCGGTACCCATGGCATCGAGTACGACAATATCGAGCCGGGGCACCTGTGGCTGACCACCCTCAAGGATCAGACGCTGACCAAAATGCGCATCAGCGACTGGTCGATTCAGCACGTTATTCCTCTTCCCTACAACCGCGCCCACGGAGTAGTCCGTGAAGAGGACGGCGTCTGGGTTGTCCATACCGGCCACCGGGTAATCGTGAAACTCAGCCTGACCGACGGCTCCGAACTGGATCGAATCACCGTGCCCGATTCAGAACCCGAGCCGCATGGCCTGAGCGCGGATCCCGACAGCCGTTTCCTCTATTGCGACGCATCGTCAGGATCGGTCGTTGCGATTTCGGAGTCATAACCCAATGCCCTTTTCCTGCCTCCCCGCGTCCCTCTACCCCGAAATTAGCAATGGCGAGCGCACATTGGCCGACTGGTTCCGCTTGGCGGCCGAAATTGGTCTGGACGGGGCCGACATCAGTGTGGCCCACCTGGATTCTCTGGAAAGCCCATATCTGAACGGTCTGCGAAGGCAGGCACAGGACGCCGGCGTAGTGATCGCAGGTATGGTGACCTATACTGACTTTACACACCCGGATCCGGCCGTGAGGTCGCAACACCGACAGGAGCTCCGCAACTACATCGACGCGGCAGCACAGTTAGGTGTAAGCTTTCTGCGCGTCACCGCAGGACAGAACCACCCGGGCGTCAAGAGGCAGGACGGCGTTTCCTGGGCAGCAGAGGGCCTGACGGCGTGGGTGGAGGAAGCAGCGGCCGCAGGCGTTACGCTCACTTATGAGAACCATGCCATCGGCTATGTATGGACCTATTTTGATTTCTCGCAAACAGCGTCCGTATTTCTCGAAATCTGCGACCGCACCGCCGACAGCGGACTGCAACTCCTCTTCGACACAGCCAATCTGCTAGCGGTCGACGACGACCCGCTAACAGTGCTGGACGCCGTGCTGCCGCGCGTGGCCGCAATCCACGTTAGCGACATCAGGCAGAAGGGTTCGTTCGAGCCGGTTCTCATTGGCAGCGGCGTTACGCCCTTGAATGCAATATTCGAACGCTTTCGCAAGGCAGGTTTCCACGGCTGGATTTCCGTCGAAGAGGCCAGCAAGACCGGCGAGGAAGGGTTCCGCCAGGCCATCCCGAAGGCCAAAGAACTTTGGCAGAACTAAAGAATTCAGTCTGAAAGAGATCCCATGGCCCAAAAACGACCCAAAGTCCTGTTGGCCTTCAACCATGACATTCGTCATAACCACGTGGCCGCGCAGGACCTGCGCCGGCTGGAGGCATTCGCCGATTGGGACTGGTTCCCATGCGAAGGCGGCGGTATCTACGATACCAATACCGACCCAGAGGCCGCGCTCCAATTCTCGAAAAAGCTGCCCGGCCACGACGCGCTTGTCGTCTGCTTAGGCGCGCCCACGCTGACTGCAGATATGCTGGATGCCGCGCCCTCGCTCAGAATAGTCGGCGAAATGGAAGGAGATCGATTCGCCAGTCGCATCGATCTTAACGCCGCCTGGGAACGCGGCATCCGAACCGTTGATACCACCAACGCCTCCTCCTATCCGGTCTCCGAATGGGCGCTGGCAATGATTCTTGTCTGCTTACGCAACGGTGGCGGACATTTCCGCCGCATGATCTCAGGCCAGACACGCTTCGACCGCAATGTAATGGATGGTATGCCGGGCGTCCTCTGGGGCCGCCGGGTCGGGCTGATAGGCTGCGGCCACATGGGACGCCGCCTGATGAAATTTCTGCACGCCTTCGAAACCGAAATCTGGGTCCACGATCCATATCTGCCGCCGGAACTGCCCGAAGCACTGGGCTTTTTGCAGACCAGCCTGGAGAACGTCCTTTCCTGTGACGTAGTCGTCTGCCTCGTTCCCCACACACCCGCAACCGAAGGAATGCTTGGCAAAGATGAGCTGGCCCGTCTGCGCCCTGGCGCTGTATTTGTCAGCGTTTCCCGCGGCAAAGTGACCGACTCGGCCGCCTTGATCGAAAGGCTGAAACAGGGCGATATCGTCGCCGGGCTCGACGTTTTCGACCCGGAGCCGGTGCCCCCCGACAGCGAAGTCCTCCAGCTGCCCAACGTCTTTCTCAGCCCCCACATTGGCGCCTACGGCGGCCCAACTGGGCAGCTGGGCTTCTTTTCGCTGATGGTCGACGAGCTGGAGCGCTTCTTCAACGGCCACGAAACCCAATTCGATCTGACCCCGCGCGTAAAGGCGAACCGCACAGGGGCGGATCCGTAATCGAACCGGCTGCCGAGGAATACATCGCGTTTCCATTTCCTTCTTCCAGCAGACCGTTCCTTTACTGCCGGTCAAGCCCTCAACTGATGAAACACGTTCAGGACGACGCACACTTTGTACAATAAATGGATGCTGCGCCCGTTGCCATCAGCGGCCGGGCCACGCCCACGGAGATTCCGAGGAATTCTATGAATCTGGAACTAGGGGGACAAAACGCCGTCGTCGTCGGCGGCGCAAACGGGATGGGCCGGATGATCGCCAAGACCTTCGCCGAAGAGGGCGCGGGCGTGGCGCTGCTCGATCGCGATCCGGTTGTAGATGAGGTGGCGAATGAGGCGGCCCAACACGGCGTCGATACATTCTCCGCACAGGTGGATGTCACCGACTTCGCGGCTCTGCAGGCAACCGCAGCACGCGTCGAAGAGGAGCTCGGACCGGTTCGCCACGTGGTCTACACCGTTGGCATCGATTCGGGCAAAGGCGGCTTCCCCTTCTGGAACCTTGAGCCCTCCGACTGGCCCCGCGTCCACGAAGTGAATGTGTTGGGCGCGGTCAACACCGCCCATGCCTTCTACGCGCCGATGATCGCCCGCCGGCAGGGCACCTTCCTCTTCTTCTCCTCCGTTTCCGGCCAGATCGGCTCCCAAACCGATCCCCCATACAGCGTTTCCAAGGCCGCCGTCCTCAGTTTCATGCAAATTGCAGCCAAGGACTTTGCCACTTACAATATACGAGCCAACGCCATCTGTCCCGGAATGGTCGACACGCCGCTCCAAAGACGGATCCACAAGTTTTCCACCGCCGATATGCCAGAGAACGAGAGACCCACCTACGAAGAATGGTGTACGGACAAGATCGGGCGGCTGGCCGTCTTGGGACGTCTGGTTTCCCAGGAGGAAATCGCGTCCACGGTCGTATTCCTGGCCTCCGAACACGCCCGCAATATCACCGGCCAGGCCATTAACGTTGACAGCGGCTGGGTTATGCACTGGTAAGAACTCAGTCTCATCCATGGGGTAACGCCATGAGCGAAAAGAACGACAGCAACCCGAACGAAACTGAACTGGACACTGAGCATTGGCTCCAAGCCTATGAGCAGATGGTCAAAATTCGCACTTTTGAGGAAACCGCCAACGACCTTTACACCAGTGCTCGCATGCCGGGCATCACCCACCTCTACATCGGCGAGGAGGCGATTGCCGTCGGCATCTGCGAGGCCCTGAGACAGGACGATTACATCACCAGCACGCACCGCGGCCACGGTCATTGCCTCGCCAAAGGCGCCGATCTGGACCGAATGTTCGCCGAGCTCTTGGGCAAAGAGGCCGGCTACTGCCGCGGCAAAGGCGGCTCCATGCACATCGCCGATCAGGAGACCGGCAACCTGGGCGCAAATGGCATCGTCGGCGGCAGCGCAGGCATCGCCACCGGCGCAGGCATGTCCATTAAACTACGCGGAACCGATCAGGTTTCCGTCTGTTTCTTTGGCGACGGCGCTTTGGGACAGGGACTCTTGTACGAGTCCATGAATATGGCCCAACTCTGGAAGCTGCCGGTTATCTATGTCTGCGAAAACAATCAGTATGGTGAGTATACACACAACTCCAAGACCGCGGCCGGCTCCATGGTCGGCCGGGCCTCCGGCTTCGGTGTCCACGCACAGGCTATTGACGGCCAGGACATTCGCACGGTGCATGCCACCGCCCGCCTTGTCATCGAACGGGCGCGCAAAGGAGGCGGACCTGCCTTCCTCGTCTGCAATACCTATCGATTCCGCGGGCACCATGTCGGCGATATCGACCGCCCATACCGCACTCGCGAAGAGGAAGCTGAATGGGCCAAGCGGGACCCGTTGACTCTTCTCGAGGACTGGCTGTTGAAAAGTGAGCAGGCGGAAAAGCAGGTCTTAGAGCGAATCCAGCAGGAAGTGAAGACAGCCGTTGACGACGCGGTTGCCTTCGCCGAAGAGGCGTCATTCCCCAGTGAAAGCGAGGTGGACCGGCATGTCTACGCTTGAGAACGGAACCCGTTGCAGCCCGGCCATCCACGCGCCGGGGGAACGTCAGATAACATTCGGTCAAGCCATCCGTGAAGCTATCGCCGAAGAGATGGCTCGCGATGAGAACGTCTTTGTCATTGGTGAGGATGTCGCAGAAGCCGGCTCGGTTTTCAAAGTCCTGGTCGGTCTGTTGGACGAGTTCGGCCCTGAACGCGTCATTGATTCCCCCATTTCGGAGGCAGGCATTGCCGGCATCGGTGTCGGTGCGGCCATCACTGGTATGCGGCCCATTGTGGACATCATGTTTGGCGACTTCACTACCCTGGTGATGGACCAATTGGTCAACCAGGCCGCCAAGACCCACTACATGTCCGGCGGTAAACTGACAGTGCCCATGGTCCTGCGGACGACCTTGGGGGCCAGCCGCCGCTCCGCCGCCCAGCATAGCCAGTCTCTGCATGCTCTCTTCAGCCACATCCCCGGATTGAAAGTAGCCCTGCCCGCCACACCGTACGACGCCAAAGGGCTGATGAAGACTGCCATCCGCGACGACAATCCCGTCGTCATCTTCGAAGACAAAATGCTCTATCAGGAGAAGGGACCTGTGCCGGAAGAAGAGTACACGCTCCCTCTCGGGCAGGCGGACGTGAAGCGAACCGGTGAGGACATCACCATAATTGCAACCAGCTCGATGGTGTACGTAGGTCTCGAGGCGGCGGACAAGCTGGCGTCGATCGGAATCAGTGCCGAGCTGATCGATCCCCGCACAACAAACCCGCTCGACTCAGATACCCTTATCCAGTCTGCGAAAAAGACAAGCCGGGCGCTGGTGCTGGATGAGGGCTACCGGCAGTATGGCGTCACAGGTGAAATTGCATCTGTCATTGCCGACGGCGCATTTTACTATCTGGATGCCCCGGTTAAACGCATCGGCGCAATGAACGTTCCGGTTCCGTTCTCTCCAGCGATGGAAGACCTGACCATCCCAGACGCAGACGACGTTGTCGAGACGGCCAAGGCAATGTGCGCCGGAGACAGCTAACGTCCCGGTCTCGTTATCTGACGACCCTAAAAGGGGGAACGCATGGCCAAAGAAGTGATAATGCCGGCGCTGGGTATGGCCCAGGACGAAGGCGTCTTGCTGCGGTGGCTCAAAAAGGAAGGCGAAATGGTCACCGCCGGCGAGCCGCTGATGGAGGTGGCCACCGACAAGGTGGACGTGCAGGTGGAAGCGCCCGCCTCCGGCCTGTTGACATTAGTAACCGCCAAGGAAGGCGATGAAATCCCCGTGGGACAGGTGATCGCACAGATCGCCGCCGAAGGAGAAGAAGTGCCCGCGCCGCAGCAAGCGAGCGACCCACAGGAGGCCGCGGCCGAGGACAAACCCGCAGACCCTCCTCTTCCTTCCAGCCCGGTCGCAGCGCGCATCGCCGCCGAACACGGAGTCGATCTGTCACAAGTTTCGGCCGCTGGCGGTCGCATCTCCAAGGAAGACGTGGAAGCCCATATCCGCGCAGCCGGTTCCGATTCGCGCGTTCTCGCCTCGCCTAAGGCGCGGCGCCTTGCGCGCGAACGAGGCATCGACCTGGCGACGCTTGTCGGACATGGGCCCGAAGGCGCCGTACTCGCCGCCGATGTCCCCATGGTTGCAGATCCCCAAGCCGAAATCCTGCCGCAACCTGTCCCCGAAGTGGCCGCAACCACCGACCGTGCGCCCGCGATGGAACCGGAAACGCAGTCCGTTTCGCGCATGTGGCAGATCATGGCCCAACGCCTGACAGATAGTTGGACCAGCGTGCCCCACTTCTACCTGGTGCGTGACGTAAGCGCAGCCCAACTGATGAACTGGCGTACGCTTCTCGCGGCCGGCGCCGCAGACGGTGCAAAAATCACCTACACCGACATGCTTACCAAGCTGTCCGCGCTCTCTCTCGCCCGCTTCCCTCGTCTCAACTCCTTCTGGGACGACGGCAAAATCGTTACCAACCCGGACATAAACGTTGGCTTGGCCATTGCAGTTGAAGACGGGCTGCTTGTCCCGGTTGTCCATAGCGCCGACCGCCTGCGCGTCGATGAGATTGCCGCGCGCAGGGCCGACCTCGTCGCCCGCGCCAACGGCGCCGGACTACTTCCCGACGACTTTGCCGGCGGGACCTTTACAATTAGCAATCTGGGCATGTACGGCGTCGATGCCTTCAACGCAATCGTCAATCCGCCCCAGGCCGCGATCCTGGCCGTGGGCCGCATCGCCGATCGCGTGGTGGCCGAGAATGGGCAGCCTGTCGTACGCCCCATGATGACCCTGACCCTGTCCTGCGACCACCGTGCTGTCGACGGTGTCCGCGCCGCCCAGTTCTTGGATGCGCTGGTCGGCATGATCGAAGAGCCGCTGCGAGCGTTGTAATTCATGGTGGCGCTGTCAGCCACAGCCACTGCAAAGCAAGGAGGCGGAATGCCGCGCATTAACAGAGCGATTGAGTTGCTGGAGGCCGGACAGCCTATCTACTATTCGGGCGTCCACGGTGGTTTGAACTACGAGAACGGCACAGCGCACAGCGACACTTGGGCCGACTACCTGATGGTGGATTTTGAGCACGGCGCCTTCGACCTGGTCGGGCTGAGTGCATTCATGCGCGGGCTTGTCGACGCGGGCACAACCAGGAGCGGACACCGCACGCCGGCTGTCATCTGCACAATCCCTACCGACGGCACCGACGAAAATGTGATGCGGGCAAACGCCTGGATGATCAAGCAGGTCTTGGCCCGCGGCGTCCACGGGATACTCCTCTGCCATGCGGAAACGCCGGGCGCAGTCCAGGTATTCGTCGAGTCCTCCCGCTACCCTGTCCACGCCATCGGCGTTTCGGATGATCCAGGCGCCCTGTCCCAAGGCCGCAGGGGCGCCGGAGGACAATCGATGGCAGCCGAGATCTGGGGCGTAACGCCCCAGGAATATGTCCAGAAGGCTGACGTCTGGCCGCTGAATCCCGACGGTGAGATAATGCTGGGTCTCAAAATCGAGAACCGCCGCGCACTCGAAAATGCTGAAGCCAGCGCTGCCGTGCCCGGTATCGCCTTCGCGGAGTGGGGACCTGGAGACATGGGTATGAGCCTCGGCCATGCAGACGCGCATGACCCGCCCTTCCCGCCCGAAATGAGTGCGGCCCGCGCCCGCGTAAAGGCCGCCTGCGATGCAGCCAAAGTATTCTTCCTCAACGGCGTGCGTCCCCATGACGTTGTGGAACGCATAGATGAGGGCGTCATGGTCGGTTCAGCAACCGAAGAGGCGGCCCGCATCGGCCGCGAATATACCGCGCGCCAGATGCCGTGGTAGGCAGAAGAGTCAAATCCGCGCTCTGCAAGCCGAGCAACAAGTAAGGGACGTCAAGACAAATGCACCAAGAACAACGACAACGCGCCGCGCAGCTACTTGATGAAACAGGGGTCGAGCTGGCGCTGTTTACAGATCATGACAGCGTGCGCTGGCTGACCGGCCTCAACCTGCCCGCGCCGGCTCTTCTCTTTTTCGAGCGCGGCAGTTTCACTCTCTTTGCCGACGAAGGCTTTTCCGATGCCTCCTCCTTTAGTTCCGAACCAGACTGCACGCACATTTCCTTTGTCGGCTATACAATTGACCAGCCTATTGACGCCCCAAGTCGGCTTGCCGACGCGTTGCGCGAGTCGCTTGCAAATGGCAGCGCGAAATCAGGCCGGGTTGGCGTAGAAGATAAGAGCCTGCCGCTTGCCTTGTGGCAGACGTTCCTCGACGCACGGCCCGGTTGCGAGCCCTTATCGCTTGAGGGCAGTTTACTGCCGCTGCGAGCGGTCAAAACGGAAGAAGAGTTAGCCCGCATCCGCGAGGGCTTTCGCCTGGTTACAATAGGGCATGACGCCGGCCGCAAGGCAGTTCGCTTGGGCCAGCGCGAGATAGACGTCTGGACCGAGGTGCAGACTGCAGTGGAGCGGGTGGCCGGCAAATGGATGCAGATGGGCAACGACTGCATAGTCGGCCATCGCCCGGCTAACATGAGCGCCGCGCCCCTCGACTTCGAAATCATTGCCAACGATGCCCTCATTCTCGACCTGAGCGTCGTAGTCGACGGCTACTGGACCGACAGTTGCGCGACCTACTATGCCGAGCAACCCACCGCCCAGCAATTCCAAATGCACAAATTCGTAGAGGAAGCTTTAGCCTATGCAGTCTCCCTCATTCGTCCAGGCGTAGTCGCGCAGGAAGTTGACCAGAAGGTTCGCGGCTTCATGGCAAACGGCGGCTACGAAGTCTACCCCCACCACACCGGTCACGGCATTGGACTGACCGGACACGAAGAGCCCCGCATCGTCCCCTACAACCAGGAGCGATTTCAGGAGGGCAACGTGATCATGCTGGAGCCCGGCATCTATATCCCGGGCGTAACCGGCATTCGCTTGGAAGACGCCTTCCTGGTCACAGCAAACGGGGCCGAACCCCTGAGCCATCACGACAAGAGCTTGCCGTAGCAGTTTACACGTCTCCGGCAATCCTGTTTCCCCTGTCAGGCGACTAACGAAAGCTTCTCTGTTGCAGAAAGGAGCGACTCAAAGACATGTCCCCACAGGACCTCTGATTTGGTATTGTCCCGTCTTTCAAAATGCCTTCCCGTTGACGAATTCCAAAGTGATCTGGCCTGCGCTAGAGGTGTCCACCTCCAGCGCTCCCCGCATACTTTACCGCAGCTAACGCGGCAACTGCAGAAGCCGCAATGGTCCTGTATACTCAATCGTATGAAGCGAACAAAAATCGTCTGATCCCTTCCCCCTTTCGAACGGATACTATGGTTTCGGTGTCCTCCATCATGGTGCAATACCGGCGCCTGTAATTCATGCTACCAGGACTCACTTCCCGCAAAGATTCAACAGTTATTAGCGGTCGGGGAAGAGCCTTCTGGTGTGAACATTGTATACTGGAAGTACGAACAATAAACGGACAGGCGGTGAAATAGAATCCCCTGCCCCTATCGGCAGAAACGGGATCTTCCGAGGCAGCGAACAGTACTCTTCCTTCGGGATTCATAAATCTTCAGACACATTCCTGGACAGCGCCAGAACACATTGAAAGCCCCCAAGAGCGCCAACAGCCCAAATGGACGGCAGAATATCTTCGCAAATGATTCCTCTTTGCCAAGGAGAGACATCGCTATTGACTTAGCAACGCACCTGGGGCTGTTTGTGGTCGAGGAAAAAATAGACCAGGGATATGAATTCCCCAGAGTGGAGTAGGTACCATAAGTTTGGGTAGTGCTACTACAGATCACCGGCCCCAACCAGGGGACTGGTCTCGTTGACGTTTGATTAGTTTTGTCACATTGGCGACAATAGGAGGATGTCTACAAAGAGAATCGCCGACCATCAGTGGCAGAAACTTTACGCATTTCTGCAAGGACACCCTCGTGCCTACGCAGGACAGGAGGAAAAGTGTCGCCGTTTTGTTGAGGCAGTTCACTGGATTCTGCGCACCGGCGCCCAGTGGCGTGAACTGCCAGACAGTTATGGCAAGTGGAACAGTGTCTTCAAGCGCTACGCACGCTGGGAAGAGAATGGTGTTTGGGCCGACATGTTCAAACAGTTCGCTCAGGACCCAGACATGGCAGCGGTCAAGCCCGACAGCACAGCTGTACGCGCCCATATGTGCGCAGCGGGCGGGTCAAAAAAGGGGGAGGTCAGCACGAACAGTGCCTAGGTCGGAGCCGGGGCGGATTCAGTAGCAAAATCCATCTCCTCGTCGATGCCCTTGGCTTTCCCCTAACGTTCATCTTGACTGGTGGTGAACGCCATGATATGTCCCAAGCTGAATCGTTGCTCGCCCCTTTCCATTTTGACGCCGTTATTGCCGATAAAGGCTACGATTCTGACCCCTTGCGAGAGTTGCTCGCAGCTCAACAAGTCGAGGGGGTCATCCCTTCCCGCCGCTATCGCAAGCAACCATGGGACTATGACCGAGTCCGCTACCGAGAACGCAACATCGTCGAACGTTTCATCAACAAAATCAAGTGGTATCGACGCATTTTCACTCGCTATGAAAAACTCGCACGACGTTTCATGGCCTTCTTGCATTTTGCTTCTACACTGATCTGGCTCGAACGAAATGTCAACGAGCCCTAATAATTCGTCCTCTTCCATACTGCATGACGAACGGGCAGAAGGCGTCTACCAAAAAGTTGCATGCTCTTTGTAACCGAATCCTACTTTGATAGGAAGTGGAGGCCTGTCCACCCAATTCGATACAGTGTTCCTACTCCAATTGCCAGCCGGACTACTGGCTGGCGAATACGAACTGAGGCTGGTCGTGTACGACACCGAGACCCTGCAACCGACTGTCGAGATGAGCAATTGGCAGCCGGAGGTAACCTTAGCGCGTCTCCGTTGGGCGGAAGGCCGACAATGAATCCCACTGTACCCACCGTACCCACGGTACCCACTGCAAACAAGCTTCCGCTGTCTCCGATTCGGGTTTGGTCGTCGGTCAGAACTGAGGGATGGCAACAGAGTGTGACAGCAGTAATGAGATTAGACAATGTCTGAAGGTTCTTCCTCGGTACAAGGCTCTGTAAAGGGCATCAAGTCAGGCAAAGACGAACGCATCCACCTTCTGTTGGCAGCAGGGGGGATTCTCCTTCTACTGGCAATAGCCGTCGCGTTGCTTCGTCTACAGCGTTTAAGTGAGCTTCCACCCAGGCTTTACTATGACGAAGGGGCACATGGAGTGGATGCTCTCAGTGTGCTGCAAGGTGAGCACGCCGCCTACTTTGTCGAAAACAATGGACGCGAAGGGCTGATTGTATACGCCGTGGCACTCTCCACAGCCCTTCTGGGGCCCACAGTGCTGGCAATTCGCCTGCCCACCGCCTTGGCCAGCGCGGGCACGGTCTTTCTGGTCTTCTGGTTGGGGCGGCTACTCTTTGGGAAAGATGAAGAAAGCGGCAAAGCTACACCGTGGCGAGGTCTGTTGGTCGGCGGAATAGGGGCAGGGATATTAGCGGTCTCTCTCGGCCAGACGGTCATCGGCCGTACCGCGTTCAGAGCCAATTTCCTGCCTCTGCTGCTCTCCCTCTGTTTTGTCCTGCTCTGGGTTGGGTGGAGGCAACGGTCCGGCTGGCGAATCGCACTGGCGGGTGTGTGCGCCGGGCTGCTACCGTATACCTACATAGCGGCGCGCTTTGCCCCGTTGCTGTTCCTATTATTCGGTCTTAGCTTTTTGGTTCCCTGGGGTAGAGTCGAACACGGAAATGAGGGGAAAGCGAAGAATGCCATCCCTCCTTACTCGTCTCGACTCTCTTCCCTCATAAAGTCCGAACTGCTGTGGGCAGGTATCTTCCTGGGTGTGACCGCGCTGGTGGCTGCGCCGATTCTCGTCTATTTTGCTTTGCATCCTGAAGATTTCATTTTCCGTAGCAGTCAACTCTCGGTCTTCCAACCCAGTAGCAGCCAAGGAGACCCTCTGGGGGCCCTTCTGGAAAATGTGTGGGCGCATATTCTGGCCCTTGGCTATCGCGGCGATCCGAACCTGCGCTACAACGTCCCCGGCCAATCACTGTTGAATCCATTTGAAGCTTTTTTCTTCTGGCTGGGCGCAGCTATGTCACTGTGGCGCTGGCGGCGGCCGCAAAACCGCTTGTTGCTTCTGTGGCTGGGGCTGATGCTCCTTCCCGCAATGTTGTCTAAAGATCACAACGTCCCTAACACGCTGCGCATGATCGGCGCGACGCCGGCTATCTATCTACTGATCGGTGTCGGCGTCTGGGAGGCGATCCGATTCCGTCCATTGATACTCTTCGGTCGTCTTGCGGCAAATCTGTTCCGCCGGAACCCTTTGGAGCCTTCAGTCAATTCAAGCGCTGAGACTTTACAAATAAGGGTCGCAGATCGGTCGAGCGTCGCCATTGCCATCACGCTCTTATTTGGATGCTTAATTCTTGTTCAGGGCGTACTTACCTACCGCGCCTATTTCCAGAAGTGGGCTGCCTCTGCCACGAATATTGAGCAACTGTATTGGACGCAGTGGCAAGAACTGACCCAGGTGGTGGACGCGCAACTTTCGCCAGTTGACATTGCATATCTTATTCCCAGCTACAGATGGCATTACAGTTTTGAATATCTGGATCAGAGCGAGGCACCGGCTCACGTAGTCTACTTGGATGCGCCCAACCTGACAGAAAAGCTAGCGTCTGAACTGTCGGCTATGGAAAACGTTGCGGCAGTGAAGATAGTGGACTGGAACGATGACAGCTATTTTCACTGGTCCCACTACGAAACCGAACGCTTTAATCTTCTTCTTGGCAAGTATGGACGATACCTGGGTAGCGACAAGCACGCCGCCTTTCAGATCCACACCTACACCGATGTTGACCTGAATCGCCCGTGGACGGCCTTTGAAAAACTGGAACCGCTGGCAGTCCACTACGATCGCGGCATAACGCTCCATGGGCTCGCATTGACCCAAGACAATGAGCAACTGTCATCTTCGCAGCCACAATTCGAACTGGGTCAGAATCGCTCCCTGTGGGTGGCTCTGCTATGGGGTACTGCGCCAGGGCTGGACATTGACTATGCAATATCCCTGCGCCTGCACAAAGCTGAAGGCGGAAGGGTTTACCAGGAGGATGATGTTCTATGGAGATCGACAGATCATGCGCCGACTAGCGACTGGGTGGCAGAAGAGCTGGTCGACACCTTGCATTTACTTGAAATTCCTGTCGAGCTGCAGCCCGGCGATTATGAACTGCGTCTGGTCGTCTACAACTTCGAGACCCAGCAACCGACAGTCGAATTGGGAGTCTGGGAACCTGAGTATGTGTTGGCGCAGATACGGTTTAGTGAAACTGAATGAGAAAAGGCCGGGTCCGTGCGAACTGAAGTGACAGCGCGCAACAGCAGAGTGGGTAGAAGGAAAGTCGAAGAGGATGTCTGAGACCACTGCATCCATGCAAGAACCATCAGACGTCGCCAGGCCAGGAAGTGTCGAGCGCCTCCCGTCCAGGATGGTTGTTGCGGGAGTCCTATTCGTACTAGCGCTGGCAGTAGTTATGCTGCGCCTTCAGCGTTTGTCCGAACTTCCGCCTGGGCTCTATTACGATGAAGGGGCGCATGGCGTAGACGCCCTCAGCGTATTGCACGGAGAGCACGCTGTCTTTTTCCCCGAAAACAAGGGACGCGAGGGGCTGATAGTCTATGCGATAGCCATGACAACCTCACTTTTGGGGCGAACCGTTCTGGCAATTCGGTTGCCGACAGCCCTGGCCAGTGCCGGAACAGTCTTTGCTATCTTCTGGTTAGGACGGCTGCTCTTTGGGCAAGACGGAGTAAGTGGGCGGGCTTCACCGTGGCGGGGCTTGCTGGTCGGAAGCGTTGGTGCCGGACTGATGGCGGTTTCTATCGCCCAGACGGTCATAGGGCGCACGGCGTTGAGGGCCAACTTCATGCTCCTTCTGCTCTGTCTTTGTCTGGGGCTACTATGGGAAGGCTGGCGGCGTCGGAGCCGGAAGCGGGTTGCGCTGGCAGGCATCTGCGCAGGGCTGCTGGCGTATACCTACATTGCCGCTCGATTCACGCCCTTCCTGTTTCTGTTATTTGGTTTGAGCTTTCTGATCCCTTGGGGAAGGAGTGAATCTGGAGACGAAAAAACTGAGAAGGATATTCTTTCACATCGCCTCTCTGTCCTCACTTCTCGCCTACGGGCCGAGTTGCCGTGGGCAAGCATTTTTGTAGGTGTGGCCGCGCTGGTGGCTGCGCCGATCCTCATCTATTTCATCCTGAATCCAGAACATTTTCTTTCTCGCAGCGAAGACATCTGGTTGTTTCGTGGCAATCAGGGCGAACTGCAGCTAAGTCTGTTCCTGAAAAACATGTGGGAGCATCTCTTAGTCTTTGGCTTCTATGACGACCAGACAGCGCTATACGATTATTCTGTTCAGCCACTGATGGGCCATGGGGAAGCGTTATTCTTCTGGCTGGGCATGGGAATAGCCGTTTGGCGTCTGCGACAACCCGCCCATCGTCTGCTGCTTATCTGGTTGGGACTCTTATTCTTGCCGGCAATTCTTACCAGAGATGTCGCCGTCCCCCACACTCTGCGCATGATCGGCGTTGTCCCGGCCGCATATCTGCTGGCAGGTGTCGGCGTCTGGGAAACGATCAGATTCCGGCCTCTGATTTCTCTATTTAACGCGTTGGGGACGATGATCCGCCCAGAGAACCTGAAATCTCCAGTCAAATCAAATGTAAAGATTGCACAATTCAGAGTCGAAGATCAGACGAGGGCCGCCATTGCCGTGGGGATAGTGGTCGGTGGCTTGATTCTGGTTCAGGGCGTACTTACCTACCGCACCTATTTCCAGAAATGGGCGGCTGCCGCGACGGAAGTCGAGCAGCTGTACTGGATACAATGGCAAGAACTGACCCAGGTGGTTAACGCGCGTTCGGCCGCCTTGGACGAAGTCTATCTCATACCAAGCCACGCGTGGCACTACAGTTTTGAATACCTGGATCAGAACGCGCCGCCAGCCCATACAGTCTATCTTGGAGAACCAAACCTGACAGAGAAAATCACATCCACTCTGTCTTCTATGGAGAACGTCTCGGCGGTAAAGATTGTGGACTGGTTCGATGACATTAGTCATCATGCGTTTCACTTCGAAACCGAACGCTTTATCCTTCTTCTTGATAAGTATGGGCGATACCTGGGAAGCGACGAATACGACGCCTTTCAGGTTCACACGTACACTGACGTTGACCTGGATCGTCCATGGACAATCTACGAATACCTGGAACCCCTGGCAGTCCATTACGATCGCGGCATTACGCTTCACGGGTTCGCGTTGACCCAGGACAAAGAGCAACTGTCATCTACGCGACCGCAGTTCGATCCGGAACAGAGCCGCTCCTTGTGGGTGAATCTGCGATGGGAATCTGCGCCCGGACTGGACATTGATTATTCGATATCTCTGCGACTGCATAATGCAGAAGGCAGTATTATCTACCAAGAGGATGACGTTCTATGGAGAATGGCAGATCATGCGCCGACCAGCGGCTGGGAGGCACAAGAAATGGTCGACACCTTGCATCTGCTTGAAGTTCCAGCCGAACTGCAGTCTGGGGAATATGAACTGCGCCTTGTAGTCTACGACTTCAAAACCCAGCAACCGACAGTTGAGTTGGGTGTCTGGGAACCCGAGAAAGTGCTGGCGCGTCTGCGGCTTGAGAATACTGAGTGAGAGGAAGCTGTCCTTGTGAAAACTATGACAACAGAGCGCCATCGCAGCGTGGGGAGAAAGAAAGTCGAAGAGAATGTCTGAAACGATAGGTTCGTCGCAAGGTCCAACAGATGTTGCAGGGGTAGGAAAAGTTGAGCGTCTGCGTCTCAGATGGGTAGCCTCGGGAATCATATTCGTACTGGCGCTGGCAGTAGTCATACTGCGATTTCAGCGTCTATCCGAACTACCGCCTGGGCTCAGTTATGACGAAGGAGCGCATGGCGTCGACTCTCTCAGCGTGTTGCGCGGAGAGCACGCCGTTTTCTTTCCCGAGAGTCATGGACGCGAAGGGCTGATTATCTATGCGATAGCCCTGACAACATCACTGATGGGGCGCACGATACTGGCAGTTCGGCTGCCAACGGCCTTGGCCAGCGCGGGTACGGTTTTCGCCATCTTCTGGTTAGGGCACCTGCTCTTTGGACGAGATGGGGAAACTGGGCGGGCCACTCCGTGGCGAGGCCTTCTGGTCGGCGGCGTCGCGGCCGGTCTGCTGGCGGTTTCTCTAAGCCAGACGATTATTGGACGCACGGCGTTCAGAGTAAACTTCCTTCCACTGCTGCTCTGTCTGTGTCTATGCCTGCTATGGGAAGGTTGGCGGCGCCGGAGCTGGCGGTGGGTCGCGCTGGCAGGCGCAACCGCCGGTCTGCTGGCGTATACCTATATAGCGGCTCGATTCACGCCTTTCCTGTTCTTCATTCTTGGTCTGAGTTTTCTGGTGCCCTGGGGCAGTAGCGAAGTTGGAAAAAGAGGAAAAGACAGACTCCATCTCTCTCTTCGCTTTTCTTCATTTACTTCTCGCCTAAGAACAGAAATGCCGTTGGCAGTCGTCTTTGCAGGGGTGGCCGGTGTAGTGGCTGCGCCAATTCTCATCTATTTTGCCCTTAATCCAGACCAGTTTTTCGTGCGCAGCGACCAGGTTTCGGTTTTCCAATCTGACGGCGGTTCAGTAGGCCCTCTGCGGGCTCTGGTTATTAACGTGTGGGAACATCTGTTGGCCTTCGGCGTTCGCGGTGACCCGAGTTGGAGGCACAATTACCCTGAACGACCCATGCTGAATATATGGGAAGCATTCTTCTTCTGGATTGGCGTGGGGACGGCCGTGTGGCGATGGAGACAGCCCGCTGTTCGTCTGCTGCTTCTCTGGCTGGCGCTGTTGTTGTTACCGGCCATGCTGTCCAAAGATGAGAGTGTTCCCCATTTCCTGCGAATGTTTGGCGCCACGCCAGCGATGTATTTGCTGACAGGTGTTGGCGTGTGGGAGACGATTCGAGTCTTGCGGGAACGATTCATGCGGGAACAAGCCAAATGGACGCCCCACTGGATAAGCGACGATGCCAAGACCTCCACCGTAGTGGGGGCCCTGGTTGGCGGGTTGATTCTCATTCAAGGCGCGCACACCTATCGTGACTATTTCCATTCATGGGCGGACGCCACGATGAATCTTAGGGCGAACGAGACGCAACAGTGGCAAGACCTGGCCCAAGTGCTAAGCACGCATCCCCCCTCCGCAGACTTGGCCTATCTGATCCCAAGCTACGCGTGGCACTACAGTTTTGAATATCTACATCTAGACGTTACCCAAGAGAATGCGGTCTACTTGAGTCCTATCAATCTTACCCAGAAGATCGAACTCACCCTTGCGGCAATGGACAACGTCGATTCTGTAAAGTTTGCTGACTGGGACAACGATCTTGTTGGTGGGGTTGCTACTGCAGAGGAACACTTTGTTGTGCT
Source organism: Caldilineaceae bacterium bin5 (assembly GCA_002238445.1). Lineage (GTDB taxonomy): Bacteria > Chloroflexota > Anaerolineae > Caldilineales > Caldilineaceae > Bin5. The sequence goes on from MPML01000003.1 coordinate 20,133, forward strand.
TCTGAGGAAGAACGGAAGATACCTGGGCACCGACGAGTACGGCAGTCTTAGAATCCACACTTTCACCGATATTGTTCTGGATCCTCCTTGGACACTCTACCAAAATCTCGAGCCGCTTACAGTCCACTATGATGGCGGAATATCTCTGTACGCGATTGCCTGGGGACAAGGGGAAAAGCAACTTTCACCGCAGCAGCCGCTCAAACCGGGCGAAGAGCAAGCAATGTGGGTTGCCCTGAAATGGCAAACTGCAGACGGATTGGACGTCGACTATTCGATTTCGCTGCGTCTGCACGATGCCGAGGGTGTCGCGGTCTACCAGAATGATGATGTTCTTTGGAACGAGCAAGCCGAACCTACCAGCCTCTGGCCTCCAACCAAGGAAATGGTCACATTAATCTATCTCGATATTCCAACCGATCTTGAGCCGGGCGAATACGATATGAGGCTGGTCGTCTATGACTATGCAACACAGAAACCGACTGTCGAACAGGGCATCTGGGAGGCGGAGAAGACCTTGGCTATACTGAGGGTGGGTGAACTTGAGTGAGGCAAAACCATCTCCACTCGCATGGCTGAAATCATGTTGTTGAATTCGTCTCAGCCTGCTTCAGGATCGTGTTTTCAAAGGAATTGAACTGGGGTATTTTGAGTAAACCAACCGCGAAACTTCCGAAGTCCCTACGGCACGGAAACTCCAGTCCTTCCATAAACGAAAACACTGAACCTGGCAGACCATTAGGAAATTCCGCCGCGACGTCAGGATCCGATAGAATCGAGACTTGATCACAAAACAGAAGTATGTCGAATACATTATTAGCACGCTGCTCAACTACTCCTGTGCCAATCTGGCTGAGCATCCGGGAGGGATGAGCCACAGTGTCGCCAGTGACTTTCTGAAACGAGAGCGACTGGCGGCCAGACGTCTCTGGGAACTGGCGGCAGATCAGATCGGCGATGGTCCGGATGCCTACCTCATCACTGACGAGAGTGTGCAAGACACACGCTATTACCGCTCATTCGAGATGGTAGAGGCGCAAGTCAGTGGCGCTGTAGGTGGACTGGCGCGCGGCATCGGTGTTGTAAATCTGGTTGACAGCTGCGGTAAAGATGGCGGCTGTTATCCGACTGATTGATGCATCCGCCCCAAAAGAGGAGATGGGAAGTCAAAGAACACCCATTTTCAAGCGATGCTGCAGCACAAGGTTGGCGACAAACAGATTCAGAACAAAGCAGCGCTATTGGACAGTTGGTATGGCTCTTGGCAGAACTTGAAGGCGGTTCGCCGTCTGGGACTGACCTTCTTTACCACTCGCAAAGCAAACCGCCTGGTCGGTCTGAGAGTAGCAGAGGGCTACATCCATCTTGATGCGAATGATGGGACCTGCAAGAGGCTCCATCATAGCATCACTGTCAAGCTCAAGAAAGTGCCTTTCAATGTGAGCTTGTTCAAAGTGGTTGCCCGAAACACCGAACCAATCTTGACGGGAGAATCACCAATGACCCAGATGAGACCGCCCTCACGCAATTCGCGCAGAACGCCAACGCGTTGCGTTGGCGGATCGAAGAACTTCACCGCGCATTGATGCAACTGGCAGGTTCCCCCAATTGCCAATGTCGCTGAGCGCGTTCGCAGCGCAATCATCTCCCTTGCCGTTACCATGCTTGGGTCTCACTGAAAGTCCACGTTTCCTTGCCCAACAAAACCATCTATCGCGTGCATACTGACCTCTTCAACGATTATCTGCGAAACTAACTTCGCAGACCTACTATCCCGGCTTCGCAACCAGCTTAAGGCCAGTCCTATGAAGAATCTTGGTTGCATAGCTTCTATTCAACCAGCTTGTTTAGATGCTCACTCCCTCCGAATTCAGGTCACTTGGGAATTGCATTGAGAACGCACTCTAGTGGGAAGAACTAAGACATTTCCATGAAAGCCCCAGACAGTGCAGTAAAGCAAAGTCTTTCCGCATATCTCCAACAGTTTGGTAAATCGCCCTCTTTGACAGGCCGCGTTGATGTCTGGCTTTCCATCACCCTATTCTTGATCAGTCTCTCCTCGTACTATTTTCATTGGTTCAGGTTGCCCCTGACCTTGGATCACGATTCGACCTGGATGGCAATGTACACACGTGATTTCTTGCAAGACAATATCTTTCCTTTCTATATCTATCACCAGTTTGGGCCCCAACCCCTGCTCGTCTACATGCAGGCCCTAGTATTCGTTGTATTTGGATACAGTATAGCCAGTCTGCAAGGCATCACTCTCGTGGGTGGTGCCCTGGCCGCGCCGGCGACCTACTGGGCCTCTCGCTGGGCCTTTGACCACCTTGGTACAGTTTTCGCCCGCAGGGTAGGGCTGATTGCAGCCTTGGGACTGGCCCTTTCGACATTCGTGGCTTCACACTCTTACCGCGGCATTGAACCCATTCTGCTACCTTTAGTGGAACTGATGGCCATTGGTTTCCTGTGGCGAGGTTTCAGGCGCGGAGAAACGTCGGACTTTGTTCTGGCCGGTCTGCTGGTTGGAATGAGCCAATATGTCTATATTGTGGCCCGTTTCTTTCCTGTCGCGTTGGCGGTAGCTACCGTCGGCGCCGTTCTGGCGAACCGCCGTCTTTTGGCGCACTGGCGCGACCTGCTATGGGCCGCAGCCGCAGCCGCCCTCGTAGCCCTGCCTCAGTGGATTGTGTTTGTCGTCTATCCCTATACATTTTTCGCTCGCGTCTCGAATCCCGTCGTCCCTGGGGGGGGACAGTTTGTTTTCGAGTTGCCGGATCCTTTAGCCATTGTCGTTGCAAAACTGAAAAACCAGCTCATTGCGTTGTCCTTTTTCTGGCAAGTAGATCATCAGTACGGGTCCAGAACGATTCTTACTGCCGTTCTCGTCGTCGGTCTGGTAATTGGGATTGCGGTCGTCATCCGCCAGAGACGGGAAGGACATGTCTTTGGATTCCTTATTATGGCGTTGATGCTATTGCCCGAACTGCTGACATACGAGAAATATGATCATACAGCAATCGATTTCTCCCGGCTGCTTCCAGGAATTCCTTTCATTTTTGTGATGGCTGGTTTAGGAACCGCGACTGCATGGGCGTGGATAGAAAGACGGCCGCGATTTCCCCGCTGGATGGGCTATCTTGTTCTGGCGCTGGTGCTGATTTCCGGCTTGTTTCGACAGTGGGATTTTTCCCAGCGAGTCACGCCGCATTCCATGGCTTTTCGCGGAGAGGATTCGAAGTCTGGCCCGATTACAGAGTTCATCGGCAGTGAACTTGACAGATCCATCCTCCTGCCCACCAGCCTGTACAGCGATTCGCGTGTCTCTTTCCTGCTGACTGAGCAGTTCCCCCATCGGCAGGGCGGGATGGAAGAAACTTTGCGCCAGGGGGAGCATGTCTTGGTCATTCTCCCGGACTCCGAATGGTCATCAGACAAAGGACTCCCAGAGGATTGGGTCTTGCTCAAGGAGGGAACGGTCTCTTTCCTTCCGTCCATGCCTGTGAGCGTCGAGCCGCTGAACGAGAAGGAAACCTTAATCGTGACGAAAAATGGTATCCCGGTAGGCAAGGCCTTGGAGACGACCTGGCAGGGCGGCACTCCGGAATATATGCCTCTGGAGGGGCTGTCTTTTGCCAACCACTTGGATCTCGTCGGCTTTCAGAGTGACGAACTTGAACTTGACTCGAACCTCGACGTAACCCTTTTTTGGCGGCCGGCTGTGAAGATTAGAAGAGATGTCGAGCTTGTCCTCGAACTCTACGATCGCACGCAGGACGTGACAGTCATTTCCATGGGGGATTGGCCTCTGAACGGAACCTTTCGTATGCGAGCCTGGCGCCCTGAACAAGTAATGCCTCTGAGTTATTCTTTATCGGTCCGCCCCAACCTTTCTGCTGGCCATTATCAGTTGCAAGTTGGCCTGATCGACCAGCTTTCTCGCCAACCGATTCCCCTGGTCACCGGTCAATCGGCGGCCATTCTCAAGACATTCGAGATTGCAGGGCCACAGATTCTTACAGACATGAACTTTGGAAACTTCTTCAGTCTTGAAGGCTATACGCTGGCCCCGAACAGCGAAGGACTCAAGATAGACTTTTACTGGCGCGCGATAGAGAGCCCTGATTCGGACTATACCCTATTTGTTCACATCGTTAATTCCGATGATCAGATTGTTGCCCAGTTGGATGGACAACCGTTCAACGGCCGCTATCCCACATCGACCTGGCCCCCTGGCGAACTGTTCGTAGAGGAGCGATTTCTGCCCGCAGTTCCCGATGGCGAATACCGAATCTTCATTGGATGGTATACACATCAGGAGAATGGCTGGGAACGGTTGTCAACGGTTGCGCAGGAAGGAATGCCCGCGACTGACCATCCCTTGTTGGGTACGATTACTTTGCCGTAGAATCGGTTGTGAGAAGCGAATCAGCAAAGAACGGCGCACTTATGGGTCAAGTAGTAAGATGTGTTGACGACGGGCCAGGATGGGGCAAAGATGGGTCCTGACCCCGTCCGCACTCGGGATTTGGGAACCCGAAGTCTGAAAAGGAAGGTCAAAGGCGATCCATACTTTGCAGAGCTAGATTCGCCGTCATCGGAACCGGATGGTAGTCCACCACCGTTAACTTTCCCGCGCTGCGGGCCAACCCGAAAGCCAACCTCGTTACCCTAGCCAATGTCCGAGCGGATGTACTGGACAAAGCGGCCCGGCATTTCGGTCCGCAGGTTTGCTATTGGGCAAGGCACAGTGCAGCTATCTCTGTATCAACAGTCTGATTAGTGTCATGATCGTGCTTGGCGGATTCCAATGCAGTGGCAGACCGTCCCTGGCCTGGAAGCCGTCTTTTCGATTTCACTGCGCCTGTATGATGCCGCGGGCAGTATTGTCTATCAACAAGATGCTGTCCTTGAAAACGCGGCACTTGCTCCTACGGACAGTTGGCTAGCGGACAAACTGGTCGATACACTGTACTTTCTTGAATTCCCTTCCGAACTGCTGCCCGGCGAATACGAACTGCGAATGGTCGTCTACGATTTTGAAACGTTGATACCGACGGTCGAACAGGGCGTCTGGGAAGCTGAGAAGACCCTGGCTGGACTGAAGATTGGTGAACTTGAATGAGGCAAAACCAACCCCCAATCGCGTGGCTGAAATCGTGTTCTTGGATGCGTCAAAGCCTCCGTCAAGATCGTGTTTTCAAAGGAATAAAACTAGGGTATATTGAGTAAACCAACCTCGAGCGAAGTGCCAACCGCGAGACTTCCGACGTCCCTGCGGCGCGGAAACTCCAGTCCCTCCATAAGCGAAAACACTGTACATGCCAGATAATATCGGTTAATCTGTATGCCGAATGAGTTCCAAAGGAGGAACCATATTGAAATCACTGTTTTCACTTTTTTTGCGGGTTCTGGCTGTAGTAGTCTATGTCCAATTCATCAGTTCACAGTTCTACGATCCAACTGGCGACGGCGTTGCCGAAACTATCTATCGTATCTTGGATCCGCTACTCGTTCTGGGCATGATTATCGTCGTTTACTACGCATACCAGCGCAAACGCGCAGTCGATGCCACTTCGGATGTCAGCGTTACCAGGGAGTACCTGGAGGCCAATGGAGTCCTTTATGTGGGTGTTGCTCTGTTCTTTGGCCTACTGTGGAATTGGATTGGCTTTCAGTTCGTCGATCCGACAAACTCTCATGGTTGGCTGTGGACACTTATTGACCTTGCGCTGCCGCTACTGTTTTTCGCGTCCAGCGTACAACTGCTAAAGGAAGAATAGCCGCCTTCAATCGATCATCAAGCGCTCCGGTATTGACATTCACGTCCGCAACATAAGCCACTAAAGCCAAAAAAGGAAACGTGATGGATAAGATCCCTCTTGCAATCGTCGGTTGTGGTGGAATGGGCCACCGCCACCTGTACGGGCTGGCAGAACTACACAACGCAGGCCTGTCACCCTTTGAGCTGGTTGGCGCCTGTGACCCTGTCCGTGCCAACGCCGAATCCTTGGCAGACGACGCCGAAGAACGCTTGGGCACCCGCCCGCAAGTTGTTGAAAGCCTGGAGGAGCTGGAAGCACTCGGTGTCGTGGCAGTGGATATTACGACCACGCCCCGTTTCCATCACACCGTGGCCGAGGAAGCAATTGCGCGCGGCTGGCATGCCATGATCGAAAAACCGGTCGGCCTCACTGTACGCGCCAGCAATCGCATCCAACAGGCGGCTGAGCGCAGCGGCAGCATAGTCAGCGTAGCTGAAAACTACCGCCGCGATCCCATGAACAGGTTAGGCAAAGCGCTTCTGGATGCAGGCGTTATCGGCTCGCCCCGGCTGATGATTCACAACACGATCGGTGGCGGCAGCCACATGACAATCACCGTATGGCGCCACCAGAAAAACCAGAGCGGCGTCCTGTTGGATGTCGGAGTCCATTTCTCTGACATTCTTGAGTTTTACCTCGGCCCGGTTCATACCGTCTACGCCCAATCGCGGCTGCACGAACCAATCCGGTACAATCCTGCCGCCGGCCCGTCAGGTAGTTCGACAAGCAACCCTGCCGGCGTTTACGGCAGGTGGCAGAAGGAGATGCCTGCCCAGTTTGAGGCCACCGCTGAAGACGCATCCTACGCCACGCTGCTCTTCGAAAACGGTGCAGTTGGCCAATACATCGAGGATCACGCAGGCCATGGCCAGGGCGTCTGGACGCGCCAGATTCATGGTTCCGCAGGTTCGCTTGAGCTGCCCTCGGACCGCTCCGGCCAGCTCATCACACTGCACAAAGACGGCGAATCGATCTGCGACGAAAGCCTGCTCGACCTGGTGCCCGACTTCCACCTCGAGCCGATGACCGCTGCGCTCTTCGGCGGCGACCGTCTGTGGGGCTACGACTTTCCATTCCAAGAGACCGATCGCAAACTGCTCGCCGCCGAGTATGGCGAACTGGGTCTGGCCATCGAAGACGGTGGCGACATCGAGGTCGACGCGGCCCAGGGCGCGCGTTCCGTTGCCCTCACCTACGCCATGTTGGAATCCAACGTGGCGGGCCGCGCGCTGACTATGGAAGAAGTGCTTTCGGAGAAGGTCGACGCTTACCAACTGGAGATCGACGAAGAGCTGGGGTTGGTGTAGAGAACCTATTGCCCACCCGTGGCACCGAATCTGCAAACTACTGTTGTTCCTGGCAGGAGCGATTGATCGATTCGACCAGCCCATCGAACTTGGGCTGGTCGTTGTATTTTCAAGGGGAAACGCGGTCTTGGCGTTGTACGAGGTTGACTTTCAGGAATTCGCCAATGTGTTGCGTGAAACTATCGCCTACAAGTGGCCAAAGAATTCTACAGCCGTCCAGTCTCGCTGTCCCGAACAAACGCTTTAGGACAAGGGAATCGCCGGCGCCGGGATTCTCGACAAAGACAGACCAGCCGTCTGTGCAACAGATGCCGAGTTGGGATCCGGCAACTAGAATTTGATAGCCCCTTCGGTCAAGCCCCGCATAAACCACTTCTGCATCAATGCGTAAATGATGATAACCGGCAACGCGCTGAAAAGCAGCATCGTCGCGTCTGCCGCCTCTCCCGCGAACTGATTGCGGAAGCGGGGCGAGAGCGCCGACTCGTAGCTGGTTGCGAGCACCTTCTTGATACCAACCGAAATAGTCAGCTGCGCATCACGGTCGATCATCGTGTAGGTAATGATATAGTCGCTCCAGACCCCGACGAAGGCCAGCGTGCCGATGATTACCATCGCGCTGCTTGCCAATGGTAAAGCGATATACCAGAAGGTATGCCACCAACTTGCGCCGTCGATGAAAGCAGACTCTTCCACCTCCTGTGGAATCGACAGGAACGCTTGGCGCATTATGAATATAGCGGCTGGCAAGCCGGCGGCGAATAGCAAGATCAGGCCGAATAGGCTGTTGCGCAGCTTGAGGAAGCTCATGAGTTCATAGAGGGCCATCAACCCGCCCGCCCGGGGCACGAACATCGAAACAATAATTGCGATAAAGATAAAATCCCGGCCCCAGAAGCGCATTCGGGCGAAGGCGTAGCCGGCCAGTGCCGAGCATAACACCTGTATGAGCGTCACGCCCCCAGCGAGGATGAAACTATTTCTCATGTAAATAGGAAGCAGTTGAATCGCCTCGAACATGTACTGATAGTTCACTAGACTAAAGCTGCTGGGGATCAACGCTGCTGAATTGGTGGAGAATTCAAGCCGGTCCTTGAAAGATGTAGCGATGATCCACAGGAGTGGCAACAACACAATGAAAGTGACGAGGGCCAGGAGCACGTGGGAAAAGAAGTCTGTTTGCCGCAACCAGGCACGCAGCCGAAACATAGGGCTGTCTGTCATTTCTGCCGCCTGCCGGCCAATGCCGCTTGTATCTGCGTCCGACGCCATTCGTCCGTCCTTTATGCTAGAGATAAGCCATAATTCTGATGCTTGTCTTGGCGAAGAATTCGTGCCAGTTCAAAGCTACTCACTACTGTCGCGACCAGCGGAAGATTAGCCCCGCAATTAAAGCACTGATAACGCCTATAACCAGACTGATAGCCGCGGCATACCCAAGTCGCAGATCGCCTACCTCAAATGCTTGCTGATAAAGATACAGGCCGAGCGTGCGAGTGGAGTTGGCCGGTCCGCCATTGTTGAGAATCAACATAGGCTCGACGACCCCAAACAGTGGAAGATTCAGGACCACGATTAGAGCGAAAGTGGGTTTTAGCAACGGCGCTGTCAGAAAGCGGAACTGTTGCCAACCGTTTGCGCCGTCCAGTGATGCTGCTTCGTACATTTCACTGCCGATATTGTAGATTCCAATGAGAAACAGGAGAGTCGGAAAACCGAAGATCATCCAGATATGAGCGGCCCCAATCGAGGGTAAGGCCAATTCTCGGTCGCCCAGCCAATTGGGTGGATTCTCGATTCCCCAATCCCGCAAAACAGTATTGATAAAGCCAAACTGAAAACCGTACATCTCACCGAACATCAGGAAGATTACCGCCACCGGCAGCACGGCAGGCAGATAGACAACCCAGCGGTAAAAGGCAGCCCCTCTCTTTACCTTCGAGATCAGCACCGCCAGAAACAAAGCGATAAGGATCATGGCAGGGGCGACGAATACCAGGTATTTCAGTGAGATTCCGGCGGCATCCATCGCTCGCCGATCTCCCACCATTTTGACGAAGTTGCCGAAACCGTTGAAGTCCCAGCGCGTATCCGGGTAGACAAAGCGATAGTCCGTAAACGCCATCGCAAAGCCGCGGAAGATCGGCCAGACGTTAAAGGTCAGATACAGGGCCATTGCCGGCGCGATGAACAGGTATCCCAGCAGGTTGCTTTTGCGGACGGCAGCCTGCCGGTCCCGCGATTGTCGATAGCTGCGAATCGCGCCAAACAGCCCACCGCCCCCAGATTCGGATTGTGCTGTCATCGAAGACTCCCTCGAAAAAGGATGAGGAATCAATCAGCAGGAGCCATCTTACTCAACTGCTGCTGATTGATCCCCGAACCTTGTTAGGCCATCATCATCCGATCGTAGCGACCGGACTCCTTCAACTCGTCCAGGTCGATCTGGATGCCTTCCATTGCGACTTCAATGACTTCCTCTGGCGTGACACTTTGGGTCGCGTCGCGCAGCCGCTGCAACTCAGGGGCGAGATTGCTGTTCTGGAGTCCAAAGAACAGGTTGGACGGGAACCAGACCGAGTTGCGCACCAACTCAATGCCGGCAAGTTGCCACTGCTGCACTGGGTCGTCCTTGACAAACTCGTCGTAGGTGTACTGGTAGCAGGGCTTGGCAGCAACTTCCGTGATCTGCTTACCAGTGGCCTTGTTCTCCGGCCCAAACCACCACAGCGTGAAGTCGACCGCGCCTTGCGGGTTGGCAGCCTTGTTCAGCAGAGCGGTGGAGTTGATCCAGAATGGGGTGCCTGCTTTTGTTCCAGCGACTTCAGGATCCTCTCGGAAGAAGTTGATTCCGGTCGTGGCCGTTTCCTGTCCGAAGGTCTGCTGGGCCATTGTGCCGTGGACATCGAACGAGGTCAGCAGTGCCGTCCCGCCCTTCAACCAGTTGCCGAAGTTCTCGCCTGTAGCCGGTGCCATCAGGCCGTCTTCAACCATTTCGCGAATCCACGTCAGAGAGGCAAGGCTCGCCTCGCCTGAGATATCAATCAAACCATCGTCGGTAAGCGGCGTCTCCGTTGCCCCCCAGAGCATGGCGTACAGATCGCAAAGAGGGAAGCACGCTGCATCGAAAGGAGTCAGTTCCGGGCTGGTCTCGGCGATCTTCTCGGCCGCTTCCCGAACCGCGTCCCAAGTCATCGGCTGGCTGTCAAAACCGGCCTTCTCCATTGGTTCCCAGAACCAGCCCAAAGCCACACTACCGACATTGCCTGGGATTCCGAACTGACTACCTTCGATCTTGTGAACCTCGAAAATCGAGGGAATGATCCCCGGTACGACCTCGTCTGAGCCTGGAATCGACGATGCTTCGATAAACTCGTCCATGGACTGAATCAGGCCCCGACTGTGCCACCTGGGAGCGTCCCACGGAAAGACAACTACGGCGTAGGCGTCCCAGATGAGATCGCCGGCCGCCTGGGCGGCCTGAATCTTCGTATCCGGACTGCCTGCCGGCTCTTCTATTGCTACCTGCGCTTCGAATTCGCTGTTCCAGCGTTCTACGGCATCATCCGCCGCGTACGCGCTGCGAATGTCGGAGCGGATCAGCATGGTGATGCCTAGCGCTTCGGCGCTGGCTGCTGCCGCATCTTCCATGTCCCCGCCGCTGTCAAGGGCCGGAGCGGCGCAGGCCGCCACCACAGAGGCCAGTGTGAGCCCGCCTATTGCGCGCAAAAACTGCCTCCGGCTAAATCGGCCAATCGCCAAACCGTTAGTTTCTTTGCGAATGAGTTTCTGATCCGTCATTTCTTGCTCCTTTAGGAAATTGGATGGAATGGAATAGGATCACACAATTGTGTGACTGAGGGTGAGACATTCATTACACTGTAGACTGGAAATAACTTGCCGGGGGGACAAGAAGGATGTACGGCGATCATACGTTGACCGGGTATCGTATAGCGCAAAAGACCGCTAATGTCAAAAATTTATGTTCCTTATTCTTCTCAAAGTAGGGCCGAAGCTGACCCAACTCGAATCTTCGGGATGACTCAGAACTGGGAAAAGGCAGGCCCGATTTGCGACCGAGCCATCGTTTCCACGTCTGTTAGATTGCCCGCTCCCTGCGTGGCAGGTCGACTTGAGGCCCTTTGGTGAATTGCCAGCCTCGTCGCCTCCGCAAAGACTCGACATAGTCCTTAGCGAAAGTCCTGTCAACTGTCCCCGATGGCCGGTATCACCTCATTCTTCAACAGTTCCATCGAGCGCAGCCAGCGCGGCTTGTCGTCCCAGTCATGACCGATGGCGAGCAGCGTTCCGAAACCGCCTGTCAAGTCGTAGATCTCTTGCAGACGGCGTGTGCACTCCTCCGCGTCCCCAACGATCGCCAGCCGCCTCACCGCGTACTCCGCCGTAACCTCTTCGTCCGGCATATCCGGGTCCTCTTTCCACCCGTCGAGACGACCCGGTCCGATCAGCTTGATCAGATACTCGAACGACTGCCCAAAGGCGCTGTTGAGAGCAAAATCGAACGCCTCTTCTGTCGACTCCCCTACGAAAATGTTGCGCGCCACCCGCCAATCTCTCCGATCAGGGGCGTCCCGTCCGGCTTCTGCCGCGCCGGCTGAGAAGGTTTCCCAGTGCTGCGCCAATGTCGACATCGGAACAAGATTTGTGCTTACGGGCAGGAATCCGCGTTGCCCCGCCATGCGCGCGGCCATCGAAGTCCCCTTCAGGATCGCCATCGCCACTGGTGGATGCGGCTTCTGATAGGGCCGTAGGATCTGGCCCATTCCTATGTCCGGGCGCGTCTCATCGATATGAATATGCCAGTAGTCACCCTTGAAGTCGAAGGGCGCGTCTGTCGTCCACAGCTTCAACACCATGTTGATGCTTTCTACCGTCATCAGACCCAGGGTTCGGGGATCCGCCGGCAGATCAAACAAGCTGAGGTCCGTCGGAATGCCGGTCTGGCCAAAGCCGCACATCAGCCGGCCCCGCGAGAGATGGTCCAACATTGACAGCCGAACCGCCACGTTGACCGGGTGGTGGAAGGGAGCGATCGTCACCCCCGTCCCGAACTTGATCGTGCTTGTGCGGGCCATTGCATTGGCGATGAAAACGTCGTTCGAGGGCATCGGCTCCCATTTGACCGAGTGATGCTGGCCGATCCAGGCCTCAGAATACCCAAGCGCCTCGGCCCGTACGATCAACTCCAGGTCCTCTTCAAGACTCTGCGTAAAATCCTTCTCTGGCGGGTGGACGGGCATCAGGAAATAGCCGAGTTCCATGGGCTCTTCTCCAGTTCAGTGAGACGGAAAGGTGGGTGGTTCTTCGCCCGCAATGATCTGTTGGCACTGGGGCGAGGTATTCTTCGTGTCGGTTCAGACTATGGCCTGCTCCAGCCAGGCATCGTCAATTTCCAGACCGAATCCCGGGGCGTCGCTGGGGCGCACATACCCGTCCTCGATCACAGCCGTGCCCGGCAGCTTGACCATCTCCGCCAAAGGTACACCGGGCGCGGAAACGCTCTCCGATCGTTCACCCCAGGTTACAGCCGGCATGGCCATCGAAAGGTGCTGGCCAAAGGGGTAATTCATGCCGGCATGGGCGATAACGGAAATATGATTGGCCTGCGCCAGGTGACATATTTTGGCCGCAGCAGTGATGCCGCCGCACCAGAGCACATCCGGCTGAAAGATGTCCACCAGCCGCTTGCCTGCAGCGTGGGCGAAGGGCGCCAGATTGTACCAGTGTTCGCCGGTAGCTAGGGTCTGCCAGGGCAATCGCTGACGGATCGACTCGTAGCCCAAGAGATCTTCCGGTTGGATATAGTCCTCCAGCCATTTGAGGTTGTAGGGCCGCATCCGCTCGGCCAGACGCACAGTGTATTCGGGATCATATGCCGTCCAACCATCCAACATCAGCTCCACGTCGTCACCGATGGTTTCGCGCGTGCTGGCCACCAGCTCTTCCAGTTTGTTGAGGCCCTCCAGCCCGTGTTCAGGGCCCCAGGGACTGAACAGTTTTGTCGCCTTAAAGCCAAGCTCCATATACCATTCCTGATCGAAGCCCGATGCGTAGCAGAATATCTTGTCCTTCTGAGGCCCACCCAACAGCTCGTAGACCGGCCGTCCCAGCAGCTTACCTTTGAGATCCCACAGGGCCACGTCGAGCGCACTGATGGCATAGCTGGTCACTCCGGTAGGACTGAAAGCAGAGCAAAGCCGGACCATCATGTCCCACAGCTTCTCAGTGGCCATAACGTTTTCGCCGATAAGATTGGGGCCGAGATGTTCGTTGATGATGGCTGTGACCGGCGGGCCGTAGAGCGACATGCCAAATCCCTGCGTCCCATCTTCAGCCGTGACCAGCACGGCCGGCCGTTTCCAAGGAGCGAAAGAAACGTGCCCCTCGCCGTTGGGAAAGCGGTCGTATCGCGCCATCGGCCGGTTCATGTGGATGGTCTGCGCGCGGCTGGGTGTACGCGGCGGCGTCTTTGGCTTCGGGTCGGTCCTGATCTCAAACGCGCGGATCTCTTTGATTTTCATCTCGGTTTCCCCGTGATTATGTAGAAAACCCTGCGCAGGGGCACAGGGTTACATGTGACATGAAGGATCTGTACGGGATTCTTGTTCCTGTATGAGACATTTGCAAACGCCCATTCATTACTGAGGAACCCAAAGTGCAACCATTTGTGCCAAATCCTGGAGCTCGCCAGTACTCATGTCGGCCACAGTGAATCTCTTACGGGGCACCGAAATGTGTCCCAACAAGGAAAGCCTCTCTTCTTCTCTAGAGCGCGCTTAGGAAGGCCTACCACTACAGCACATCTCCAAACCACGAGAGCTATCCCTTAAGGTCGGTAACGGTTATCCCCTTAAGAAAGGCGTTTTGAGAAAAGAAGAACAGGATCAAACAGGGTAGTATGATAATGAGTGCAGCGGCCATATAAAGGTGCCACGGCGTTCCCCGAAAGGCCACATTGAAGTTCGCCAAGAACAATGTCAGCGTAAAGTTCTTTGGCGTAGACAGAATGATCAGCGGGCCGAGGAAATCATTCCAGAAGAAAACGAAAGCGAATACCGCGACCGCCGCCAGAGCCGGCTTGGAAAGTGGCAGGATGATCCGAATGAATATGTGCCACCGCGACGCGCCGTCAAGATAGGCCGCTTCGTCATACTCTATCGGAATCGTCATGAAAAACTGGCGTAGCAAAAAGATGTTCCACGCCGATCCGAACCAATGGGGAATCATGAGCGGCCACAGCGTGTCTAGCCAGCCGAGCCTTTGCCAAATGATAAACTGAGGCACCATTACCACTGCGAATGGAATCATGAGCGTACTCAGGATCCCCAGGAAGATGACGTTTTTGCCCGGGAACTCCAGCCGGGCGAATGCATAGGCCACCAGCGCACTGGAAAATATCGTCGAGACGACTCCATTCACGGATACGATCATCGTGTTGATCGCATACGTATAGACGGGCGGATCCGTCTCGTACTGCATCGTAAATGCTGTGATGAAATTCGACCACATTACCGGCTTGGGTATCCACGTGGGCGGTAACGTAAAGACCTGGTTGGAGGGCTTGAGAGCCGTGTTCAACATCCAATAGAATGGCAATAAGAACAGAAACGCCGCCAAAATGAGAAGCGCGTAAATCACTAACAACCGCACAAGGCCGGTCTGGAATCGATTGCCCAGCAGGTGGGTACGCATTCTGCTGGGGCGTGTGTATCGCTCGCTGCCCAGACGTTCAGTTGTTGGAACTGTTTCGTTGCCAACTACCATTATCACTTCTCCCGCTGGGCTAGCGCTCGCCGCCCTCGTAATAGACCCAGCGACCAGCAAGCCGGAACTGGAATACAGTCAGCCCAAAAATGAGCAGGAACATAATCCAGGCCATGGCAGAGGCATATCCCATTTTGAGGAAAGAGAAAGCGTTCTTGTAAAGATGGAGGCCCAGAAAGAGCGTTGCATTGTCCGGGCCGCCTCCGGTCATCACATAAGGTTCGGCGAAAGTCTGCACCGACGCGATGATCCCCATGACGACGTTGAAAAAGATGGCAGGAGACAACATTGGCAACGTAATAGAGAAGAATTTTGAAACTTCACCGGCGCCATCTATATCAGCCGCTTCGTACAGTTGCTGCGGAAGCCCTTGCAAAGCTGCCAGATAGATGACCATGGGAATGCCAACGTTCCAGAGGCTCTTGACGATCAGTGAACCCAACACCACCTCCCTGTCAAACAGCCAGTTTCGACCTTCCAGACCCATCATCTCCAAACCATTGTTCACGATTCCCAGTTCAGCGTGATACATCCACACCCAAATGACGGACCCGGCCACGCCGCTGACCACCGCCGGCAAATAGAAGGCCGAACGCCAGAATCCCAGAAGTCGAATTCGTTGATTCAGGAGCAATGCCAGCCCCAGCGCCAACACCTGGCCAATCGGAACGGAAATCAGCACAAATTTGAATGTCACCCAGATCGAAATGCGAAACAACTCATCTGTGGTGAACATGCTAATGTAATGCGTGAGCCCATAGAACCTGGGGGGCGCGATCATCTTCCAGCGAAAGAAACTGAGGACGAAAGACGCAATGATGGGGCCGCCGACGAAGAGGATAAAGCCAATAACCCAAGGCAAGATGAAGGCGTAAGCAACAATGGCATCGTGGAAACGCCTGCTTCGCCAAATACTACTGCGCGGTGTAAGGCCGGTTGTGGTCACGGATATATGCCTCAATGACGCGCCCGCATACCGCCTGGCCATCCTGGTCCTTTGTCATGGCCGCTTCGCGCAAGCGCAGTCTTTTTCACAAACGAAGACCACGAAGGCAATAGGATTGCCCTATGCCTTCGTGGGCCTTCGCTGTTTCTAGAGTTTCAAAATTGCAGTCTAAATGTCCGAAATGACGGCCGTGACCTTCGGCGAAACATCAGGGAAGATTTCCGCGGCCTTGGCATCGCCGGCATACACTTTCTCAAGCGCGTTGCCGATCAGATTCAAAGCTTCGCCCTCATTGGCCGGTCCTGGCAGAATGTGTCCATAGTCCAACGCGTCGGGAATCACGTCCCAATCCACCGCGAAGTCAACCTCCGCGACCCAGGGGAACGGTTCGATCGCATTGGATGAGCGACGCGTTCCAGGGAAATTCGCTTCCGAGGCGTAGTTGTAGATGCCCTGTGTGCTCGTGTTGTAATTGAGCCAGGTCCATGCGATATCCTTGTATTCCGATGTCGTGGCAATGTTGTTGAACGCACCGTGCGTGATGGTATCGCGCTGCGTTTGGCTGGGCTCGGCAACAACATTGAAGCGGAATCCGGCGTCAACAAGGCTTCCAGTGATCCAGGACCCCATGCGCTGCATTCCAATATTGCCGGCCGACAGCAGCTCCGCTGCCGCGCCTGAGCCGCCAATCCCAATAATCTGGGATGGTGAGGGCATCACATTGCCGTCGAGCAGCATGTCCGCCCAGAACTGAATCGCCTGGATCGTCTCTTCCTTGTCAAGCCTGCTTTCCAGGAAATCCTCGCTGTAGAAGCTGCCGCCGTTCTGCCAGGCCTGCTTGACACTGAACATGTGCCAGCCAACCGGAATCGTCTCCGAACCCCAAATCTTGTTGTCGGGATCGCTGATGGCGCGGGCCTTCTCTTCAAAGTCGGTCCAGGTAAAGCTGTCCTTGTCGGGATACTCGACACCGGCGGCGTCGAAAAGATCTGCGTTGTAGAAGGTCACATGGGGTGCCGCCGCGTCGGGAACGCCAAAACGCTTACCTTCGACGATCGGATAATTCCACCAATTCTCGTAGAAGTCGTCGGGCTCGAAATCGGGTTGGCCATCGACATATGGCTGAACATCGATAAACTGATTATTGCGGCCCATATCAAGAGCCATCGCTTCCCAACTGCGAACGACGTCAGGGAGCGTGCCTGCTGCAGCCAGGGCCGGAATCTTGGCGTGAAACTCGCCAATCTGCTCCACACTGACTTCGATATCGGGATACTCTTCATGGAACGATTCTAGGGTCGTTGCAACACCGGCGGCAGGATCATGGCGCCCGTAACGAATCGTGGTGCGCTCCGCCATTGGCGCTTCGCCCATCGCCCCTTCGTCAGCCGGCGCGACTGGCGCGCATGCCGCCAGAGCAGCGGCGCCGGCAATCGTTCCCCCAACTTTGAGAAAAGTTCGTCTGGACAGGGTTTCTCTTTGCGTCATAGTTGGATATCTCCTTCTGTGATTTCTAATGTTGCAATGTCTGCAACTAATTTTTCGGGGCTCTTGCTAATCCTATTGAAAATAGCCATTATGTCAATTTTTTGGTCCGCTTGCGATTAATCCGCAGCAATCAGTTCGCAACCCTGACCGACGCCAGTCAAAGCGCGTACTCCCTCCTGGCTCCTCTTTCCTCACTATTCGTATTATGGGCGGTCGGGCCTTCGGCCCTCCCTTGTGCAGGGGCTGCGCCCCCGCAACGCCCCCCTCCAAAACCATGCCTCAGCGACCTTACGCCTTCCTCGCAGCAGTGAGGCTCCAGCAAGATGGCACTTGCCAACCGCGAACGGAGTGGGATAGCGTGAACGGTGGCGGAAATCAGAGGCAGGGCAAGACAAACACTGAATCTGGCTCAGCAGCCACGTGACGCTCACTGAGAGAGTCAACTAGCCTCTCGTAAGTTCTCTTGAGTCAAAAGGGGTAAATCGTAGTCTGGCAGGGGCGTGTTATAGGCAGCCGGCCCGGTGTCTGTCACGCGGTGAGCCACAGAATGGGCTCGGAGACGTACTCGCGCACGGTGTTAAGAAAACGCGCGGCCGGCGCGCCGTCTACAACGCGATGGTCAAAGGTCAGGCTGAGCGCAACCATCTGGCGAGCAACGACCTCGCCTTCGTGGACCGCCGGCTTGCAGACAATGCGCCCAATACCAAGAATGGCGGCTTGGGGCAGGTTGATGATGGGAGTGAAAGCGTCGATTCCATACATACCCAAATTCGTGACTGTGAAAGTTCCCCCTTGCATCGCCTCATTGCCCAGACGTTCCTGGCGTGCGCCCTCGATCAGGCTGGCTGTTTCAGCTGTAATCTGCCGCAACGACTTTTCCGGAACATCCCTTAGGACAGGCGCCATCAACCCAGCCTCCGTTTCGACCGCGAAGCCGATGTGGACGTTGTTGTGCAGAATCAGCCCGTCATCGCTCCAACTGGAATTGAGTGCAGGATGATCCTGTAGCGCCGCCGCCGTCAACTTGAGGTAGATGTCGTTATAGCTGGGAACGGCCAACCCGCGACGGGCATAGCTCTCTCTGAGCTGCTGTCGCAGCGCAACCAGTTCGGTGGCGTCAGCTTCCGTGGTCAAAGTGACTGGGGCGGTTGAGCGGGAACTCTCTGCCATCCGCTGAGCGGTGATCTGGCGGATACGGCTGTGCGGCGCAAGCTGTGTCGCCGCCTCGTCCGCGGGCGCAGGCTGACGGCGGGACGCTATGGCTGCCTCCACATCCTCGCGCTGAATGCGGCCGCCTGGCCGGCTTACCGTCACATCCGCCAGATCGACTCCAGCCTCCGCCGCAAGTCGGCGCGCAACCGGTGTGGCGTCAACGACCATCACTGCTGGCCGAATCTCCGCGGCCGCGCGCACGTCCCGTTCGACGATCCGACCGGTGCGGCCGCTGCCTGTCAAAACTGTCCAGTCCACGTCCAACTCGCCCGCGCCCCCGGCCCCCCGCCCCCCCGGGGGCCCCCGCCCCTTCAAAAACCTGCCCAGCCCCCGCCCACCCCCCCCCCCCCCCGCCGCGCCCGCGGGCTGATCGCTGGAGATCCGCGGCCGTCTGCGGCAAGCGGGCGCGAAACAGAACCGCTCTGTGAAGGGGAAGCCGCCGGGGCGACCTGACTCGAAGATTCTGCCTGGCCACTTTCCACCGGCAAGGCTTCCCCCTCCTGCACGATATAGGCAAGCCGCGCGCCGACGGGAATGACATCACCCGGTGCCGGTGCATTGGCTGGGAGGCGCAGGATGCCGGCCTCGAACACTTCGACCTCCTGCGTCGCCTTGTCGCCCTCAACCGTAAAGAGCAGGTCGCCGGCCTGGACTTCGTCTCCATCCTGTTTCAGCCATTCGCCGAAAACGCCTTCTTCCATCGTCCAACCCAGGCGCGGCATTGTCACTTCGTAGGCCATCGGATCTCCCCTATTGAACAGTTCTCGCAATGGAAGTGGTGATGGAAGCGTGGTTTCTGAAAGTGATTCAATTCTATTACTCGGCCAGCAGATCGCGTATGCTCTGTTCGATGTCGGCCGCTTCCGGCGTAATGGCCTCTTCCAGCGTTGGGCTGTATGGCGTCGGCACATGTGCGCCGTTCAGGCGGCGTATCGGCGCGTCCAAATCGTCAAACCCCTGGTCAATAACCTGTGCCGCGATTTCGGCGCCCACGCCACAAGGCTGAAAGGTTTCATCGACGATCAGGAGCCGCCCGGTCCTGTGAACGGACGCCAGTATCGTCTCCATATCCAGCGGCGCGATTGTGCGCGGGTCGATTACCTCGGTTGAGATCCCTTCCTCTGCCAACTTTTCGCACGCAGTGAGCGACTTATCCACCATCGAACCAATTGCGACGAGTGTGCAGTCAGTTCCTTCGCGAGCAGTGCGTGCCTCTCCAAATGGGATCGCGTAGTCACCCTCGGGCACATCGCCGCGATTGAAGAGCAGCGACTTATGTTCCAAGAAGAGCACTGGATCCTCGCTCTGCAGCGCAGTGGCGAAGAGACCCTTGGCGTCGCTGGGAGTAGCAGGAACCACAACACGAAATCCCGGCAGATGCGCAAAGATCGGATAGTAGCTGCCCGAATGATGAGTCGCAGCCGAGTGGCCAATCCCTATCGCGCCGCGCAAAAGGATCGGCATCTTGAGGCGGCCACTGCTCATGTACTGCATCTTGGCGATCTGATTGACCAGTTCACCAAAAGCGTCAAGAATAAAGTCGAAAAACATGAAATCTACAACGGGGCGTGTACCGGTCATGGCCGCGCCCGCGCACATGCCAACAAAACCGCGTTCACTTATCGGCGTGTCGCACAGTCGCTCGGGGCCGTACTTTGCGAAAAGGCCAACCGTGGTATTGAAGTTGCCCCCTCGTTCTCCAATCCCCTCTCCTACAACGAAAATCGAAGGATCGCGGGCCATGGCGCTGTCAAGTGCCTCCACCGTTGCTTCAACGTAGGTCAGTTCTCGCATGGCCTTCACTCCTGGCTGAATATGTGATCGCTGACCGTATCAGGCTCCGGCCAAGGACTGTTACGGGCAAATTCTTCCGCGTCCGCCACCGTCGCCCTCACCTCGGCCTCGATTGCGGCGAGCGTTTCAGGGCCGGCCTCCTCATTCTCCAGCAGCCATTCGTTGTAGCGCTTTATCGGGTCGCGCTCCTTCCACTCCTCGACCTCTTCCTGAGTGCGGTAGCCAGCGTCTCGCATACCTTCCGAATGGGCGCGTGTGCGATATGTGCGGCACTCAATCAAGGTGGGGCCTTTACCCCCGCGTGCCCGCTGCACCGCTTCCTCCGCCGCGTCATAAACGGCCAACACGTCGTTGCCGTCCACGGTGACACTTTCCATGCCGTAGGCAGGTCCGCGGTTGCCTACGTTGGGATTACCGGCGGAGTAGGCGAAGGGCACCTCGGTTGCATACAAATTGTTCTCGCACACAAACAGCGTCGGCAATTTCCAGATGCTGGCCAGGTTCAGCCCCTCGTGAAAGGCGCCGTTATTGACCGCGCCGTCGCCAAAAAAGGCGACGCCGACCTGGTCGGTTTTGAGTAGCTTGAACGAATAGCCGGCGCCGGTTGCTTGCAGGATACAGGGGCCAACGATGCCGCTCGTCCCCATCATCCCAACCTCGGGCTTGAAGAGGTGCATGCTTCCTCCCCTTCCTTGCGAGCAGCCGGTCGCGCGCCCGAAAAGCTCGGCAATCACTTCGTGGGGGCTGACTCCCTTCGCCAGAGCATGACCGTGCCCGCGGTGCGTGCTGAAGACGGCATCGTCGGGGCGGAGGTGTGCGCACACCCCCGTCGCAATCGCCTCTTCACCGACATAAGTATGGCAGGCGCCGTGAACCAGACCCATCTGGTGCGATCGGGCCAACTGCTCCTCAGTGTAGCGAATATTTATCATCTGCCTGTAGAGCGCGAGGAGTTGCTCTGATTGGGGCATTCCATCCACCTCCCGTGTGACGAGTTGGTCGGACATCTGCAGCCTGCTTCCCCCTGCGTGACATTCTGCAGCTGGCCGGATTGAGATCAGTTCGGCACCGCGGCAGGCATTCCCGGATGTGAACCGCTGACATTTTTGGCCAGATTGCCGCCATCCAGCGGAATCAACGCGCCTGTCATCCAGCCGGAGGCATCGGAGGCAAGAAATATCGCCGGCCCTTTGATGTCACTGGGATCACCCATGCGGCCGATCGGCAAGCCGCGCAAGTAGGAAGCCCCAAGAACCGGGTCCGCCGCGATCCTTACCCGCAAGTCCTCGTTCATAATCTGGGCGCATACAATGGCGTTGACGCGTACGCCCAGGCTGCTCCACTCAGTGCTCAATTCCCGTGTCATCGCCGCAACCGCGCCCATCGCCATGCTGTAGGCAATATGGTTGCGGCCCAGTGCGCTCAATCCGGCGATGGAAACGATGCTGAAAATGCTGCCCCGCCCTTGCGCCATCATCCGCTTGGCCGCTTCCTGCGTGCAAATATAGCGGCCGACAACCAGGTTCTGCATCACCTGTTGAATTTCGTCCTCGGTCAGTTCAAGAGGGTCGTTGCGGATGCCTTCGCCGGCAATGTTGCTGAGGACATCTACTCTGCCCAACTCGTTGTCGACCCGTTCGTACGCGGCCCGGATCTGGTCCGCGTTCGAAATGTCACAGTTGAGTGGGAGGGCCCTGCGGCCTAACTTTTCAATCTCATGCGCGGTCTCCTGCGCACCGGCCTCGTTGATGTCCAGCAGCACAACATCCGCGCCGACTTCGGCGAAGGCTAATGAAGTGAGTCGGCCCATGCCGCTTGCCGCGCCCGAAACAACAGCCACGCGGCCTGTCAGATCAAAGAGTGGGTGGGTCATTGCGCTCGTTCTCCTCTGCAACTGCTATTTTTCTGGGATGTCATTGACCGGCGCACGCGGCCGCTCGCCGCGCAGAACGCGTACCACCTCTTCAGCTCCCTGCACGCGCACATCCACCTTGGATTCCTCAGAATACCATCCGGCATGGGGCGTGAGCAAGATGCGTTCTTCCTCCAGAAAAGGATGGTCTGCCGCCACCGGTTCGACCGCCAAAACGTCCAGCGCGGCGCCCGCAATCTGGCCTCCCTGCACCGCCGCCAGCAGCGCGTCCTCATCGATCAAACCACCGCGCGCCGCGTTAACCAGGTAGGCCGTCGGCTTCATCAGCGCAAGTGTCTCAGCGTTGATCAGGCGGCTGGTCTCATCCGTCAGGGGTGAATGCAGCGAAATATAGTCAGACTGGCGCAGCACCGTCTCCAAATCAACGACCTGTACACCCAGTTCCTCCATCGCCGCCCCGTCCACGTAAGGGTCGTAGGCCAGTACTCTAAGCCCCAACCCGCGTCCCTTTGAAGCAGTCGCTTGGCCAATCCGGCCGCAACCGACCACGCCCAGCGTCTGGTTACTGAGCCGGTAAAGAGTGCCGCCGGTTTCACTGTTCCAGATTCCCTGGCGTGTTGCGCCAAGAAGACCGGGAAGCCCACGCGCCTGGGCCAGTACCAGCGCAATCGCGTGGGTTGAGACCTCATCAATCGAATAGTCGGGCGCATATGTCACCCAGATGCCGCGATCGCTAGCGGCAGCAATGTCGATGGCGTCCAGTCCCGTGCCCACGCGGCAAATCAGACGGCATCGTTCCAGGCTCTGGATGAGAGCCCTTTCAACTGGCTGGATAGTAACCATCAGAGCATCGCAGCGCCGTGCAGCTTCCCAGGCCTGTTCTGTATCCAGATTCCCGACATGCTCAATCTCCAGGCCGGCCGCGCTGAGTATCTCTTTTTCAATTTCGATATCCCCGAATCCGGGGTATGCAATCACGACTCTCATGTTCATGGATTCTTCTCTATTGTCTCATTGGAGAAAGTTATTTCGTTCAAGTGAAGAGTGCCAATGTTCTGAGTGTTTCTCTGAGTGTGCCTCCAAAGGGATAGCGCTACTCTCAGTCCAACATTTCCAGCGAAGGCCTAAGGGTCTCACACTGTGTTTGCGACTGGATTCATTTCCTCTCATATAACCTGCCGCAGAAGCGACCCGATGCCTTTCATCCTGATGTTGTCCTTGAAAGCCTCATTGACCAATGTTTGATAGCCTCGGCCTCCTGCTTGTGCCTTAAAGTACGCTACAATATCAGCGTCCAGATAGATATTGACCCGCACCTTGCGTCTTGAAATAGGTTCACCCCCAACGCGTAGTGAGGAGCGAGCTATCTGTTCTGCAGTAACTTCAGGGATCTCGCTAAGATCGATATCCTCATCTTTCAATTCTTCCAGAACTTCCCAATTCGTATGCGAACTCTCCAGGGTAGTTTTTTCGTTCACTGTTCGTTGCCTATCTCATTGAAATAACTCGAATTGCGTCTTCTTTCTCAGTATTAGCAATAACCTCCACAGTCCCTTTCAACACTCCTTTTCCAATCACATCTGTCGTTCTCAAATGAAATGATTGCTAGTTCAGGGACTACTCTCGCATCAACAAAGTCCAGGTGGTGCTTGCCAAGATAGGAAATTCGCATTGCCTCGGATTATTCAACTCCCGTCAGTGAACTATTATGCATAAATATACATATTGCAAGCTTGAAACGGTCCAAAAAGGCCCTGATGCACCAAGAATGCTGTCTAGTCTTTGACGGTGGGAGGAATTACGTCTCTTTTCCGAATCAAAGGCAAAATGAAACCACGACGAGAACGCGATCTGCATCCTGAGTTCGAGGGCGCCAACCCTCTCCGCAGGGAATTGCAGCGTTTAGGTCTCAAGTGGGTCAAACAGTAGGTAGCGCCGTTGATTTAAGACCGGCTTCTCGCAAGAGCGTTGCTAGTCCCTCTGCGCCAACGACGAATTCAAAACGTGGGGCCGCACGATTACCAGAAAAAGTCTCACCTATCCCCCTGAGACATCCTTAAGACTCGACGCGTCGCTGACCTCAATGTGGACATCACCACGCGCCAGCACCTCCGGCCGCAGCGCCGTGCCCAGGCCGGGCCGGTCCGGAAACTCCAGATGGCCGTCGCGGATAACCAACTGTTCGGTCATCACATCATTGTACCAGCCCTCGGTGTAGGCGCGTACCGTCTCCATGATCATGGCATTGGGCGCGTGCGCCGCCAGATGGGCGGCCGACCACAACGCCACCGGGCCGATCGTGTCATGCGTGGTAAAGGGCAGGTAGTATGTATCCGCCAGGGAAACGATCTTGCGAGTCTCGGTCAGGCCGCCGGTCCAGGCCATGTCCGGCATTATGATGTGGGCCGCATTCTTCTCCACGACTTGCCGGAAGCCGAACCGGGTGAAAAGGCGTTCGCTCACGCACAGCGGCACCTTTGTCGCCGCAGCTAAACGGGCGTATGAATCGACATTGTCGGCGGGGATGATCTCTTCCAGCCACATTATGTCGTAAGGTTCCAGCGCACGGCCTATATCAATAGCGATTGGCAGGTTCCAACGCGCGTGCCCCTCAATCGCAATCTGCATCTTGTCTCCCACCGCCTCCCGGATCTGTTGGACCGGTTCAAGGCCGCGCCTGAGGTCTTCAGGATCCAGGTAATGACCGACAGGCCCCACCGCGCTGACGCCGGCGCGCTGGCCAACAGGCCCGCCCAGCGAAACGCCAAACTGATCCCAGGGCCAGAGTTTCATCGCTTTGGTCCCCGTAGCCAGCAACTCCTGCGCCAGTTCGCCTGCCCTTCCTTCACTCCAGGCGTGGTAGTCCATATGGGGGCCGTGGCTGACACAAGTGTTATAGATGGAGATGCGGTCGCGGCTGCGCCCGCCCAGCAGGTTGTAGATGGGTTGTCCTGTATACTGCCCCAGCAAGTCCCACAGTGCCACGTCAACCGTCGAAATGGCGCGCGTCTCCGCGCCGGCAAAGCCGAAGAAATTCACCGTGGCGAACATGTTGCTCCAGTGGCTCTCGATGTCAAAAACAGAGCGGCCCACCAGCAGATTGGCAAAGACATCATGTATCACCGCCGCCACCGCGCGCGGCACGTAATAAGTCTCGCCTAGCCCTATAAGTCCCTCGTCGGTGTGAATGCGCAGCCAGAGCGTATTGAACTGCTCTTCAAACCAGATCGTCTCCAGTTTCTGGATCTTCAACTCTTCCTCCTACGCTTTCAGCCCGGTCATGGTGATGCCCCGAATGAACTGTTTCTGCGCCACGGCGTAAAGTAGCATGACCGGAGCCACGGTCAGCATGGAGCCGGCCGCCCACATATCATAACGCTCCCAATAAAGGCTGCGCAGCCCGGCCAGGACGAGGGGCAACGTCTGCGACTTTGGACTTGTCAGGACCACCAACGGCCACAGGAAGTTGTCCCAATTGAATAGAAAGGTGAAGACGGCCAAAGCTGCCATCGGCGCCGTGGAAAGTGGTATGATGATGCGGCTGAAGATCCACCATTCCGACGCGCCGTCAATGCGGCCGGCATCGATCAGATCGGAGGGGATCCCCTCCAGAAACTGGCGCATCAGAAAGATGCCAAACGTGGAAAACAGCACCGGTACAATCACCCCGCCCAGCTTGTTGTTCAGCCCGATGTCGGCGATAGTCACGTAGAGGGGCACCAGGACGACCGCAAACGGGACCATCATCGTTGAGAGGATCACGATGAAGAGTTGCTCTTTTCCCCAAAATCGGTACTTGGCGAAGACGTAGGCCGCCGCCGCCGAAGTCAGCACCACGCAGCCCGTTACTATCAGAGATACGATCGTGCTGTTCCAAAAAGCCTGTGGGAAGTTCGCCCGGAAGAGGATTGCACGGTAGTTGTCCACAGTCCAGGCCAGCGGCACAAGGCTTTCACCGCTGGTGAGTTCGACATACGACTTGAAGGAGCCGAAGAACATCCACACGAACGGCATGACCGAAACAAAGGCGATAGCCAGCAGAATTGCATGGATCAAGGCAAAGCGGGCCTGCTCGATCAGGGTCGCCATCCGGTATCTGGAAATTGTAACGGTGTTGTCGCTTTTCATATGTTGTAAATGCACTGCCGTTTCGCTGCCGGACCGATCTTGCTTCCCGCCCCCGCTAACCGCCTTCGTTCAATAGCTCCAACTTGGCCGCAGAATCCGCAACTGCACAACGGTGATCACGAATACGAAGATAAAGAGAGTAAAGGCAGTCGCGGTGGCGAAACCAAAGCGAAGATTGGTGAAGGCTTCGTTGTATACGAGCAAGTTCATTACGTAAGTGGCATTGCCCGGCCCGCCCGCTTGTGAGGGCATGACCACTACTTGGGTGAATACCTGCAAACCGTGCATCACGATCAGAACACTGACCAGCGTTAGCGTATGCCCCAGCAGCGGCAGAGTTACACGCCAGAACCGTTGCCAGATGCCCGCCCCGTCCACCTTGGCCGCGTCATACATCTCTTCCGGGATGTTCAACATGCCCGCGGTCAGAATCACCACGTAGAAGCCGAGCGCCTTCCAGATGTCCACGCCGATCACCGAATATAGCGCAGTCTCGTGGCTGGTGAGGAACTGGCTTGGCGGGATTCCCACTGATTTCAGAATCTGATTGATCTGACCGAGTTGGGGGTTCATCAGCATCTTGAACAGGAGCGAGATCGCCACCAGCGAGACGACCACGGGCAGGAAGATTACGAATTGATAAAAGTTGCGCCCGCGCGTCACCGAAGTCAGGCAGGCGGAAACGAAGAGGGCCAGCGGAACCATGCCAGCATAGAAGACCGCCGCATAGACGAGCGTGTTGCGGATCGAAACCCAGAACAAATTGTATTCGAACAGCATTCGGAAATGCCGCAGACCGACGAAGGGACTCTGATCGGGCTGCAGGATCTTGTACTCGACCACTGCCATCCAGAAAGCGCGCAGGATCGGCGAAAAAGCGAACCAGACGTACCAGATGATCAGCGGGGACAGCACGGCCAGGCCGAACCAGAATTGAGGCTTGCGCAAAATTCGGCGCGTTTCCGTAAGCCGGTCACCAGGCTGTCTAACCATCACTCTGACTCCCCCGAAGGCAGAATCACCGGACAAGGCCTATTCATTCTATTCTCCAAAGGGGCGAGCAGGTTCCCAAATCTGCGTGGAAACCTGCTCCATTCCTTCCGTCGTTTACGCGGTGCTTATGACTGGGCTTCCAGCCATTGCTCGTGATGTTGAATCATCTCGGCCTGCATCTGATCACACGCCTCGGCGATGACCAACTCGCCCGTGCGCACCTGTGTGATCGCCGTTGACGTGATCCGCTCCATCTCGGAGGGGATTCCGAATCCCCAGCCATAGTACACCGTGTTGGTTAACACATTTACGCTGCGACGTACGCTGCGCTTAACAGGGTTATCGCCCTCGTAAATGTCGGAGTGCATCACTTCGACAGCAGCAGGCATACTACCACCGTAGATTCCCGAAAAGATATACTGCGCATCATAAGTACACATATAGCGCAGGAACTCAATCCCTACGTCTTGACTCTCCGCTTCCTTTGGCACCTCGAACCCCCAACCGCCTTCACCGACGAAAAGCGGATCCTGTCCCAGTGTAGTAGGCGGTCTTGCTACCGCTTCGATTGGCAGGCCGATCTTGGCCCCCTCGCCGGCCATCGCGTTGTTCCCCATCGCCACGGCAACTCGCCCAGCCAAGAGAGCATTGAAGTGAGACGTATCCAAGTGTGCCTCGATCCCGCGTTGGAAGATGGGCTCGTCTACATAGATCCTGAGGGCCTCCATAGCCGCTTCACTATTGAGGAAAAACTCCTGGTTGGCGGAGTCCCACCAGTCCTGCCCCAGGTCGCGCATGATGCCCATCCAGGTGCGGTTGTCCCAACCCTGGCCGTTCAAGCCCCAGACCTTGACATTGCCGTCGTCGTCGGTCTGCTGAAGAATCTCTGCCAAATGCCAGACCGACTCGAAACTGTCAAACCAACCCAACTCCAGCGCGGTGTTCCATATTTCCATGGCCTCGTCGCCGGCCTCCTCGACCCAATCAGTGCGCACGCCGACCGCCTGCCCCACGTTATTGTCCTCGACCGGGATACCCCAATGGTGTCCGTCGTAGAAGTATGCGCCGATCGCGCCGGGATTGAAGAACTCATCAGGATCGATGCCGGCAGGCTCGAATACTGCCTCTGCCATCGGTATCAAGGCCCCCTGTTCCAGCAAGGGCACAAGCTGTTTGCCCATGATGCAGGTCACGTCGGGAACCGTACCCGCGGCCATGGCCGAGATTACTTTGGTCTCCAGCGGCCACGCCTGCGGCTCCACAACCGCCACTGCGCCGGACACTTCCTTAAAGGCATCAGACAGCATGTGGTAACGCTCTACGTGGGGGTCATACTGCAATCCCCACAAGATATACTCCCTGCCCTCAATGCCAGCCTGCGTCTCAGACGCGGCGGACTCTCCCCCTGAACTCTCCTGCGCTGGCGTGGCTGGCGCGCAAGCCGCCAACGCGCCGCCAACAACGGCAATGCCGCCGAGCCGCAAAAATGATCGCCTGCTCATAGCTCTGTGATTCATCGTCTTTTCTCCTTTCAGAGTGGTAACGTGACGTTCAGAAACTGCATGGGATGCTAGTGCAAAATGGCTACGAGAACTCGCGTTGGGCTCTAATTTGGCCAGTTGGGCTGTCCCAAGGGATCTCTTGCCGCCCTCACATTAGGAAAGGCCATCCACCACGTGGGTCGGACGGGATAATCAGCAAGCTGCAGGGCGTCGAAGCCCCTTATGGAAAAGGAATCAGATGCCTATGATCTGACCGAATCGAAGGGGTAAAAGAATAGACTTGGGTTGATGACCTATTCTCCTGAAAGATAGGAGAAGATCGCCACTTGTTTGACAGGCAAAAACAATTGACAATATATTTGTTCCAGGCAATATCGTAGCACAACCCCAGTGAGTTCGCAAGCAGTTTTTTTGCAAAAAAAGGGCTCTCACCCGCGACTCCGCATACGCCTCGGACTCGCCTAAACTCCCCTTCCGCAGGGAGTCTTAGCAGGCTTTGAGAATGCGGCACTGGAGTGTTGATAGCAGCAGGACATCCCAAGTCTGAATTGTGTCATCCAAAAGAATTCCTCATGGTGCGTTTGACCGCCGAACTGATCCCATGGCCAGATTTTCATTACCCGGCCACCTGTTGCCAGCAGCTCCTGCACCAAGTCGCCTACCCGTCCCTCCATCCAGGCGTGGTAGTCCATTTGGGGGCCATGGCTTACACAGGTGTCAAAAACGCAACTACTCAGCCGCAACTGATTCGCAACCCTGAACGAGGGGAGCAAAGGTGTTTTTCTCCCCTCATTGTTGTATTCTGGGCGGTCGGGCCTTCGGCCCTCCCTTGTGCAGGGGCTGCGCCCCCGCAACGCCCCCCTCCAAGACCATCCCTCACCGACCGTGTGCCTTCTTCGCAACGTGTCGGCTGGCGAGCATGGCCGTGGCTGTACACCAGTTGCGTCACCAAGAACCTGAATGGTTCCCGAGATGACTGGCTGGTCAACTACTGTGGCTTTGCAGTTACTCAAAAACTAAGAAGTGGTCACCGCTGTGCCCGCCCAAAAGGAGGTAAATGGGCTGGCCCGTGTACCGTCCGAGCAGATCACACAGAGCCACTTGAACAGTCGGGATTGCGCGCATTTTGGCACGGGCGAAGCTGAAGAAGTTCACTGTGGCGAGCAAGTTGCTCCAATGGTTTTCGATATCGAGAATAAAGCGCCTTACCAGCAGGTTGGCAAAGACATCATGTATCACCACCGCCACCGCGCAACAAATAGTATGTTTCGCCCAACCCTCCCCGCCCCTCGTCGGTGTGAAGGCGTAGTCAGAAAGTGTCTTACTGTCAATCAGACCAGTTGTACACCAGTTCCTGGATCTTCAAGTCTTCCTCCTACGCTTTCAGCCC
Organism: Caldilineaceae bacterium bin5; assembly: GCA_002238445.1. Lineage (GTDB taxonomy): Bacteria > Chloroflexota > Anaerolineae > Caldilineales > Caldilineaceae > Bin5. The sequence continues at coordinate 50,376 of MPML01000003.1, forward strand.
GGTCATGGTGATGCCCCGAATGAACTGCTTTTGCGCCACCGCGTAAAGCAGCATGACCGGAGCCACGGTTAGCATGGAGCCGGCCGACCACATCTCATAGCGGTCCAGATAGAGGCTGCGCAGCCCGGCCAGGACGAGGGGCAACGTTTGCGACTGCGGACTTGTCAGAACCACTGACGGCCACAGAAAGTTGTCCCAGTTGAATAGAAAGGTGAAGACGGCCAAAGCTGCCATCGGCGCCGTGGAAAGCGGGATAATGATGCGGCTGAAGATCCACCATTCCGAGGCACCGTCAATGCGGCCGGCATCGATCAGATCGGAGGGGATCCCCTCCAGAAACTGGCGCATCAGAAAGATGCCAAACGTGGAGAACAGGACCGGTACGATCACCCCTCCCAGCTTGTTGTACAACCCAATGTCGGCGATGGTCACGTAGAGGGGCACCAGGACGACCGCAAACGGGACCATCATCGTAGAGAGGATTACGATGAATAGTTGCTCTTTTCCCCAGAAGCGGTATTTGGCGAAGACGTAGGCCGCCGCCGCCGAAGTCAGCACCACGCAGCCCGATACGACCAACGATACGACTGCACTGTTCCAAAACGCCTTTGGGAAGTTCGCCCGGAAGATGATGGTGCGGTAATTGTCCAACGTCCAGACCTGCGGCACGAGGCTTTCACCGCTGGTGAGTTCGACATACGACTTGAACGAGCCGAAGAACATCCACACGAACGGCATGACCGAAGTGAAGGCGAACGCCAGCAGTACCAGATGAATCACCGCAACGCGAACCTTTTCGAGAAGGGTCGCCATCCGATGTCTGGAACTTGTGGCCGTATAGTCGCTCTTCATAAGCTGGAAATGCACTGCCGTTTCACTATCGGTACGATCTCGCTTCCCGGCTCCGTTAACCGACTGCGTTCAATAGCTCCACCTTGGGCGCATCATACATCTCTTGCGGGCAGTGCCAAATGCCGCACGCAGGACCACTACGTAAAAGCCAAGCACCTTTCAGATGTCCACCCCGATCACCGTGTAAAGCACAGTCTCGCGGCTGATGAGGAACTATTATGGCGGGATTCCCAATGATTTCAGAATCTGACTAATCTGGCCGAGTTGGGGGTTCAACTCCGTCTTGAATAGAAACGAAATCGCCGCCAACTAGACGACCACGGGCAGAAAGATCAGTAACTGCTGGAAGTCGCGCCCGCGCGTCGCCGAAGTCAGGAATCCGGAACCGAAGAGGGCCAGCGATGATCACTACCTGATTGACAGGCGAAAACAATTGACAGTATACTTTCTCTAGTCGAAATCGTAGCACAACCCCAGTGAGTTCGAAAGCGGATTTTGTGCGTAAGAAGGCTCTTAGCCTCGACCCGCATACGCCACGGACTCTCCCTGTACTGGCCTTCCGATTGGTGTCAAAGCAGGCTTAGGGAACGTCAAAACGCGGAGTAAACAGCAAGAGGCCATCCCATGCCCGACTGGAATCATCTACAAGACTTCCGCGTGGTTCGTCTGAACGCCGAGCTTTCACCGATGTCCCAATACGAAAGGGATCTCTTTCACGAGCACCACCTCCACCCCTGTGAAGTGGAAGCCAACACGCCCGACACGATTGTCCCTCGCGTCGCCGACCATGACGCTATCTTTGTAGTCTCGACCGCACTGCCTGAAGGCGTAATCGAAAGCCTGAGCCGCTGCCGCGTAATCTCGCGCCTCGGAACGGGAACCGACAAGATCGATGTCGCTGCCGCGACCCGCAAAGGTATACTCGTTACCAATGTTCCTACTTTCTGCGTCGAAGAGCAGGCCGACCATACGATGGCGTTGCTGCTTGCCCTCGCACGCAAACTGCCGCAGATGTCGCAGGCCATGTCTGAAGGCGCCTGGAGCAAGGGGCGTAGCCAGGCCTCCACCAATCAACGTCTTGCCGGCAGCGTTCTCGGTCTGATCGGCTTCGGCAACTCTGCCAAGGCCGTCGCTCGGCGGGCGCAGGGCTTCGGGCTGCGAGTCATCGCAACCCGTCGCAATATGGACGCGCCCACAGAAGACGCCGACGAGTTGGGCGTGGCAATGATGGGCCTGGAGGAAGTCCTGGCGCAGTCGGACTATCTGTCCCTTCACCTCCCTCTGATCGAAGAGACCCATCATCTCCTCGATGAGGCCAGGTTACGCACAATGAAGCCCGGGGCCTACCTGATCAACACTTCGCGCGGGGCCATCGTGGATGAGACGGCATTGGTGGAACTACTGCGCGAAGGTGTCCTGGCAGGAGCCGGAATCGACACGTTCGAAGGCATAGACGTATTTGTCCAGGAAGAGAGGCCCCCGGACCACCCCCTGCTGTCACTCGACAATGTGATTCTCACCCCCCACGTCGGCGCCATCTCGGTTCAGGCGATGCAGGACGTATCCGACGGCGGCATTGCCAATGCCGTGGCAGTGCTGAGTGGGTTTTGGCCTCCTCCCGAAAACATTGTCAATCCCGAGGTGGAGCCCAGGTTCCCCCTTGCCGAACGCGACGACTGACTCAACCCAGCCTCACACCTTGGCCGATCTAAAACGGTCGAGTCGCAATCAAATTGCCTCGCATTGCGGGGTCAAAAAATTGTTTCGCAGTGGGATTCAACGGTCGGTGACTGAAACCATTTCAGCTACATGGAAGATTTAACAAAATTAACTGCAAAAAGATTTGCACTGGCTATCATATCTGTTGTATGGTGACTTTGAATTGCTAGCAAATGTGCTCTAACGTTAGCGATTCACATTCTGTCTTACTCTAGCTTGATGGAGGAGTCAATCCAATGACCCATGTTATCTTTGATTTGTGCATACGGGACGGTGCCTGCGTAGAGGTCTGCCCGGTGGAATGCATAATCCCAGGTATGCCGGAAGAGGAATGGCCCTGGTACTATATCGATCCTGAAACCTGCATCGATTGCGGTGCATGTGTACCCGAATGTCCGACCGATGCTATTCTGGCCGAAGAAGACTTGCCGGAAGAATATGCCTACACAACCGAACTGAACGCCATGTACTTCGAAGAAGGACCCGGTTACGCAGCTCTCGACATGGTCTGATCCTTCGCACCTTTCTCGAGCGAACTTGTGGTCCATCCTGCCGGCCTGACTCGCCTGACCTCCTTCCATCGGATAAGGAGAAGTGGCAGAAGATTCTGCGCTGAATGCACTAACGGCAGGATCTACTGTTTAAAGGCCAGTTCGATCGATTTTTGAAACCTTGCCCCTGCGCCTGCAGGGGCTTTTCTGTCCGCAGACTCTCTTGTTGTCTCAGGAGGCAAACGCAATGTCCGAATCCCGCGAATTGAAACCACCGGATTGGTCGGAGGTGGAGCGCGCTATGGTAATCATGGCGCATCCCGACGACCCCGACTTCTCCTGTGCCGGTTCCGCTATCCAAATGGCACGCCAGGGCATCGAGGTCACTTATATGATCCTGACCAACGGCGACAAGGGCAACCACAATCCGCTTATCACTCGCCGTCAGCTCATACTCATGCGAAAAGAGGAGCAGCGCAAGGCGGCCGCGCTCTCCGGCGTCAAGCATGTCCTGTTTATGGATGAGGAAGATGGGTTCCTGCGCCCAACGCCAGAGATCCGCAAACGGGTATGCCGTGAAATCCGCCGCCTTCGGCCTCAGTTGATTATTACAAACAGCCCCGACCGCTACGTCTCCGGGCGCGGCTACATCAACCATCCCGACCATCGCAACGCCGGAATCATCGCGCTCGAAGCGATCTTCCCAGCAGCCGACAACCCGATGTTCTATCCCGACCTGACGAACGAGGGCTATCCTCCCCACAATATCAGCCAGCTCTACATCAGCCATGCCGAAGAGGCCGACGTTGAAGTAGACATCACAGACGACCTGGAACTGAAGATCAAGTCGATTCTCTGCCACGAAAGCCAGTTCGACGACCTCGAGGCCACCGAGAAACGCATGCGAGAATGGGGTGGGGAGGAACAGGAAGACGGCAGTAAACGCCACTACGAGCGATTCCAGCAACTGGACTTCCGCAGCCGCCCGCGTAGAGGGCCTGCCAATAAGGACAAGACTACCGAAAAGTCGTCAAGCTGAAAAAAAAAAGTGGAGGGGCAACCCCTCCACTCTATGTAAACCCTTCGATTATGTCTGCTCGATGCCGTTACAGCATCTGAGCCTTCCTCTTACTGAACCTCACCCATCAACTCTTCCTGCAGTTCATTGGCTGTATCCGTCAACCCATCGAGCGTCGCCTGAATATCTGCGCCCTGCAATATCTCATTGAAGGCCGTTTCCGCGGCGTCGCGTACAGCCTGGTAGGAGATGAGTTGCGGTTCATATGCGCCGTAACCCAACAGGGCCAGAGCCTCGCCATACTGCGGGTTCTCCTCTACATATCCGCTCAGATGCGCCTCAGTTGCCGCACGCGTCGGGAAGTAGTTGCTGGCCTCTACCCAACGGGCCTGTACTTCCGGCGACGTGAACCACTTGATGAACAGCCACGCGGCCAACTCCTGCTCCGGCGGGCCGGCCGTGATCATTACGTCGGCGCCGTAGATATTCTGCACCGGATTCTCAGTCGTATGCGGAATCGCGGATACGCCCCACACGTCCACGTCACGTCCCTGTTCTTCCGCGATCGTAACCATGTCGTTGGCATAGAAGGGCAGGCCTGAACTGGAGCCCTGGGTGAAACTCGCCCGCCGCGCCGCAAACTCAGGATTCGGATAGCCCTCGGTGAAGAAATAGGCGCAGCCGTTGTCCAGCATGCGCTTCAATATCGTCATCGCGTCAATTGTGGCCTGTCCGTTATAGACATAGCCCGTGTTGTCTTCATTCAGCACATCTCCGCCTAAGGCGAATGTCCACGAAGCCAACGCAGAGGCGTCGTCGCGCAGGATGTAGCCGCCAGTGCCATCGCCGTTCGCTTCGGCCGCAGCGCAGGCCATCTCTTCAAACTCCGTCGGTGTCGTCGGCGGTCCCGCAAAACCCAACTCTTCTAGCCACGTCAGATTGTAATACAGAACTTCCATCGAGCGGTTGGGCGGGAAGCCCAGGCGCTGGTTGTCGAAAACCGGGTGGACGCCCTGCTCAACGAAACTGGCAAAGTAGTCGGCCCTTTCTTCCGCCGACAAACCCCAGTAAGGATCATCGATATACGTGTTGAAGTCTGCCAGTACTTCGTTCAGCTGATAGAATGCCTGATCGTTCTGATAACCAACAATCAGACTCGCAGGCTGCTCGCCCGATGCCGTGCTTGCGTTCACCTTGTCGCGGATATCGTTGTAGCCGCCCTGGTTCTGCGCGTCCAGGACAATTCCGCACTCATTGTTCGCGTTAAAGTCCTCGACAATTACTGCCAGCTTCTCCTCACGTGAGCCACTGTGCTGGTGCCACCAGACGATTGTCTGACCGCGCGGGTCGATGCCGGCCAGCGGGCCATCCATTGCAGGAGCGCATGGCCCCTCTTCCATCGCCTCGCCGCCAGAAGATTCCTCCTCCATCGCCGCCGGAGCCTCTGTCACCGGCGCCGGGCAAGCAGCCAGCATCAGTGCGGCGACCAAAAGCGTTGCCAGCATCCACATCCGTTTTGAATTCATTAGGTTGGGTCTCCTGTTGTGTCTGAATACCGAAAAGGAAAACAAAATACTGAAATCTGTTACCGAAATGTCGATACCCTTCTCCCTTCCATGCCTGGCCAGGAAAGAGCTTTCTACCCCTTGAGGCCAGTCGTGGCGATCCCCTCGATGAAATGGCGTTGTGTAAAGAAATACAGGATGACGATTGGCAGCATTGTGATTATTGCCCCGGCCATCTGCAAATGCAGCAGTGCACCTGCCTCGTCCAGAAAAGAAAGCAAACCATAGGAAATCGGCCGCCAGTCCGGCGTCGTCGTTACCAAAATCGGCCAGGCCAGCGCATTCCAGGCGCCGACAAATCCGAACAACACCAGAGTCATTACCGCTGCACTGGAAAGGGGTAGAACAACAGTAATTAAATAGCGCAGATGCCCTGATCCATCTATCTGCGCCGAGTCCCAAAGTTCGCGAGGAATCTGCTGGAAAAACTGGCGTAGCAGGAAAATCCCAAAAGCGCTCGCCATAAACGGGATCGTCAACGATGGCCAGTTGTTTAGCCACGGCACCGGACTTATGCGGCCTAACCAGGAAACCGTGATGAAATTCGGCACCCAGGTTATCGCCTCCGGCAACATTAACGTCGAGAGCATCAGCGTGAACAAAAAGCCCTTTCCGGGAAACTCCATCTGCGCAAACGCGTAAGCCGCCAGCGCGCAGAAAACTACCGCACCTCCAACCGAAATTAGCGTAATCTTGACGCTGTTCATAAAGTAGAGCGAGAACTGCGCGTCGCGCCAGGCCTCAGTGTAATTGCTCCACTGCGGGGTGGCAGGAAGAGCCCGCCCCCCGGTGGCTTCGGTGAGATTCATCAACGAGACGCTGACCGTATAGAGAAATGGGAGAATAGCGGCGGCCGCCCCAATGATCAGCACGGAATAGATGACCGCCCTGTTCAGCGCCGCCCGCCGCGTCGCCGGATCTGCCTGCCGAGTAGTAACGGTTGTGCCGCCCACTACCGCCTCAACCATAGAAGACCCTCCGGCTGGCGATCCGGTTGTTGATCAGCGTAATCACCATAATAATGATCAAGAGCAGAATGGCCAGAGCAGAGGCATAGCCATAGCGCGTATCCCGTTTGAACGCTTGAAAAATGACTATGCTGGCTGTGTCGGTCGTACCCAGCGCCGCCGCCTGCCGCAAAACGAAAATGTGATTAAAAGCCTTGAAAGTGCCAATTACAGCATAAAGCGAAAGAAAGTAGATCGTCGGCGAAAGCAGCGGCAGCGTCACATGACGGAACTGTGCCCAGCCCCCGGCGCCATCAATATCGGCTACTTCGTACAACTCACTGGGAATGGCGCCCAGTCCGGCCAAAAAAATCACCGTATCGAAGCCGACATACGTCCATATGCCGTAAAGCATGATTGCCACCAGCGCCAAACTGGGACCCGACAGGATGGGACCTAGATCGAACTTCCCGCCCGTAATCATTTGGATAATGCCGGCCGGTTCACTCAACCATAGTAGCGGTTCGGCACCGAACCAATCCAGCATGCTGTTCAGCGGTGCGGTGGGCCGGTTGGAGAAAATAATGCGGAAAACGGCTGCTGTCCCGACGAACGGCGCCACATAAGGCAAAAAGTAGAGAACTCGGAAAAACGTCTGCCCTCGAATTTTCTGGAATAGCAGCGCCGCCAAAATCAGTGCAAGTCCCAACTGAATCGGAACCGTCCCCAATACATAGAAGACGGTCGCCATCAACCCGTTCCACCAATCCTCGTCGCCCGCCGAGACCACCCGCGGCAACTCAGCAATCAACACCCAGGCGCCCACCATCAATACAACTGCGCCCAAAAGCCTCATTGCCATTCCTGTATTGGAAGAGCGGTCCCGCGCACTCTCCCACAGCCGCCACGCCACTAGCAGCAGCAGAAACCCTGCGCTGATAGTCACTATCTGCGACCAGAGTTCCAGGCCCACGCCCTCTTCCAGCGCTTCGGCGTAGGCCGAGTTAATCTCCGTCCACGTCAACCAGGCCAGCGCGGCCCCGCCAATCAGACTGATGCCAGCACTGAAGAATGGCATGAAATAGATGCGCTCGCGTCTGTCCGTAGGCATCTGACGATTTACGAGCAGTGCCCAAATCCCTCCCCCGGCCAGTATGACGACTGCGACCCACAACGCAATCTGCATCTTCGGCAGCCACCATGTCTCTACCACCAGTCCGCGAAATGCCTCCTGTGTGTTGGCCCGCCCCCGCAGTTTCGAAGGAATCAGCAGCATCTCCGGCAGGAGAATATAGACAAAGCGCGTAAAGAGAGCAGTTCCGATTGCCGTCAGCAGCCCAGGCACCAACCACCGCATCGACTCTGTCTGATGCTCCCTTTGATCCTGAACGGCACGCGCGATCGTGTGCACCGCGAAATAGACCAGCCCGGCAGCCAGCCAGAACGCCAGAATGTAGATCAGGTTGTCAATTGCTTTAACGTAGTTGCCCAGGCCGTCATAAGTACCGACGATCTTGTTCAGACCGCGTAGTGTACTTTCATATGCAGCAAAGGCAAGAGGGAAGAGGCCAAAGAGACCGATGATGATGTAGGCTGGCGCCAGGAACGAATAGGCCAGAAGCATCTCGCGTATTCGTCTGCCCTGTCGCCCGCGGAACCAGTTGGGCGCCGCCCGCATTTGTTGCCGGATGTCACTGCGAACTGCCGCGGTTTGAGAAGCTGTACTTTCCACTTGGAGGCCGCTTTCCCAGATCTTCAGAGCCACTCTGCCGACGCCGGATTTTTCGCTCGTATTATAGTGCAAGCTCGGCTTTGCGTCAACGAAAGCGCCTTCTGCTCGGTTTTCCAACAAGCTGCCTTCAATGCGACAGCCGCAAGCCCTTGGGCGCTTGCAGAATCCTGACGATTGCTGAAATTGTAGCACTCTGCCATTAACTTCTGGTTAAGCAGAGGTCAACATTTGGGCGTTTCGGCTGATTTTATCAGCCCAACCTGGTGCCGCCGAAACAGCGACTTGCCTCCCGCAAACCAAGCAGGAGACCCGTATCCTCGCCTGCGCCCAGGCAATCCATTTTCAGGAGGACCTGAGTCCTCACTAAGGAACAACCTCACGCAACCAACAATCTTCCTATCTCACAGGTTTCGGCATTGCAAAACCACAGCACACCCTTGTGTATCGTCATGCCATGGACTTCGTCCGGCGCCTCTACCCGCATCACGTCAAATATGCGCCCACTCTCCGGGTCCAACAGGCAGACCGTGCCCGCCGATGTATCAGAAACCCATAGTTTCCCGTCATCCGCCCAGGCAATGCCGTGAACACGCAGCCCCGGCGCACGAAAACTGTGCGTCTCTTGCCAGCCGTCAGGATCCATTACATGCACCATCTGCGACGGCGGCGAAGCCACATACAGTTTGTCGTCGCGCCACTCCAGCCCATGGGCGCCTGTCTCCTGAGCGTCTGCCGCCGCCTCTCGCCATGCCACCACACCAGTGCCGGGTGAGCTGTACTTGGCGACGGTCCGGCCCGTGTCGGCATCCAACTGCGCAATTTTCCTCTCATAAGTGGACGCGATCCATACGTATCCGCCCCCCACAGTGATTCCGCTTGAGTGGACCGTATCGGTCTGAACGTCAAACAGTACTTCCCCCGAACTAAAGTCCTGCCGATAGAGCCTATTGTTGCCCTGATCTATGCACCACAGTCCATCGCCGCTGGCCTGGAGCCCATTGGGATGCGGCCCCGGACTTGCGAAACGCTTCTCTACCTGCGCGATTTTCACCGGCATGACAATACCCTCCACTGGCTGGAATGTGAACTGACGTATGCCCTCTGGAAATCTGCTCCCCAAATTCCATACCATACAGGCCAACCTACTCCGCGTCAAGTCTACCTCCCGCACCATTGTGATCATCCCGACCGGGCCGAAAAATTGCATCCCCTCCCTGTCCCATCTATAATTGTTTACTTGAGATGCACGCAGCGGGACGGCCGCACGGTTCACATAGCGCAAGAAATTTTCCAAATTACTGTGCGCTGTCACTCTGCAAAAAATAATCGTTCCAACTAAACGGAGCACTGCCATGCTGAAGACCCATACCTGTGGCGAACTACGCGCCAGCGACGCCGGTAAATCGGTCACTCTGTCCGGCTGGGTCAATCGCCGCCGCGATCACGGTGGTCTGATTTTTCTGGATCTGCGCGACCGCTTTGGAATCACCCAGATCACAGTGTCTGATGACCCGGACCTCAATCTACCGGACGTAACTAATCCCTCCAGCAATGGCACTAATGGCTCCAGCACTCTTGAAGTCGCCTCCCAGATTCGCAGCGAGTTCGTTGTCCAGGTGAGCGGCGCCGTGCAAAAACGGCCGCCGGGCTTCGAAAATCCGGAACTGGAGACTGGTGAAGTCGAGGTCATCGCCTCCGACCTCGAAATCCTGAGCGAGGCCCTCACCCCTCCTTTTGTCATCAGCGGCAGTCAGGGTGATGAGGTCGATGAGGCCGTGCGGTTGAAGTATCGCTACCTCGATCTGCGCCGCCCCAAGCTGGCCAGAAACTTGCGCCTGCGGCACGAGATCGTGCGCTTCATTCGAAACTTTTTCTACGATCGGGACTTTCTCGAAGTCGAAACCCCGATCCTGCTCAAAAGCACGCCGGAAGGCGCGCGCGATTTCGTCGTACCCAGCCGCATGAATCCTGGCAGGTTCTACGCGTTGCCCCAGTCCCCCCAGCAGATGAAGCAACTGCTGATGATCGCAGGCGTAGAGCGCTACTTTCAGATCGCGCGCTGCTTCCGTGATGAGGACCTGCGCGCAGACCGCCAGCCCGAGTTCACCCAGCTCGACCTGGAAATGAGCTTCGTCGAGGCCGCCGACGTGATGGCCCTCAACGAAGAGATGCTCATCAGCCTGTCGGCAGAAGTGAGCGACAAGCCTATCCAGCAAGTCCCCTTCCCAGTGCTGACCTACGATCAGGCAATGGCCAAGTACGGCATCGACCGCCCTGATATCCGTTTCGGGCTGGAGCTGTTTGAAGTAACTGATTTTGTGCGCAATAGCGGTTTCGGCGTCTTCAAAAACGCGGCTGCCGCTGGAGGTATCATCAAAGGTATTCGCTACCCGCAAGGCGCGAGTCTGAGCCGCAAAGATATCGACGGCCTGATCGAATACGTGAAACCTTATGGAGCGAAGGGGCTGGCCTGGATTGGCATTACCGGCGAAGCCGACGCCAATGGAAACTATCCGGCCGAGAGCCTGCGCAGCCCAATTACCAAATTCCTGAGCGAGGAAGAGATCGCCGCCATCGTTGCTGGCGCTGCCGCCGACCAGGGAGACCTGATTCTGCTCGTAGCCGACGAACCTGGTGTGACCAATCCTGCGCTCGCCAATCTGCGCCTGGAGATCGGCGCACGCGCCAATCTTATCGATCCCAACCTCCTCGCCTTCTGCTGGGTGGTGGACTTCCCCCTGCTCGAATATGACAGCCAGGAAGATCGCTGGTCGGCTATCCATCATCCCTTCACCAGTGCCCGCGACGAGGATTGGAGCATCCTTGAACAACGCCCCGCCGATGTCAAGGCCAAGGCCTATGATGTCGTCCTCAACGGGTGGGAGATCGGCGGCGGCAGCATCCGCATCCACCGCAGCGAGCAGCAGATGCGAATGTTCCAGCGCCTGGGCCTGAGCGAGTCCGAAGTGGACGAACAGTTCGGCCATATGCTCGAAGCCTTCCAGTATGGTGCCCCTCCCCACGGCGGGATCGCGATGGGAATCGAGCGCGTTGTCGCCCTGTTCGCCGATGCCCAGAGTATTCGTGAGGTGATGGCCTTCCCCAAGACCTCCACCGGTGCCGACCTGCTGCTGGAGGCGCCCAGCCCAGTCGAGGACGATCAGCTGGCCGAACTGCACATCGCCGTCAGGGAGCAGGAAGCGGATCCACAGTAGGAGGATGCTCAGCCCGCTCGTGGAGAGGGGCCTATCTGCCTGGAGCAGCTCCCGCCCTCAGAATTTCGGCTCGTGATAGCGGCTGTGCGTCAAGCGTGTGTTTTAGTCTCTATTGTAACTACTCAGCAGCAGTCTCAACGCATACCAGAACAAGGCAAGCAGAGGTGTTCTCTTCCCTCTCTTGCCTGTTTTTTTGGCGGTCGGCCGCAAGCGGCCTCCCTTGTGCAGGGGCTGCGCCCCCGCAACGCCCCCCTCCAAAACCATGCCTCAGCGACCTTACGCCCTCAGCGCAGCCGTGCCGCTCCAGCAACCTGGCGGCTGCCAACCGGTGCCGCTGTCAGATTTCCTGAATAGCTGCTGCGAAAAAAGGCAGGTCAAGACAGACAAATGATGCGGCTTGCAAGCTGATTTTTCTGCCTGCGACTGGCTGGCAAACTACCAATATTCTTGTTTGGAATCCGATCCCGGATATGCTATAGTTTCCATGCAGCCCTGCAATGCCCGTGATTGGCTAGTTTGAGGGCGAACCAACACCAGAAACAGGGGAGTTTGGCGAAGGTGCGCAGATGTGATAGCCCGCCCGTTGAGGGTTAGGGCAAGACGGAAGCGACCAGCCGGCGCCCACCTACGAACTTCGGTTCGTACCCACTGGATCACACGGCATTGCGGGGTCTCAAAAGCGTCCGGGGTCACCCGGACGCTTTTCTTTTGTCCCTTCTGAAGCCTGTAACTGACAGGCATTTCCATTCGGCCCAAATGCAGCGATCGGACCAAGATCTTATGGAAGTCCAGCGCAACAATTCGACCCGTATATATCCGGTGGACCTGCAGGCCCACAGCAACTGTTCAGACGGTACCGACACGCCGCAGGAGTTGGTCGACAAAGCGGCCGCGCTGGGCATCCGCGTACTGGCGGTGACTGACCACGACAGCGTACTCGGCGTTGCCGACGCCCAGGCCCACGGCGCCGCCGCAGGGGTGCACGTGCTTCCCGCAGTCGAGTTCAGTACCGCTCGCGACCGCGAAAACGACTTTCGAGACTTCGACATCTTGGGATATGGCATCGACCCGACCAACGCAACCCTGGTCGCTACGCTGGAACGCCTCAAGGAAAGCCGCTTTGACCAGAAAACACGCCAGGTAAAGCGGCTTCAGAGCTATGGGCTGCACGTGCCGGTTGACGAAGTACTGGCGCTGGCAGGAGGCGTGCCGGGGCGTCCCCACATCGCCCAAATCGCTCTCAAATACAACCCGCACAAGTTCTCTTCCATTACCGACGTCTTCGAAAAGTACCTCGCGTCCGACGCCCAATACCCTACAAACGTGCCTCGTACCTTCATCCCGGGCGTCATCGACGCAATCGAACTGACACACGCCGCCGGCGGCAAGGCTGTTCTCGCACATCCCGGCATCTATCGGCGCATTCGCAGTCTCGAAGAGTCGCTGTCTCGCCTCGCCGATGTGGGTCTCGATGGTCTTGAAATCCAATATCCCTATGCTGACGAGGGAAGGGACTCAACCGACAGGCCGATTTCCTGTTTTGCCGAGCTGGCGAATCGTTTCGGCCTGTTCTCCACCGGCGGCAGCGACTACCACGGCGACCGCAAACCAAATCGCCTCGGCGAAGCCGGTCTCGAATGGGAAGAATGGGAAAAGCTGCGGGACGAACAAGGATGGTAGCCGGCTACTCCCCCTCTGATCCAGGAGGCCCGCCGCAATCGCCGCGCCCGACCTGGCTGGAAATAAATCTGTCCGCCCTGGCAGGCAATGTAGCCTACCTGAGGCAGCGCATAGGGCCAGGTCGGCTACTGTATGCTGTCGTCAAAGCCAATGCCTATGGCCATGGCGCCGATCTGATCGCTCCTGCCGCTTTGGAGGCCGGCGTCGACCGGCTCGCCGTCGCCGCCGTGAACGAAGCGATTCCCCTGCGTGAGGCCGGCGTGCGCGCGCCAATTCTATTGCTTGGCTACACGCCGCCAGAACTTGCGGAAACTCTGCTGGAGTACAATCTCACCCCAACAATCTATGAAGTCTCCGCCGCCCTCGCATACGCCGAGGCCGCCGCCCGCCTTGGCAGACCGCTGACCGTTCACGTCAAAGTGGACACCGGGATGCACCGCCTGGGGATCGATCTAGCCGAGGCGCCCGATCTATGTTCTCTGCTCTCCCGCAATGCCAGTCTTCACCTGGAGGGCATCTATACGCACTTCAGCACCGCCGATGAAGCTGACAAAACGTACAGCCATGACCAGCTCCATCGCTTCACCACACTGTTGGATCGGCTGGCCCAGGCCGGATGCCGGCCGCCGATTGCACACGCCGCCAATTCCGCCGCCACTTTGGATCTGCCCCAGGCCCATCTGGACGCGGTGCGTTGCGGCATTCTTCTTTACGGCCTCTCACCCAGTGCCGAGGTACCCGCGCCGACCGAAACGCGACCGGTTCTCAGTTGGAAAGCGCGCATCGCTCAGGTGCGCAACCTCACTGACGGTGAACCGGTTTCCTACGGCAACGCCTGGCGTGCCCCCGGTCCGCGGACGGTTGCAGTTGTGCCGGTCGGCTACGCTGACGGCTTTCCCCGCAGTCCCAGGACTTGGCAGCGTCTTCTCATCCGCGGCCGTGAAGCTCCGGTGGTTGGCCGCATCTGCATGGATCATGCCTTCCTTGACGTTACCGAGATCGTGGCCTCCGGAGCTTCTGTTTCACGCGACGACGAGGTCGTTCTGATCGGCAACCAGCAGGATGCTGGCATTTCCGCGGAGGAGGCTGCCGAGCGGCTGGAGACGAACAACTACGAAGTAACCAGCCAGCTAATGGCGCGACTGCCGCGCATAGCAACTGAAGCCTAGGCCCCTATTGGCCTTCAGGGCGCGAACGGACACGGGAAATGGCTGAAACGAGACGAGCCTTGGAGGCCAGAGCCAGGAAGATCTACGAGTTGCTCCTGGAAGAATATGGTATTCCTGAATGGCGGCCCTCCCGCTCAGGTTTCGAGCAGCTCATCCATACGATCCTCAGCGCCAATACCAACGACAACAATTCGGCTAGGGCGTTCGAAACGCTCAAACAACGCTTCGCCGGCGACTGGGACGCAGTGCGCACCGCGCCTCTGGAAGAGGTCAAAGACGCCATCCGCGTCGCCGGGATGTATAACCAGAAAGCGCCCCACATCGTTGAGACGCTGGAGATTCTAAAGCGGGAGGAGGGTGACTACAGTCTGGAACACATCCGCGAAATGGAGGCTGAGGCCGCGCGGTCCTACTTGCAGCGCTTCCCGGGCGTAGGCCACAAGACCGCCAGCATCGTGCTTCTGTTCAGCTACGGTATGGCAGCCTTTCCGGTCGACACCCACGTTCAGCGCCAGACGCAGCGTCTGGGCATCAGCGGCCTGCGGGCTTCCGCGGAGAAGGTCAAAGACGTCTGGGAGGAATCGCTGCCAGGGCAAACCTATTTTGCCCTGCACGTCAACCTCATCCGGCACGGGCGTGAAGTGTGCCGGGCACGCACCCCGCGCTGCACACTTTGCGTTCTGCAGAGTGAATGTGACTACGTGGCGCGGCTTGGCGCCTGGGCGGATAGCCACCCGTGACCAAGGCCGGAGAACGCGAAAAAGCCGCCTGTGTTAACTTCAGGCGGCCTGTCGATGGGCGATCGTCATCAGCGGCCTTGTCTGGCGCTTGGACGATTTCCCTGCTGGTCTTGGCAGTCAGTTATGCCGCAACAGATTTGGAGTGCTGGAGCATTAATCTCTTTTTGCGCCGCGCCGCATTATTGGCATGGATTGCGCCGCGCTGGGCAGCCTTGTCCAACGCCACGGCCGCATCGCGCACCGCCGCGTGCGCTCCGGGATCCCTATCCTCAATGAGCACGCGTGCCTTTTTTACAGCAGTGCGGGCTGCACTGCGATATCCTCGATTACGATCACGACGACGCTCGTCCTGGCCTATACGCTTAGCGGCTGACCTGATATTCGGCATGTAATTCTCCACTGCGGCCACATCAGCCGCACTTTTGATACTCGCTTAACTGATACTTTATGGCGCCATTATAGCAAGCAAATGTGGTCGGAGTCAATCTTGACTAGTGCTGTAGCGCGTATTCCACCTCTCGTTGGGGCCCGCTACCGCGGCAACCACACCTGATTTCGCACCCGAAATGTGGCGCGTTTCCCACACTTGCGATACAGTAGGCGCGAAACCGATTTGCATTTCATACACTAATTCGAGGTCCCCAATGAAGATATCCAAAGTAACGCCGATGGTGTTGGGCACTGAATGGCGCAACCTGACCATCGTCAAAGTCGAGACCGATGACGGACTGGTCGGTGTAGGCGAGTGCCGCGCTCTCAACCGCACTGACGGCGTCCTCGGCTACTTAAGCGAAGCCGCGCCCCGCTACATTCTCGGCGAAGATCCATTCAATGTCGAGGCTCTCGTCGCCCGCATGTTCCGGGAGGACTTTGGACGCGCCGGCGAGATCACCCAGACCGTTACCGCCCTTCTCGAAGTTGCCTGTTGGGACATTATCGGTAAGGCGCTCAACCAGCCAGTTTACAAACTGCTGGGCGGGGCAGTACGGCACCAGATTAAGGGGTACGCCAACGGCTGGTATACAGGGGAAAGGACGCCGGATGAGTTTCACGCCGCCGCCAAAAAGGTATTGGCCAAAGGGTATAAGGCGCTCAAGTTCGATCCATTCGGCGCCGGCTTCTATGAGATGGAGCGAGCCGAAAAGAACTATGTCATTGGCCTGGTCGAAGCTGTTCGCGACGCGGTTGGCCCCGACACAGAAATAATGATCGAGATGCACGGCCGCTTCAACCCAGCCACCGCCGTCGAGTTCGCCCGCGAGCTGGCCCCCTTTAAACCCTCCTGGCTGGAGGAACCGGTGCCGCCCGAAAACCTGGCCGCGCAGAAGAAAGCAGCCGACGCAATCGCGCCCTTAGGCATCCCCGTCGCCACCGGCGAGCGGCTGCACACCATGTATGAGTACCGCGAACTGTTCGAACTCCAGGCCTGCGATATCATCCAGCCCGATATCACGCACTTCGGCGGCATTCTCAATACCAAGAAGTTGGCCGCCTGGGCCGAAGCCTACTACATGCTCATCGCGCCTCACAACGTGGGCGGCACCATCTCGACCGCGGCCGCACTGCATCTGGCAGCCTGCACGCCCAACTTCAAAATCCAGGAGCACTTCAACGACTTCTCCGAAGCCTACGTTAAGAAGGCTGCGCCGGGCAATCCCGAAATCGAAGACGGCTACTTCGCCCTGCCGTCCGGGCCCGGCCTGGGAGTCACGCTCGACGAGGACGTTGTCGCCGCCAATCCTCGCCGCCGCGTTCACTTCAATCTCTTCGCTGAGGATTGGCATCGACGTTCGGCCGAGGTCGACTGACACAGAAAATATAGTGGAGAAAGAGAGAGCGGAAATCCCTCTCTCAATACGCAGTACCTTACACCTAACGAAACCGATGGGAGCTTTCTAAGCAATGTCTTTGCAACCGTTACTGATTAATGGTGAATTTCGCTCTGCCGCCAATCCGACCGGCAGTTACCAGTCTACCAATCCCATGACCGGCGAAAAGCTGCCATGGTCCTTTCCCTACTCTGAATGGGATGACATGGAAGCAGTCTTGCAGGCCGCGGCCGACGCAGTCTCCGAGCTCCGCCGCGCGCCCCGCCAGCTGTTGGCCGACTTTCTAGACACCTACGCCACCCGCATCGAAAAAAGAGCCGAGGCCCTGGTCGAAGCGGCCCATCTTGAGACTGGGCTGCCCGCCCCCACCCGCCTGAATGCAATCGAGCTCCCTCGCACGACTGACCAACTGCGCCAGGCCGCCGCCGCTGTACGCGATCGCTCGTGGACGCAGGCTACGATTGACACCGCGGCCGGCATTCGTTCTCACTACGGCCCGCTGCCCGGAGCCGTTGTTGTGTTTGGGCCCAACAACTTCCCCTTTGCCTTTAATGGCGCCTCCGGCGGAGATTTCGCCGCGGCCATCGCCGCCGGCAGCCCGGTCATCGCCAAAGCGCACTCCAGCCATTCCCGCACCAGCCAACTGCTTGCCGAAGCCGCGTTGGATGCTATCAACGAGACGGGCGCGCCCAAGGGCTTGGTGCAGCTAATCTACCGTTTCAAGCCCGAATACGGGTACGACCTGGTCGCCGACCCCCGTGTAGCCGCCGTCGGGTTCACCGGCAGCCGCGAGGGCGGCATGAGGCTGAAAGAGGTCGCCGACAGGCACGGTAAGCCGATTTACCTGGAGATGTCCAGTATCAACCCGATTTTGTTGCTGCCCGGAGCCATTTCGGAACGAGCGCAAGCCATCGCAGAGGATTTCTTCACCTCTTGCACGATGGGAACGGGCCAGTTCTGTACCAATCCAGGCCTTGTAATGACGATAGCAGGGGATGAAGCTGAAGAGTTCGTGGCCCAGGCAGCCGCCCTCTTTGACGACGGCGCAGCCGGCGTCCTGCTCAATCGCGGCGTCTCCGAGGGCATGGACGAATCGATCCGGATTCTGACCAGCAATGGCGCGAAGGTGGTCGCAGGCGGAGCAGCCGCGGATGCGCCCGGCTACTGCTACCAGAATACACTGTTGACGGTATCCGGAACCGAGTTTCTCGCCAATCCGCATGCCATGCAGACCGAAGCATTTGGTCCTTCCTCCCTGGTCGTAGTGGCACAGGACGCCGACCAGATGGAGCAGATTATCCAATGCTTCGAAGGCAATCTGACCGGCTGCCTCTACACCGACAGCGCCGGCTCAGATGACGAACTGTACGACCGTCTGGCGCCCCAGTTACGCGTCAAAGTCGGGCGGCTTTTGAACGACAAGATGCCCACCGGCGTAGCAGTCACCGCCGCCATGAACCATGGCGGTCCCTTCCCGGCTACCGGTCATCCCGGCTTCACATCAGTCGGCATTCCGGCCAGCATCCGCCGCTTCGCCGCTCTATACAGCTATGACAATGTGCGCCAACATCGTCTTCCACCCGAGCTGAAAGACATAAACCCGACCGGTGACATGTGGCGGCTGGTGGACCAGCAGTGGACGCAGGCCGATATCAACGCATAATTCCGGCAAGAGGCCGACCGGTGCGGTTCGATACTATGCACTCACAAACGTGCACGGGCCGCCCCTATAGCCCGTAGGCCTCCTTTGCCAGTCCGTAGGCCAGCGCGTGGGCCATGGCGAAGGCTTCATCATCATCAATTTGTCCTTCGACCAACAGCCCGGCAAGCCAGTCGCAGGCAACGCGCCGCCACAGTTCATGGCGGGTGGGGATCGAAGCGAAAGCCCGGGTGTCGTCATTGAAGCCGACCGTGTTATAAATGCCGGCCGTTTCCATCACCTGTGCGAAGAAATTCTGCATCCCGTTAATACTGTCGTAAAACCACCATGGCGGGCCGATGCGCAGAATTGGATAGTGGCCGGCCAGCGGGGCAAGCTCCCTGGCGCTGGTGGACTCATCCAGCGTGAACAGAATAAGGCGCAATGATCGATGGGAGCCGAATCGGTCCAGCAGCGGTTTCAGGTTGCGCGTGAAATCGAGTGCATGGGGAATGTCTGCGCCCTTGTCTGCGCCGAATCGCCGGAACACTTCGGCGTTGTGGTTGCGGATCGAGCCAGGATGGAGCTGCATGACCAGCCCGTCTTCGCTGCTCATGCGGGCCATCTCGACCAGCATATGCGCGGTGAAGCGCCGCGCGTCAGCGGCAGAGGCCTTGCCCGCCAGGCCCCGTTGAAAGATTGCGTCGGCTTCGCTGGGCGAGAGCACCTCGGTGAAAGGCGTCTCGGCCGCATGATCGGTGGCGGTCGCGCCCATCTCACTGAAGAAATCGCGGCGTGATTCCAGCGCGGAAATATAGGCCGAGTAATCTCTGATGTCGATACCGGAGACGGCGCACAATAGGTCGATCTGCTCCTTCCAAGCCGGCTGATCGATCCCGTTCACGACCTTGTCGGGACGGAAAGTCGGGTATATGCGCCCGCTCCAATCCGAATCTCGGATCGCTTGGTGATGTTCGAGTGTATCGGTGGCCGCGTCGGTCGTGGTCAGAGCCTCTACCCGAAACTGTTCGTAAAGCTTTCGGGGCGTGAATTCGGGCGCGGCCAGCCGGTCCGCTATCCTGTCATAAAATGATTGGGCGTTCGACGGGGTCAGCTTTTCGGTAATGCCAAATAAATCGTGAAGCTCATCCCGCAGCCATAATCCCGTGGGCGTACCTTGAAACAGGTGATAGTGTTCGGCAAAGGTCTGCCAGATTTTTCGGTGATTCGATTCCACTTTGCTGGCATCCTCTCCTTCATTCACCGCCAGGCCCTGGGCTTCAAGCGAAACGCCTTGCGAGTAGAGCATCCGAAAGACATAATGATCAGGGATCAGGAATAGCTCTGCCGGGGACTCGAAATGATATGTAGCGTCAGCGAACAGCAGCGGATCAACGTGACCGTGCGGACAGATCAAAGGAAGGTCGGCCACACTTTCGAACAAAGTGCGGGCCACTGCCCGCTGTGCACTGTTGCCGCTGAAATATCGATCGGCTCGCTCAGGCATGAATTGGCGTAGAGACGAGTTCACAGAAGTTTCCTTTCGCGCGTTTGGAGTAGTTGCCGCCTGGTTGAACTGACGACGGACAGCATGAAGAACGTATTTCCAGAATTGACTTTTCACTGATTATAGCTGAACTGAACCGCAATCGGCGAGGAGAGAGCGATGCAAAGAGATGGCATCCCGCTACTCGCAACTAACAGTCAGGAGATGGCCATGAGCGTATGGGAGCAGTATTCATTAGCAGGGAAGGTCGCCGTCGTCACCGGCGCCACAGGTGTCCTCGGTGGCGCCATGGCCCATGGACTGGCCGCCGCCGGCGCACGCGTCGCAATCCTGGGACGGCGGGAAGCCAGGGCCCGTGAATTAGCCGAGGAGATCACTGCCGCCGGTAATGAGGCCCTCCCCCTGCCAGCCGATGTCCTGGACGAAGACAGCCTGCAATCCGCCCGTCAGAAACTACTCGAAACCTGGGGCAGAGTGGACATATTGATCAACTCCGCCGGCGGAAATCGGCCTGACGCCACCGTATTCGGCGATCTGACCTTCTTCAATGTCCCGCGCGCCGCGCTCGAAGGCGTCGTCGGCCTCAACTTCACCGGGACAGTACTGCCAATTCAAATCTTCGGCGAATCGATGGCCGAGCAGGGCAAAGGCTCGATTATCAACATCTCCTCGATGGCCGCCCAAAAAGTGCTCACCCGCGTCATGGGCTATTCTGCAGCCAAGGCCGCCGTCGACAACCTGACTCGCTGGCTGGCCGTGGACCTGGCCCAGAAGCACGGCGCAGGTATGAGAGTAAACGCCATTGCGCCCGGCTTCTTCATCGGCGAGCAAAACCGTGCATTACTGATCGACGTGGACGCCGCCGCAGACGGGCAGGATCCGCCTCCTCTGACTGAACGCGGCCAGCAAATTGTCGATCATACCCCCATGGGACGGTTCGGCGAGCCCGATGAACTGGTTGGCGCCGCAGTTTGGCTTGCTAGCGACGCCTCGCGCTTCGTCACCGGCATTGTCGTACCGGTAGATGGGGGATTCTCCGCTTCCAGCGGCATCTGACGCACGGAAGACTGTTACACTGCTAGCGGCTGGGAAGCACAACCAACCACTTCCCGTCCATCCTTCTTTCAATGCTATTTTTTTGCCCGGCCCGTTGAACGACTGTATATTGATTTCACTGTGAAAAAAACTAGCTGATAGCCAAAGATCCATTTCCTATCATTAGCAAAAAAGGGCGAGACGTCCGACAGTCCAAGGAGTACAAATGAGCGATACCGAATCCACTACGCCGGGCAAGGACTTCATTCGCGAGGCGATTGCGGATGACATCGCCAACGACCGCTTTGACGGCCGCTTTCAAACCCGCTTCCCGCCAGAGCCCAACGGCTATCTTCACATTGGGCATGCCAAGGCTATCGGACTGAATTTCGAGGTGGCCGCGGAGTTCGACGGCCACTGCAATCTGCGCTTCGACGACACCAACCCACTCAAAGAAGAGCAGGAGTTTGTGGAGGCGCAGCTGAAGGATATCCGGTGGCTGGGCTACGAGCCGGCAAGCGTCCTCTACGCTTCCGACTACTTCGGCCAGCTGTATGAGTGGGCCTTACAATTGATCGAAGCTGGCCGCGCCTACGTTGACGATCTGAGCCAGGAAGAGATGCGAGCCCACCGCGGCACCTTAACCGAACCGGGCATGAATAGCCCATATCGCGATCGGTCTGTTGCCGAAAACGCAGATCTGTTCAAACGCATGAAGGCGGGCGAATTTCCCGATGGCGCGAGAGTCCTGAGGGCCAAGATCGATATGAGTTCGCCCAACATCAATTTGCGCGACCCTGTGTTGTACCGCATTCGCCATACAGAGCACCAACGCACTGGCGACGCATGGTGTATTTACCCAATGTACGACTGGGCCCACGGCCAGTCCGACTCGATCGAAGGGGTTACCCATTCCCTTTGCTCATTGGAATACCTGAATCATCGCCCCTTGTACGACTGGTACCTGGACGCGCTGGGAGTATACCATCCTCGCCAAATTGAGTTCGCCAAATTAGAGTTTACTTACACGGTGACCAGCAAGAGGCGCCTGATGCGTCTTGTCGAAGAAGGCTACGTTAACGGTTGGGATGACCCCCGCATGCCCACGCTCGCCGGTCAGCGGCGAAAGGGCGTGCCGGCCAAGGCGCTGCGCGATCTCTGTCAACACGTCGGCGTCGCCCGCACCAACAGTACCGTCGAGATCGAACTGTTGGAGCATTTCATCCGCCAGGAGTTGAACCTCACCGCCAATCGCGTGATGGGTGTACTCGATCCCTTGCCTGTCGTGATTACGAACTTTCCCGAAGGCGAAACCGAATGGCTGGATGCAGTAAACAACCCTGAGGACGAAAGCGCGGGCAGCCGTCCCGTCCCCTTCAGCCGTAATCTGTATATCGAACGGGACGATTTCATGGAGGACCCGCCGCGCAAGTTCTTCCGCATGGCGCCCGGCCGTGAGGTGCGACTGCGATGGGGATTCTTCGTCCGCTGCGAAGAAGTCATCAAGAATGACCAGGGCGAAGTCGTGGCATTGCATTGCACATACGATCCGGAAACCAAGGGCGGTTACGCGCCAGACGGCCGCAAAGTACGCGGTACCATCCACTGGGTAAGCGCCGATCACGCAGTACCAGCCGATGTGCGCCTCTACGATCGTCTGTTCAGTGCGGAGGATCCCTACGACGTGCCGGAAGGCGAAGACTTCATCGCCACCCTGTCACCCAAGTCGCTGACTGTCCTCGACAGCGTGCAACTGGAACCTGGCGCCCAAGACCTGGCTGTCGGCCAGACCGTCCAGTTCGAGCGCAAAGGCTACTTCTGTCTCGATCCGGACAGTTCCGGCGACCGGCTCATCTTTAACCGCACAATAACGTTGCGCGACTCATGGGCGAGAATGCAAAAACCTAAGCAAGGGCAGAGGGGCAGAAAAGCGAGAAGCAAAGTTGGGGCGAAGGCGGGTAACTAAACGTTGGGAACAGGTTTCATCGATTCGGATGTCACCCAAATAGAGTTGCAGTCCGAATCTTCATTTCCTGCCTCTGACCTGTCCAATGCCCCGCCAAATGTGCGCCAGTCAACGGCGCTTTACCGGCAGCGGCACCAATATGTGACCTTCTTCCAGCGAGCCGTAGCGCTTTGCCGCTCTCGGCCCGTGCCGCCAGAGGAAGGAGGCTATATAGGCGCAGGTTACCGCGTCAAGCGTATCCTCGTAAGCTTGCAAGGCAGCCCCGCGCATGCCGGTCACATCGACTCCAGTGAGCAGCTTCTTAGTCCTGCGCAGCGGCGGATCGGCCTTGCGCAAACCCCGCAACAGAGATTGGTAACGATTAAATTCCGGCCACCGTTCCTCATAGGAACGCCCGCGCCCGCGCTTGTACCGGAGGATGCTGTCCAGGTTAAACAGGCTGACCAAGGCCGGATGAGGATAGACCTCGCAAACCAGCCGCGCCTTCGTCCGCCGCGGAATTACGTCGGACGCATGAAATTTGAAACGCTCGGACAGAGCAGAGGTCAATGCTTCCCCGCGCACTACCCCGTCGCGGGCAAGCAGTCGTCTGTTGGCAGGATACGCACCAGCGTGAAAGCGCTGCCAATCCGCCGACAGCGCACGGTCACACGGCCTAATGCCAGTCTCATTTGGTACTCGCAGCGGCGCGTCCACTGCAACAATTGACCCATTGCGACGCGAAAGATGGTCGCCAATAAAGTCGACGACCTCCGACAACCTGCCCAGACCGCCCTTATGGGCGACCAACCGCCCATTTCGGATCACTGCAACGCCTGACGGGTTGCGGTCGCTCCAGGCAAGATCGATCCCAATAAAGGAGGGCTTTCCTCGCTTCTTTGCCATAGAGGACCTCCTCAAAGTTTGCTGCCCGTTCCTTAATTAGCGATAGAGGAACGAAAATCTCTCGTCGTGAGGACCTGACTGAACAGGGACCAGCCAATTCCCCGTGCCAGCGCGAAACGGACTATCTTTACCCGTCGCGGCGTAGACAGACTTTCTCCACCGTCACCTCATCCAGGTAAGCCGCGTCGATAAGCGCTCCGTGTCCCGGGCCATTTGGCACAGTCAAAGTACTGTTGCTGTTGAGCGAGAATGGATTGGTGACAATATCCCGTTCAAAATAGCGGTCGTTGGCGCTGATGTCCCCCGGTAACGTGAAGTTGGGCAGGCTTGCCAACGCCACGCTGATGGCCCGTCCGATCCCAGTTTCCAGCATCCCACCATGCCAGACCGGAATGCCCGCGGCCTGACACATATCATGGACCGCGACCGAATCGGCCAGCCCGCCGATTCGGGAAGGCTTGATGTTTATTACCCCGCACGCATTTAACTCCAGGGCCCAGCGGGCGTGATCCGTGGATACGATACTCTCGTCGAGGCAGACTGGCGTTTCGATCAACTTGGCCAACTTCGCGTGATCAAAGATGTCGTCGTGGTCAAGCGGCTGTTCGTTCAGCAACAGGTCGAATTGGTCCAGCTGTCGCAGATGGTCGGCGTCTTCCAAGTGGTAGATACTGTTGCCATCCACCTGCAGCAACAGGTCCGGCCAGCGCTCACGCACCGCCTGTGTCGGCTCGACATCCCATCCAGGCTTGATCTTCAGTTTGACACGCTGGTAGCCGTCCTCCAGGTATCCTTCCACCGTCCCGAGCAAGGCCTCAGTGTCTGCTTGGATCGGTACGCTCACGCCCACAGCCACCTCCTCCCGCGTGCCGCCCAGGAGGTTGGCAAGAGAATCATTCTGCGCGCGCGCAAACAGGTCCCATACCGCGAATTCGAGCCCTGCCTTGGCCATGCGGTTGGCGCGCACCCTCTTGAAGACCCCGCGCACATCCTCAGGCGCGGAGAGTTCTGCCTCCAGCAGCATCGGCCCCAGAAATTCCTTCTGCACGATCAATGCCGTATGGAACGTCTCCTCGTTGTACCAGGGACCATCGCTGACTGGCGATTCGCCCCAGCCCGTAACCCCGTCAGCGTCCACGCGCACAATGACCGCATCGCTTCCTTCGTGCCGCCATCCGCTGGTCTCAAAAGGGCGAACGTACGGCATATGGATTCGCCGGAGTTCGATTCGCTCGATTTTCATTTCTGCTTTCCTGTATTTGCACTCCGCCGATTGTACAAAAGTAGATCGGAGAAAGCCGCGTGGTCTTGCCGAAGTTTGTCGGCAACGAAGAGATTCCACTTCGACAATGGTTTCGAAAGGGAATGCACCATCTGCCTGGCCGTGCTGGCAAAAGGATCAAGGCCGTCAAGGCAAGACGCGACGATCAACCGGGGCGCGCTGATGATGGGGAATGTACCTGCAGGCACGAATCTTTCTCGCCCTGGAAAAGGGGGGCCAGCGAGAATCGCGAGTATCGAGGTGGCCCGCCCGTCCTGAATCGCCTGAAACCTTCGCGTAGTCAATCGAAGGCCAGAATCGTATAGGCGGGCCACCTACTTTGGGTCGCCCAAAAGAACAATCGCCTAGGCCGCGTATACACAGTCCACTTGGCGCTTGCTTGCTGCAGATTCCAGGATTGCGTCGCAGATTACAGAGTTACGATAACCATCGACGAAATCCGCACCAATGGGAGACACCGCGCCATCGTTTACAATGCAGTCCAATAGATGGGTAATTTCATGCACAAAGGTATGTTCCCAGCCAATGATATGGCCTTGGGGCCACCAGTTTTCCCACCATGGATGGGAAGGTTCCGAAACAAGCACGTTGCGGAATCCCTGGGCTTCTTCTGGCTCGTCGCCAACCCAGAAAATCTCCAACTCGTTCAGCCGTTCCAGATTGAAGACAATGCTGGCCTTCTCCGCGTTGATCTCAAGGCGCTGGCCGTTCTTGCGCCCGGCGGCAAAGCGGCTGGCCTCCACCGTGCCAATCGCGCCGTTATCAAACTCCAGCAGTGCCGTGAATGCGTCGTCCACATCCACTTTACCCATCGTGCCGTCGTCCCACGGCCGTTCCTCGATAAACGTGCGAGTCATTCCCGAGACACTATTGACCTCGCCTACCAGATAGCGGGCCAGATCGATAATGTGCGCCCCCAGATCTCCCAGCGCGCCGCTTCCCGCTGCCGACTTCTGCAGCCGCCAAATCATCGGCAGATTGTAGTGGGCCATCACCCATTCCTGCAGATAAACCGCCCGAAAATGGTAGATCTTACCCAGCAGGCCGGAATCCACCAGTTTACGAATCTGGCGAATCGCTGGCACAAATCGATAGTTGAAGGCCACCATGTTCTTTACCCCTGCCTTCTGCACCGCTTCCAGCATCATCAGCGATTCATCCGCTGTCCGTGCCAGCGGCTTCTCGCACAGAATGTGCTTTCCTCTCTCGGCCGCGAGGATGCACGGATCGGCATGGGTATCATTCGGCCCGCCGTTGTCGAAAAGCTGGATGTCATCGTTATCAAGCATCGCCCGCCAGTCGGTATAGTAACCTTCGTAACCGTACCGTTTGGCAGCCTCCGCCACAGCCTGCTCATCGCGTCCTGCGATTCCTACCAGCCGCGGTATGGCCGGCGGCGGGTACATCATATGGGCGATATTCAACATCGCATGGCTGTGAGCCTTGCCCATGAAAGCATAGCCCAGCATCCCGATACCGATTTCCGGGGCGTCGCCTTCGGCCCGCGCCCCAGCCATCGAAGTGAATCCGGATCCTTCACTCATAGTTCAGTCCCTCTTATAGTCTTGGTTTCTGGCATGATATGGTCCACCGCCGGCGGGCGCGTTGCCCGATCCCGCCAAACCGCCTTCTATTCGGCAAATGCCGCGTCAAAAGCAATATCAGACGGTGCGAAGTCGATCTTGCGGGTGTAGGCACACGACTCGGTTGCGCCGTGTTCACGGTCCATGCCCGCGTCCTCCCATTCAATCGAAAGGGGGCCGTTATAGCCAATATCGTTCAGCGCCCGCATTATCGATTCGAAATCGATCCTGCCGCGTCCAACTGAGCGAAAATCCCAGTAGCGCCGGTGGTCGCCAAATTCGGCATGACCGCCAAAGACACCGGCCTCTTGGCCTGCGTCCGACCAGCCCACGTCCTTCATATGAACATGAAAAATCCGATCGGCGAATTTGCGGATGAACGCAACGTAATCCACGCCCTGGTAGCCGAAGTGACTGGGATCGTAGTTAAATCCGAAAGCCTCGTGGCCATCGAGGGCGTCGATTGCATTCTGAGCGCTAAAGATGTCGAAAGCAATCTCTGTCGGGTGCACCTCTAAACCGAATTTCACTCCATTCTCGCTGAAAACATCCAGAATGGGAGTCCACAACTCCGCAAAGAGGGCCAAGCCCTTTTCCAGGAAGTCGGGCGGGTTTGGCGGAAAGGAATAGACCATATTCCAAATCGGCGAACCGGTGAAACCGGGCACAACCTTCACACCGAATTTGGCCGCCGCGCGCGCAGTATTTTTCATCTCCTCCGCTGCGCGGGCGCGCACTCCATCTTCTGTGCCGTCGCCCCAAATGCGCGGATCCAGAATGCTTTCGTGGCGCTCGTCGATGCGGTCTGCAACGGCTTGACCGACCAAATGATTGCTGATCGCAAAACACTGCAGTCCGTGCTTGTTCAAGGTGTCCCAGCGTCCCTGCACATAGCTGTCATCTTCCAGGGCCTTGTCAACCTCAAAATGGTCGCCCCAGCAGGCAAGCTCCAGACCATCATACCCGAATGATTTGGCCTTCTCACAGATGGTTTCGAAGGGCAGATCCGCCCACTGACCTGTGAAGAGCGTTACTGGTCGCGGCATGAATTCCTCCTTGACTTTGTTGAAATGGTTGGATTTCCCAATTGGGAGATTTGATTCTACTAATCGCTTCACGAACGTGGCGATTTCGCAACTAGACGTAGTATTACGGGATTTCTCTATCGCGTTTCTGCTTCACGACTTGGGGGCGGCGTTTACGCCATTCACTCTCGAATTGCACTTCTTTCCGGCTTGCCCGTCGCACCGGGGGGAGGTCGGAGCCGAAAACATGAAAATGCCGCATCCCCAGCCGTCAAAGATTTGCCTACTATACAACCATCGTTCTGAAATGGCAATCCAGACCGGGCCCCCAAAGCACCCGATTTTTCTGGAAGCAATCTGTCGCCAGATCCAGGATAATCCAGACATGCTGAACGACAGGGCCAAGGATGAAAGGAGGGTCTAGTTGCCGCATGACCATCCACAAAGTTTGCCAAGGGTACAACCCGAATGCACATCAGAAAGGGCTGGGCTCGGCAGATCAAACCCTTTGGTTATCGCGGGGCCCTGCTGTCTCTTGAAAAACCGTGGGGTGACAATGGCTAACGAAAAGCCCGTGCAAATTTAACCGTCGCCGCCGGACCAGATGAAGCTACGTACTTCGCCAGGAGAGCTGGCTCCTTCGATGCTGCGCTCTCCTTCCGGGCCCGTCAGCACACGCACGACCGAGGTCTGCCATCTGTAGGTGACGTCCCGATCAGGTGGCGGCGCCCACTGGCTCAGTAGGCGATAGCTGGTCGCCTTTGTCCAAACAGGGGGCGGCAATTCAAATAGCCCCTCCAACGGCCAGATGTAGAGGACGTACCATTCATTTTCTTCCAGCAGGCCACCGCTCAACCAGCGGAACAGCACATCTTCAGAATGGGGAATACTATCGCTATCATCCGGACCAAGAAGCTGGAGAGGCAGGTACATCTCGCCAGAATTCTGGTTTTGCCGCGCAGGAGTGGATTGGCTGGTTGCCAGAATCGTGGAAGGCACGCCGGAAACAGGCAACTGCAATTCCTGGTCGGGTCGGATGATATCGTTCGGCCCAATGCCATTCGCCTCCTGAATCGCTGCAACAGTCGTGCCGAAGCGTATGGCAATCGAAATGACGGTATCGCCAGGTCTGACTATATAACTAAATACAGTGGAGATAGTCGGCGCGCTGCTACTGCTCCCATTTTCAGAGATCGATGCAGGAATGGGGATAAGCAGAACATCGCCTGCGCGGATCAGCGTGCCCGTCAGATCGTTGGCCGTCTGGATATCCTCGACCGTCACTCCATACCTGCCGGCAATTCCGAGCAGAGTTTCTCCAGTCTGTACAGTGTGGCGTCCAACAGAGGCACCTGGCTGCTGCCCATCAGTACCCGTTGTCGGCTGAGCGCCCGCGGTCTGAAGCGGGGTTACACGAGTAGCGACTTGTGAATCGCTGGGGAAGGGAATATTAACGCCAAGGCTGCCGAACTGCCACCAGCCAACCACGACCGCCAGCAGCGCCAGCGCCAGCACCGCATCCCGTAGATTGAGACGCGCCGGCCTTGACCTGGAACTTTCGGTCAACTCATGGCCGCAGAAATAACAGGTCTCAGCATTTTGGGCGACGCGCGAACCGCAATTCGAACAGCGGCGGCCTGTTGGTATGAATGAACGCGCACCCTGTGTCATAGAAGATTAAAAGGTAAGTACTTCCGTTGTGTCCGAAGATCGCAGTATAGCACGTGTCCCTAGACTGCAGGAACATCCCGATTCCGATAGCGCCAACTGTTCTTGACGGGTTGCGGTCGGTGGTCGCAAAAAGCTTACGACGGCGAGAAAACGATCTTCACTCCTTCGCGGCGTTCAAACAGATCGAAAGCCTCTTGCCATTCCTCAAGCGGGAGTCGGTGGCTGATCAACGGAGCCGTCTGAAGCTGGCCAGACTGCAGAAGCGATAGAGTCTTGCGCCAGGAACTGGCAACAGTGGCGAATGTCCCCTGTACCTGTAACTCCTTGATGCAGACCTGCTCAAGATCCCAGAGGACCGGCTTACCGAAAAGGCCAACCTGTACATAGCGACCTCTGTGCCGCACCAAATCCAAAGCTGTCTGTGCCCCCGGCCCTGCACCGGAGCACTCAAAGGCAATATCCGCGCCCTGGCCGTCCGTGCGCTCCGCAACTGAGTTCTGAAGATCATCCCTGCCCACAACCAGGACCTCGTCCGCGCCCAGTTGCCTCGCCAGGTCCAGGCGCGCCTCATCTGTATCTGTACCTATTGCCAGCGCCTGCGCCCCTGCGGCCTTTACCACCTGCAGCATCATCAGGCCAATCGCTCCTGGGCCGGTTATTACTGCCACATCACTAGGCTCGACCTTGGAATTCTCCAGCGCATGGACACAGCAGGCCAACGGCTCCGTCAGCGAGCCCGCCCACTCGTCAACGCCCTCCGGCAACAGGTGCACCGAACGTTCAGGCACAAGCACGTAGCGGGCAAAGGCTCCATTTACGCCGCTGCCTATCGACGACCGCTGGGAGCAGTGATACGGCATTCCTGCCCGGCAATACGGGCAGAAACCGCAGAGGCTGAAATTGGGTTCACAAGTGACTGAATCGCCGGTGGCACAGCGCGTAACATCGCTTGCCGCGTCCACAACTTTCCCTGCGACCTCGTGCCCCATAATAACAGGCGGCCGGCAAGGATACTCGTCATGGTATATATGGACATCAGTGCCGCACAGCCCGGCCGCCGTCACCTCAACTATAAGATGCCCTGGAATAGCAGTTGGTTCGGGCGCCTCGAGCAGGCCGACTTGGCCAACGCCCGGACGTAATTTAGCTACACCTTTCATTCAAGACTGCTCCTGTGTAGTAGGTCGCACCGCCCTGCAACCTGAGACTTGCCAAATCTGAGTTGAACCGGTCAGGAATACGCTTTATCCCCGCCCAGACCTGTGTGCACGGAAGCGCTGTTATTCGAGAGCAGAGTAGATGACAGGGTTCAGCGGCGTGTCGATCGGTTCGCCTACTTGCGCCCCCGGCAGCCAGCGATCCCAGTCTCTCTGCTGATTTTCATTCTTTGGCGGCGCAACCTGCATCCCGTCTTCCATATAGATGATCGTCATCACCGCTCTCATCTGATCGCTCCGGTTGGGCCCCGCCCGATGAAATGTCCAGCCGGAATGAAAGCTGACCTCCCCCAACGCAAAAGGAGACACGCATTTCGGATAGTCATTCAAAGTGCGGCCAATCTTCTGTTCACTTTCATCGCTGATAGAAAGGCCCCGGTTCTGCAGCAGCTTATGGCTGCCGATGCAAAACGAAAGCGGTCCCATCTCCACCGGGACCTCCTGCAAAGGAATCCACGCGGTGACTGTGTTGTCGTTCGCCAATGGCCAGTAGAACTGGTCCACGTGCCACGGCGTGAAACCGCCGCCCGGCTCTTTGTATAGTGCTTGATCGTGATACATGCGTACACCATTAACGCCCATCAACTCGGCCGCAATCTTCCCCAGGCGCCGGCACAGCACAAACGTCTTCACCTTTTCGCTGTGCTCCCAAAGGTTCGGAACTTGCAGGAACGCTTTGCCATAAGTGTTCCGCTCAGCCAGCGCTAGTGTCTGGCGGTTTAACGCATAGACCATCCGTGTGAATTCAGAGCCGTATTCGGCAAGCACCTCCTGCGAAAGAACATTCGGCAGTTTTACGAAGCCGTCGCGACGGTAGGCGCCGATCTGTTCGTCTGTAAGAGGATAGTCGACATTCAGCTCGTCCATGTCGTAATTCCTTCGCAATACCCGTTGGCTTTGAATGGTCGCGCTGCGCTGGGCGGAGAGGACGTCGCTGAGCGATCTCGTATCCCTGCGCAGACGCATTTTCTGGTCCCACAAGTTAACGCAGTTCCCCCTTTCGATTATAACTGAAACTGGGACAAAAGGCATCCACTCTGAAAAAAAGCTGCGGTCGAGTTGCAAAGCGTATATAATCGCTTATAAGCCAATCGGTATTGGCTAAAGGTGGGCAACGTCTGTTTTGGCCCGGCTGGACTGTGCTTAGCGCTTTTGCAGCCCCTCGAGTCGAATTCGGGCTGGCGCTAACCAAGACTGCCCTCACTCGGAAGGTTTCGTTCCTTTTGCCTCCTGGCCTAAGGGGAATCTCATGAATCACACCGCTTACATTGCGCTAGGCAGCAACATCGGCGACCGCGTCGCCTATCTGCATACCGCCTTGGATGCATTGTCTTCTTATTCTACCGTACTGGAAACATCCCATCTCTACGAAACAGACCCGATGCTGGTGACGGATCAGCCCCTCTTCCTGAACGCCGTCTGCAAAGTCTCCACACAACTTACCCCTTCTGAACTTCTGCGAGCAGTCAAACAGACGGAAGACTCTCTCGGCAGGACGAAATCGATCCGCTATGGTCCGCGCGTCATCGATCTTGACATACTCTTCTATGACGACGCTATCATCGACACACCCGATCTAACGGTTCCCCACGTGGGTGTCCCGGCACGTGACTTCGTGCTGGCTCCCCTCTTGGATCTGGACGCCGGCCTGCATCATCCTCGCCTGGAACTCAGCGTACAGGAGCTCTGGAAAAGACTGAACAAGCAGCTCCCGCCGCGGGTGATGCCAATCGGAAAGAGGATGTGGCATTGGGGCCAGTGTGTCCGTGTGATGGGCATACTCAATATAACGCCCGATTCGTTTTCCGGTGACGGGCTTGCCGCTGCGCAGGACCCGGTTGCGGCCGCAGTGACGCTGGCGAAGGAGTTCGTTGCCGACGGTGCCGATATTCTGGATATAGGCGGCTATTCCACGCGACCCGGGCATACCAATCTTTCTATCGAAGAGGAGATCATGCGTGTCGTGCCGGTCTTCAACGCGCTGCGCGACGTTGTCGACGTCCCACTGTCAATCGATACCTTCCGCGTCGAAGTCGCTGAGGCCGCCCTCGACGCCGGAGCCACCTGGCTGAATGATGTATCGGGTTTGCGCGCGGCCAACCAGGACAGCAACTCGATGGCTGCGCTGGCGGCCCGCAGTCGGGTCCCCCTTGTTCTCATGCATAACCGCGCGCCGCTGCTTTCCGGCCGGCCGGTTGACGGTGAGCATAGCAGCCCCCCGTCTATGCCAGGCAAGGCGCCGCATGACGTGGTGGCGGAGGTGAGCCGGGATCTATCCGCAGCGCTGGAAATAGCCCGGCGCGACCGCGTTCCTCGCTGGCATCGGATCATCGATCCGGGCATCGGTTTCGGCAAGACGCCCGCACAGCACGCCACCCTCATCGCCCGCCTCGATGAACTGCAGGCCCTTGGCTATCCACTACTGTTCGGCAGCTCGCGCAAAGGTTTTCTGGGCAAAATGGCCGGCGGCGCCGCAGTTGATGACCGCCTGCCCGCGACAATAGCCGCCAATACAATGGCGGTGGAACGCGGTGCGCAAATCGTGCGCGTCCACGACGTGCGCGAAAATGTCCAGGCAATCCGGGTCGTCAACGCGATTTTGAGCGGGTTCACGGAAAGCGAGTGACCTCCATCCAATTAAGCTCAGGAGTTGCAAAGCCATGCGATATCCTCTGACCTTGACAAACCTCGGCGGCGGTATCGCCATCGTTTTCGGCGGTGGAATCGTCGGCGAGCGCAAGGTGCGAAGCCTGCTCGCGGCCGGCGTCCAAGTGCGCCTGATCAGCCCGTCCGCCACCAGACAACTGACAGCTTGGGCCGAAGGCGGCGAGCTCGAGTGGACCCAAAGGCCATACCAGGACGGAGATCTGGCCGACGCCGGGCTCGTCTTCGCTGCAACAAACGTCCGCGCAGTTAATCATGAAATCGCAGCGGCCGCCCACAAACAGGGACTTCTGGTAAACGTGGCCGACTCGCCGGCCGAAGGAAACTTTCATTCGCCCGCGGTCATGCGCCGGGACGATCTCATCGTCTCCGTGAGCACGAATTCAGGCCGTCCCCGCCGTGCCACTGCTGCCCGGGATCGTATCGCCGCACTGCTGGAGACGGAAGAATAATGTCGAATTCGTGTGAAAGGCGCGACTGCCCAAGGGGCTGCCCTCCTTCACCCAAGGGCCGGATTCCATGACTGGCAAAGCATATCTGGTGGGCGCGGGGCCAGGGCGAGCCGACCTTATCACAGTTAGGGGTCTGGCGCTGCTGCGAACCGCCGACGTCGTGATCTACGACCGTCTTGTCGCCCAGGAGCTTCTGCAAGAGATCCGCCCGCATGCAGAGCGCATTTTCGTCGGCAAACAGGGCCACCGGCCCCGAACCATGCCGCAGTCTGACATAAACGCGCTCCTGGTAGACCGCGTTAGAAACGGACTTCAAGTCGTTCGCTTGAAAGGGGGCGACAGTTTCGTCTTCGGCCGCGGCGGGGAGGAGTGTCTGGCCCTTGCCTCAGAGGGACTGGCCTTTGAAATTGTCCCCGGCGTCAGCGCGGCCGTCGCCGCGCCCGCCTACGCCGGCATTCCGGTCACGCACCGCGGTCTGGCGAGCGCATTTACCGTTGTTGCCGGCTATGAAGATCCAGCCAAAGAAGGGTCCAATGTCGACTGGGCCCTACTGGCAGGGACCCCTACCTTGATTGTCTTGATGGGCGTTCGTTCTGCCGCTAGGATTTGCGAGGCTCTGACCGAGCACGGGCGCGATCCACACTCTCCCGCCGCCGCCATTGCAAGCGCCGCCACCATCCATCAAAAGGTTGCAAGCTCAACCGTGGCTGGCCTGCCGCAGGCCATGGCGTTAGCTGAAATTCATGCCCCCGCCGTGCTCGTGTTCGGCGACGTTGTCCATCTCCAAGACCAGCTCGGTTGGTTCATGCCTGAAGAAGGTGGCGGCGGTTTCCTATCCCTTGATCAGCCTGAACCGTGAACTGCGCAATTGGCCGGTGTCGTGGATCCTTTGCATGAGGTCAATGGCGGCTACTTTCGAGGAGGTTGTCTCTAAACACTGACGGAGGTTACATCCAGCGCTCTGCCGATTGTTGCCGGCACTCCCGCGGCTGCCAACTCCAGCGCGCTGTTTGCCCCTGCGACCCAGTGGCCAATGATCATGACGGCCCCACGCACCAGGTCATCCTGGACTGGCTCTAACTGTATGGTGCACACCGGTCATTTACGTCGCGGCCCAGAACCAGATGGCCAGATCCGGGATGCCGCCTCTTGGAGTCTCCAGAAGGAATCCCCTCAAAGCTAACCAATCTCGACCATCCGCTGCACCGATCGCGCCGCCTTGACCAGGATCTCTTCAGGAACCCTTATTTCGTACTGCATCTTCTCCAGCGCCGCCAAAGTATCTTCCATCGTAATCTGGCCCATGTGCGGGCAGCGCACAGAACAAAGCCGCAGCATCTCCTTGTCCGGGTTGGCGCCGATGATATTGTCCCCCATAGAGCATTCTGTCAATAGCAGATAGCGGGGCGCGTCAGACTGTTCGACATGACGAATCATCGCTGACGTGCTTCCCGTGAAGTCTGATTCCGCAACCACTTCCGGACTGCACTCCGGGTGCGACAGAACTGCAACATCCGGGAACTCCGCGCGCACACGCCGGATGTCGTCGACGGTGAACTTGTCGTGAACCTCGCATCGGCCATGCCAACCGATCAGGTCGAACGCCTCCGTCTGCAGTGGGATGACCGGAAGACCAGTCTCCACGTCGAGTTGGCCCGAAGCAGGAAGATCCATTGAGATATCCGCAGACTTGCCCGCGTGCGCCCGCCCCGACCCGGCCCCGACTGCCGACGGAATGATTATCTGTTTGCCCGTCTCCTCGGCGACGTTCTTTGCCAGGAATTCGTCGGGCAGAAAAATAACCTGGTCTGAGTCCAGGGAGTTGACCACCGCCACCGCGTTTCCGCTCGTGCAGCATATATCCGTCTCCGCCTTCACATCGGCATAGGTATTCACGTACGTTACCACCGGCACCCCAGGGAACTGCTCCTTCAGGCCGCGTACATCCTCTGCAGTGATGCTTGCGGCGAGCGAGCAACCAGCCTTTTCAGCAGGAAGCAGAACGGTCTTGTCCGGACTGAGAATCTTGGCCGTCTCCGCCATGAACTCCACGCCGCAGAAGACGATCACGTCCCTATCGGTCTGCGCCGCCATCCGGCTGAGATAGAGCGAGTCGCCAACAAAGTCCGGGATCGAATGGAAAAGAGCCGCCTCCATGTAATTGTGACCGAGAATAACCGCATTGCGTTCCTTCTTCAGGCTGTTAATCTGCGCGGCCAGTTCCGCCTTGATGCGCAATTCCACATCCAGAACCACATTGCGAAGCTTGCGCGCAAGTGCTTCATACATCAGCTTGGCATCCGTGACTTCTGCCAAAGGTGTCGTCAGAGTTGATGCTGTCATCATTTCATCCTCGTGCTTCAGAATTATGTCTTGCAGATGGCGACTGTCCTCAAAATCGGACCACTACCCACCCATCTCCAAATCGAAACTGATATCCAACGCCGAAACCGAGTGGGTCAGCGCGCCAACCGAAATGAAATCTACGCCGCTCGCAGCAATAGCCGCGACATTTTCCAGATTTACGCCGCCGGAGGCTTCAAGAGAAGCCCGGCCTGCGGTAACCTTAACCGACTCACTGACCTGTTCCGGCGTCATGTTGTCGAGCAAAATGCGGTCTACGCCGAGCGAGAGCGCCTCACGCAACTGTATCAGATCTGCGACCTCAACTTCAATTTCCACTCCTTGGTACTGGTCGCGTATCCCCTGCACAGCCGCCGAAATCCCCCCCGCCGCCGCAATGTGATTGTCCTTGACGAGTGCCATATCGAACAGCCCAAACCGGTGATTACTCCCACCACCCAGCGCCACCGCCCTCTTGTCAAACAGGCGCAGCCCCGGCGCAGTCTTGCGCGTGTCCAAAATGACGGCTCCAGTGCCCTGCACCGCCTCAACAAACCGCCTGGTCAACGTGGCGATGCCCGACATCCGCTGCGCGAAATTCAGTGCTACCCTCTCAGCCGTCAACAGAACCTGCGCAGGCCCCGCAGCATGGGCAACCACCGTTCCCACCTCCACCCATGTCCCTTCTTCTACGCACCTGTATAACGGGATATGACCGCACACTCCTTCCGTTTCGGATAGCCTCGCTCCACTTGCGCCATCCTTAGCAGAAGGTCTATCCCAACCAGGTGTCTGAAGTTCTTTCTCAACTAAATCGTAAGTGAGTCCAACTATGTCCAACCCTGCAATGATACCTGAAGACTTCGCCAAAAATCGTCCTCGGGCCTGCGTTTCCGCGGGAATCGTCGCAAGAGTCGTTACGTCGCCGCCGCCTATGTCCTCCTCCAAAGCCATCAGAACAATCGGCCTGGCCCGTTCCAGGAATTCGTCCATGCGCACAGCCTCTGCGAGTGGCTAAGATTGCCGCTTCTGTCGACCAACTGAGACTTCGCCGCGTAGAATATCACCGCCGTGTTCGATTCGTCAAGAAGGCCTCCCAGCACTAATTGCGCCTCACCGAAACGGCTTCAAACGCGTATGGCAGGGCCGACTCTTTTGGGATCGCACATGTTGCCTCAGAGAAGAAGACTCCTTTGCGTCCCCGCAAGCCGGCGGCCCACCGTGAAGCTAGCCAGTAACGCAACGACCCAGCCGCAGCTGATTCGCAGCCCTCAACGGATCCACCCAGCATGTATACTCTTTCCTCGTTGCACTCTCCCCTCCATCTGCATCATGGCGGTCGGGCCTTCGGCCCTCCCTTGTGCAGGGGCTGCGCCCCCGCCACGCCCCCCTCCAAAACCACGCCTCACCGACCGGTCGTCCTCATTCTACCCGTGCGTCTCAACCACCTTCGCGGCTGCCATCCGCACACGCAGCCAGTCAGCCGGAATGGCTGCCGGGATAAAGGGCCGTTCCAGTCTGCAAATGTATGTGGCCTAGTAGCTACCCAAAATTCAAGATAACAGGGGCACGCTTTGATCGTCTCTGTAGTTCGGTTACACTGAAACTGATAGTAGATCCAACCGTATTGAATATCGGAATGACAATTATGAATGACTCAATCCTGTCGGGAACTGTTGCCAATGCAGCGACCGAGCCCCAAGTAGGGAAGCATCAGGCGAAACCGGTTTCCGGACTGCGTTTTGACTGGCTGTTCAACCTGCTATGTGCGATTTTTGTCGGCGGGCTCTATCTCGACGGCTGGGCACACAACCATGGGAGGGTGGATCAGTCCTTTTTCACGCCCTGGCACGCCTTCTTCTACAGCGGTTTTCTGCTCGCAGCCATCGCATTTGTCGGTGCAGCGGCAATAAACCGGACGCGAGGTTACCCACTAACCCTTGCTATTCCCGCTGGCTATCGCCTTTCCGGGGTCGGCCTCTTCATCTTCGCCGCCGGCGGCGTTGGCGACATGGTTTGGCACGTCATCTTCGGTGTCGAAAGAGGCATCGAGGCCCTTTTCAGCCCGACCCACATCCTGCTGGGACTCGGCATCGGCCTCATCGTGACTGGCCCCCTGCGCGCGGCATGGCGCAGACAGGACCAAAACAACAGTTGGCGCGAGCTGGCGCCGGCGATTGCTTCCCTTGGCATATTACTGGCCGCGCTCACCTTCTTCATGATGTTCTCGTTCCCAGTAACGGTACAGCTCGCCGCCAACGGGACGGGGAAGAGCTACTTCAACGATGATGTAGGCAAGGTGGCCGGCATGTTCGGAGCCACACTCACCGCCGCCGCGCTTACCGGCCCTATCCTGTTGGGGTTGCGCCGCTGGCGACTGCCCTTCGGTGCCGTCTCCGCCGTTCTCGGTCTGGCGATTCTGGGTGCCGCGATTGTGGACTACGAGCGGCCGTTGATGATCTGGACGGCTCTGGGCATGGCCGTCTCCGCCCTGGCTCTGGACTATCTGGCCTGGAGAGCACAACCGAGCGCAAACCCGAACGCGCTGCGTTGGCTCGCCCCAAGTATCCCATTGCTCCTGTACGGCGGTTACTACGCCGTCCTTCTGCCAACCGCAGGCACATCCTGGTCAGTCCACATGTGGACAAGCACCATCGTCATTCCGGCAGTGACCTGTTGGCTTCTCAGTTTCCTGATCGCGCCGCCCGCGATGCCGGAGTCATAGAAGTGATCCTGCCCTCGCTTTCCACCGAACAGATGCGGGAAGTCGACCGACTGATGGTCGAGCAATACGGCATCCAACTGCTCCAGATGATGGAAAATGCCGGGCGCAACCTGGCCCTGCTGGCCAAACGTATCCTCTCTTTCGACGACGAGGAGGAGCCATTGCAAGATCGGCCCATCGTCGTGCTGGCCGGACGCGGCAACAACGGCGGCGGCGGGCTGGCAGCCGCACGTCATCTCCTCAACTGGGGCGCGTGGGTGCAGATCGTGCTGGCCCATTCGCCAAGTGGCCTGCCGTCTGGCGCTATGAAAGATCAACTGTCGATTCTGCAGAAGATGGATGCCCCTCTCGCCTGGGCAGATGAGGGCTGGGAACTCCCCCCAGCTGACCTGGTAATCGACGCGCTCATCGGCTACGGACTATCGGGATCCCTTCGCGGCCGCACTACCGACCTGATCCAGCTGGCAAACAGCAGCGTCGCGCCAATCCTGAGCCTGGACGCGCCCAGCGGCCTCGATACTAACAGCGGCCAACCTTCCGACCACTGTATTGCCGCAACCGCCACCATGACACTGGCCCTTCCTAAGCGGGGCCTGTTGCAGCCGCCGGCTCGGGCGGCCTGCGGACAACTCTTCCTCGCCGACATTGGCGTGCCGCCGGTTCTCTACGAATCACTGAACCTGGATGTGCCGCCCCTCTTTGCCACAGATACAGTCTTGCCGTTCCGGGTTGAGAATGGCAGCGCTTTCGTCGAGGAGTAGACAGGCGTGTTTGAACTCTCGACCCTACTCTTTTTGGCCGCCTACCTTCTCATGTTCTTGGGGATCGTCGGCGCGCTGGTACCGGTACTGCCTGGCCCGCTTCTGATCTGGCTGGGTGTATTTGTCTGGGCCTGGGCCGATAACTTCCTCCGCATTGGTTGGCCGACGCTACTGATTCTGGCGGTTCTGACCATCGTCTCCTGGGCTGCAGATTTGGGACTGAGTTTCCTGAGTAGCCGCCGGTCAGGCGCAGCCTGGCGTTCGGTTGCCCTGTCGATCGTAGGAGGTTTGGTCGGTGCCATCCTGCTCTCAAGCGTCCCTGTCATCGGCACCTTTATCGGTGCAGTCGTTGGCTCAATTTCGGCGCTGTGGCTGATGGAATACCGCCGCGCACAGACTTCTTCCCAACAGTCTGTCGCTCAGACCACTGGCGTCACAGGTCAATCCGAGTCAAATGCACAAAGGAACAAAGCTGCCGCCACGAGGGCTGTCAAAGGATACGTAGGCGGCTTTCTGATGGCTATGGCCGTCGAGTTTGTCATTAGCATTATGATGCTGTCGATCTTCGCGTGGCAGGCCTTCTTGTAGAGAGGTGGATACGTGCGGGCTGTCGTTTTCGTCAATGGAGATATCGCCAACTACGCCGCCTTGGCGCGCTGGCTGCGTGAAGATGACTATCTCATCGCAGCCGATGGAGGTGCGCGCCATATGGAAATCCTTGGGCTGTCTCCCGCAGTGATTGTCGGCGACCTCGACAGCATCGACTCTGCCCTTCTTCTACGTATGCAGGAAGAGGGAGCCGACGTTGAACAACATCCCGCCGCCAAGGACGCCACCGATCTGGAACTTGCGATCGCCCGTGCCGTACGTGACGGCGCCACCGAAATCCTCCTGCTAGGCGCGGTCGGCGGCCGCCTCGACCAGACCATTGCTAACCTCTTGATTCTGGCTCAGAAAAACTGGGCAGTTCCTCTCACCATCGCCGAGGGCGACCAGTTGGCGCGCGTCTTGCGGGGACGGCAGTCAGTATCTCTTTCAGGACCGACCGGTGGTTACGTCAGCGCGGTTGCGCTCAGCGAAGAAGTAACTGGGGTTACCTATCGGGGCTTGGAATACCCGCTGGAAAACGCTACTCTGCGCCTTGGCAGCACCCGCGGCGTCAGCAACACCATGGTGTCATCTCCTGCGCAGGTATCGATCGAATCCGGCATCCTGCTTGTTATCCAGCAGAATTCCTAGCCATTAGCCTGCTTCAGGCGCCGCCGAATCTATACCTGTCACTTTCCCCTTCTTCAGGGTGACTGCATAGTCGCGCCGCGAAAGCCCGCTGTATCGCCTATTCTTCCAATGAAGTCTTGCTGTCCTCCGGTTCCCCAGCCAGTTGCAGTTGGCCGGCGCCGTTCGTTGTCTGCGCCAGCAAAAATGCCAGCCCCAGCGCCGCAACAAGCGCCAGCAATTGGGAAAGCCGCAAGGAACCTAGCAGCCGCGTGTCCGCGGCGAATCCGTCGGCAAACAGCCGCAACAGCGCAAGCGCTAAAACTGCTAGGCCCGCCAGTCGACCCGGTCTGTGCCACTTGCCGAGAAACAAAAAACCGCCAACTATCAGCATCATCCCCGTCGCCCGGTATAGTGCGACAGGGTGACGAAGCGCCCCGCTTTCGACCATCTGCGCATCGGCAGCCCCGCCAAACCAGGACAGCGCCGAATAGAGCGCGGCTGGCGGCACACCCGCAGTGCCTACTGCCGCGCCGGTCAGAAAACTCGACAGCTCCAGCACCGCGCCCCCTGCCAGCACGCCAAAAACCGCCGCAACCCCGACCGGCTTTGGATCGACTTCTCCGCGGATCAGGTACCAATAAGCCGCAACCAACCCGCCAATAACGCCCGGCCACAGCATCAGCCCGCCCGGTCGGATACTTACCAGCAGCAGCGGCT
Organism: Caldilineaceae bacterium bin5; assembly: GCA_002238445.1. Taxonomy (GTDB): domain Bacteria; phylum Chloroflexota; class Anaerolineae; order Caldilineales; family Caldilineaceae; genus Bin5. The sequence continues at coordinate 92,023 of MPML01000003.1, forward strand.
CCGCGCGATAGACACTCCAGAACTGGACTGCATGGGCCAGCCGGGCTACAATGACAGCCGCGGCCAGCGCAATCGTTCCCATATTCCAGAGCATATCCGGGTCCAATTTCAAACGCTTGCCTGCCTGTACCATCACCGACAAGCCAAACCAGGCCGCGACGATGGCCAGAATCTGGGCCGTCGGTAGCGACAGCGGCCCTAAGGGTAGCGATGGATACACGGTTTCCTCTCTAACTGAACCGGCGAAATGACGACAGAATGTAACTGCAGGTGCCGGCCGCTGCAGTAGTATACTATTTCCGCGAACACTACAAACAATTCCCGGCATCCGATGCCGCTAATACTATGAATCTGGACCACATCCGTAACTTCTGCATTATTGCGCACATCGATCACGGCAAAAGCACGCTGGCCGATCGCCTGATTCAACATACCGGGACCGTCACCGATCGAGAAATGAAGGAGCAGTTGCTCGACTCGATGGACCTGGAACGGGAAAAGGGCGTCACTATCAAGGCCAGCGCAGTACGCATGATCTATCGCCGCCAACAAAATGGCGAGCCGCCCCAAGACTTTGAAATGAACCTGATCGATACCCCCGGTCACGTTGACTTCACTTACGAGGTCAAGCGCGCTTTGCAGGCATGTGAAGGCGCCATCCTGGTTGTTGACGCCTCCCAGGGCATTCAAGCCCAAACCGTTGCCCACCTCCTCGCCGCCATGGAACTCGACCTGACCATCGTTCCCGTTCTTAACAAGATAGATCTGCAGTCGGCCGTGCCCGATGAGGTAGCCCAGGACATTGAAGATCTCTTGGCAATTCCCGCCGAAGACGTGCTGCGCATCAGCGCCAAAGACAGTCTCAACATCGAAGAGGTGCTCGAAGAGATCGTCAAGCAGGTGCCGTCGCCGCAAGGCGACGCCGGCGAAAAACTGCAAGCATTAATTTTCGACTGCCACTATGACCCTTACAAAGGTGTCGTGGCCTACGTGCGTGTCGTTAACGGCGCCATTACCGCCCCGGCTAGCCTGCTGGCCATTTCAGGCAACAAGCGCATCGACCCCATCGAGATTGGTGTCCTTACTCCCGCGCCTGTCAAGGCCTCAAAACTGACCGCCGGCGAAGTCGGCTATATCGCCACCGGCCTCAAAAGCGTGCAGGACTTGGATGTAGGCGACACCATTACGCTCGCCTCCGACCCGGCCTCGCAACCGCTGCCCGGCTACGAGCCGATGCTGCCGATGGTATTCGCCGGTCTCTTTCCCACCGACTCCGATGACTACCACGACCTCCGTGACGCCCTCGAAAAACTGCATCTCAACGACGGCGCCCTCACTTACGAACCGGAGACCAGCCAGGCACTTGGCTTCGGATTCCGCCTCGGCTTTCTCGGCCTTTTCCACATGGAAATCGTGCAGGAACGGTTGGAGCGGGAGTACGATCTGGATATCATCTTCACCGCGCCCTCTGTAGCCTACCGCGTGGTCACAACCGGCGGCACCGAGTTTCTGCTCGAAAGCCCTGCCGACCTGCCCGATGCCAGCGAAATTGATCGGATAGAAGAGCCCTGGTGCGGCCTGCAGATCTATACACCCTCCACCTACATTGGTCCGATCCTGGAAATGGTGACAAAGCGGCGCGGCCAGGTCAAAAATCAGCTTTGGTTGGATACGAAGAGAGTAGAGCTGACCTTCCAGATCCCACTGTCCGAAATCATTGTCGACTTCTACAACGAGCTGAAAGCCCGCACGCGCGGCTACGCCTCCATGGATTACAGCCTGGACGGCTACCAGGCCTCCGACATGGTCAAACTCGATGTATTGGTCAACGGCCAGTCAGTTGACGCCCTCAGCATCATCACCCATCGCGACAACGCCTTCTTCAAAGGGCAGCGCATGGTAAGTAAGATGAAAGACATCATCCCTCGCCAGCAATTTGTGGTGCCTATTCAGGCCGCAATTGGCAATAAAGTGATCAGCCGCGCCAACGTCAAAGCCGTCCGCAAAGACGTACTCTCCAAATGCTACGGCGGCGACGTGACCCGCAAACGCAAACTGCTCGAAAACCAGAAAGCGGGCAAGAAGCGCATGAAAATGATTGGCGCCGTCGAGATCCCGCAGGAGGCCTTTATGACCGTACTGAGTCTGGAGGATGAGTAAGAATTTCCCCTCCCCCCTCGAGCTGATCCGTCGCCACAACCTCAATCTGAAAAAGTCCCTCGGCCAGAACCTTCTCATCGATACGAATCACCTGGCCCGCATCGCCGCTGCCGCCGAACTTACAAAAGAAGACACAGTGCTGGAAATCGGCCCCGGCCTCGGCGCTTTGACCCATCAACTGGCTGAACGGGCCGGCCGCGTCGTCGCCGTCGAACTCGACCAGAGACTGATTCCAGTCCTTCGTGAGCAGTTCGCCAACCAACCCCACGTTTCCTTTGTTCACGGCGACATCCTGGAACTGAGTCCCGCCGCCCTAATTCAGCCGCAACTGCCCCAAGAAACCGGCGCCGCCTCCGACACCACCGAATACAAAGTAGTCGCCAATCTCCCCTACTACATCACCAGCGCGGTTATACGCCACATCCTGGAGCGCGCCGACAGCCGGCCCACCCTCGCAGTCCTTCTGGTGCAACGCGAGGTGGCCCAGCGCATGGTCGCTCAGCCCGGCGACATGTCTCTGCTGGCGGTGAGCGTCCAATTCTACGCCCGCCCCCGCGCCCTCCACACTGTACCCGCCGGCGCCTTTCTCCCCGCGCCTAAAGTGGACAGCAGCGTTATGCGACTGGATCTGCACCAGCAACCCGCAGTCCCCGATGTGGACCCAACCCAATTCTTTCGAATCGTACGCGCCGGTTTTGGGCAGCGGCGCAAACAGCTGCGCAACAGCCTCAGCGCTGGTCTGTCATGCAAAAAAGAGGACGCCGACCTCTGGCTCAACGCCGCCGGCGTCGAGCCCAGCCGCCGTCCCCAAACTCTCTCGATATCGGAATGGGGCGAACTGACAAGGCAAGTGTACGGCGAAAAATGAAGCAGGAATGTCCAGAACTGCGCGAGCTGGTGAGCTACTTGGCGCAAACTCTGCAAGCGGAACCAGGGCAAGCAGACAGTGGCCGGCAAGTGGGGAATCTGCCTGCACCACATGCGTCGGCCAACCAATCAGAGCCCCCTGGGCAAGCCATATCCTCTGCTGCCACTGGAAATTGGCAATGGCAAGAATGGTCGATTGTGCCTGTTACCGGCGGAATGAACAACCGCCTTTTCCGTGCCACCGCGCCGGCCGCCGACGTTGCCATAAAATTCACCATGCGCGACAAGCGCGACCGAGCCGGCCGCGAATGGGCCGCCCTGAAATTCCTGGCCGAACACGCACCAGACCTTGCGCCGCATCCCCTCCTGCTCGATCGTAGCAGCTATGCCCACCAAGTCATCGTGCAATCCTGGCTTGCCGGGGACGCATCAGCCTCAATCCCCGCCAATGACCCTTCCTGGCACGCCCTGTGCCAGCATCTCTTGAAAATCCATTCCCTGCCGGCGTCGCCACGGCATCCTGCCATACGTTCAGTGGTCCTGTACGTTACATCGCCGGCCGACGCGCTGCAGGCCATACGCTCCCAGCATAGCCGCCTTCCTCCGGAGGAGTGGGCGCCGGGCGTGAATGACCTGATTGCCAAGGCCCACTCAGAGGCGTGGCCGCAATGGCCCCAGCCTCCTCTCCGTTTCTGTCGCGGCGACCCCAACATCCGCAACTTCATTCGCCGCGCCAACGCCTGGGCCTCGGTCGACTGGGAGTACAGCGGATGGGGCGACCCTGCCTTCGAAATCGCAGATTTCCTCGTCCACGCCGCCCACATCGAATGGCCGCGCCAGCAAACCCGGCGCCTGGTAGATTTCTACAGCGCGAGCAGCAGCGACCCCACCATCACGCAACGGATCGCCGTCTACGAAACTCTCATGCTGGTCTGGTGGACGCTGCGGCTGGGACGCATCCTGCCCGAGGCGCGAACCGGTCGCGATAAGCGGCTCGTAACATTTTCGCAGTCCTGGCTGGAAGAGCGCCGCTTGCTTCAAAGGCACTATCAACAGTTGGCAGAAGCCGCACTATCCAATCGGAGTGCCCTTCCAGAACCTCCGACCCCAACTTGCCGTGCCAGGCCCCGGCTCACCTAAGTCTGCCCGGCCAGCCGTTGGATCTTCGAGCTCGTTTCCCGCCACGAGACCTTGCTAAGCCCCATCTTCAGCCGCAGTTCCTCATCCTTCTTCCCCTGCCTGAAGTCCCGCACCGCGCTGGTCCAACGCAAAGTCTCAAAACCAACTTGAACATGACGGATGCCTGCACGCTTGCCCGCTTCCTCAAGCACATACTCCAGATTGCGAGGCGTACACTCAAACAGAAAGTTCTCGGGGCCGTACTGCTCCACGTACTGGTCAAGTGGCCCCAGAATGTAAGAGTTCAGGGGTATCCGCCGGTTTTTGTGTGCGTAGCGCTCTTCCTCGTAACGAATGAATACCGCCGGCTGTTGCGTATCGGCGCGCTCGATATCATCCAGCAGTATCTTGACCGCTTCGCTCTTCTTTATGCCAGTCTGCAGGAGTAGGCTCACAAGCACATACGGCCTGGAATCCGGCTTCTGCAGATCCCACAACCAGTCCTGACAGACCCGCAACAGCTTGCTCGCTTCACCGGCACTCAAGACTACCGGCAGTGGCGTCCTGACCGACTGCTGGACGATTGGTTCAGCGGGGTCCGTGCCGATAGCACCGGCGCCATGCAGCCACGAGAAAAACACCTTCAACGTAGTGATTCGCCGCGAAAGCGTCTTGGGTTTGCAAGGCCGTCCCCGTTCACTCTGCATCCATTCCAGAAACTCCTCAAGATGCTGCGTCTGTATCTCCCTCAGAACTGCCGAACTATCCATAAAGGTTCGCAGTATCTTCAAATCATTGGCAAAGGCCTTGATCGTGTTCTCGCTAAAGCCCTTGCGAACCATCTGTTCTTCGTATTCGTCAATAGCGTCGCCAAGTGCGCTGTTGGCCCGCAATGTAGGCGCAAGGCTTCCGCCGGGATCGACCTCTACCTCGGCCGCCTCTTGTTTCAGTTCCTCGCTCATATCGCATACCTCCCGCTTCTATCCCGCTTCCAATTCCAATTCTCATATTGCCTTGCGTATAGCCATACTCAAATATATCCTCCCCCACCCGATATGGCAACCAGCGAAGCGTAACGTGTTTCGCCTCAACTTCCCGCGCCGTCTTTGCCGCCCCAAACCGACCACTGACCACTGCAGTTCTGGGCGGTCGGGCCTTCGGCCCTCCCTTGTGCAGGGGCTGCGCCCCCGCCACGCCCCCCCACAAAACCATCGCTCACCGACTGTGTGTGCTTATTCCAGCAGTGCCGCTCCACTAACGTGTCCGCCGCCAACCCAATATGCATTCAGATAGTCAGAATTGCGGCAGGGATAAAAGGCTGGTCAAGACAGGCGCTGTACATGGCTTAGTAGTTACTTCTGGTAGAGAAAGTAAACGCATGACCGAACTGACGGCAACCCGTGTGGGGGTCCTCCGCTGGCAACTCGTGATTCTGGACCAGGATGCGTCTGCCCGATTCTAAAATCCATCCTCGCTAAAATGCCTCCGCGTCTGCCGCAAATGGAACGCACTAGCCAAAAGGTAGCAGCACCGAATGCACCCTCAACCTTGCCAAGAGTCGCCCCGTTTTTCTTCTGAACCCTGCTTCAAATTCATCCGAACAATTCTGATCCAGCCTGAGTGCCTACTCCCACTCCAGACCTGGGCAATGCTAAAAACAACGAAACCCTTCACGTGGATGGTTAGCCATCCCACTCCCCACAACGCACCCCTGGTATGGCTTGGCAGTACAGAAAAAACACTTGACCGCACCTCACTGCAGCCCACATCTTTCGAGCCGCATTCCCCATCCACAGGCGGCTAACAAGCTTTGCAATTGCGCCTCTACTTCTTTGACATGTTTTGTGCCTTTTTGTACAATGTCGTTCGGGCGACACACCCACTCCCACTTGGCCTGCCCCGCCTGTACCTTCCGCGTTCGCAGGTCTGTAAGTGGGAAGATTCAGTCAGAGGACTCTTGAGGAAATCTGTATGGCGAACAACCGTCGACACTTTATCATCGCCTCCGTGTTGATAGTGATCAGTACCGTGCTCGTTTACTGGATACTGGACAGCGTCCTTCTCAAACCAGCAGCGGCAGTCGTCGAGGCCGGTCCTATCGACGAAATGTTCGACCAACACATCTGGCTGATCGCATTTCTCTTCGCCCTCGTTGCTGTCTTTATGTGCTATGCCCTGATTGTCTTCCGCGCCCGCGGCGATGAAGGCGACGGCGAGCACATTCACGGCAATGGCACCCTCGAAATCGTATGGACCGTCGTGCCCTGCTTCGTTGTCGTCTATTTCGCCTGGTACGCCACCACCATGTTGATCGACCTGACCAGGCCAAACCCCAACGAATACGTTGTCGTCGCAGAAGGACGGCAATGGAGTTGGCTCTTCACCTATCCCGAATCCGGCGCCGTCACGCCTGAGCTGGTCCTGCCTGTTGACACGCCCGTGCGCGTGGACCTCACCTCGGATGATGTCTTGCATAACTTCTGGGTGCCGGAGTTTCGGGTCAAGCAGGATACCGTTCCCGGCAAGATCACAAACGTGCGCTTCACCCCTAATGTAATAGGGGAATATGTGCTGCGCTGCGCCGAGCTTTGCGGTACAAACCACAGCGGTATGCTGGCCACCGTGCGGGTTGTATCCGCCGAAGAATTCAAGCTCTGGCAATCCGAGCAACTTGCCCAACTCCAGCAGTGAGCTGCCTCCAGGAGAAGAGTCTCGGTAATGCTTTTCCCGCTTGTTTGCACTTGTCAGGCCTGATTTTCTTGGCAGGAGATTCTCTATGTCGCTTTTCACTCTAGGACTCGCACGCGGCCTTTTTGGCCAGGTTCTGGGCATGGTCGTCGGTATGTTGTTGACCTGCGGCGTGCGCATACTGCTGGGCTGGGAAGCCTGGGCCGCCGAACCAGCCTGGACTGTCGGCTCCGTCTGCAGTATCATCGGCTTCCTCCTCGCCGTCGGCGCGCTGGATGATTGGCTGCAGTGGACCAAAGGCGTGGCAACGCCTATCCACCACGGCCCGCCAGTGGACAAGCCGGCCTGGACCCGCTATTTCAGTGTTGACTACAACCACAAAGTCATCGGTGTGCAATATACCGTCTGGGGCATCCTGCTCCTGATGGTAGGCGGCACCGTCGCCATGATCTTCCGCACCGAGTTGGCGCGCAGCGGTCTGCAGTTCCTCGGCCTCGATCTCTATAACAGTTTCATCGGCATGCACGGGATGATCATGATCTTCGCGATCCTCCTCGGCGTTGGCGGCATGGCCAACTACCTCGTCCCGCTCATGATCGGCGCCGAGGATATGGCCTTCCCCCGCCTCAACGCGCTCGGATTCTGGTTCAACGTGCCTGGCAGTGTTCTACTGCTGGTGAGCATCTTCATAGGCGGCTGGGATGCCGGCTGGACCGCCTATCCGCCGCTTAGCGCACGCGGCCCTATCGGCTACCAGCTTTTTTTCCTGGGCGTCTTTGCCATCGGCCTTTCCTCCATCGTCGGTTCGCTCAACCTGCTGGTTACGCTCCTGCGTATGCGGCCGGCAGGCATGAGCCTCTTCCGCATGCCAATCTTCTGTTGGGCGGTCTTTGCCACCAGCCTGATTCAGCTCACCGCCACCCAGCTTATCGGCACAAGCTTCCTTATGGTGTCCGTTCAGCGGGCCCTGGGAATGGGCTTCTTTGACCCCCGCGGCATTTTGGGCGAAGTCAGCCCCATGGTCGGCGGCGGCGACCCGGTCCTCTTCCAGCACCTGTTCTGGTTCTACAGTCACCCGGCCGTCTATATCTTCGTCCTGCCGGGTCTGGGCATCGTCAGTGAACTGCTGCCGGTCTTCTCCCGCAAGCCACTGTTCGGATACAAGTGGATCGCCCTTTCCAGTATGGCGATTGCCATTGTCGGCTTTATCGTCTGGGGCCACCACATGTTCGTGTCCGGCTACAACGACATTCTTCGCATACCCTTCATGTATGCGACTTTGCTTGTAGCGATTCCCACCGGTGTTAAATTCTTCAGCTGGCTCGGAACCATGTGGGGCGGGAAAATCCATTTCGATACGCCGATGCTCTTCGTCCTCGGCGCCATCAGTGTCTTCCTGATCGGCGGTCTGACCGGACCAATTCTGGCAACCGTGCCCACCGACCTCCCGTTGCACGACTCCTACTTTGTGGTCGGCCATTTTCACGCCACCATGTTCGGCGGCTTTGTCTTCCCGTTCTTCGCCGCCCTCTACTATTGGTTCCCCAAAGTTACCGGGCGCATGTACAACGAAACGCTCGGCAAGATCCACTTCTATATTATGACACCTGCATTCTGGGTGCAGACTTTAGGACAGATGGGCGTGGGCGTGATGGGTATGCGCCGCCGCATCGCCGACTATGACCCAACCTTGGGCCAGGGTCAGATCGAAAACTGGCAACTGGCTGTAACCATTGCCGGCTTCGCCATCGCCTTCGGTGTAATGCTGATGCTGTGGAACTTCTTCCAGAACGCGGAAGTGGGCGTAGCCGCCGGCGACAACCCCTGGCGCTCCCGTTCCCCCGAGTGGCAGATTCCTTCGCCGATTCCGGAACACAGCTTCCCTGCTCCCTTGCACGTCGTAGGCGAACCCTACGACTACGGCCTCGCTGACTCCGGCTACGTGACAACCGCCTCGCCGGGCGACGACTAGCCGGAAGGAAATCAAATCTGCATAGGGCATACCTTGGCGATTCAGCATCGAGAAGAGAGTTCAAATGAGTGAACAAAGTCACACCAAACGCAAAACAGCCATATACCGCGAAGGAATCATCGTCGGCGTCACGCTGGCAATTCTGACCCTGGTGGAATATTACGCCGCAATCACACCTCCATTCGACTCCTTCGCCGTCTTGATGATACTTGCCCTGTTGAAGGCCATTCTTGTCGTCAACTATTTCATGCACATTCGCAGCGTCTGGTCGGAGGGTGATCACTGATGACTGTTACCGCAGTTGAACATGGCCACGAGCCCGGCCACGCCGCCGATGATCATCACGACTCTGGCGAAACAGATCTCCCAACCTACCTGGAAAACACGCGCCGTAACCGGCTGGGAATGTGGCTGTTTTTCGCCTCGGAAGCCTTCCTCTTCCTCGGCCTGTTAGTCACGAGATTCTATCTCTGGCGCGGCCCCCACGGCGAAATCGTCCGCCCGGAGTTGGACCAGTTCGCCGGCCTGGTCGTCACCGCCGTTCTGCTGCTGAGCAGCTATTTCATGAACCGCGCCGAAGTCTCGATCGCCAACGGCAAACGCACCGACTTTCAGATCAGTCTTCTCTTAACCGCCTTCCTCGGCACTGCGTTCCTCATCGGCGTCGTCGTCTGGGAGTGGGGAATGTTCCCCAGTCTGGTCAAAGGGCATCTCAAACCCACTGACGGCGTATTCGGCGCAGTCGTTTTCGGCATGACCGGCATGCACGCACTGCACGTCCTCTCCGGCGTTATCCTGATTCTCAACGTCTGGTGGCTGGGGCGCAAAGGCCACTTCTCCGCCGAAAGACATTGGGGCGTTGAAGCCTGTGCCATCTACTGGCACTATGTAGATCTGGTGTGGATTTTCTTCTATCCCGCCATCTACCTGATTGGTTCAACAATCGACATACCTCACTAGAAGAGGGCATGCCGCCGCGACATTTGCATAGAATGGTCCATCGCCGTCGCAGATGAATCCGCTAACAAGAGCGCTCCTGCTTTCCTGGGACCTCCGACCAGAGGTCCTGGTGCCGCTAATACTGCTGGGAGCGCTCCACTTTTTCGGTTGGCTTAGACTGCGGCGCCGCAGCGATGGTCGGTTTGCCAACCGCTGGCGTCTCGCCTCCTACACGGGAGGCCTTCTGATTCTTGCGCTTGCGCTCCTCTCTCCGATAGACGTCCTTAGCGGACAGCTATTCTCCATCCACATGGTCCAGCACCTGCTGCTCATGATGGTCGCGCCGCCGCTTCTGCTCCTGGCAAACCCGTTCCCAACCTTCCTGTGGGTCCTGCCCACCAACCAGCGCATAGCTGTCGCCGCCGCCATTCGCCGCCTGACCGCCTGGTTGGCAGGTCAGAACATTATCGGCCAGGCCGTGCGCAAGGCAACGTCGCCGGCCAGTGCCTGGGCTCTCTACGTGTTGATATTCTTCGCTTGGCACGACGGCAACGCCTACAGCCTCGCCTTGCGATTCCCATCCGTGCATGGGTTGGAGCACTTCACCTTCGTCGGCGCGGCCATGCTTTTCTGGTGGCATGTAACCGGCGCTGCCCCGCGCATCCACCCAAAACCGGCCCAATGGATGCGGGTCGGGTATGTGCTGGCCATGATTCCGCCAAACCTGCTGCTGGGCGTGACCCTCTCCTTCGCCGAAACGCCGATCTATCCCTATTACCAGTCCGTGCCACGTCTTTACGGACTCACTGTCATGGATGATCAGGTCTGGGGCGGACTCATCATGTGGATACCCGGAAGCATGATGTACGTCATCGCCGCGCTGGCCCTGCTGGCCCGTCTGCTGGTGACCGCCGAACACAAGGGCCGTGTAAGAAAGCCGCATCCACCTGTATTGGGGATGGCGCAGCCGGCCAACCGCGCCGGCCCGACTGCCGTGGCCTGTGGCTAAGGCTCGGTGACCTGCCTCGCACCGTCGCAGGTAATTCCCGCGGAACGCAATCGCAGGACAGAAGCCTGCGATTCCAGGAATTAGAAATGCGCAAGTCACAAGTAATACTTTTCCCGATATTAAGTCTGCTGCTCCTGCTTACAGTCGCGCTGTTGCCGGCGACGCTGCAGGCTCACGGTGGTGTAGGCAACCAGCATCTGAACAACGTTCCGTCCGGCCCCTACCGTGTATACGTCTGGTCAGACCCCGAGCCGCCCCTGGTCGGCGAATACCACGTGACAATCGCTCTGACCGAAAACGTCGAAGGTGACACCACCGGTCTTGCAGGCGGCCCCGTCCTTGATGCCTACGTGATCGTCGAGCTAATACATCTCGAGAGCGGTTCGACCTATAGCGCCCAGGCAACGCACGATGACGCCCTCAATAAGCTCTTCTACGAGGCCTCCTTTGAACCGGGCAAACAGGGAAACTGGTCCGTGCAAGTGCGAATTGCGCCGCCCGGCTGTGAAACAGGAGAAGTCAGTGGCAACCAACAGAGCGGCGCCTCGGCCTTAGCCTGCGACCCTGCTCAGGTTGTGGGCTTTGAAGATGAAATACTGCCCAAAGCCTTCCCGTGGCGTGCAGTTCTCGGCGGTCTCTTGTCGGTCTTGCTCCTGATAGGCGCGGCCCTGCTATATTGGTTTACACAGCCGGCCGCCGCGCGCAAAGAGCCTGCTCACACCAAGAAACGCGATCCCGCGCCGGCCGGAGGCCGCTCCTGATGGCCGGTTCGCCCCAGACCCGGTTGGAGCAACGCCGCATCCACCAGGAATTCCAACAACCCGCCAAGAACGAGAAACGAAGAGCCCTGTCAGCCAGGGAGGTCGGGTCGACACTGGCGCTCCTGTTCAGCCGCCGCTGGTGGTGGAAGACCATCATTGTGCTGCTGGCCATGTCCATTATGGCCGCGCTCGGTTTCTGGCAACTGGACCGCCTGGAACAAAGAAGAGCGTTCAATCAACAGCGCAGCGTCGCCCTCGCCGCGCCCCCCTTGGAACTGACGGGCGCGCCCTTGCCCCCCGGAGACATACGTGACCGTCATGCACTGGCGAATGGCGAGTTTGATTACGCCCGCCAGGTCGCGATCCGAAATCAAAACCACCAGGGCCAGCCCGGCTTCCATCTTGTCACGCCGCTCCGCATCTCTGGGTCTGAAATGGCAGTACTGGTAAATCGAGGTTGGATTCCCGTGGCCGAAGCCAATCCGTCCACTTGGCGCAATTTAGACGAGCATGGAAGCGGGCCCCAAGCGGGTATCCTGCAACCGACGCGCCGCCGTCCGGACGGAACCGTGTCCGAGATTCCGCAGGATACCGTTACCGGCTGGTACCGTCTCGACATTGAAGCCATCGGTCAAACGCTGCCCTATCAACTGATGCCTGTTGTCTTGCAGTTGGGGCCAGCAAACGACAACGCCCTGAACTCGCGCCGCTCCCAAGGGCAATCCTACTCGCCAGGCCTGCCCCTTCGCCTGGAGCAGGATGTAACGCTTGATGAAGGCAACCATTTCAGTTACGCGCTCCAGTGGTTCGGTTTCGCCATCACCGCCGCCGTCGTCTATGTCTCTGTCGCCCGCCGTTCAGAAACCCGGCCCCAGTAGAGGCTGTGACATTCAACCCCGCGTGGACACGACGGAATCCGCGAAGACAGAAATGCTGGCAATTTCAGGAGAATCCCATGCATGTCCATGCTGATTCCCGAACTTTCATCCCAATAAAACCGGACGGTGTTTGGTGACCAGCAACCGCAAACTTGTCGCCGCCGCCATTATTTCCGCCTCGCTGGCTGTGATGCTCAGCTCGGGCATCCGATCCAGTTTCGGCCTGTTTCTCGCGCCCATTACAGAAACGCTTGGAACCGGCCGCGAAAACCTGAGCATTGCCATCGCCATCAACAATATTGTTTTTGGCCTGCCCCTTATTGGCCTCCTCTCAGACCGTTTTGGGCCGCGGCGAGTAATGATCGCAGGTGCAATTTTCTACGCGGCTGGCCTCGTTATGGTTGCCCTCGTGAAAACGACACTTGGGCTGATGTTGTCACTCGGCCTCCTCGTGGGAATCGCCTTGAGCGCCACCCACTTCGTCATCGTATTGGGGGCGGTCGCGCAGTTGGTCTCGGAGGATCAGCGCAGCCGTGTCTTCGGCATCATCACCGCAATGAGCTCTGCCGGTATGTTCGTGGTTCCCCCGCTTGCCCAACTCCTCGTTTCCAATCTGGGCTGGCAGGGCGCACTCTACGCACTGGCCGCAGTCGCCGCAGTGGTGGCGCTGATGGCATTCGGTCTGCCCTCGCGGCCGGGTACACAGGTGCATGGTGTGCAGCAGCCGCACCTGGACGAGCCCTTCCGTGAAGTGATAGAACGGGCCGCACGCCATCGGGGCTACCTGCTTCTGACCACCGGGTTTTTCGTGTGCGGGTTTCATGTCGCCTTTATTGGCACGCATCTTCCCGCTTTTCTGGGCGACAATGGACTGCCCGAATTTGTTGCCGCTGGCGCATTGGCCCTGATCGGCGCCTTCAACATTCTTGGTTCGGTCACCTTTGGCTGGCTCGGTGACAGGTTCTCCCGCAAATACATGTTGAGCATTATCTATCTGGGCCGGGCGCTGGTTATCCTGCTCTTTCTGCTGGCGCCCGTCACCCGTACATCCGCCCTGGTTTTCGGTGGTTCGATCGGCTTACTCTGGCTGGCCACCGTACCGCTCACCAGCGGAATCGTTGCCAAAATCTTTGGAACGCGCTATCTATCTACGCTCTATGGAATCGTCTTCTTCAGCCATCAAATCGGAGCATTCTTAGGGGTATGGCTGGGAGGACGCTTCTATGATACTCTCGGCACGTACACGCCCGTCTGGATTGCCGGCATTGCACTGGGCGTCTTTGCCGCGCTCGTCCACCTGCCAATTCATGAACGCACTGAACTGTCCTCAGCCGCCGCGGCCGCAGATTGATCCACCACGGTGCGCCGCTGAATCCATCTGAGCCGGCGCCGATACGCTCGCTCTTTCAATTCTTAACCGGAGATAAGGAATTCAAATGACAACCGTGCGACCGCAACGAGCCGGGCTCTCGGTTCAGCGCCTTTCCCGCGTCGACAAGCTGCTGGAGCGCTACGTGGAAGGCGGTCACCTGGCCGGGGCCCTGGGTCTCATCTATCGCAATGGCGAAGTCGCCTATAACAGCGCCATCGGCCGGCGGGACCTCGAGACCGGTCAGCCCATGACCGAGGATACCATCTTCCGCATCTACTCCATGACCAAGCCCATCACAGCCGTGGCCGCCCTCATGTTGTTCGAAGATGGCCATTTCCTTCTGGATGACCCGCTGGCAATATATCTGCCGGAGTTTGAGGACGTACAAGTCTGCACTGGCGACCTCGAAAACCTCGTGCCGCCGGATCGCCCCCCTACGGTCAAAGACCTCTTCATGCACACCGCCGGGTTGAGCTATGGCTGGGGCGAGGATTCTCCTGTCGAAAAGCTGTATCGCCAGAACGTTGGCAACCGCGAACGCTCAACTCTTGAGACCTTTGTCCCGAAGCTGGCAGCTCTGCCTCTACTCTATCACCCAGGCACACGCTGGCTCTACAGTCTTGCAACCGATGTGCTCGGTCGCGTAGTCGAGGTGCTCTCCGGAAAGACGCTCGACGTTTTCTTCCAGCAGGAGATATTCAAACCGTTGGCAATGAATGACACAGCGTTCCACGTTCATGCCGATTCCCTTGATCGATTCGCCGCCTGCTACTGTCCACCCGGGGGCTTCAACTTCGGCAGCGACCTTGCCAAAAGAGCGAACACGAGACCAGGCCATGGTGATAACCAAAAGAAGCCAGTCCAGCCGCCAATCGACCTATATGATGCTCCACATAACAGTCGCTATACCAAGCCGCCTGTTTTCCTCTCCGGCGGCGGCGGACTCGTCTCAACGCTTGGCGACTACCTGCGATTCACCCAGATGCTGCTAAACGATGGCATTCTCGACGGTAACCGCCTGCTCGGTCGCAAAACGATTGAGCTGATGCGCGCTAACCATCTGCCGGCCGATCTGGTTCCGATCACATTCGGTGATGATGCCCGTTCCGGCCACGGTTTTGGACTGGGGATGAGCGCTCTGGTGGATGTGCCGGCCTCCAGCGCCCCAGCCACTGCAGGCATTTACGGTTGGGGCGGCCTGGCCACGACTCGATTCTGGATTGACCCGGCGGAAGACATGGTGGGCCTGTTCATGACGCAGTTTATCCCCTCCGACTACTACCCGATCGAGCGCCAGTTTCAATTAGCTGCCTATCAGGCCCTAGTCGATTGAACCAAAACAAATCACAACACATCCAACCGCGAACAGGACGTGCAAAGTTCGCCCATGCAGTACGCATAACGAAACAAGGACCTCTTATGACAGCCGTTCAACCCCAACGAGCCGGTTTCTCAGTTCAACGACTTTCCCGCGTCGACAAGCTGCTGCAGCGCTACGTGGAAGGCGGTCACCTGGCAGGGGCCCTGGGTCTCATCTATCGCAAAGGAGAAGTCGCCTATAACAGCGCCATCGGCCAGCGGGACCTCGAGACCGGTCAGCCCATGACCGAGGATACCATCTTCCGCATCTACTCCATGACCAAGCCCATCACAGCCGTGGCCGCCCTCATGTTGTTCGAAGATGGCCATTTCCTCCTGGACGACCCGCTGGCAACATATCTGCCGGAGTTTGAGGACGTGCAAGTCTGCACCGGCGACCTCGAAAACCTCGTGCCGCCTAACCGTCCAATCACGATCAAAGACACCTTCATGCACACTGCTGGCCTCAGCTACGGCTGGGGCGAGGATTCTCCTGTCGAGAACCTCTATCGACAGACATTCGGCAACCGAGAGCCACTTAGTCTTGAGGCATTTGTCACGAAGTTGGCAGATCTGCCTCTGCTCTATCATCCTGGTGAACGCTGGCGCTATAGCTATGCAACAGATGTCCTCGGACGGCTGGTTGAAGTAATCGCCGGAAAGACGCTCGGCGAGTTCTTCCAACAGGAAATATTCAAGCCGTTGGCCATGAATGATACCGGGTTCCACGTACCCGCCGATTCGCTTGATCGTTTCGCCGCCTGCTACAGTCCCCCCGGAGGCTTAAACTTCGACAACGACCTTGCCAGTAGAGCCAAAAGGAGACCAGGCCATGGTGATAACGAAAAGACGCCCGTCCGGCCGCCAATCGAGTTATATGATGCTCCACATAACAGTAGCTACACCAAGCCTCCAGTTTTCCTCTCAGGCGGCGGCGGTCTAGTCTCAACGCTTGGCGACTACCTGCGTTTCACCCGGATGTTACTCAACGACGGCATTCTGGACGGCAACCGGTTGCTCGGGCGCAAGACTGTGGAGCTGATGCGCGCCAACCATCTACCGGCCGAACTGGTCCCAATTGCAATCGGAAATGAAGGCCTCGCAGGGAATGGATTTGGTTTGGGAGTGAGTGCCCTGGTGGACCCGCCGGCTTCCAGTGCACCAGGCAGTGTCGGCGCCTACGGTTGGGGCGGCTTGGCCACGACCCACTTCTGGATCGATCCTGAGGAAGACATGGTGGGTCTGTTCATGACGCAGTTTGTACCCGCCGATTACTACCCGGTCGAACGCGAGTTTCGCCTGGCGGCCTACCAGGCCCTCGTCGACTGAACAAGTGCAATTTGCATCCGATCGGACCGCGACAGGTAAGCACTACATTCTTACATTCAAAATTCAATCTGAAATAAGGATTCTCAATGACAACTGTTCAACCGCAACAAGCCGGGTTCTCACGTAGGCGCCTCGCCCGCTTGGACAACCTGTTGGAACGATAC
Source organism: Caldilineaceae bacterium bin5 (assembly GCA_002238445.1). Classification (GTDB taxonomy): domain Bacteria; phylum Chloroflexota; class Anaerolineae; order Caldilineales; family Caldilineaceae; genus Bin5. The sequence continues at coordinate 108,640 of MPML01000003.1, forward strand.
GTGGAAGGCGGTCATTTGGCTGGGGCCCTCGGCCTGCTTCATCGCAAAGGCGAAACTGCCTACTGCAACGCCGTTGGCCAGCGGGAGCTCGAAACAGGTGCCCCAATGACTGAGGATACGATATTCCGCATCTACTCCATGACAAAACCGATCACTTCCGTGGCTGCTCTGATGTTGTACGAAGACGGCCACTTTCTCCTCGATGACCCAGTCGCACTGTTTCTGCCGGAGTTTGCCGACGTCCAGGTCTTCACCGGCGACCTCGAAAACCTCACGCCGCCGGACCGACAACCCACGATTAAAGACCTCTTCATGCACACTGCCGGTTTGAGTTATGGATGGGACCAGAATTCCCCTGTCGACCGACTATATCGTCGGCGTGTAGGTAACCGCGAACATCTTCTGCTGGAGACGTTTGTTCAAGAACTGGCAACTCTGCCACTACTCTATCATCCCGGCACACGCTGGCTGTACAGCCTCGCGACCGATGTGCTCGGCCGGCTGGTTGAAGTACTTTCCGGAAAAACACTCGATGAATTCTTCCGTCAGGAAATATTCAAGCCGCTGGCAATGGTGGATACAGGGTTCCACGTGCCCCATGATTCGGTCGAACGCTTCTCCGCCTGTTATTGCCCTCCCGATGGATTCAGTCTCGGCAGCGATCTAGGACGCAATATGAGAACGCACGCCGGCCCAAATGACGATAACCAGCAGGTCAGTGAACCGAAGATAAAACTGCATGAACCTTCCCAAGAAGGCCGATTCACCAAAACTCCTGTTTTCCTCTCCGGTGGCGGGGGCCTCGTTTCAACTCTCGGCGACTACTTGCGCTTTTCCCAGATGTTGCTCAACGGCGGCACACTCGACGGCAACCGCTTGCTCGGACGCAAGACCGCTGAGCTAATGCGCGCCAACCATCTGCCGGCCGAACTGGTCCCAATTGGGCTCGGAGCTGAAGTCCGCGCTGGATATGGTTTTGGCCTGGGGGTGAGCGTGTTGGTGGATCTGCCGGCCACGAGCACACCGGGCAGTGTGGGCATCTACGGCTGGGGCGGCGCCGCATCAACCCAATTCTGGATCGACCCCGTGGAGGAGATGCTCGGCATATTCATGACCCAGTTCATGCCCGCCGGCTACTACCCGGTCGCTCGCGAATTCAGGGTGGCGGCTTACCAGGCGCTGATCGACTGAACATGGCCAGCCTCTGGAGAAGACCATGCCTATCCAGAAAGAATCGCGCCTGCTCCGCATCGGCGTAGTCGGCGCAGGACCAATCGCTCAGATCGCGCATCTGGAAGCCTGCCGCAAGGGGCGCAATACCGAACTATACGGCCTTTGTGAGACTGCGCCCGACCTGTTGGCGCGTGTGGCTGGAATACACCGCCCCCAGCGCAGTTTCACCCGCTACGCCGATATGCTGGCCGATACCCAAGTCGATGCGGTGATCGTGGCGGTTGCCGACCAATTCCATGTAGAGTTGGCTCTGCAAGCCCTGCGGGCCGGCAAACATGTGCTGGTCGAAAAACCGATGGGGGTAAACGTTGAGGAATGTGAAGCGCTGCGTGACGAAGTAGTAACCTCCGGCCTTACCCTGCAAGTAGGCCACAACCGCCGTTTCGACCCCGGCGTAATCCACGCCCGCCGCTTCATTCAGGAACAGATCGGCGGACTGCTGTCAGCCCAGTTCTGGTACTACGATTCAGTCCACCGCTATACGATGACCGACGCCCTTCAACCCTTGATAGAAACCAGCTCGCAGGCGCTTCGACCCGCTGGCAACCCGAAAGCCGACCGCCGCCGCTATCTCATGCTGGGCCACGGCAGCCACCTGACCGACACCACCCGTTTCCTATCTCAAAGCGAGATCACACAAGTGCGTTCCCGCTATCTGGAGCGCTTCGGTAGGCACTGCTGGTTCGTGGATATCGCCTTTGCCGACGGTAGTCTGGGAAACCTCGAGTTGACCATCACAGTTGCAGGAGATTTCGAAGAGGGTTTTCGCATCCAGGGCGAACATGGCAGCGTCCGCGGTCGCCTGCCCCTTTCCTGGTACCACAAGGCCGGCAGCGTGGAGTGCTTCTCTACGAAAGATGACCTATACACCCGCCCTTTGGGCCAGGATGGCCACGGTTATCGGCAACAGCTCGAAGGCTGGGCTGACACCATCCTGCACGGCAAACCGCAGTGGGGCGCAAACGTCCATGATGGCCTCGCCTCCATGCGGGCAATGGCCGCTATTGCAAGCTCAGCATCCAACGGCGGCGATTGGGTCGCTCTCGACAAAATTACAGGAGGCGTCTGAATGGAAATCGGAATCTTTGCACGTACCTTTGAAGCCCCTTCCCTTGCTGGCGTTTTAAACGCGGTCGCCTCCCATGGCATCCGCCACATCCAGCTCAACACCAGTTGCATGGGACTTTCAGACATGCCGGACGGCCTGGACTCCGCCGCGTGTGCGCAGGCCCGCCGCGAGATAGACGCTCGCAACATCGAAGTGGCCTCCCTCTCGGCTACCTACAACATGATCCACCCGGACCCGGCTGCACGCGCACAGGGCATGAGCCGTCTTGGAGTTCTGGCGTCCCACGCAGCTGAATTGGGCACCGACCTGCTCACTCTCTGCACCGGCACTCGCAACCCAACCAACATGTGGCAACATCACACCGAAAACAACGCCCCTGAAGCTTGGGCAGATCTGCTTGACGCAATGGAGCAGGCTCTCACCCTTGCCGAAAAGCACGATGTGCGGCTCGGTATCGAGCCGGAGGTTGCAAACGTTGTCAATTCGCCACAAAAGGCACGCAAACTGTTGGACTCAATGGGTTCCGACAGGTTGACAATTGTCATGGACGGTGCCAACGTCTTTCCCAAAGGAACAATTCAGCGACAGCATCAGATCCTGGACGAAGCATTCGACCTGCTGGGGGATCGCATCTCGCTGGCGCACGCAAAAGACCTGAGCCGCGACGGCGAAGCCGGCCACGAAGCCGCCGGCACCGGGCTGCTCGACTACGACTATTATCTGCATCTGTTACACAAGAGCGGCTACCGCGGCGCGGTCGTGCTCCACAGTCTGACCCCTGCACAAGTCTCGGACTGTGTGCGATTCCTGCAGCAGAAACTGCAAGACATTGTGTGAGACCGAACGTAGGTCCCAACCGCGCCTGTGTCACTTCGCTCCTACCGTCCCTGTACTGTCACTGCAGCCACTTGAGCGCCCCTGCCCCCGAGAGAGTCAAAGGACATCGCCATGAACCAATCCATGAGCGTCACTGAGGTACTTGAGTCAGCACTTTACGTCGAAGACCTCGCGGCCGCTGAACAGTTTTACACCAAGGTGCTCGGTCTCGCTTTTTACTCGAAGGTAGAGGGGCGCCATCTCTTTCTTCGCTGCGGCCAGCGCATGGTGCTGCTCTTTAATGCCGAAGCAACGTCAGTCTCTGCGGGAAGCTCAACAGTTGTACCCGTACATGGCGCCAAAGGTGCAGGTCACCTTGCCTTTGCCGCGCGCGAAGATGAAATCGATCGATGGAAGGAGCACCTCGCCTATCACGGCGTAGAAATCGAGAGGGAAATCAACTGGGGAGACAGTCGATCTATCTACTTCCGAGACCCGTCGCACAACAGCCTGGAAATTGCCTCGCCCTTGCTGTGGGGGAGCCCCGAAGAGACGATTCCCCCTGCGACTGATCATGAAGGGTCGGTGGGAGACTGATGCATTGGACATAGGTTGGAACGAGACGGCGTTCCAATGTGCGGACTTTGCTACGACTAAGAGAGGTGCGGAGTATTCTGGCGCTCAATCTTGGGGATAGGGGAAGTGCTCCTCCATCCACGAACGCCACTTCGGTTCTTCGCCGGCGACAACCTCAGCGGCATCCTCGCCGTACAGATAAAACCTGAGCGACAACAGGATCCTCTCGTCAAGAGGCCACACAAACAGGTGGGCCACGCCTGAAGTCGGCTTGTCGATATGCAGTATTATCTCAGTCTCGTCAGGCAATGTATCGACAACGCCTGCGAAGTTCAAGCCGCCAGCCGGCGCCGCGAAGCGTTCTCCCAGCTCCGCCGCGGAGAATCCCAGCGCGGCAGCCGTTTTCTCCCACGCCTGGGAACCTTCAGACGTCGCCCCCATCAGCTCAAGCAAGGTGCACGGCTGTCCCCGATGGTGGGTCATGTAAATTTGCAGAATACGGAAAAAAGCCGGCCAGCCCGCCTCCGTCCCCTCGATATGGCTGTCGTATTCGTCGTTGTCAACGAACAAACTGTGTTCGACGCTCAAGAGGCACGTATTGCCCGTCCCTTCCTCAATTTTCCAGTCCGTTGCCACTTCTGGACCGCCCGGAATGAATTCATCGCTTGTAACCGAAAAACCTCGCGGCGGGTCCCACTCCGTTAATGTCGCAGCCGAGGAAATACCGGGCCCAAAGTGAACAATTAGCCGCTCGGGTTGACCATCCGCCCCAATTTCAAAGATAGACCGCGTAAACCACGCCGAAAGCCCTGCGTCGGTGCTGATCGCTTGCCACAACTCTTCGACCGAGCCTGGCGTCTCAACTTCCACCCGTACCCATCTGCGCCCGTTAGGGTCTACTTTAGTGCTCATATTATCTCCAGTTTACAGTGGACCATCCAGGCCAACAAATTGTAATAGGCCATTGCTGCGTATTGCCCCAAACGTCAAAACCGCAGTTTCTTTCCCAGCAATGCAGCCCTTCGAGAGAGCACGCTCATCGATATGGTTGCCGTACTCTCATGTTGTAGCTACAAGGAACGCATGGGCTATGAGGGGGACGAGGAGAAACGACGCATTTGCCAGGGGAAACATGGCAACGACTTTTCGGCAATTGAAGGTTTCGACTGGGCTACGGCAGTAACTATACGTGACAGTCGACATCAGGAACAGCGCTATATCGCCAAAAGACGCATTGGCACGCGTCTTCATGTGGTAGTATTCAACAGTCGCGAGGAAGATATTCGTATTATCAGCCTGCGTAAGGCCGATTCTCGAGAGGTAACGGACGATGAAAAGCGATAAATTCAAAGATAAGTCCTTTGAAGAGATTTCAGGGGAGTATGGGGAAGAGGCCGCCATCAACGCCGGAATCGAAGCAGACCCCGAAACGATGGAACTGGATGAGGAGTGGTTCACGAAGGCGCGGCCCGCAAGTGAAGTCGTCCCGGACATTGTCGAGCGTTATCTGCGACTGCAAGGACGAGAACTGGAAGGCACCAAGATTATGCTTTCCATTCCTTTGGACGCTGATCTCGCGCAGTACATCCGCGGCCTCGGGCCCGAATGGGAAGAAGTGGTAAACGATAAGCTGCGCCGTGCGTTCTTTAGCACTTGACTCAGCAGGCATACTCTCGTCAACGCATGATATACTGTCGAAGGAGTAGTACATCCCTTCCACTTGGTGGCCATCTCGTTGGCGCCGGTTTGAGTACGATTCTCCTGGCTCAAAATGACGCTCGATCTCCTCTCGATGTTCCACACCTGGGTAACGGTCTTGACCAAGCCCGGAGAACAGTTCTTCGAGGCCGAACGCCACAAACAATCCGCGACCCTGTCGACCGCGCTCATCTGGATGGTTCTAGCTGGCGCAGTCGTCGTTCTCCTTGAACTGCTGCAAGTGCAACTCTATCCTTCCTCCCCGGAGAGCATGTTGCCGTCTGAAGTCCTGTCGCCTTCAGAGTTTCTCGCTATCTTGAACTCGATTCCGCAGAGGTCAACCACGCAAATTCTGACTGGCATAGTGACAACACCTGTTACATTTGTCATTTCGGTCGGAATTCAGCATCTGGTCGCATCTCTACTCGGATCAAATCGTATCCGTCTGGAGCCGTCAGGTGAGACTCGCTCAGAAAAGTTTGGGCGCTACGCCTATCTAAATGCTACTTTCGGCGCCCCTTTCGCAATTGCCATGGCACTGGTAAGCCTCGTACCTTTCCTCATTTGCCTGGCTGTCTTCATTCTGTCGATCTACCAGTTAGTACTTGCCTACTTTGCCACAAGAGTTGAATACGGATTGCCTCGCGGTCGGGCGATTTTGGTTATCCTCGTAGGTCCGCTTCTCGTTGGTGGGGGAACCGCGCTGGTCGGGGGAACGATGTACAACTTTGGCTTCCTTGGTTGATTAGGGCTGCAAGATTCTGAAGTAAGTTTCCCCGCCCCTTGCTCTCGTCGCCTATTTCCCACATAATGTGCACGGGATCCCCAATTGCTGCCCTGCACACTCGGGGCACCTGAGATCGAGGCTCTACAGAGCCAAGCGGGCACATCTGTCATAAGGAGATACCTATGGACGTCAACTCGATCTTCCAAACCTGGGTGAATGTATTGACCAAGCCCGGCGAAGAAGTTTTCACCGCCGAAAGAGAGAAATCCTCGGCGACGCTGAAGACCGCGCTCATCTGGATGATCTTGGCCTCGGTCATCTCGGCCCTGCTCGGAACGCTGCAAGCCCAGATTTTTTCGTCTCCATTAGGTGGAGTCGGTCAGATCATGGAGATGTTACCGACAGAACTCCAAGGAGAACTCGGGCCTATCACTGAAAACGCTACGCCCGGTGGGTCTTTTCTAAGCCTCTCCTTCATCTTTTTTGGACCAATCACTTTCCTTATTGGCGTAGGCATCTACCATGTTGTCGCCTCCGTACTGGGTGGGCGCGGGCAATACGGCCGCTATGCCTATCTCTATGCCACCTTCGGCGCGCCGATAATCATCGTCGGATCCATACTAGGTTTCTTGCCGGCCGTGGGAGGCTGCTTAGGTGCCATTCTTGGGATTTACCAGATTGTGCTGAATTACTTTGCCCTAAAGGTAGAATATCAGCTTTCACAAGGCAGAGCCGTAGTTGTTGTCGTCGCACCGCTCCTGGTCGGATTGGCCCTGGTAGCATGTTTGGCCATTGCCCTTGTAGGCATGGTGGCCTCCGTAATGCAGTAAGAAAACATGACCATCATTGACGCGCACAACCACCCCGACTGGCTCGGCCATGACCTGCCGAAGTTTCTGGCCAACATGGACCGCTACGGCATCGACAAGACCTGGCTGCTTACTTGGGAGTGCCCGCCAGATGAGTACAATCCGGCCAGCTATTACCAGGCGATGCACTTTGGCGACGGCCGCGCCTATCCAGTCCCGTTTGCCTCCTGCCTGCGATACAAGCAGGCTGCCCCAGATCGTTTCGTTCTAGGCTACGCCCCCGACCCCCGCCGTCCCGAAGCCATCGATCAGCTGCAAGCCGCCATCGAAATTCACGGCGTGCAGGTCTGTGGCGAAATCAAGCTGCGCATGCTCTACGACAACCCCGACGCTTTGCGGCTGTTCCGCTTCTGTGGCGAGAAGGGGCTGCCCGTCACCTTCCACATCGACTACCCGATCCCTACCGGCAGCCGCTATCCCCGCACCGACTGGTGGTACGGCGGCAGCATCGACGCCTTCGAACGCGCTCTGCAGGCCTGCCCAGATACCGTTTTCATCGGCCACGCACCCGGCCTCTTTCACACATCTCCGGCGACGATCAGTTCGACAAGGTCGGATATCCCAAAGGCCCGGTGCTACCAGGCGGCAGACTCTTCAACCTCTTCCGCACCTATCCCAACCTCTACGCCGACCTCTCAGCCGGCTCCGCCTTCACCGCTCTCACTCGCGATTTCAGCCAGCTCGAATCCGACCCCTTCTCTCCAGACAGCGGGGCATCGTCAGAGCCATTCCTGCTCGAATTCCAGGACCGCCTGCTCTTCGGTCGCGACCACTTCGACGACCGTATGCAGAAACTGCTCAACACCCTGGCTCTTCCCGAAAAAGTACGCCACAAGATCTTTCGCGCCAATGCCGAATCACTGCTGGAGTAGCAGTTGGCCAGTCGACGAGATATTTTGTTTGTAGTTGGGTTTACATGCGTTCAGTCTGAAAGCGAGGATTTGCAGACGACCTTGGCGCGTGCGGACCTGCAAGCACGCCTCTATTCCGCCAATACATGTGCTGCGCCCAAGGCAGACGCCATCAGTCGCCTATAGCGGGGCGCGTCTACTTCTGTGACTACGTCCAGACCTTTCCACAACGCATCGTCATAGTCGCGTTGCCTTGCGCTGCGCCTGTCGAAAACGGTCGCTCCCCTCGTTTCGCTGCCCGACAACTCCACCCGCATAGGCCAGCGTTCCACTGTTGCACCCTCCGGATCGATCACCGCGGCAACCGTTCCAGCGTCACCGATGAGCGAATACTCCGCCCCGAAAAACCGACAATAGTGCAGCCCGATACCGCCGGCTATACGTGCGCTCGCACTCGTAGATTCCGCCAAGGCTCTCGCCTCACTCTCAGTGAACCACACCTGCATAAAAGGATCCAGGGGATACAGAGTAACGGGCAGCCCGCCGTGAAGCACGATGGCGGCCGCCTCCGGGTCGCAGCGAATGTTAAATTCCGCCGCCGGCGTAGCATTTCCCGGCGAGGCGTAAGTTCCCCCCATCACATAAAGCCGCGCGATCTTTTCTGCAATCTGTGGATACATCCGCAGCAGCATCGCAATATTGGAAAGGGGAGCCAGGCAGATCATCGTCAATGGCTCACGTGCGTCGGCCAGAGTTCGCCGCAGGAATTCGACCGCGTGGACATCGACCGCGTTGCGCCGCGGCTTCGGCAGGCCGAGATCGCCCATGCCGTCACTGCCGTGCAGAGCTGGAGGAGGCAGGCCGTCATCAATGATCGACCCGTTCATCCCAACGGCGACTGGAACCGGAGGAGCCCCAATCGCATCCAGAAGCGTAAGCGTATTGACGACAACCTGCTCCAGCGGGCAGTTGCCTTCCACGCAGGTGATGCCGCGTACATCCAGTGCCGGCGACGCCATCGCCAGCAACAGCGCCAGCGCGTCGTCGCCGCCGGTGTCTACGTCTAGTAATACAGGGAGAGCTGATGACATCGTGAAACTCCTATCCTGCGGAGGTTGGTTCCGTCTTAACTATCGATGACCTGTCGCGCCTGTACAGTGCCACTGCAAAGACCGCCATCAGTAGCGCTCCCAGAACTGGCGCCAGGACGAGGCCCTCAAGTGCCGTATCCAGAGTCATCTGGTCCGCCAGCCAACCCGTGAGCGTCGCGCCCAGGCCGCCAGGCCACCAGCCCAATCCCATCACCATGCCCGACGCCATCGCCATACCACGCGGCCAGACCTCCTGGGCGACGACAACAGTCGTCGGGTAGGTGCATCCCAACAGAAAACCTATTGCGCCCGCATAAATGAACTGTAGACTGCCCCCCGCGTGTAAGAAGAGCCAGTATGCCGGCCCCAGCAAGGCGAAGCAGGCCAGCAAGACCTGCCAGCGGCCGAATCGATCGGACAGGATGCCGCCAAATAAGCTGCCCACGCCGATCAAGAGCGACAGAACAAAGAGCATCTGCCCACCATATACAACCGAAAAGCCGCGATCCCCCAGCAGAGTAGGCAGATAGGTCGTCAGGCTGAGCTGGAACCAGGCGCGGGTCATCGCCACCATCGTGATCAGGACCAGCCCCAACAGGAAGCCTTGCCCGGCCCGCGACTGGCGCTGCCGATGCGCTTCCCTGTCACCGCTGCTCTCCCGCCCCAGCCCGCCGACCAGCCAAATGGCGGCCAGGATGACGACAGGAAGCAGGACCATCGTTCCCTTCAGCCCCAACAGTCCGAACCCGACCGCCAGCAGCAATGGGCTGCCCGCTGATCCAATATTCCCGCCTACCGCGAAGAAAGAGACGGCTCGCCCCCTCTTGCCTGCCTCGGTTGCCTTAGTGACCACCGAAGCGCCCGCAGGGTGGAATGCCGCTGACCCAAATCCCGCCAGCGCAACGCCCACCAACAGCGTCCAATAGTTGGTGCTGAAACCAAGCACCGCCATTATCAGCCCCAGCCAGACAACGCTCAACGACGCGATACGGCGGGCATCCCAGCGATCGATGAAGTATCCAAACAGCGGCTGGCCCAGCGACATCGTCGTCGTCCCGACCAGAGTCACCATGCCAATCTGCCCGTAGCTCAGCCCGAACTCGGCGCGGAAGAGCGGAAAAAAGACCGGCAAATACTGGTGAAAAAGCTCCAGCAGAAAGTGGCCGCCTGCCACCAGGAACACCGTATTGGTCAGTAATTCACGTTTGAATCCCGCTCGCGAAGCGGCAAGTGCTCGTCTATCGATGATCATAGCAATAGTTGGATGACTGAAACGCGGCCAAGCTGGCAAGGTGGGGAAGACAACCAAGGGCGTCGTCTTACCTGGCGATTTGTTCGAAGTGTCCTATGCGACTGTCCCACCTCACAATAGAAGGCCAATATACAAAGAGGGAGTGAAGACAAAGAGTCTTCATCCCTCCACCGCGTCCATGATAATATGCAAGCCAGGAACCGGCAACTCGCGCCGACTGTCGCAGCCATTATTTGTATCTGCCTGGAACGCCTTCGAACTGCCAATCAGGAAAGAGTGAAAACTCCCCAATGTTCAATGTCTGTGCCCACTGCGGCCTCTACAGTGTGGACAAATTGGTTACCCGTCCAACACGCGTTACCCATGCTTCAGAGTCCCGCGCCCATGTCAACCTGCAGGATGAAAAACTGGCCGCCGTGGCTACCTGTAAGCATTGCGGCCATGCGCACACTTTTCTGCGCCTGCCCCTTTTGCTCATCGGCGGAGCCAGCGCGACCGGAAAAAACGCCATCCTACAGGAACTGGCAGGTTGCTTTTCCGCCGCCGTGCTCCTGGAAGCCGATCTCCTCTGGCTGCAGGAGTTTGAAAAACCGCCTGCTGGCCACCGACGCTTCTTCGAGACATGGCTGCGCCTGGCCAAAAACATAGGCCAAAGCAGGCGGCCTGTTACGCTCTTCGGTGCTGGCCTGGCGGTTCCCGAAAATGTCGAACAATGCGTGGAGCGGCGTTACTTCAGCCACACGCACTACTTGGCCCTGGTCTGTGACCATAATGAGTTGCAACGGCGGCTCCGAGCGCGGCCCGCCTGGCGCAAGAGCGGCCAACCGGAACAGCTGCAGGAACAGCTTGACTTCAACCGCTGGCTGCAAAAAGAGGGCCCGCTGCAAACTCCAGGAGTAACTCTTCTGGATACCACAGACACGACTGTTGAGGATTCGGCACGCGCAGTCAAAGACTGGATCGCGCGCTCCCTGGTGTTGGAACCGCTGCGGGCGGACGAATGAAACAGTCCAGCGGCCTCTGGAAAAATCGTTCCTTCACGCAGCTCTGGGTCGCGCACGTCACATCCGGCGCTGGTACTGCCATCACATCAGTAGCCCTGCCTCTCACCGCCGTGCTCGTGCTGGGGGCTACACCTTCAGAGATGGGTCTGCTTGCAGCCGCAGGTTCTCTTCCCAACCTGCTGTTCGGCCTCTTTGCCGGCGTTTGGGTGGATAGGGTCCGCCGCCGCCCAATATTGGTGTGGGCCGATCTCGGTCGGGCCTTGCTATTGGTCTCCGTTCCCGCAGCCGCTTGGCTGGGAAACCTCTCTTTTCTTCAGATCTGGATTGTAACCTTCGCGGCCGGCACACTGACCGTCTTTTTCCAGATTGCCGCAATCTCGGTCCTTCCCGCGCTGGTGGAAAAAAGCGAGCTGGTAGAGGCCAACAGCCGCCTCTCGACCAGTGATGCAGTTGTCGCTATCGCCGGGCCGGCCGCCGCCGGCGGCCTGGTGCAGCTCTTCAGCGCGCCCAAAGCCATTCTGGTCGACGCTGTTTCCTATCTCATCTCTGCTCTGGCGTTAAGCGGAGTCTCCGAAGAAGAGCCGACTGAAGAGGCGCCTCCAGACGTCGATGATACCAAAGGGCCTAAAGAGCTGATCCGTTCGGCCGTTGTCTCCATCGGTCGAGAAGTTGGCGAAGGTGTTTACGAGCTCCTTCGAACCCCACTGTTGAGAGCGCTTACTGTCACCTCCAGCCTTGGTATGCTGGCCGGTGCGCTCTCAGCTGCAGTACAGATGCTCTTTCTGGTCAATCAACTGAATTTTACCCCTTCTGTCATTGGTATTGTCGCGGCCTGCGGAGGCGTCGGTTCTCTGGTGGGCGCCATGCTCGCCGGAAACGCGGCTCGGTTTTTGCAGGCTGGGAGGGCGCTCGTTGTGGGCAAACTGTTGTGGATCGCGGGAAGCCTGCTGCTCGCGAGTGCCGACCTGATCGGGGCCGAGGTTGTCACCGTAGGCACTTCACAGGCGTTGGTCGGCTTGGGCAGCACCATATACTTCGTCAATCAGATTAGCCTGCGCCAGACAATTACGTCCATTCGCCTGTTGGGGCGCGTGACCGCAGCCAGGCGCTTTGTGCTGTTTGGGGTGGCGACGATCGGGGCATTTATCGGCGGCCTTCTGGGCGAGACTGTCGGGCTGCGGGCAACCCTACTGGTCGGCTCGGCCGCACTCACACTGGAACTCGCAATGCTACTGGCTTCAACCGTCCGGCAAGCGCGAATCGAATAGACACGCATTCATGACTTGACTCTCTGCGCCTTCGCAGGCAACGAGAATTCGATAACATGAATGCGAATGAAAAGGGCCAGCGCGCCGGCCAGCAAGACTCCCGCCAGCATCCAGAACATACCGACATAGCCCAAGCTTACGATTAATATCCCGCCGAGCAGAGGGCCCGCAACCTTACCCGCGTTCTTGAGCGAACCCGCCAGTCCCATGCCGGCTCCAACCTGATCTGCCGGCACCTGCTCCGCGATCAGAGCTACAGTTGCAGGGAAGATCAGAGCTTGGGCCGCGCCCATCGCCACAGCAACCGCCAGCAGGCCTATGGTACTCGCGGCTGTCGGCAGGAACGGGAGCGAGAGAGCAAGGCAGATCATGCCCAGCGACACGGCGCGCACATGGCCTAACCGGTCTCCCAGCCGGCCGCCCCAAGGTTTAATCAGAATGAATGCGCCTTCCTGGACGCCAAAAAACAGGCCAATCTCAACTGTCGAGTATCCCGCGGTCAACGCGTAGACCGGCAAAAAAGCCCTTATGACATAGGTTACAACGAAGACGGCGGCCTCCAAGGCACCGGAAAGCCACACGGCAGGCGCGCCCAACAATCCCTTCTGCCGTTTCAAGAGTCCCCGAAAGGCCAGTACTGAGAAAAGTCCAGACTCTCGTTTATCGCTGGAGCGGTTGGTGCGAGGAAGGGCCGCCTTCTGCGGGACCGGCCCGTCGCCTCCCATCGCCAGCACCGGTATGAACGCCGCCATGCTCAGCGCGCCGATGAGCGTGAAAACCGCTACCGGATCCAGCGACAGCAGCAACCAGCCTGCCACCACCGGTCCGATCAGGTAACCGCCGCTGCGAGCCATTCCAAACCAGCCCAGTCGCTCTGCCTTCCGCTTGCCACCGCGTTCAGCCACATAAGCCACTGTCACGGGCCCGTAGATCGCTGTGGCAGTTCCATGCAGCAGGCGAATGGCGATCAGCTGGCCTGGCGTCTCTATTAGCGCGTATAGAAAAGGCACGCCCGCGAAAATTAGCGTGCCGATAATAAGCCACAACCGTCGGCCCATTCGATCCGAAAGCAACCCAAAGAGCGGCTTCGTCGCAATGCCCGTGAGCGTCGAGACAGAGACGATCAGCCCCAGCAATGCATCTGACGCCCCTAGTGATGCCGCGAAGATCGGCAGCAAGGGCGTCTTGCCCATCTGATAGGCACTGCGAACAATGAAATCGGCCAGCGTGATCTGAAAGAGCGCAGGCGCGCCTGCGCTCTTCCGGATCGCGAAAGGTACGCGCATTTCCTATTCTCTAGACCACCACCGGCGGCACGTCTGCCGCCTGCACCGCAGCGTTGAAGTCGGCTACACTTTCGCCCAGGATCGAATCCAGTGTGTCTAACTGAGCATCGACTTGCATGCCAACTGCGTCGAACACGTCATGGGCCTGCTGCGGAGGCGCGGCGTCTGCCGCAGAGATTACACTGACAAGATTGTGCAGCTTGGCGTTCAGCATCGTGCGCAGCCGCAGTTTGTCAAAATTCACCTTTGCGTCCGGCTGAACCAGTTGCCTCTCCACCTCTCCAAGCTGCTCGGCAATCTGATCCGCCCTCTCATTGACCGCGTTCTTCGTCTGCTCATCCGCACCGCTGTCCGCAACCATTTCGGCCATCGTCTTCACGCGTTCCCTTGCCCGCCGCAAACGTTTGACCGCCTTATGGGTCTCGGACAGCTTCGCATTCACCTCTTGCCACAGGTCGAACTGGGCCTGCATCGCCTCCTGGCTGGTGCCCACTTTGGGGTCGATGTAAACCTCAAACTGCTCAGTCTGGCTCTCACCGTCCACCGTCAAACGCACCTGGTAAGTCCCAGGCGGCGCCAAGGCTCCGGTCACGCTCTTCTCGGTGAAAGCGTCACCCGGCAACTGTTCAGCATCGGCATAACGCATGTACCAGACAAAGCGATTGAGGCCGGCCTTGGTCGAAACGTACTGTACAGAGGGATTCGCCTCCTGCTCTTTTTCCATTTCTTCTCTTGCCGGTTTGGGACCGAAAGAGCGGATTTCGTTGTCTGCCCCATCGAGAAATGTCAGGCAGACATCCTTCGCGTTCTGCGGCAGCGTGTAGTAGATAATCGCGCCCTGAGGTGGATTCTGTCCACCGTCGAGAATACGTCGGATGTCGCCGCCGTTATCGTCGTCCTCATCGCGGAAGGTTATCAACTGGCCGAAGGCCAAAGCATAGTTGCGGGCATCGCCCCGTTTTCCTTCTACACTCCAGGGCAGCCAGCGCCGCAGTGTCCTGCGCGGCGGAAACAGTCGGGCCGCGGCTTCGTCCGCGCTGTCAAGCGCATCGACCTGGCGCAGAGGGGTGAGATCATCGAGAATCCAGAATGAGCGGCCATGCGTGGCCACCACCAGGTCATCCTCCTTGACCTGCATATCGTAGACCGGCGCAACCGGCAGATTGCCCGGCATCCTTTGCCAGGAAGAGCCGTCGTTGAAAGAAACGAAAACACCAGACTCCGTTCCAACATAGAGCAGACCAGCCTTTACCGGATCCGCACGCAACATACGCGTGATCTCATTTTGGGGGAAGCCAGCGTCGATCCGTTGCCAGCTCTCACCCATATCGGTAGTCTTGAAAAGAATGGGCCTGTAGTCATCCAGCTTATACCGCGTGGCTGCCACATAGACCGTCTCAGGATCGTGTGCGCTCGGCTCGATGACCGTTATCAAGCTCCATTCAGGCAGGTCTGGTGGCGTGACGTTGCGCCAACTGTCGCCGCCGTCCTCGCTGATGTGAACTAGCCCGTCATCGCTGCCCGCCCAGAACAGGCCCTCTCTGTGGGCAGATTCGAAAAACACTGAAATCGTGCAGTAGTGCTCCGCGCCGCTCGTATCCAACGTAAGCGGCCCGCCTGAAGCCTCCAACTTGCTCTCGTCATTGCGGGTCAAATCCGGGCTCAGTATTTCCCAGGAACTGCCTTCGTTCGTCGTGCGGAAAACGTTATTGCCGCACGTGTAAAGCACATTGGTGTCATGTGGACTGAAAGTAATCGGAAAGGTCCAGGGGAAGCGGTACTTCATCTCTTTGGGCCCAAACCCGCTGAACGGTTCCGGCCAGACCGTCACAAGCCGGATCTGCTTGGTGCGGTGGTCGTAGCGCTGCAGTGCACCGCCGCCGCCAGGCGAAGAGCCGACCGCGCCCACGTATACGATGTTGGGATCGTCGGGCTTGACCGCAATGTATCCGCTCTCGCCAGTACCGGCCGGGTAGCAGTCACCCCACGGGATCGCTCCCTTCTCAGTGGCGCTGGGCACAGCAATGCTGGAATTATCCTGCTGCGTGCCGTAGACGTGGTAGGGCAACTGATTGTCCACATCAAGATGATAGAACTGGCTCGTCATCTGATTGTAAATAGTGCTCCAGGTTTCACCGCCGTTGAAGCTGACACAGGCCCCGCCGTCGTTGCCGTTTATCATCCGCTGCGGGTCGGCAGGATCAATCCACAGGTCGTGATTGTCCCCGTGCGGCGTTGTTATCTCGTTCCAGTTCCTGCCGCCGTCCACACTCTTCCACATCTTCAGGTTATTGACATAAACCGTGTCCGGGTCGTGTGGATCGGCGAAAATGTGCAGGTAATACCAGGGCCGGTTCAGCAGGTCCTGGTTGTTGGTCAGATGCTCCCAGCTCGCACCGCGGTTCTCCGACCGGTATATCCCGGACTTTTCGCCCTCCGCCTCGACAATTGCCCAGATTCGGTTGGGCTGGGCTGGAGAGACCGAAATGCCAATCTTCCCCAGAATCCCTTCCTGTGGCAGGCCGGGATTGCGACTGATGTCGGTCCAGCTGTCACCGCCGTCCGTCGACTTCCATAGCCCGCTGTCCGGACCGCCGCTGGCCAGCTCCCAGAAGTTGCGGTACACCTGCCAGACAGAAGCATACATAATGCGGGGGTTGGTGACATCCAGAGTGAGGTCGACCGCGCCCGCCTTGTCACTGACATGAAGGACCCTTTCCCACGTCCCGCCCCCGTCATAAGAGCGGTAGACGCCCCGCTCGTCATTCGGCCCAAACGCGTGGCCCAGCGCGGCCACGTAAACAATGTCGGGATTCTGCGGGTGAATCCGGATCTCCCCTATATGATGGCTATCCCGCAGACCAACATTGTTCCAGGTCTCGCCCCCGTCGGTCGACTTGTAGACCCCATCGCCCCAGCTAACGTCCAGCCGGATCGTCGACTCTCCGGTCCCCGCGTATATGACGTTCGGGTCGGACTCGGAGACTGCAAGTGCGCCGACCGATGAAACGTCGAACTGTCCGTCCGTAATGTTTTCCCAGTAATGGCCGCCATCAACAGTCTTCCATACGCCACCCGCCACCCCTCCAAAATAGAATACGTGCTTCTGCGTCGGGTGCCCTGCGACTGCGACTACGCGTCCCCCGCGCGGCGGTCCGATACAACGAAACTTCAAAGCATCCCACGCCGATGATTCTGATTTCATGTCGCTAATCTCTCTTTTTGACTGTTTGAATTCGTCCGATATCGGTCTCTTCGTGTGCACTCAAAAGACAACGGCGACAACGCATTTGTGGCCAACCTGAATCAAGTTTGCACTGAATTCCGTGCCCGTCTCCCTCCAGGGCGCGGCGCTGGCCAACTGTATGCGATGGAAAGGGGAACGGGCGGAAATGCCCGCCGACAGAGTGTCATCCGCTGTTGTTTAGCCAGATGGACGCGCTGCCAGCTGGCTGAAGGGGAAGTGAACTGCAATCCGATATGATAGAAGATTGGTCGAAACAACCATGTTCCGGTCCCTCTTCTTGGGCAAATACGTGCCGAAATTGGTCGTCAAAGCAGCATCTCTGAACGCAAGCCGTTGATAATACATTACCTAACTACTCAGCCTCAACCAATTTGCGTCCCTGACTGAGGCGAGTAAAGGTGCGTTCTCATCTCTCTACTTTATTATGGGCGGTCGGGCCTTCGGCCCTCCCTTGTGCAGGGGCAGCGCCCCCACAAAACCAGCCCTCACCGACCTTGTGTGCTCATTCCAGCCGTGCGGCTCCAGCAGCGTGTCTAGCCAACAGTGTATCCTCCCCCACTTGCCGCCTCAACCCACCGACCATCGACCGCTAATCTCCGCTGTTCCCCTGACGACTGGTGTTCCACTGAAAACTAGAAACTGAAAACTAAAAACTGCAGTTCCGACCTTGTGTGCGCATTCCAGCCGTGCGGCTCCAGCAACCTGGCTGCCGCCAACCGAACACGCAGTCAGATTGCCTGAATGGCGGCAAGGATAACGGGCTGGTCAAGACAGGCACTGTATAAGGCTTAGTAGTTACAAGCAAAGTATGTAGACCAAGGACCTGCCCATCTGATTCTGAATTTCTTACCCATCGAGGCCGTATGTACTGGCTGGGCGTCCGGGAGCCGGGAAGAGGGTCCTGTGCCTGAATGGCGAGTGGCAAGGAACGAGCATATCCTACCCGATTAGGGCTCACAGGTCAAGACTTTTCAGCACACAAATGCCTGGTTGACACATCAAAAAGCTGGTGTGCAAGTAGTTGCAGGCTCGGCAGTTTCACGGCCAACAACAGGATGCCGCCTCTTCCCGGGGGTTGCCCTTCACCTTGTGCCGTGTTTGCAGCCAATGTCCCTCTAACGCGACAATAGGAGTGGCAAGTAAAGAAAGCTCGAGTCTGCTTTGCCTAACTGTCCCCAGAATCCACACGAAGGAAAATGCCATGCCTCTGCTCTTTGATATGAAACTGCCTGAACTGACCTCTTACCAGGGCACCAACCCACGCCCAGACGACTTCGACGATTACTGGGACGCAGCCCTCGCCGAACTCGCGTCGGTCGACCCGGAAGTGGAGCTTGTCCCATCTGAATTCCAGGCGCCCTATGCAGAATGTTTCCATCTCTATTTCACGGGAACGCGCGGCGCACGCGTGCACGCCAAACTGCTGCGCCCTCGCGACGCACAAGAGCCCCATCCTGCGGTGCTCATGTTCCATGGCTATAGCGGTAACGCCGGTGACTGGCAGAGCAAGCTGGGCTACGCCGCCGCCGGCTTTACGGTCGCCGCGTTAGACTGCCGCGGTCAGGGCGGCGGGCGTTCCGAAGATGTAGGCGGCGTTCCCGGTTGGACTCTGCGAGGACACATCGTGCGCGGGCTCGCCGGCGAGCCTGATGACCTGCTATATCGGCATACATTCCTCGACACTGCCCGCTTGGCACAGATCGTGATGCAAATGGACGACGTCGACGCCTCCCGCGTAGGAGCAACCGGCGGCAGCCAGGGCGGCGGGCTCACGCTTGCCTGCGCTTCGCTGGAGCCGCGCGTAAATCGGGCCGCGCCGATCTTTCCCTTTCTGTGCGACTACAAACGAGTATGGGACCTCGACCTGGATCAGAACGCCTACGCCGAACTGCGCGAATGGTTCCGCAACTTCGACCCCCGCCACGAGCGTGAGGAAGCGGTCTTCACCCGACTGGGCTATATCGATGTCCAGAATCTGACGCCCCGCATTCGCGGCGAGGTCCTGATGGGCGTCGGTCTCATGGACCAGGTCTGCCCGCCTTCCACACAATACGCGGCCTTCAATAAGATCACCTCCTCCAAGCGGACGGTCATCTATCCCGACTACGGCCACGAAAAGCTGCCCGATTTCGAAGACATGATCTTCCAGTGGATGCTGGAAATGTAAGAGGGTGAGTTACTAAGATTCATAAACAGCTTGCCGCAGGCCGCGTATGTAGCCAATGGCATACAACCTGCCGATCGACGAGTACCCGGCGTCCTCATTGCTGTCGCCTTCCATCGTCGGCACATGATCGGGCCGCAGCACGCCGCTAAAGCCAATATCCCGGTAGGCTTTCATACAGGCGAGCATATCAGTCTTGCCGTTATCGTGGAAGGTCTCGTTAAACTTTTCCGGCGCCCCCCGCACATCGCGGAAATGGACAAAAAATATCTTGTCCTGGGCGCCGAAGTGACGGATCGCCTTAGGCAGGTCATCAGTCATTAGCGTAAAGTTTCCCTGGCACAGGCATATTCCGTTTGCCGGGCTGGGAACCAGATCGATCAACCGCTGGAAATTTTCGACGCTGCGCATGATACGGCCCAGTCCCCGGATCGGCGACAGCGGCGGGTCGTCAGGGTGCATCGCCAGCTTCACGCCGGCCTCTTCGGCCACCGGCACAACAGCTTCCAGGAAGTATTTCAGGTTGTCCCATAGCTGCTCTTCGCTGACCTCGCCATGTTCGGTCAGCGGAGCATTACGCATCACATCATAGTCAAAACCGGTCACCAACGCACCGCCACGCTCCGGTATCGTCGTCGCCGTGCGCATCCAGCCGAATATGGGCATCCATTCGCTGCACCAGACCGGAATGCCCAAACGGCCCATGTTGCGGATTAACTCGCACGCGGTCTCGATCTCCTCATCGCGTCCCGGTAATCCCAACTTGGCCTTCTCCAGCGGCGGGCGGCTCTCCAACACCTCGAGGCGAAAACCGGCGTTCTCGTAGGCGCTCTTCACCCTGGCTAGGCTCATGAATCCCCACGGTTTCATGTCCGGATCCGGATGATCGATCGTTGACATATCCATCTGGCCTACGGCCTTGTTTACGCCGCACTGTTTGACGAGCGTCCACAAAGGGGATGGCTGCGCCGGCAACATCTCTGCAATTCGAATCATGGTGGCGTTCCTTCTGTAATGGTATCTGGAATTGAGGTCAATGACCTGTGGCCGATATTCAACGCCAGCCACAGTCCGTTTGCGCCAGAAACATATCACAGATTGTCCACTTCGCAAGTCGTTGCAATTCTGAAAGAGCCATTTTGTTTTTGTCAGACCCTGTTGGACTCCGTCTCCATCTGGGGTAAGATACTTTCGCCTGGCAAAGCCATCTACATTGATACAGTTTGCCTGCGCCAAGAGCCATTAGCCGCCAGTATGACCCTACCCTGATCTCATAACATGGTAACTGATTAACGCCTTGGTCAATGAGGCAACGCGACTGGGACTGGCGGATGGTCTCATTGCAAAGACATTTGATAGGGAGAGAACGCTATGTCCAATAATACGAATTCACTGGAAGTTGCCACCCTGGGTGGGGGCTGCTTCTGGTGCCTGGAACCCCTCTATGAGGAGTTAGTCGGAGTGAATCAAGTCGTTTCCGGCTATGCCGGCGGCCATGTAGCTAACCCGACTTACGAGCAGATCTGCTCAAAGACAACCGGCCACGCCGAAGTCATTCAGGTCTCCTTCGACCCGTCTGTAATCTCTTTTCGTGAGATCCTGGAGGTCTTCTTTACCTCCCACGACCCCACAACGCCCAACCGCCAGGGCAACGACGTCGGACCCCAATACCGCTCCGTCATCCTCTACCATGACGAAGAACAGAAAGAAGTGGCCGAAGAGATGATTCGCGACTACGCACCGCAAATCTGGGACGCCCCCATCGTCACCGAGCTGACCCCTCTCGACACCTTCTACATCGCCGAGGACTACCACCAAAACTACTATCGTGACAACGGATTCCAGCCCTACTGCCTGTTCGTGATCCGCCCGAAAGTCGGCAAATTTCGCAAGCAATGGCAGGCCAAGCTGAAAGCGAGTTAAGTGTTTCCATGACATCACAAACCGATATCGCCGCTGTCATCCAGCAGACTCCCCTCGTGGATACCCACGAGCACATGCGGGGAGAAGAGTCCTATCTGGAAGAGTGCCCTGACATTTTGGGTCAGCTTTTCCAAAACTACGTCCCCGCCGACCTGTTCGTAGCCGGAGCCTCTAAAGAGGCCCTCGACAAGTTGCTCGACTCGTCAGACCCTGACGTGGCCGCCCGCTTTGCACCAGTACAAGAAGCGTGGGCCAGAGTACAACATACCGGCTATGGTGAAGCCGTAAGCATTATTGCCAGCGATCTGTACGGAATTGAAGAGCTGACGCCAGATTCTATCGCCGCCGCCCAGGAAAAGAACACAGGTTTCCTACAGCCGGGCGAGCGCCTGCGCCTGCTCAGGGATGAGGCAAATTTGGACCACATCCAGACCGACGCATTTACAATCCAGGTCACCCCGGATCGCTCAGGGCCCGACTTTTTCTTCTATGATATCTCCTGGGCCGAAATGTGTTCGGGGAAGCCAAATCACGAGGAAATCGCCAAACATACCGGCCTGGAAGTGTCCGACCTCACTTCTCTGCGAAGGGTGATGGAAACGATTTTTCAAGAATTTTCAACGCCGGCGATCGCCGTCAAATCGCAGCACGCCTACAATCGGACCTTACGCTGGCAAGAGCGCAGCGACGCCGAGGCCGCCAAAGCCCTCGACATTTACTTGCGAGACGGCGAAGCGATCGACGAAACAGCAAGGCTAACCCTGGGAGACTGGTGCTGGGCCAGAGGTGTGGAGCTGTGCATCGAACACGATCTACCCATGAAGCTGCACACCGGCTACTACGCCGGCCACAGCCGCATGCCCGTGGATTACATCCGCAGCGGCAACCTCTGCCCTTTGTTGGCAAAGTATCCTGATGCGCGGTTCGTCCTCATGCACATCGCCTATCCGTATACCGAAGAGCTGGTCGCGTTGGCCAAGCACTACCCCAACGTCTACGCCGACCTCTGCTGGGCCTGGAGTATCAACCCGTACAGCTCGATGGAGTTTGTCCGCCGTTTCATCCATGCGGCGCCCGCCAACAAGCTGTTCCTCTTTGGCGGCGATACCGGTTACCCGGGCGCGGCCCTCGCCTACGCCAAGCAGGCCCGAACCTGGTTCACCAGGGCAATGCAGGCAGAAATCTCCGAGGGCCTGCTAACTGAAAAGCAGGCCATTGACCTGGCTCGTCGCTTTATGCATGACAACCAGTATGAATGTTTCCGCGTTGAGAAAAAGAAGGAAGTTCTGCGCGCCGCCGTAACGTAGTGACAAGAACATAGGAGTCGAACCGGATGGCCGACAGTCGTCCAAATATCATTCTTATTATCACCGACCAACAGCGCTTCGACACCATCGCTGCGCTGGGATTCGACTACATGGAGACGCCGCACCTCGACCGCATGGTGCGGGAAGGCGTCAGTTTCATCAACTGCCATATCACCGCCCCCTCGTGCGCGCCCGCGCGGGCCAGTCTCTTCAC
Organism: Caldilineaceae bacterium bin5; assembly: GCA_002238445.1. Classification (GTDB taxonomy): domain Bacteria; phylum Chloroflexota; class Anaerolineae; order Caldilineales; family Caldilineaceae; genus Bin5. The sequence continues at coordinate 131,235 of MPML01000003.1, forward strand.
CGGCTACTATCCCCACACCACCGGCATCCTCAAGAACGGCGACCGCTGGACCTCCTCCTGGGTAGAGGATCTGAACGACGGCGGCTACCACTGTGTCAACGTCGGCAAGATGCACACTTCTCCGTTTGAGACACCCTTGGGCTTCCACGAGCGTTACGTCGTCGAGAACAAGGACCGCTACCTGGAAGGCCGCTACTACTACGACGAATGGGACAAAGCCCTCCGTGCCCGCGGACACGTCAAACAGCAGCGAGTCCTCTACCGCCAGCGCGCCGACTATGGCGATAGCCTCGGCGCCTTCGATTGGGAGTTGCCCGAGGATCTGCACTCCGATATGTTCGTGGGCGATTTCGCGACCTGGTGGGTTCGCAACAAGCCCAAACCTGATGGACCGCTCTTTCTGCAGGTGGGCTTTCCCGGGCCTCATCCCCCTTACGACCCCACACCCCGTTTCAGCCAGGACTACCTGGACAAGGATCTGCCCATCCAGGGCGTGACCAATGAGGAGCTCGCCGGCCAGCCTCCCCCCTTCCATGAAATGCGCGTCCACAACTCCGAAGTGGATCACGATTCGGTCGTGCATCTCCTCGACCCGACGCCGGAACAACGCCACCGCCAGCGCGCCTTCTACATGGCGAACGTATCGATGATCGACGAAAAAGTGGGCGAGCTGCTGGCAGCCTTGGAAGACCAAGGCTATCTGGAGAACGCCGTCGTCATCTTCACTTCGGACCACGGTGACTGCCTGGGCGATCACGGCCACAGTCAGAAGTGGACCATGTACGATATCATCACCCGCGTGCCCACGATCGTGTGGGCGCCGGGACGCTTCACCGGCGGACGCTCGTTGGACCAGCTCTGTTCGCTCTTCGATCTGGGCCCAACAATACTCGAGTTGGCCGGAGTGGATGTGCCGGAGGACTTCGAAGCCGAATCCTTACTGCCCGCCCTGACAGGCGAGGACTGGGCTGGGCGAGACATCGTCTTCGCCGAGCATTGCCGCGACGGAACTCTGCCCGCTGATTACATGACCATGGCGCGCACCGACGAGTGGAAGCTTGTCCATTTCGTCGACGAGCCTTACGGTCAACTCTTTGACCTGGTCAATGATCCCGAAGAGATTCATAACCTGTGGGATGCCCTTGCCCATGCTGAAAGAAAAGATGAGTTACTGCAGGCGCTTCTCGCCTGGCGCATCCGCAGCGGATTGACGACGAAGGACTGGGCGCTGAACAGTCGTTAGTGGGAGACAACCATGCAGATCACCGATGTCCGCACCATTTTTGTAGACCGCTATCTGTTCGTAGAGGTGGACACCGACGCCGGCATCACCGGTCTGGGCGAATCCGGCGCCTGGGGTTTTCTTGAGGCATCTGCCGGCGCGGTTGAGACCTTCAAACGCTACCTGATCGGTCAGAACCCGCTGCGGATCGAGCACCACTGGCAGTACCTGTACCGCTGGAGCCACTTTCGCGGCGCCGCGGTTATGGGCGCGCTCAGCGCAGTCGACATCGCCCTCTGGGACATCGCCGGCAAGCACTTCGGCGTGCCAGCCTACCAGCTTCTCGGCGGGAAAGTGCGCGATAAGGCCCGTGTCTACTATCACGTCTTTGGCCAGACTAAGGAAGAGCTGATCGCCGGATGCGTTGACGCTAAAGAGCGGGGCTTCACCGCCGTCGGACATCTGACGCCCTTCCTCGACGACAGCCGCGACCTGCCTTACTTCAAGACCCACGTCGACATGATCGAGGACGCCATCGAGACCGTGGCTGCCTACCGGCAGGCGGTCGGACGCGACGTCGACCTGTGCATCGAGATCCACCGCCGCCTGACTCCCAGCGAGGCTATTGTCTTGGGGCGGGGCATCGAGCCCTACCATCCCTTCTTCTACGAGGACCCGGTCACGCCGGACAATCTGGATGAGATGGCGCTAGTGGCGTCGAAAATCGGGATTCCTATCGCGACCGGCGAACGCCTGCACAGCATCTGGGAGTTCCAGGCACTCTTGCAACGCGGCGCCGTGCAATTTGTCCGACCGGACGTCTGCATGGTCGGCGGCTTGAGCCACGCCAAGAAGATTGCAGCCCTGGCCGAAGCGTTTCATGTACAAGTAGTTCCGCACAATCCGCTCAGCCCGGTCAGCACCGCCGCCTGCATTCAACTGGCCGCCTGTATTCCAAATTTTGCCTTGCAGGAGTACCCCACGGGTGAGGACGAACCGCCCAAGAGCGAGATCGTCAAGAGCGCTCTGACCCAGGAGGACGGCTTCCTCATCATCCCCGACGCGCCCGGTATCGGCATCGAACTGGTCTCGGACGCAGCCGAGCGTCATCCCTACGTCCCACGGGCGGTGCAGACGCGTCTTCATGCCGACGGTTCAGTGGTGGATCAGTAAGACCTGCGCCATTCCGCCCGTAAGCTGGTAGACCCTCTTGGTCTCCTGTTATCTGACACAATCGCACAATGTCAATTGGGACGCCGCAGTGCGAACCGTCGGACTGCCCAGGCCACCCCTTCATCATCATTGGACGGGCCGACGACAGTGGCTGCAGCTTTCACCTCAGGCGTCGCGTTACCCATCGCCGCGCTAACACCGGCCGCGGCGAACATCGGCATGTCGTTGGTGTTGTCGCCAATCGCGAGCGTCTGGGCGAGAGGAATCTCCAGTTTTCTTGCAACGAATTCCAGCGCCGAGCCCTTGTCAGCCTCTCGCGGAAATACGCACAACGAGTGCACACGCCCGGCCGGCTCGTAATACGTCTCAGTTCGGCAGTCCTGTGGGAACTGTTCCGTCAGCCCTTGCACCGCGGCAATAGCCTCCGGTTCGTGAAGGAGCATTCGCATCGGGTCGCCAACCAATGCCTCTTCATTTGTTGACACAATAACCAAGCTGGGCAGATCCGGCTTCCCTTCCCTGCCTACGTCTGACCAGTGCTCAATTGGCCCGAGGGGCTGCCCGGGCCGCTGCCTCAAGTAACTCAGATTGCCGACACTTGTGCTCACCTCCCAGCCATGCTCATCCGCGAGCCGGGCAACCGAACGGGCGACCTCCATCGGAATCGTGAATGACGCCCACACCGGCCCTTCGGGCGACGCAAATATCTGCGCGCCGTTTGTACAGATGACCGGGTCGCCAAAGCCCCAAGCCTTGCAAAGTTTGCGCACGCCGCCGATGTTGCGGGTTGTATTTATGACAACCCTCACACCCAATCCGTTAGCGCTCTGCAACAGCCGCACGCCTTCAGGCGCGGGCGTGCTATCACTGCGAAACAGTGTGCCATCAAGATCGACCGAGATGAGTCGAATGGGGTAGTTCAAGTTCAATCGTATCCTTTCAAAAGCAACTGAGAACAGAAAGTTGCGCAGATGCAACCTTCTCAATGACTGAAGTGATTAGGAGACCTGTGTCTCCTTCCGTCTCTCCAACAATCTGGTGAACTTTCAATTGAACTTGGCGCGCTGCCATCTAAAGTGCATAATTCCCTACTCCTGTGTGTCGTGCATCCCCCTTCCCACCGTGGATGGCTATGCAACCAACTTTTTCAGCAACGACCTTCATTTCTTGTAAAGGTTGGGTCAATCCAGCGTTTTTTCTAGCTTTTTCCTTCTGTGCAGCACACCTGTATGAGGTGGCAATCCTTCCGTTGGAGTTGCAACCCCCTGGAATCGTAGCTACAATCAAGACAGGAGACAAGGGAAGGACATGCGAGAGACTTCTGAAAGTGCTGCGCCAAATACATGCCGACTGTGCGCTGTTAAATCGACGACTTTGCATTAAGCGTTCGCTCGTTTGGCGCACTCTCTGAAAGGTAGAAAATGGAAGCGTTTCCAAGAATCACTCTTGACCCATCCGTGATGGGAGGCAAAGCATGCATTCGGGGGCTGCGTGTGACGGCCGGAACCCTCGTCGGCCTCTTGGCAGCCGGGAGGTCTGCCGAGGAGATTTTGGCAGCCTACCCGTATCTTGAGCGGGAAGATATCGACCAATCTCTTGCTTATGCGGCATGGAGGCTGGAAGAGCGCGAAGTTCCGCTTTCCATTCCATGACCGTGAAACTTGTGGTCGACATGAACCCGTCGCCTGATTGGATTTCTCTGCTGGAGAACCATGGATGGTCGGCAGTTCATCTGTCCAGGATCGGCGACCCGCGGGCCAGTGACGCTACGATTATAGAATGGACCGTAACCCACGAAAGTGTTGTATTTACACACGATTTTGATTTTGGCGCATTACTGGCATTGTCCCGTGCAACGGGACCAAGTGTAATTCAGGTTCGGGCTGTCGACGTAATGCCGGATAGTCTCGGTGACGCTGTTCTCGCTGCACTTCGGCAACATGAGGCCGATCTCTCATCCGGCGCATTGGTTGTCGTAGACGAGAGCAGGAGCCGGGTCAGGCTTCTTCCTATCGGGCGTTAAGTTTGCATAGAGAAATTCCTGCCCTCCTCACTCTTACGAGATTGCTTCCAAGTGTAAACACAAGGTTGCACTCGCAACATAAGGAGAAATATAAGCGCCTCGCCCTTTGACTGTCTAGGAAATGACGTGATATACTGGCCCCCATTATGAGTAACGCAGTGATTAATTCTCGCATCCCCATCTTTTTCACCACCGACGGCAACTCCGTCGGCGGCCTCCTCGCTCTTAGCTAGCCCGCGCAAGGGAACTGCAAACAGATTTCCCTGTGCCTGAGCGGGCGCAACCAATTCTTAAGACTAGCGGAACATGATTCGCAACGCCGCGCGCATGTTAGCCTTGCGTCGCATCTTCTTGTTATCATCAAAGCTACCAACAATAATCGCATTGAACTACCCCTCCGCGACAGGAGACTCTTACAATGTCTGACAGGTACATACATAAAGATATCGAGGCCAAATGGCAGGCAACCTGGGAAAAACAGGGCCTCTATGACACGGTCGAAATGCCCGGTCAACCGAAATGGTATGCACTGACCATGCTGCCCTACACATCAGGCGATCTGCATACCGGTCACTGGTATGCGATGACGCCCAGCGACGCCGCCGCCCGCTTCCGCCGCATGAACGGCTACAACGTCTTCTTCCCTATCGGCTTCGATGCCTTCGGCCTGCCGGCAGAGAACGCCGCCATCCAGAACAACGTTCACCCTCAAAAGTGGACGTACAACAATGTCGAGCGCATGCAAGGCCAGTTGCGTCGCATGGGCGCGATGTGGGCCTGGGATAGGGAAGCCATCAGTTGTGACCCGGAATACTACAAGTGGTCCCAGTGGTTCTTCCTAAAGCTATTCGAAATGGGGCTGGCCTACAGAGAATACGCGCCGGTCGACTGGTGCCCGAAGTGCAACACCACCTTGGCGCGCGAGCAGGTCTGGGGCGAAGACCGCCACTGTGAACGCTGCGACACACCGGTTATCAAGAAAGATCTGAACCAGTGGAAGTTCCGCATCACCAACTACAGCGAGGAACTGCTGGACGACCTCGACAACATCGACTGGCCAGATCCAGTCAAGGTGATGCAGACAAACTGGATCGGTCGCAGCGACGGCGCGCAGGTGACCTTTGTCACCGAAGCAGGCGACCCGATCGAAATCTTCACAACCCGCCCCGATACTCTGTGGGGCGCGACCTTCATGGTGCTCGCGCCGGAGCACCCCCTGGTAAACAAGATCACCAGCGACGAGCAGCGCGGCGCGGTCGATGAATGCGTGGAACAGGCGAGCCGCCTGGACGAGATCGCCCGCACCGCCGAAGACAAAGAGAAGACAGGCGTGTTCACCGGCGGCTACGCCATCAATCCAGTCAACGGCGAACGGATTCCGGTCTGGATCGCCGACTATGTACTGATGGGCTATGGCACCGGCGCCATCATGGCCGTACCGGGCCATGACGAACGCGACTTCGAGTTCGCTAAGAAGTTCGACCTGCCAATCCAGCTGGTTGTCCAACCGCCCCCGGACAGCGATGCCGGTCACGTTCGCACTGCCGACGACCTGGAATCTGCCTGGCCCGGCGAAGGCGTGATGATAAACTCCGGGCCGATAAACGGCACGCCCGTCGGCAAAGAAGAAGGTGAGAGCGTAAAGGCAGCAATTGCCTGGCTGGAGGAAAAAGAGAAGGGCGTCGGCGCCGTCAACTACCGCCTGCGCGACTGGCTGATCAGCCGCCAGCGCATGTGGGGCACGCCCATCCCCATGATCTTCTGCGCCAGTTGCGGCACCGTTCCCGTCCCCTACGCAGACCTGCCAGTTCGTCTGCCCGACGACGCCCAGTTCAAGCCTACCGGCGAGAGCCCGCTCAACTATCACGAAGGCTTCCGCTACGTCAAATGTCCGCAATGTCAGGGCAATGCCGAGCGCGAAACGGACACGATGGACACATTTATGTGCTCCAGCTGGTACCAGTACGCATACGTAGATCCCTACCACAAGGCGGGCGCGCCGTTGGCAGTTGACGACATGCCCTGGGACGGCGAACGCGGCAGCTACTGGCTGCCCGTCGACCAGTACACCGGCGGCATCGAACACGCCACCATGCATCTGCTCTATACGCGCTTCTTCACCAAAGCGTTGCGAGATATGGGCGTAGTCGACTTTGACGAACCGATGCTGCGCCTGTTCAACCAGGGAATCATCCTCGGTCCTGACGGCGAGCGCATGTCCAAGAGCCGCGGCAACGTCGTCAACCCGGACGAATATGTCGACAAGTACGGCGCCGACACAGTTCGGGGCTATCTGATGTTTATCGGCCCGTGGGAGCATGGGGGGCCGTGGGATCCAAGTGCAATTGAAGGAGTGAGCCGGTTTCTCTACCGCGTGTGGAGCGTCATTCTGGGCGAACCAGGTTCGAATGGCGCTGGAGGCCCGGCCACCGAAGAAGACGTTCGGGGCTTGGAGCGCAAGCTGCACCAGACGATCCTGAAAGTGTCGGAAGACTTCGGTAGCTTCCGCTTCAATACGGCCATTGCCGCGCTGATGGAGTTAAACAACTATCTGATCAGAGTCAAGCAGACCTTTGCCAGTTCTCAGAGCGTCGGCGCAGAGCATGGCATTTGGCAGGAGTCTGTACGGGCCCTGCTGTTGATGATGGCGCCGGTATTCCCCCATGTCAGCGAGGAACTGTGGCAGAGGTTAGCGGACGGCAGCGAGGCCAGGAGCATTCACCTGCAGAGCTGGCCCCAGGCCGACCCGCAGAAGGCCAAAGAGGACGAAATCACCGTCGTCGTCCAGGTTAACGGTCGCGTGCGCGACAAACTTAACGTCGCACCCAATACTGCCAAAGAGAAGCTGGAGCAGATGGCGCTCGCCTCAGACAACGTGCAGAAGTGGATGAACGGCAAGCAAATACGCAAAGTCGTTGTAGTTGCCGATAAACTGGTAAACATCGTGATAGGTTAGCACAATGAGAGTAATGATAGATCTTTGCGTCGTCCCTATCGGCGTAGGCGTCTCAGTGTCCGAATACATTGCCGCCTGTGAGCGAATTCTCGACGAAGAAGGACTGTGCCACCAGATGCATGCATACGGCACAAACGTGGAAGGGGAGTGGGACGAAGTTTTCGCTGCCGTGAAGCGTTGCCATGAAGTCGTGCATCAAATGGGCGCGCCCCGCATCTCAACCAGCCTGAAGATTGGCACGCGCAGCGACCGCAAACAAAGCATGCAGGACAAGATCGACAGCGTCAATAGAAAGTTAGAACGAGGTGGCACATGAGCGATGACTGCATTTTCTGCAAAATCGTGGCGGCGGAAATTCCCTCCCATCAGTTCTATCAAGACGAACTGGTTACTGCATTCCAGGACATCTCGGAACAGGCGCCGGTCCATATCTTGATCGTTCCGAATCAGCACTTCAATGATGTCGGAGAAATGGGTGACGCCCAGGCGGAAATCCTTGGGCGAATTATGCAGGTCGCTTCACAGCTGGCTGTGCAACAAGGAGCAGCGTCCGAAGGATGGCGCCTCGTTACAAACGTCGGTAGAAACGGCGGCCAGGAAGTCTTCCACACCCATTTTCACCTTCTGGGAGGGCGTCCGCTCGGTCCGCTCCTGACGCGCTGAACAGAACGAATCTCTGCAACAAAAAAGCTGAAGCACGACGGATAACGCCGCGCTTCAGCTTTTTCTAGATTCGACGTAACTACTCAGCCGCAACTGATTCGCAACCCTGAACGAGGCGAGCAAAGGTGTCTTTTCTCCCCTCATTGTTGTATTTTGGGCGGTCGGCCGCAAGCGGCCTCCCTTGTGCAGGGGCTGCGCCCCCGCAACGCCCCCCTACAAAGACATGCCTAACCGACCGTGTGCCTTCTTCGCAACGTATCGGCTGGCGAGCATGGCGGCGGCTGTACACCAGTTGCGTCACCCAGAGCCTGAATGGTTCCAAGGATGACTGGCTGGTCAACTACTGTGGCTTAGTAGTTACGATTCGACGTATTCGGGCGCCTTCGAACAAAATGGTTTCTGCAGGTACGGGGTATTTGGAACCGCCGCTTCCAGATGCCGCGCCGCTACTTCACCACCGCCATCGCCAACCCGTCAGAGTAGGGAACCACCGTGCTGGCCAGTCGCCCGTTCTGGCTGAGAGCACTTGCAAATTTACGCATACCTTGCACCCAGTCCGAATCCTGCCTGTCAGGATCCACCAGGCTCCCACCCATACTTACATTGTCGCCCACAATGACCGTGCCGGGCCGGCTGTACTTGAGCGAAAAATCGAGGTATGCCGGGTAGTTGTTCTTATCGGCATCAATGAAGACCAGGTCGAACGGTGCTTCATCCACCAAATCAGGTAAAGTGTCCAGCGCCGGACCGACCCGAACCTCAATCTTGTCGGCCAATCCCATCCGCTGCCACTGTTTGCAGGCAAAATCAGCGTGCTTCTGCTCCAGTTCCAGTCCGATCAGCTTGCCGCCTTCCGGCAACGCCCGTGCGATCCATGCCCCGCTATAGCCGCCCAATACACCAATTTCCAGGGCCTTCTTCGCGCCGGTCAGTTGAACCAGTAGCTGCAGAAATTTGCCTTGCTCAGGACCAATGCTTATGCTTGGCAGGCCCTCAGATTTCGCCTCGGCTTGCAATCGCGACAGCTCTTCGTCGTCGCTGTGAAACAACTCCCGTATGAACTCCTGATAGGGATCAACTTCCGTCAATTTGGACATCAGATTACTCCATTAGATGGCGTTTTACTTTACCAGCGCCGCGTCCAAGGCTTCGGATACAGTGCGCGCGCCGATTATTTCGATTTCCGAGGGAAAGTCGGATGGGCCTGCTCCGGCGCCGTCCGCCGTCGAAATCTGGTCCCGCTGTGACTGTCTGCGCCGCAGCGCATGACGCGGCACAATCGCACGTGTGAAGCCCAGTTTGGCGGCTTCACGCAGCCTTAGAGTCAAATGACTGACGCTGCGCAGCTCTCCGCTCAAGCCGACTTCCCCCATGAGCGCTGCCTCAGCAGCAATAGGCACGTTGCGATAGCTGCTTGTGACGGCCGCTGCGATCGCCAGGTCTGCAGCCGGTTCACCGATACGCAACCCGCCAATCACATTGACAAAAATGTCCTGGGCGCTCAGATTGAGGCCCAATCGTTTGCTTAATACAGCCGTCACCAGCAGCAGTCGGTTGAAGTCCACGCCATTGCCTGTGCGCCGGGGCTGGCTAAAGGAAGTCGGGCTGGCCAGGGCCTGAACCTCCACCAATAGAGGCCGGCTGCCTTCCAGCGGCACCGCTATCGCGCTGCCGGCCGCGTTAGGGAGCCGTTCCGCCAAAAACAACTCTGATGGGTTGGCAACTGGCGCCATGCCGCGTTCCGTCATTTCAAAGACACCCACTTCATTTGTGCTGCCGAAGCGGTTCTTGACAGAGTGCAACAGACGGTAGGCGTGGAACCGCTCCCCTTCCAGCTGCAGCACGGCATCCACCATATGCTCGAGCACGCGCGGTCCTGCAATTGCACCTTCTTTGGTCACATGCCCAACCAGAAACACGGGTATGTTCAGTTGTCGCGCCAGTCGCAGCAGATGGGCCGCGCAGTCTCTCACCTGGGATACCGATCCCGCCGCACTCGCGCTGGCATTGCTATGAATCGCCTGCACCGAATCGACAATAACCAGCGAGGGTTTCACCTTGCCGATCTGTTCCAGAATCTGTTCCAAAATAGTGTCGGCTAGAATGAGCAGGCGTTCTTCGTCCAACGCCAAACGCGTCGCCCGCCGCCCAATCTGATAGGCACTCTCCTCACCGCTGATGTACAGCACCTGTCCAACGTTGCGCGCCACTTCCGCAGCCGTCTGAATGAGCAGTGTACTCTTGCCGATGCCTGGATCGCCGCCCACCAATATGCCGGACCCGGGCACGATCCCGCCCCCAAGGACGCGATTAAATTCAGGATTCTCTAGAACGATGCGCCGCGAGGGCTCATCAGGGATTTCTGGCAGAGCAACAGGCTCCGGCACGGTCTCGGACGCCGCCTTGCCAGCGCCCAAACTGGCAGTGCCCTCCTGGACCCTCCGTTCTTCAAGAGTGTTCCACTCGCCGCACTCCGGGCATCTTCCCATCCATTTCATCTGCGCGCTGCCGCACTCACCGCAAATGAAATGGGTTCTAACCCTGGTCGCCACGGACGCCTTCCCTTTGCTGTTCTAAGCGGGTGCCGGAAAAGACTGCACCATTGTCAAGACTTCGTCCCGTACTGTTTCCTGCAAAGCAGTATCTTTGGGACTGTGCGCAATCGATGCAATCCAACGGCCAATCTGCTCAAACTCAGGTTGCTTCATCCCCCTGGTTGTAGCCGCCGGAGTGCCCAGCCGAATGCCGCTGGTCACCATAGCCTTGCGCTTGTCAAACGGAATCATGTTCTTGTTACAGTGGATCGAAGCATTGTCCAGGGCCAGCTCCACCAACTTGCCGTTGATTTCTTCCTCTGCAAGGCTGTTCAAATCGATCAACAGTAGGTGATTGTCTGTGCCCCCTGACACACTGCGAAGACCTTCTCGCTGCAGAGTGTCGCTCAGCACCTGCGCGTTGTCCAGAATCTGCTGCTGATACGTCTTGAACTCCTCCTCCATCGCCAGCTTGAATCCGACCGCTTTCGCTGCAATAATATGCATGAGCGGACCGCCTTGAATGCCTGGAAAGACCGCTCGGTCGATTGACCTGGCATGCTCTTTCCGGCAGAGTATCAAGCCGCCGCGCGGTCCCCGTAGCGTCTTATGAGTCGTGGTTGTCACAACGTCACAATAGGGAACAGGATCCGGGTGCAATCCCGCCGCAATGAGGCCGGCTACATGGGCCATGTCCATCATCAAGAGGCACCCTGCTTCGTCTGCAATCTCCCGCAGCTTGGAATAATCGAAATGGCGCGGGTAGGCGCTGGCCCCCACCAGGAGTAGTTTTGGCTGGTGTTCATTTGCCATCTTCCGGATGACATCATAATCGAGTTGCTCGGTCTGCGGATCGAGCCCGTAGTGGATGAAGTTGTAGTAGTGGCCGGAGCTGTTCAGATGGAATCCATGGCTCAAGTGGCCGCCGTGATCCAGCTTCATCGCCAATACCGTATCGCCCGGTTCCAACAAGGCCATGTAGACCGCCGCGTTGGCCTGGGCGCCGGAATGGGGTTGTACATTGGCATGCTCAGCCCCGAAAAGTTCTGACGCCCGTTCAATAGCGATCTTTTCGGCAATGTCAACGTACTGGCAGCCGCCGTAGTAGCGCCGTCCCGGATAGCCTTCGGCATACTTGTTAGTCAGAACACTGCCGGCTGCCGCCAACACCTCGGGGAAAACGTAGTTTTCGCTGGCGATCAGTTCGATACCGTACGTCTGCCGCTGTCGCTCCAACTCTATCGCACTGTATATTTCGGGATCCCCGTCCCGCAGCAACTGCCGCGGATCAGGTTGTTCTGTCCAGGCGGGAAGAGCCGCGCCAGTCGCCTGCGATTTTGAAGAAATTACGGTCATCGGTGTCCGCTCCAAAGTCGGTTCGTTCTCAAAGCACGAAAAGTAAAATCCAATCTGCACCAGCAGAGAACATTAGCACGGGCGCTGACATACGTCAATTTCCGCGGGATATTCAGCATGCGTAATCTCTGCGGAACTTGGAATGTTCCGCCGGAATCAAAACACCAGGCGCAGCTAACGCCGCCAAAGTTCGGCCGGGAAGCCGTCCCTTCCACTACAGGAAACTGAAACGGGATTGCCCGTGGGCGAGACACTATGAACAAGAGGCGCTGTCACCGATTGACCTTCAAAAAAAGGCCTGTGATAGAATTGGCAGGGCCGAATTTCGGCATTCGGGCCCTGGGTGATGAGGAGAAACCGTCGAACCGGCGTTAATTGGTCCAATGGGCGTCGTAGCAGGCCCTACCATGAAATTAGCACGCGAATGAAAAGGCCAAAGAGGCGTAACAAGCGGGCCGCCGCGCCAACGACTGCCGGCCGGCAACTGGATGTTGAGCCGCGTCTCGTCAAAATAAACCGAAATCGGAGGCAGCTGCCTCGCCAGGCGCGAGCATGTTTCATCTGCCTGCTGCTGTTTCTCAACGCGGCATGTAGCAGGCACGAATACGTAGGTACAGTATTCGATGAAGTCGAGCCGGCAGCGCCGCTTCACGGCCAAAACTATGACGGGTCATCCTTCAACCTCGCTGACCTGAAAGGCGATCCGGTTCTTCTGTTCTTCGGCTATACCTTCTGCCCCGATACCTGTCCACTAACTATGATGGAGCTGGCAGCGGCCCAACGCGCGTTGGACGACGAGGCTCCTTCCCTGGCCGCCGATCTAAAAGTAGTCTTCGTCTCACTGGACCCTAAGCGGGACAATCTCGCCCGTCTGCAGCCCTACGTCCACGCCTTTGACCCCCGGTTTCTCGGTGTGCGTGTTACCGAAAGCGAGCTGGATGCCCTCAAACCGGCCTACGGCATATATTCCGACCCCGCCGAGGGCCAAAGCCTTGCCGACGACTACTACCTGCTGGATCATACTTCAGGCGTTTATCTCATCGACCGCGCTGGGAACTGGCGGGCTCTGTTCAATACAGATGTGACCTCGGAAGAGTTGACGGCAGATTTGCAAGCCTTACTTCGCTAACCGATCTCGCAGGTCGCCCAGGTCCCGACCGGAAAATACCAGTAATGCGCACATTTATTGCGATTGAAATCCCCCTCGCACTGAAGAATCAGTTGCGAATCGAACAGAACCGCCTGCGGGAGCTCCCGGCGCTGCGTGGCTTACCCTATGTACTTCGCTGGACCAATCCTGACAACCTGCACCTGACCTTGCGATTCCTGGGTGAGACGGACGCGAACCAGCGCCAGCAGCTGGAAGAGGGGCTGGAAAAAATTGCGGCAAGGCACGGACCTTTCCCGCTGGCGCCTTCCCGGCTCGGATGTTTCAATTCGTGGAAAAACCTGCGAGTGCTGTGGTTGGGGATCGGTGGCGAGTCTGAAGCCCTGCACGCAGTGCAATCAGAGGTCGAACTGCTCGCTCGGCAGGTTGGGTTCACTCCGGAGCGAAAGCGCTTCTCGCCTCACATTACCTTCGCCCGTGCCGCCCGCAACGCACAACGGTCCGATTTGCGCGCCGCATCTGAACAGCTGCGCCGCGCAGCGGCTCAAGAATTTCACCAGAGTTGGATCGAATGGAGGGTAGACGAACTGCATCTCATCCGCAGCGTTCTGGGCCGTGGAGGCGCCGCGTACTTCAATCTGGCAACCAGCTCGTTAGCGGCCGACGCGTAAACTCCTCACTGGAATCGGGGTTCCTCGGCCGGTAATTCTGCCGCCGATGGCGTTGCCATTTCCTGCGAAAACTGGACATCCGGTCGCTGTTCTCTTGTGCCGTCAGTCCATCGCCGCTGGCTGGTTGGAAGGGGTTCCTGGTGGGACGCATACTCATCGCTCTGCACAGCCCTGCCAAAGCTATAGAAGAAAAGACCCAGCGGTGCACAGATGAGGCTGCCGCTGATAAATCCCCAGAGGCTCAACCCAACTATGCCAACAATTTGCGCCTGTACCTGTCCCGGAAAATCGGCCCGGAAGCCAGACGCCGCCAGCAGTCCGGTAACCCCTTGCCCTGTGACTCCCAGATAACTTTCGGCCCCGATCTGCTGCCAGCCTGCCCCGGCTGCACCGTCGGCAAAGATGCCCACAAACAGCAGCCCTATCACAGCCGGCAGTCCCGCCGTAGCAAATATCCCTGCACCGTCTTCGAGGCGAAACACCCTCCGCAGCGCAAAAGTCACATACGGAACACTGGCCCCGGCCATCAGGCCGATCAGGAGCGCGCCAACGTGTCCGGGAAACGGACCCGCCGCCAAACCGGCGATTACACCCGCAACCAGACCTCGAACACTCATCCCAGGATCGCTCGTGCCTGTCACGAACCACGTATAGAGCAGCGGAACTGTCACGCCGCCTACCGCGTAGAGCAGACCGTTAACAGCCGTTCGCATCGCGGTGAAGGAATTCGTCCCCGGCTGCTGAACAGGGCTTGCCCAAACCCAAGCCAGCACGCCAGCCATGACGAGTAAAGCGCCCACGACCGCCAGCAATGGCAAGTGCACGCTAGGCAACTCGGAGTCGGCAGCCGTCGCCCCACCGTTTCGGCGCGGCGGCCACACCAGCAAAGCGGCCAGTGACGCCGAAGCTGAGACCAGGAAGACAGTGCCCCCTCCGCCGAAATCTACCATCCCGTGTCCCAGACCGATATTTCGCCCCAATGCCGACAGCCAGCCGCCCCCCTGTACCCAGTTGCCGGCCAGCGGATAGATAAAGCCGCCGACAACCAGCGCCACGATCAATGTCGCCAGCGCAGGAGCGCGTCCTCTCAATGCCAGAATGGGTAACAACGCCGCAGCCATGGACCACGGTACGTGCGCTAGAAAGAGGCCCAGCGCCGTGGGAGTTGCCGCCGCGCCGCTGAGGAACCAGCCTTCCAGGCCCACAGTAACCCAGCCGATTCCCCAACCTTCAGGTAGAGGGCTCCACCCGCGCATCAGCCCGGAAAGCTCCGGATGATCCATATAGAGGAAACCGACGCTGCCAAACTGAAACGCAAAGCCAACCGCCCAGTACCCTATCCCGGCCAGGCAAAACGCTGCCAGCCCTCCCAGCGCTGCATCCCACGCCCGTTCGGCTCTCATGCCCGATGCGGCAACCAGCATCAGTCCAGCCGGCAAAAGGAAAGCAAGGCCGCTGGCGGTCAGTTGCCAGAGGTATGAACTGTCCATAGCATTGCGTTCCCTACGTCGGCCCTCATAATAAATCTACTCGTCGCTGCCCGTGCGCTTAACAGGCCCGATGGTGTGGCGCCATTGGTTCTGCGCGCCAGGATCACCCGGGCCACCGTTGATTTCTCAGTCTAGCATAGCAGACAATCTGGAACGGAACAAAGCATCCCGGTAAGACGAACTACCTCTCGCGTTGGTACTGAATCAGCCAAGTGATACAATTGCCTGATGTCGGAGGAAAGTATAACGGGGGCTCTCAGGCTCCGAACTATGGAAGATCAACAGTGTTGAGAGAAGAAATCGCGCGCCGACTCGAAAAACAGGTTCAAACAGAGCGGGTTCTCTTTAACCTGGTTAGAATCATTTTCCTGACTCTGGTTCTCCTCGTGCTCTGGAACGTGTGGAGTGTTACAACAGCGCATTTGACCGAACAGTTTCTCGCCGTTGAACAACAGTCGGACGCGCTGATCGATCCGGATGAAGGCGAAGACGCGCTCACCCCTGAAAACATCGAGGCCTATATTTTGGCCTTGACCTTGCGCCTTCGAGAAGACCAGTTGTCCGTTTCTGTCGGCAACGACCCCAGGCCCCGGGCATTTACGATCAATCCTGGCGAGCCGGCTCGCTACATTGCCGCCCGGCTGGCCGCATCCGGTTTTGTAAGCGATGCGGACCTGTTCAACCTGTACCTGCGGGTGAACAATCTGGACAGAAATATTGAAGCAGGTAACTTCATGCTGGCAGAGTCAATGACTATTCCTGAGATTGCCGGGGAATTGCAGCAGGCCCGTTTCGAAGAAGTTCTGGTGACCATTCCTGAAGGCTTTCGGGCCGAAGAAATCGCAGAACGGCTGGCCGAAAACTTCGTCATCGACAGCGAGCGTTTCCTGACAGCTGTACGCCAACCCCAGAGCCTGGGCTTCCTGACCGATTACGAATTCTTGACCAATCTACCTGCCGGCGCATCACTTGAAGGCTATCTCTTCCCCGACACATACCGCTTTCCCGTCAATGCCAGTGGGCCGGAAATAATCCTGGCTTCCATGTTGGACAACTTTGAGAATCGAATCGGCGCCGAGGGCCTGCTCGGTGGAGCCAGTGGAATGAGTGGCCATGACCTGATCACGCTGGCTTCGATCGTCGAGCGCGAGGCCGTCCAGGATGATGAACGGCCGCTGATTGCCAGTGTCTACCTCAATCGTCTGAACAACACATGCCGCGATGTTGGAGGACGTTATCTGCAAGCCGACCCCACAGTGCAATATGCCAAAGGCACGACCGGCGACTGGTGGTGGAAGCCGCAGACGATCGAAGAATACGCACTGGTGGATAGCCTCTACAATACCTACTTGCATCAAGGACTACCTCCTGGCCCCATTGCCAGCCCAGGTCAGCGCGCCATCGAAGCGACCAGAAATCCAGGTCAGACTACTTACTGCTTTTTCCTTGCAACTGGCGAAGACGGTCGCCACGTTTTCGCGCTATCATTGGCCGAGCACCAGCAGAATTTCTCTACCTACGGCTACCAGCCTTAGTCTGGCGGCATAATGTAGCGAAAAGAGTATTGATGCCGCGCCTTTTCTCCTCTAAGTTGCTACGTAAGGTCGAAAAATCTGTAGGAGCAGGAATTTCACTGCTGCGCGCAGGTTGTGTTACCATCTATGGCGCTCAATCTTCACGTTGCGCCTTTTTCTGTCTCGTCATTTCCCTGTCTCTCTCAGCCTGCTCCTCAACTCGGCCCGTAGTAAAGATTGGACTGTTGGCTCCGTTCGAAGGGCTCCACCGTGAGAGCGGATACGAAGCATTGGCAGCCATGCGCGTTGCTCTTTCAGACTATCCACTTGCCGAGGTCGAGGCCTTGCCCCTTGCGCTGGACACTTCAGCAGACCCGGCGCAGGCCCGCCGCTCGGCTCTGAAAATGCTGCGCGATGATAGTGTGGTAGCTGTAATCGGACCTTTGCAGGCGCCAACCGTATCCGCGGTGGCCGATGTCATCAAGACCTCGCATCTGGACGTTTGGCTGCCGACTACGCCTGCCACCGCACAGAAGGCCCAGGTAATGATCCTCACCCTGCTAGCGCAAATCGAAGGGCAGAAAATTTCGCTGGCCGGGCTGGATGCCGCTTGGCCTCAGCTGTCTGCCATGGAGTGGTCCGCGCTAACAGGCAAGACAGTGACAATGGCGGATGATGTTGATAGTGTCGCCGCCGCCGACGGAGTGCTCTGGTTGGGAAACGCTCAGGACGGCGCTGCATTTCTCGCCCGTCTTAGAGCGCTTAACTCTGCAGTGCCCTTCTGGACAACGAACGTTGCCGGAGATCCGGTCTTTTTCTCGCTGTTGCAGGAGCGGCTGAACGGAGCGCCGCCTGGCCCTGTCTATTGGGCTTTCCCGTTGCCCGATAGCCCCGACCAATACGTCGAGTGGGCGGCAACGCAGCAAGAACCATCGCCAACCGCGTTTGCCGTCTACCAGGCAACAAGGTGGGCGTTAGCTAAGGCTGCCGGCCATGACGTCGCAGTTGAAGAGCCTGGACTTGCCATTTTTGGCCTCGATCGCGAAGGAAGAAGCGAACTGGCGGAATATGTCCCTTTGCCCTGAGCCAGGTAGGGCAGAAACTTCACTCCTACAGCAAAGACCACACTTTATTCGGCCCATAATCCAAAATGCGTCTTGTCTTTATCTCCTGGGAATACCCCCCACATGTCGTCGGCGGAATAGGGAAACATGTAGCGGAGCTTGTGCCGGCATTTAGAGCTCTTGCCGACGAAGGCGAATCCCCGTTCCAACTCGACGTGTTAACGCCTCAAACCGGCAACGCGCCTGAAGTCGAGGAACTGTCGCAGGCGGTGACTATCTACCGGGTAGAAACTCCTTCGGTTAATCCCTTGGATCTGTTTAACAGCGTCGTCGACAACAACCGTTATCTGGTTTCGAAGGCACGGGAGCTACACGCCAGCAACCCCTATTCGCTTATTCACGTCCACGAGTGGTTGACCGCCTCAGCCGGTATCGAACTCAAACATGCCTGGAAAATCCCTCTAGTCTCGACCATCCATGCCACCGAGAGGGGGCGGCACCATTCACATGTGCCCAACGAAACCAGTAGTAAGATAAATCAGCTGGAGTGGCAGGTATGCTTCGAATCCTGGCGGATAATCGTCTGTAGTTCCTATATGGCCGGCGAACTGAGTAGATTCTTCGACGTGCCTCTCGATAAAGTAACGCTGATTCCCAACGGTGTTGATGTCACTCCGTTTGAGTCATGCTCGGATGAGCGTGTGCAGGAACTGAAAGCTAGATTTGCGCCCAACGGGGAAAAATTACTGTTCTATATAGGTCGCATCACGCCGGAGAAGGGTGTGCAAGTTCTGCTGCAGGCGCTGCCTTCAATACACGAGAAACTCCCCAACGTCCGTCTGCTGGTGGCGGGCAGGAACAGCGAGCAGATGCAGCCGCTGGTGGATGAGCTTGGAATCGGGGAGGCCGTCGAGTTGCTGGGATTCATCGACAGCGAAACGCGCGACTGTCTGTATCGTAGCGTCGATGCGGCAGTTTTTCCCAGCCTCTACGAACCCTTTGGGATCGTTGCTCTCGAGGCAATGGCCGCCGGCTGTAACGTCATCGCCAGCGACGTCGGCGGGCTGAGTGAAGTCGTCGACCACCGGCGTACAGGACTGACAGTGCGACCAAACGATGCCCAGAACATTGCATGGGCAGTAGAACAACTATTTTCGGATCCGGTCCAGGCGCAGGCAATGCGGACTCGCGCCCTGCAAGAGGTGATGCGGTCTTACAACTGGGTCACGATTGCCGCTTCGACCTTGGATACCTACAAAGCGGTCGTGGCGCAACGGCAGGATGTCAACTGGTAATTCGTTCCAATACTATCTGACCTTCCTGCGCGTCCCGCTCCGATGAAGTTTCACGACCAGGACCCTCTCCTGCACTCCTTTCTCCATTCCCGCCACGAGCGAAACCTCGCCGATGGGCAATGCTGTATGCATCCAGAATACGGGCAGCCGCGCTATGAGCGGCCGTCGAGTCAGCGGCATGAATCGTACACAAGGTATCCCCTGGGTCAATTCGCTCACCCACCTTCTTCGCCAATATCACGCCCACCCTGTGGTCGATAGCGTCCCCCTTCTGTTGGCGGCCGCCCCCAAGCGCAACAACGGCAAGGCCGACAGCCCGCGCATCCACCGCATCGATCAAGCCCCCGCGCTTGGACTGCAGTTCCAGCCTGACCGGTGCTGTCGCCAGGCGTTCCGGACTGTTGACAACCGTCGTATCGCCTCCCTGGGCCCCGACGAAGTCTACGAACTTGGCGAAGGCTGCGCCTGAGTCAATGGCCTCTTGTACCTTGCGCCTGGCCGATTCACGCCCGGCCTCTTCTCCTTTCGCCTTCAGTTCGCGATGAAGTTGTGGATCGCCTAGCAGCAACATTTCGGATGCCACTTCCTGGGTTAACTGCTGAAAGTCGCGCGGCCCCTTCCCGTGCAGCGTTTCGATCGCCTCCCGTACCTCTAGGTTATTGCCAACAGCCTGCCCCAGTGGCTGTTCCATCGCCGTAACCAATGCAGTAACTCTGCGGCCTGCGCCGCGGCCGATCGAGACCATCAGCTGGGCCAGTTCTCTGGCCTGAGGCAGGGATTCCATAAACGCGCCGCGTCCGCACTTAACGTCCAGGACGATAGCTTGGGCGCCGGCAGCCAGCTTCTTGCTCATGATACTGCCTGCAATCAGCGGCAAACTGGGCACCGTGCCCGTGACATCCCGTAACGCATAGAGTATCTGATCTGCCGGCGCCAGCGTGGCCGTCTGGGCAGCCACCACCAATCCCACCTCTCTGAGCTGGTGCCGGAAGCGTTCAGCGCTCAAGCTGGCGCTCCAACCGGGAATGCCCTCCAACTTGTCGATCGTGCCCCCGGAAAAGCTCAGCCCGCGACCGCTCATTTTGCCGACCGGCAACCCGCAGGCTGCCACAACTGGCCCGACCGTCAGAGTGGTCTTGTCGCCGACGCCCCCGCTCGAATGCTTGTCCACGATCAGCTTGTCAGAGTCGGCTAGCCCCTGCAGATCCAGCGTCTCGCCGCTTCCGGCCATCGCCATCGTGAGTGCAGTCGACTCGGCCGCAGTCATCCCCTGAAAGTAGACGGCCATCGCCCAAGCCGCGATCTGATAGTCAGGAACTGTCCCCTCAACGATTCCCTCTATCAGGAATTGCAACTCATCGGCAGAGTGCTCGCCGCCGTCCCGCTTCTTTGTGATCAAATCGACAACAATCATCTTGATATTCTTTGGTGCTGTACGCGTTGGTGGTAAACTGGCAAAATGCCATAACGGTGCCCGTGCCGCCGTTGAATCATGTGCGCCAGAATAAAGAGGCGCAAGACGGCCGTCCCAGGCCGCCTTCAACCGCTGCACGGGGAGCGGCGCCTAATTATCCTTCCAGAGTGAAAAATGAGCAAAACAGTAACCGTTGTAGGAGGGGGGTTGGCCGGTACCGAAGCTGCCTGGCAGCTGGCCCAGCGCGGCATTTCCGTCCGGCTGTTCGAGATGCGCCCGGTCCGCCCCACCCCTGCCCACGTTACCGACCGGTTGGCAGAGTTGGTCTGTTCGAATTCAATGGGCAGCACACTGCCCGACCGCGCCCTGGGCATTCTCAAGAATGAAATGCAGAGCCTGGGCAGCTTTGTGATTCGAACCGCCTTCAAACACGCGCTACCCGCCGGACAGGCGCTCGCCGTCGGCAGAGACGAGTTCGCCGAGGAGATTACAACCCGCATCGCCTCGCATCCGCAGATCGAACTGCTTCGCCAGGAGGTGACGGCCATACCCGATGGACCGACGATTTTGGCGACCGGTCCCCTGACCAGCGACGCGCTGACTCTAGCCGTCCAATCCCTTACCGGGCGGTATCTCTACTTTTACGACGCCATGGCGCCGATCGTCACCTATGAGAGTATTGACAGGTCGATCGCGTTTCGCCGCAACCGTTGGGACAAGGCCGGCAGCGAGGGTACCGATGACGGCGACTATCTGAACTGCCCGCTCAATCAGGACGAATACGAGGCCTTTGTCGACGCGCTGCTCGCCGCGCCCAAACTCGAGCTCTCAGGCGCCGACAAAGAACTTGAACGCTACTTTGAAGGATGTATGCCGGTTGAGGCGCTGGCGCAGAGGGGCAGGGACGCCCTGGCATTTGGGCCGATGCGGCCAGTCGGGCTGCGAGATCCCAGCACTGGACAGCGACCCTTCGCCGTGGTTCAACTTCGCCAGGACAATGTCGCCGGCACGCTTTACAATCTCGTCGGTTTTCAGACAAATGTAAAGTGGGGTGCGCAGGCCGAAGTACTGCGAATGATCCCCGGGCTGCAGAATGCAGAGTTCGTGCGCCTGGGACAGATGCACCGCAACACCTTCATCAACAGCCCGACCCTAATGAAGCCGACCCTTCAATTCAAAGGTAGAGACGAACTATTCTTCGCCGGACAGATTACCGGCACGGAAGGGTATGTTGGCAGCGCGCTGGGAGGGCTACTGGCCGGGATAAACATGGCGCGGCTGTTGGAAGATGAACCACTCATCACGTTGCCGCGCGCTACAATGAGCGGCGCTCTGTTCCACTACATCACCCATGCCTCGCCCGACGACTTTCAACCGATGAAGTCCAACATGGGACTGCTGCCCCCTCTACAGGAGCGCGTTCGTAACAAGCGTCAACGCTACGCTGCCTATGCAGATAGAGCAAGGCAAGAGTTGGAACAATGTCTTGAACAGCTGGAGTTTTGTCCCGTCGCCTGAAGAGGTGGGTCGAACCTCACGTAGCGCCCCGGTCCAGGTCGGTGACGGCCGGGTCGCTAGAGGAATAAACTGACGCAACTACGGCAATAATTCTCCCCTCAGAAGTTCTTCACCGCGTTACTCCGCCGCTCTTGCATTGACAATAGCGAGCAACGCGTTCGTCTGGTCCAACTTCACCTTATAAATTTCGAAATCGCCGAAATAGGCACGGTCGTATCGATCACCCTCGAACTCGCCGGTGAAGAACCAGCGCTTGGTATACTGCATGGAGACGAGCATTCCCGTGCGAACGTCATGGCAAGTCAGTCCATTATAGACCGTCGTCCAGCCACTCTCTTCCGAGACTTCTGCCTGCTGCTCATCACTGCACCAGACCTGTATCTCTTCTCCGTTTTCCAGATGGAAGAGAGCGTTGGCATTCCCCGGACGGGGCCCTAGCCAGTAGTTGAAAAAGAACAGACCGGTCGAATTGGGATAGCGTTCCGTTCCCTCAATTCGGTCAATCTGATGCGGCCAGGTCGAATCTTCGCCGCAAGCCTCCTCCCAGGTGACAATGCGATTAATCTCCAACCAACGGAGGTCGCGTCTTTCATTGATCTCCGTCCTGGAAACAGCCGCGCACTCATTTACGGCGCAGCGCCTTGAGCCGCATTCATAGTGGACATTCCAGGAAGCTGCCAGATCTTCAGGGAACAAGGGATACAATGTAGGAAGAGCTTCGGCGGCCTTATTGGGTGTCACAACGATCTGAGATATCCAGGCTGTCTGTGTACTCTCTTCTTCAGCAATGCCAGCACTATCACCAGCACTCTCGAAACAGCAGATTCGCCACCACCCTTCTTCAGTCTGGCCGGAAGTGGTGAATGTATCTCCTTCCACCGCCTTGGCCACTATCTGAAAATCAATGCTTGGGCCGCTGCGAATGTTGGCATTGGGTCTTCTAATCCGTAAAGTCGCGGTCTGAGTAGCCTCGCTTGCCGCCGCATCATCGCCATCGCTTTCCAGCGTGTCGATGTCGACGCTGCCTGAATTCAGTGGCACGATCCCCGGCGGCAATGGGTCCTCTTCCTCAACGGTCGCGATTTCCTCTGTAATCACCAAAGACGGGTCTACCTCTGGAATCGGTACACACGCAGCTATCGCAAACAGAAACAGTGTCAGAAACAGCCACAGACGGAACGCCCTTCTGGGCAAGGCCCTGGTGACATACATTTCAGACTGTGAAAAGTCAACTGTCATGCTGTTAGTTCTTTCGGCGTTGATCATCTCTGGATTTGCCCCTTTTCGCAATTCGGGCAGCTGTCCCGGCTGACTCGGGCCGATAAGGAAGTGATCGGCGGCCCAGGTCTGGCCGCCGAAAAAGTTTGTCGTGATATGCACGCTCTTTTCTGTTTTCAGTATAGCGATGTTGTGGCGCATTGACAACAGTTGTGGTCTAATGAACCTCGCTCTCCATGCCCTTATAGCCGACTCGAAGGTAAAGTGTTAAGGGTTCGTAGGGCAATCGTTTCACACGTCTGGAAATATTTGATTCGCAAAATGAACCTTCCCCAAAGCCAACCCGAACCACAGAGCATCTCCCCGCGCGAGAGTTCAACGACGGCCGGTCCCCACAACGTTTCTCCGTCAGCCGACGCAATACGTTTCTCTACGCCAAGGCGTCCTATCCTCGACCCTTCCCAATGGCAACAGTCATCGCTTACAGTCGTCGTACCTACCTATAACGAGGCCAGAAATCTGGAAGAATTGGTTGATGCTCTGTTCAATCTCCCTCTTACCAACCTGCGGCTCGTGATCGTCGACGATAACTCGCCGGACGGTACCGGCGGTCTCGCCGAAGGGTTGGCGCAACGCTACAACCAGAATCGCCCTCGTTTGGCGGTCATCCACCGTCCCAATAAAGGCGGACTAGGTACCGCCTATGTGGAAGGTTTCCGCCGCGCCCTTGCCGATGGCGCAGACTTCATAGTACAAATGGATGCCGACTTCAGCCACAGCCCCTCTTATATCACGCAGATGCTCGGCGTAATTTACGCTACCGGCATGGATGTCGTCGTCGGCAGCCGCTACGTGCCCGGCGGATCGTTGGACGACAAATGGAACTGGTGGCGCAGCTTGCTCAGCCGCTTGGCCAACATCTATTGCAGCAACGTCTTGAAAATTCGCGTTCGCGACATGACCGCCGGCTTCAAACTGTGGCAAAGTTCCGCGCTTCAGGAGATACAGTTGGATTCTATCAGGAGCAATGGTTACATTTTTCAAGTAGAGATGGCCTACCTTAGCGAGAAACTGGGCTTTCGCATCATTGAACTTCCAATCCACTTCGAAGATCGGCGGATTGGTCAGAGCAAAATGGATGTGTCAGTCAAACTGGAATCAATCTGGCGAGTGTGGGAACTTCTGTGGCGGCATCGCAAGCGGGTTTCAGGGAACAGAGAGCCGTTCGCGCAGTCTCGGTCGACCATCGGCAGTGGGCGGCCTGCTGCCCACCGTTAGATGCCGCCACTCGGACGCGCCGCAACTATGCACCGGCTACACAGATTCCGTCCCGAGCTGCTCTCCCTTGTCATTCTCACGGTCCTCCCACTAATCTGGTTCGCCCCCGTTCTCTTCACCGGCAAGACGCTGCTTCCCTACGACAACCTCTACCAATTCGAGCCCTGGCGCACCCTCCGACCGGATATCTCCCCGCATAACGGCTTGCTAAGCGATCTCGTTCTGGAAAACGCCGTCTGGAAACTGCATGTGCGCCGAACGCTGCAACAGTTTGAGTTGCCGCTTTGGAGCCCACAGCTTTTCACAGGGGCACCCTTCTTCGCCGCCGGCCAGTCCAGTGCCGCCTACCCCCTAAGCGCCCTCTTCTACCTGCTTCCCATTGAAGCCGCATTTGGATGGTTCACGGCAATCCAGTTGGCCATCGCCGGAGTCAACGCCTTTCTGCTGGGACGCGTGCTGAAGTTGCGCCCCGTAGCCGCCCTCTTCAGCGGAGTCGCATTTCAGTTCAGCGGCTTTCTGGTCGTCAGCGTTGTCTTCACAATGGTCCTCGCCGCCGCTTCCTGGCTTCCCTTGCTCTTGGCCATCATCGAGAAGGTAATCCAAAAGCAGGAAGAAAAAGGAGTCGCCGGTTTTCGCCCTATTCCGTATGTAGTGGCCGGCGCCGCAACTGTCGGCCTTGTCGCCCTGGCCGGTCACCCTGAGTTCCTCTACTATACCCTACTGGTTGCAGGAATATTCACGGCAGCGCGGCTTCTGGTAGCTTTGCGAATGATCTCTGCCAGAAGCGGCGAGAATGGCGTGGAGAGCCAGGCGCTTAACCCATCGCCCCATCTACCAACAGCACTGCAAGCAATACCGGCCGTAGCAAAAATCGCGGCCTGGATTCTCCTGGTCGCGCTACTGGGAATTGCTGCCGGCGCTGTCCAGATCCTGCCACTGCTGGAACTGGTGCAACAGAACTTCCGTGAAGGCTCAGCCTCCTACCAACAGGTGGTCGGCTGGGCCTGGCCGGACCGCCACATCCTGACCTTCCTCCTCCCCGACATTTTCGGCAACCCCAGCCATCACCACTGGTTCGACCTGTGGGCTCTGCGCTGGCAACCGGCCGTGCTTAACCGCCTGGGAGAGCCCAACAACACCATCTTCTGGGGAATCAAAAATTACGTTGAGGGTGGCAACTACGTTGGGGTCTCCACTTGGCTGCTTGCTGCACTGGCAGTGGCCGTCTCCTTGGCCCGCGTGACCAGACAAAATGGCGACGACAATGCCGCCAAACTGGTCGCAGCGCACCGCCAGCTGCGTTTGCCCACTCTTATCTTTGCCTCTTTGGCACTGGTCTCCTTACTCTTCGCATTCGGCACTCCCCTTTACGCCGTCCTGTTCTACGGCCTGCCGGGCTGGGACCAGCTTCACAGCCCCTTCCGCTGGGTCTTTCCCTTCACACTTGCTATGGCAGTGTTGGGCGGGATAGGTATGGAGCAGGCGCTGTCCCTGCGCGTACCAGCCGTCATCAGCCGCTCGCTTGGAATTGGACGAATCCAGGTTCCGTTCAAATGGGTTGTGGCTATCCTTGCCCTCTCTTCTCTCGCGGCCGGGCTGGCCGCCCTGCTGGCAGTAGTGGCCAGTTATTTCGTTCCTTCACCATTCATCAACCTGGCGCAGCGGGTCGTGGAAGCTTCCGACCTGGCGCAAGCAGCATTTGCAGATGGACGCATGTTCTGGGGATATCAGAGTATCGGGCTGGCCCGTTTCGGCGCCTTTGCCGTAACCAGCGGACTGATCCTGTGGCTGCTGACTCGGACGAAAGCAAAGGCCGACCGAGAAAGCGAAGTAAACGGCGCGAATCCCCGCGCTGCTAGTATCGCGATGCGCTCTGCTACAGCACTACCCTTCGCGTTCGTCGTCCTTCTCGCACTCGACCTCTTTGGCGTCCACGGCTCCTTCAATCCTGCAACCGACCCGGCACTGTCTCCCCTAAAAAATGTGCCGCCCGTCGTGCAGTTCATAAATCAGAAAGAGGACGCCGGCTCGGACGGCAACATCCACTTCTCCCCATTCAGATTTACCACCTTTGACGCACCCGGCAGCAAGACCTTTAATGCCAATGTCGGCATGTACTACGGTTGGCAGGACATTCGCGGCTACGATTCGATAATTCCGAAGCAATATGTTGGCTTGATGAATCGCATCGCCGATCAGAGCGGCGAACTGCTTTACAACAGAATCGCGCCAATCTACGCCTCGGGCACGCCAGAAAATGGCGGCAATCCTTTTGCCGCGTTGGAAAATCAGCTGCTCGACCTTATGGGCGTCAAGTACGTCCTTTCCGAACTGATCGTGCCCAATTCCGACACGTGGGCCAAGGTATACGAAGAAGACTCGCTCCGCGTCTACGAAAATCTGGAGGCCTTCCCTCGCACCTTCATAGCCGCCGAGGCTGTCGTCCTCCCCCCTGCAGAACAGCCCCTCCAGGACGCTGATCTGCGCCGCACTGTTTTCATTGAAGAACCGCCCGCGCCAGCCAACGCGCTCAACCCCTCCAGCCCGGGGACAGCGGACACGACCATCAGCCGGTATACCGCCAACACCGTGTTCGTCGACGTCAACCTCGACGATCGGGGTTGGCTGGTCCTTACCGACGCCTATTTTCCCGGCTGGAAAGCCTATCTGCGGCCCTTCGGCGGCGATGAAAACGACGAGCAGGAGTTGACCATCCATCGCGCCAACTCGGCATTCCGCGCCGTCTATCTGCCCGAAGGCGGCCAGTGGACGGTCCGCTTCACCTACAGCCCCATGAGCTTCAAGCTGGGCCTCTATGTCAGTTTTCTGGCAGCAATGTTGAGCCTGCTCCTTCTGCTGTGGTGGGCGTGGGGGCGAATCTACCGGCCAGACGCAACCGCCAACGCAGCGCGCACCGTTGCCAAGAATTCGGTCGTGGCCATGGGCCTCAATCTGGCGAACAGAGTAATTTACTTCGCCTTTGCAATGTTGTACGTGCGAATGCTGGGTCCGGTGGGAACCGGTCAATATGCTTGGGTTGTCGCCGTCTATGGGATCTTCGAGATTCTGAGCCGCTACGGCTTGGGCACTCTTGTCACCCGGGAAGTTGCCAAAGATAAGAACAAATCCAGCCTCTATCTTACAAACGTATTGTCCCTTCGTACCCTTCTGTGGGCCGCAAGCATCTTGCTGATGATTCTGGCAGTAGGCGGCTCCCAGTTCACATCCGTCTTAAGTGCAACTGCGACTAGGGGCGACTCTCCAGCCAACATGTGGACCTCGTTCTTGGCTTTTACAACAAGCTGGACAGGGTGCCCCCTGGTCTTGGATGCTCCTGCACCCATCGGTCGCGTGGAACTGCAAGCCGTCGCCGTGTTCGCTTTAGTTATGCTCGTCGCCAACTGGTCTGATGCCTTCAGCAACCTGTTCAATGCCTTCGAAAAAATGGAATACCCAGCCGGCCTCGGCAGTGCCATGGCTCTACTGCAGGTGTCTTTAGGGGCACTGGTGCTGCTGCTTGGCTGGGGAATCGTTGGTCTGGCATGGGTAGCGCTGGCCGTCAACCTGGTCCAACTCTTCTGGCTGAGCTGGCTCGTGCGCTCAACCCTCTTCAGGCCCCAATGGAAATGGGACTGGTCCCTTCAGAAGTGGATGCTTTCAACCAGCGGTCCGCTCATGATCAACCACCTCCTGGCGACCGTTTTCTGGCGCATCGACATCTGGATTCTGCGGCCTCTTGCCGGTGCCGCAAGCGTGGGCCTCTACAGCGTCGCTCTCAAATACCTGGACGGGCTGAACATCATTCCCAGCACCTTTACCTTGGCCATCTTCCCTCTGATGAGTCGCTTGGCAAAGCAGGAGGGAGCCGCACTCCTTCGCTCCTATACGCTAAGTGTGCGTCTCTTGTTGTTGATAAGCCTGCCAGTAGCGGTGACAATTGCAGCATTGGCGCAACCGCTCATATATCTGCTCGGAGGCGCGCAATTTGCCAGTGCTTCCGGCGAAGCCTCCGCGTTTTCGGCCTGCACCTGCCGTTTGCTGGGGAACGCTCTAGGGGCATTCGAATGTGGCACGCTCACCTATCGGAGCGGCTCTGTGCTGGCACTGCAGGTAATAATCTGGAGCATTCCCGTCGGCTTCGTCAACAGCGTTACGCAATACGTACTCATCGCCGCCGACCAGCAACGCTATCTGACGAAGGCTTTTGTCTTGGGGGTCCTCTTCAACCTGGTTGGCAACCTCCTGCTGATCCCGGTATTCGGCTTCATTGGCGCCGCCGTGGTGACCATTCTTAGCGAAGTCTGTCTGCTCCTCCTCTTCGCCCGCCGTGTCCGCCGCCACGTTGGCGCCGTCGCCTGGCCGGACCTGACCTGGCGGCCGCTGCTCTCGGCCGTCGCCATGGGGACCGTTCTCTATGGTATGACCTCGATCGGCGTGGACGTTTGGCTGGCGATTCTCCCCGGCTGGGCCGTTTACGCCGCCGTCCTGGCGCTGACCGGCGGTTTCACAGATACCGATCTGCGGGTCGCTGTCGGGGCGCTTCTCAATAAACGCCTTGGCTGGCAGGTACAAGAAGAGGTGGAACAAGCCTAGACGGCTGTCAGCAATATCCCGTGCCCCAATCTGAATTTACTCTCTCTCGTCTTCACACTCCTTCCCAGAAGTCGCGTACCGTAATCGCCCGCGCCGCAAGTTGCAGGTTATTATCTGGGCGGTCGGGCCTTCGGCCCTCCCTTGTGCAGGGGCTGCGCCCCCGCCACGCCCCCCTCCAAAACCATCCCTCACCGACCTTACGAATTCCTTCCGGCAGTGCAGCACGATCATAGTGGCGGCTGCCAACCACATACACTGTCAGATGGCCTGCATGGCCGCGACCATGAAAGGGTCGCCAATACCGTCATTGAAAGTGGCTTTCCAGGTAAAAAAACCTACCCCTGGTGCGCCCCTACAAGCCTCCCCAGAAGAAACAGCCGGCTCAGCCGCCTGGGCGCCACGGCAGCCGCGTAAAGCCGTGCCCCTCTAACCAGTCCGGATCCGGTCCTTCCCAACCGTAATAATCCAGGTCGATGCGGCCGTCCGCCAGAAACTGGACGCCTTCTTCTGCCAGTAGATTTCGTTGCCGGTCCGTTGCCAGCGGATCCCCTCGCGGGCTGATGCCCCCGCGGCTGTTGACCACCCTCTGCCAGGGAACGTTCGTATCCACTGGCAACCCCCCTAACGCATAGCCGGCCATGCGCGGAGTCGCCGCACCCACAATCCACGCTATCTGACCGTAAGTCGCCACCCGTCCCCACGGAATCTCACGAACAACCAGAAGCATCTTCTGGTATACACTTTCCGCCTTTTCTGCCATTGACCTCTATCCCTCAAGAAAAAGTTGGAAGACCCGCCATCACCTGCCTTGCATCTCGAGGCTGGGCCCTATCTTCCATTCCGCTCTATCTCATTCGCATTCGCTTGCCTGGCACAGCTGTTGGCTGGCACGCTGGCCTATGGAGGAGAAAAAACGCTGTGGCACAGGCCCTCACTTCGGCCATGAGTTGCGTCGCCTCGATTCTGCCACCAGCCTGCAAATTCGACCAAAACAGAGTTGACCCCGCCCTTCTGCAGAACATCCCTCTGACATATCCTCTCGGTTTGGCAATTCGCCTTCTCGCGACTATGCTTGCATCCATGAATGCCTCAATACCCGAGCTCTTGACTGCCTGGAAGTTCTATCCTGTCTCGGCCGCAGTCATGCTATCTCTCTTCCTTCCCTATATGTGGGGTTGGCTGCGAATGCGGCGCACTGCTGCCCCACTGGCTACCACGGCTCGGCTCATCAGCTACGTCGCCGGCATCTTCGCGCTGGCGCTTGCGCTCCATTCGCCCCTCGTCGTCCTGCAGCAGGAACTATTGATCGGCAGAGCCGCCCAGCAAATCCTCATCGGCCTTCTGGCGCCGCCACTCTTGTGGTTGGCCTGTCCGGCGCACGTCATACTGCGCGGCCTTCCTGCTTCCTCCCGGCGCATGGTTGTGGGTAAGCTGAAATATTCGACGCCGTCTGGGCGCCTCATTCGCAAGTTGACGCATCCGCTCGTGATCTGGCTGCTTGCATTCAGCGTTTTTCTGCTCTGGCACGAGCCGGCCATCGCCAACTGGCTGCTGGCCCATCCTGCTGTCTATCGTCTAAGCCTGTGGGGCGTCTGGGTCACATACATGCTTTTCTGGTGGCATCCCTTGGGAACCGGGCCGCGCCTGCGCTCGGCCATGCACCCGGCCATCGCCTTTCTCTTCGTGATCATTGGCGGTGAAGTTCCCAATATGGTTACCGGCGTGACCCTGGCTTTCCGCCAGACGCCGGCCTACGCCTACTATGACGGCCGTCTACCCGTCCCCGGGCTGACCACGCTGCAAGATCAGATGGTCAGCGGAGGCATGATCTGGTTCCTCGGCAGCATTGTCTACGTCGGTGTTGCCGTCGCTATCCTCGGCCGCGTCTTCCGTAACTTTGAATCGCCGCGGCCGCCCCCCATCAGTTGGGACGCAACCGAAAGGACCATAGCCCCTGGCTTGGAACATCGAGTCATTGGCCGCTAACTGAAGTAGCTCAGCCAAGTCGGCCATCTGAGAAGGATTCTTCAAGCCAACCCTCAGTAGCCTTCTATCTCTTGCCGACCTGGCAACCTGCAAATGTAAATGAGCGCAAACGAAACCAGTCTCCGCCAACGGTTCTACGACAACAACGCCCCACACCTAATCAAATGCGCAAAGTTGTGAAGCGAGTCCATCACTTATTTGTCGCCGCGTTTCTCCTGACCGGCTTCCTCACCTTGGGTGGATGCAGCTCCATCGCAAGCCTGCTCTTCCAGGATAGTAGCGACTCTGACAGCCCTGCCCGCATCAATGTGCAGGGCCAGGTTTCTCCAGATTCTACTCCGACTTCCACGCGCGTTGAATCCGCTGAAGGGCCGACCGGTGCCAAGCCAAAAATTCGACCTATAGCGCTGGCATCAGGGTCACAGGCGCGCCAGCCTGTGTCCGTCCCAACCCGCGACTTGAGAGATCTTGCCCTCCGCCTTCGTCCCGGAGTCGACTTCATCCCCGAAACCACTCCCGCCCAGAACTATACCGTCGGAGACAAAGTCCCGTTCTGGGCGGCGAACGTGGACACCAACCAGCACTTCCAGGTGGAGGCCGAGTTGCTCTACAAGAACGACGTAGTCTATGTCTGGGCTGAGCGCGGCCACGGTCTTGACCCGGAAGCGATGGCCGCGTCCGCAGATCGATTCGCCCAAAATATCTATCCCCAGGTACGGGCCTTTTTCGGCGCGGAGGCGAGTCCGGGTATCGACGCCGACCGACGTCTTCACATTCTCCATGCAACTGACCTGGGCCGGGGAATCGCCGGCTACTTCAGCAGCGCCGACGCCTTCAGCTCTCTCGCCAATCCGTTTTCCAACCAGAAGGAGATGTTTACCATCAGCCTGGACTGGCTGCGCCAAATCGATGACTATGCGGTCTACGAGACCGTGCTGGCCCATGAATTTCAGCACATGGTTCATTGGAACAATGATCGTAACGAAGAGACTTGGGTCAATGAAGGAATGAGTGAGCTGGCCCAGGAAGTCGCCGGCTATCCCCCTGAATTGGGATTCGCCCGCGTGTACGCACGCCAGCCCGATACGCAGCTGAACACCTGGAATTTAGACCCCAATGACAACGCCAGGCATTACGGGGCATCCTATCTCTTTATGGCCTACTTCCTGCAGCGCTTCGGCGAGGAATTGACGCGGGCCGTCGTTTCCCAGCCAGACAACGGCACCCAAGGATTCGATGCCGCGTTCAAGGAAGCCGGTCTGGACCTGACCTTCGAAGATGTATTTGCCGATTGGGCTATCGCCAACTACGTCAACGATTTCGACGCGCTCGCCCAGCATGGAATCTTCGGCTACCAGCAGCTGCAGACTCCCGCTCCCGAACTTGAGGAGACCGTCAGGAGTCTGTCGCAAAAAACTTTGCAAGGCTCTGTCCCCAATTTCGGCGTGGATTACATCGCTTTTAGCGAACGCAGCGACGCCTCAGTCTACTTTGAAGGAACTACAGAAACGCGATATGCCGACGTCGCGCAGTTTAGCGGCAACCTTGCCTGGTGGAGCAACCGGACCGACGATTCCGATGTTCGCCTGACCCGCGCATTCGACTTCTCTGATGTGCCTCTCAACGCCGACCTGACTATGAACGTGCGCATGTGGTTCGACATCGAAACCGATTACGACTACGGCTACGTTCTCGCCAGCCGCGATGGCAGCAAGTGGGATATCCTGCCAGGCCAGCGGACCACTACCTCCAACCCAAGCGGCAACAGCTTCGGCCATGCCTACACCGCGCAGAGCGCGACTTCATCCTTCTCCTCGGCGCCCGACTGGGTTAATGAGTCCTTTGACCTGCGGGCCTATGCCGGCGACAAAGTTTCCCTGCGTTTTGAGTACGTGACCGATGACGCTGTAAATGCCCCCGGTTGGTTCGTTGACGAGATCGAGATCCCCGCCATTGGCTACACCACTAACTGGGGAAATGGCGCCGACGGCTGGGAAAGCGAAGGCTGGATCCTAACCGACAATCAACTTCCACAGGAATGGTTAGTCCAGGTCATGGTGTTCAAAAATGGCAATCTGGCGAGCTTCGAGCGGGCGCCGGTGGAAACTGACGGCACCGTCCGCATCGATGTGGAGGGTTTGGAAAGGGGAAGCGAGGTTGTCCTGGCAATCAGCGGGCTGACGCCTGTGACCACCGAGGAAGCTCACTACGAATACAGAATCGAGCATCTGCGAGCGCCATAACGAGCAATCCTGACGCTAAGAGCTCCTGGACCCTTAACGTCATTTCTTGTGCTGGCCCCATGCACGCCCACGAATTATTCGAGACAGACCAACCCCAAGAACCAGGCCGGCAACCACATCCCCAATATAATGGATGTTCAGCGCCACTCTCGCCCAGCCAATCCAAAGGACGAGCAGAGGAGCCAGCTTCCCTGCGCCGGGCCAGAATGCTGTCGCCCACGTCAAAATAACACCGCAGCGCACTCCGTGCCCGCTCGGGAAACTATGCTTGTCAGCCCCGCCCGCGTAGAGGAAGCTGCCGCTGCCCGGTCGCGTCCGCCGCACCGCCTGTTTTATCAACAGTGTCCCAAATATACTAACCGCGAACGACAAAATCCAGCCAAAAAGAGTGCCCCGCTTCTGCCGGTTGCCATCGGACTGCCGCCACAAAAAGAGCGTCACCAGCAGCCAAACAACCGTGTCTCCTAGATGCGCCCCGATATGGGCCAACCAAAAGAGAGGATGCCGCTTCGATAGCTGTTCATCGTTCAGAGCAGCCCGGGCTGTGTACGTTTCGTCCAACCCGTTTAGCGCCTCCAACAGCCTGTGCATTCTCAGACCTCACCCTGTCCTGCCGGCCGCCTGCGGGTATTAGCTGGGTGCTCCGGATGTCTCTCCAGGTAGCTCCGCACTTGCAACAGCTGCTCGGGCTTGTCCACGTCCATCCCTGCTTCTGCCACCGGCAGAACCACCGGCCCGCCGTGGATATCCGCGATTCTGTAAGCAAGTTCAACAATATCAGCCATCCCTAGGCGCCGAAACAAGAACTTGACCATCGTCGGCAGACCCAGCTTCCACACCTGCGCCAGTACATTCTTGCGATTGTCGATGAAATATCGAACTCGCTCCTGGATGCGGAAGCCCGCCGATAATTTCCCCAAATAAAGATCGCTGCTGCAGAATGATCCTTCCCGCAGCGGCAGGTACGTGCGCTTGCTGTCGGGAAAGGCGGCCAGCATTACATCCTTATGAACCACGCCCCAATAGACTTCAGACGTCAATGGCTCGCAGGCCTTGATAAAAGTGTCGATGATGTTGCCGGTCAGAAGAGCTATGTCAGCGGATAGTGCGAGGATGTAGCGGTCGTCTGGATTCAGTTCGCGGAGTTTGCGCAACCCTGCATTTTGGCTGGCCCAGAGGTTGGGTTGGTTGGGCACGTGATGAACGGCTACCCCAAAATCGATCTCATCCGGCTCCAGACCTACCACGACGATTTCACCGATTCGGCCACTCTCAGCCAGTGCCTGCACCACATGCCAGGCCATCGGCATTCCCGCTAGAGGAACCAGAGACTTGTGGGCCGCGCCAGCCGCTACGCTGACCTGATCCAGTTTGTCCGGGTCGTAACCGGCGGTGATGAAAGCGTCAAACCGTTCCTGCAAAGCGCCCTCTGTCTGCGAATGACAACGCGGTGTCGATGTTGATGCCAACCAGCCCCTGCCGGACTTTAGTCAACAACCATCCGTCCTTCCCGGGCTTGATGTGATGGCGCCTTAGGTCGGTATACGTGCAACGCCTGCGCATCGCTATCTCGAACGATCGATTGCGATGCGCAGGCGATACTCTTCAGCCATCAACTGCTCAACTTCATTCTCCAACTGTTGCTGCTGGCGCAGCTGATGCCGATTGTCAGCACTCCGAATGGCTTCCAGTTGTCGCTGCGCTCTCGTCAACTCGCGTAAGACTTCCTGCTTACGAGCGATCAGCGACGCCCGGTCATTCTTCATCATCGCCCCAGTCCATCTCATCCAAGTCGCGTGGCGCCCTCGGCTTGTAAAGCAAGTAGGCGAGCCCAACCCCGAGGAAAAAGAGACTGATCAGCGGTAACATGACTATCGTCATATTGATCGGATCGATCGTCGGCGTTATCATCGCCGCCACAACCGAGATGATAACAATCGCCTGCCGCCACATTCCCAGCAACTGCGGCCCGCTGACGAGCCCAATGCGCGCCAGGAAGGCGATCACGAGCGGAGTCTCGAAGGCAACACCAATCCAGAAAACGATGCGAGTGAAAAATCCAATATAACGGTCTACAGTCCACTCCTGATCGATCACATCTCCCAGGAAATTTTGCAGAAAACCGACCGCCACTGGCAGCATAACGAAATTGGCAAATGCGGCGCCGCCAAAGAAAAGAACCATAACGCCGGGCAGGAGCATAAACAGGCCGCGTTTTTCGTGGGGATAGAGTCCTGGAGCAATGAAAGCGACAATCTGGTAGACCAGCACCGGCATAGCAACGATCACGCCCATCACAAACATCACCTTAAAGAACACAAAAATCGTGTCCGTGGGGCCAATTGCTATCAACCTGCTTACTTCATCCTCAGCGCCACTGGCATT
Source organism: Caldilineaceae bacterium bin5 (assembly GCA_002238445.1). Classification (GTDB taxonomy): domain Bacteria; phylum Chloroflexota; class Anaerolineae; order Caldilineales; family Caldilineaceae; genus Bin5. The sequence goes on from MPML01000003.1 coordinate 166,939, forward strand.
GGTAACGGGGGCAGTAATAAAAGCAATGACCGGCTCGACAAAGGCGATACTGGCGACAATTCCAAACAACAGGGAGCCAACAATCCAGATCATCCGGTTCCGCAATTCGGTCAGATGATCAAGCAGCCCCATTCGGCTGCCATCAAATGGATCGGAGTCCAGCGGTGCACCGGAGTCCAGCGGCTCAGCCTGTTGGGTCACAGTGTCGTCTCCTCACTACCCTCGCCGTCCGCATCCTCAGCCACCGCGACAACCGACTCCCCATCGGCCTCTACACTGGCCTCATCCGAATGTACATCGGCATTGGATTCATCTACCTTTGCGCCTTCTCCTTTGCTTGCGAGTTCCGCTATCGCGTTTGACGCGTCTTCCGCATTCGCGTCAACAGAGTCTGGCGCAGTGCCCTCAGGCTCCGACCCCTCTCCCTGTTCGCTCTTCTGCGCGGCTACTGCCTGGCGCCGATCGTCTGCCCGCCGCTGAGCTCGCTTGTTGCGCTCCTCCAAATAGGAAGAGTCCGACCCACTGGAGGCGGACTGTCTCTTTGCCCTTTGCTGTTTACGCAATTCGGATAAAGTCTTTACCCCGCGCTTCTGCCCGCTGCCGGTCCGTCGCGACGCTGCCCCTGCCACCGAACTACTGGAAGTTACCTTCGCAGAACTGGCCTTCGGTGCCGATGGAATCGGAGTTCCCGTTGTCTTGAGCTTTGCATCCGCGCCTTCAGCGCTCTGCTCCCTCCCATTCGAAGAAGCCGACGCATTCAGGTCCGATAGAGAGGGCTGTGCAGCAGATGCGGCAGCCGCCGGCGTAACTGACTCCTCCTCTGTTGTCTCTGCCGCTTCTTCAGCTGCTAGGGCCGGTTGAGATGGAGCCGAAGTCTGTTTCGTAGAAGCCGTCGATTTCTTGCCAGCGCCCACACCGATGGACTTCTCCTCTTCCTCTTCCTCATCCTCCCCCATCAGCTCCTTCATATGATAGCTGGGGTCAAGTTCTCTCAGATCCCCAATCTCTTCATTGACCTGGCGCGTCAAATCGCCCGAAAGCTTCTGCAGGCGCCGAATGAAGGACAAGACGTCTCTGGTCACCTTGGGCAACCGTTCCGGGCCAAGAAATATCAGGGCGAAAATCAATATGAAAATAAATTCGAGGACGCCAATGCCGAAGATGCTGTTCATGCCAGAAGTTACCGGCTCACTTGTCTATAATCGGATGGCAGGGTAATTTCTCGGAGCGCGGTGCCCAGGACACCATTGATAAAACGTGGGCTGCTGTCACTGCCGAATGTCTTTGCCAGCTCCACTGCCTCGTTAATTACAACCTTGGGAGGCGCGTCCGCATCCGGGCTTGACAACTCGAAAATAGAAAGACGCAACACATTGCGGTCGACGATGGCCAGCTTGTCTACCGGCCACTCTGGCGCGTACCGGCCAATCAGTGAGTCCAGGTCGTCCTTATATCTGATCACACCGCTAACGAGCCAGTAAAGAAAGGCAAGTGTTTCCGCCGAGTACCCTTCCTCTGCTTGGCGGTAGTCCAAGGCAATGCCCGGTCGATGCCCGGTGCAGTCCACTTCATAGAGAACCTGTAACGCAGTCCGCCGCGCGCGTATTCGCTCAGCCGGGCGGGCAGCCGCGCCTGCGCTCTTGCTGTTCGACTGATCGGGACTTCCGTCTGCTTTCGCGTCGGGACCAACTGTTCCCCGACCTGTGGCCGAACAAGCCTTGTGGGTTGCCTTGCCGCCCGCACGTGCGGGTTTAACTACGTCTGCGACCGTTGGTTCAGCCGCAACCGGTGGCTCCATGAGATGCTGCGTATGGTCTATCATTGTCACCTGTTTGTCAACCTGCAAACGATCACATCATCACAAGGCCGCCATCTACAGAAAGAACCTGGCCGGTTATGAAACCTGCCCGCTCGCTCGCCAGAAACGCGACCGCCCAGGCAATATCCTCCGGGTCTCCAAACCGTCCCAACGGCGTCTGCGCAATAGTGTGTTCCTTCTGTTCGTCGCTCATCACATCCGTCAGCGCCGTCGGCACAAAGCCCGGCGCCACAACATTCACTGTGATTCCTCTGCTGCCCACCTCGCGGGCAAGGCTCTTGGAAAGGCCAATTATTCCCGCCTTGCTGGCCGCGTAATTCGTCTGTCCGGCCTGCCCTGACAAGCCCACTATGCTGGATATGTTGATAATGCGCCCCCAGCGCTGCCGGATCATGCCCCGCAACGCTGCCCTGGTTACATTATATATACTGTCCAGGTTTGTGCCGATGACCGTACGCCACCCTTCTTCCTTCATGCTCATCAGTAGCGCGTCGCGCGTCGTACCAGCGTTGTTGACCAGGATGTTGACTCTGCCCAACTCCTTTTCCACGACCTTCACCAGGTCGGATGCCTCATCAAAACTGCTTACATCAGCCTGAAAAACAGTGCATTCGCCGCCGCCGTCGCGGATGGCGGCAGCCGTTTCGTCCGCGCCGGCCTGGTTGCCGCGATAGTTCAGTGCGACGCGCGCGCCTCCCGCTGCCAGCTCCTTGGCAATGGCAGCGCCAATCCCGCTGCTGCTACCCGTAACCAGCGCAATCTTACCACTAAAATTCATGGAATCTCTCGGTGAAGTGGCTATCTTGCCGCTATTCTACTACAGGCCGGCGAAAATGAAGAACGGGAACAATGACCCTTTTAGACGACGCAAAGTCCAAATATTGCCTGGCAGCCAGCAGATCTGTGTGATTATTCCGCCAAGCGCAGACTTGGCCCGACGGCCGGGCCGGAACACTCATTTGAACTGTTCGCAGAACTTCCGCACATCGGCCGCGTCTGCCACATTGGCCCTCTTACCCTTGCGATCAATGCGCCGCATCAAACCGGTGAGCACCGAGCCTGGTCCAATCTCGACAGCCGTTTCAACGCCGGCGTCGACCGCGTATTTCATCGAGGCGGTCCACTTTACGCTGCCTGTAAGTTGCGCATTCAACTCCTGACAAATCTCGCCGGCGTTATCAAGAGGACGGCCACTGGTGTTGCCAATCAAAGGCGCAAGTGGGTCGCGCACCTCCACCGTCTCGATTGTAGCCTCCAACTGCGACGCCGCCGGCGCCATCAGCGGGCTGTGGGCTGCAATGCTGACCGCCAGCGGCACCACCCGGCGTGCTCCCGCCTTCTCCAAACCGGACATCGCGGCGGCGATGCTATCCTCGTCGCCGGAAACTACGATCTGCCCAGGGCAATTGTCGTTCGCGATCTGGGCAACGCCTCCAGACGCCTCAGCCACCTCGGCGCAAACCTGTGCTACTACTTCCTCGCTTAGCCCGATCACCGCCGCCATTCGTCCTGGCTGCTTCGCGCCTGCCTCCTTCATCAGCCGGCCACGTTCCCGTACAAGCCGCAGCCCGTCGGCGAAGTCGATACATCCCGCCGCGGCCAACGCCGTGTACTCGCCCATCGAATGGCCGGCGGACAGAGGAGGGCGGGGCACGGGGGCAGGACGGGGCAGGTACCCGACTTCCGCCTGTATCGCGCACAGAGCCGCCATACTCGAAGCAAACAGGGCCGGTTGCGCGTTGATCGTGTCGGTCAACAGGTCCTCAGGTCCTTCGAAGCAAATCCTGCTAAGTGCTACGTCCAGGACATCGTCCGCTTCACTGAATACGGCGCGTGCGTCCGGATAGACCTCGGCCAGTTCTTCTGCCATGCCCACCTGCTGGCTGCCCTGACCAGGGAACATGTAAAGCAGCGGGCCGGCTACTTCACGGTACGAGAGCGTCACGGTCATCTGTGTTAGGCTTCTTCTTCTTCCACATCAATGACCTGTAAGCGGCCCATATAGGAGCCGCAGTGCGGGCAGACTCGGTGGGGCAGTGTCTTTTCGTTGCAGCGCGCGCAACTCACTAATTTAGGGGCGCCAATCGCGTGATGCGCACGGCGGCGGTTGCGGCGGCCTTTGCTGATCTTAATCTTTGGTAGCGGTCCCATTTCGGGTTCTCCTCCATCTACTCGCGCGGTGGTTCGTTTTGCAACGCCAGCAGGGCCTCCCAACGGGGATCGATCCCTGCGGCTTCAGATGGTGTCTGCGTTCCTTGCGGTTCTGCAAGGGCAGATTCTGACAAAAGGTCAGTGTACTTAGGACAAGCATCAGGATCCAGGTCGCCGCTGGCAGGGTCCCTGTAATCGCAAGCGGCTACGATCGGCATCGAAAGCCATATGTTCTGGCGCACCACTTCCGTGATGTCGAGAATATGCTGCGCGTCGATCAGCAGAGCTTCATCGGTCAAGTCCTCTGCCTGACCTTCAAACTCCTCAGGCGACAGAAAGCGCCCTGTCTGAATATCGGTCAGTGGCCGAAAACTTTCGGCGAATCGGACCGGTACTGCAAATGTCACCGGTTCCAGGCAGCGCCCGCACTGCAACGACATCGTGACGTGAAAGTCACCCCTTGCCAGCACACCGCTGTGTATGCGCAGCAACTCCAACGTTCCGGTCAAAGGGCTCAAAGGCGTCAGCCCGGAATCCAGCTCGGAAATGTCATCATCCAGCGTAAAATCCCGGCGCGCGCCAGTCGGCTCTTTCATCAGTTGTGCAACATTGAACTCCACTTCCTTGAACCTCCTGCCCGGTTCCTGTAAGACCGCCTGGGCCAATCATATCCGCTGTCGAGCATCTCTGCTCTGTGTCAAGCCCAGTGCCAAATGCCTTCCCACAGTCCCCCGGACGGAATTCTCTGCACAGCGTGGCGACCGCACAAAGGGTGATTATAAAATGTCGGCGAACTATCCTCCAAAAGTCAAGCCCTCCAGTGAACCAGAGAGAGTTTCCTGACTAGCCAGCCACAACCGCTTCGCATACCCAATCGAGCCGGCCCAGCCTCTATGCTCCCCCCGCACTCCACACGATTCTCTTTGTGCATATGGGCGGTCGGGCCTTCGGCCCTCCCTTGTGCAGGGGCGGCGCCCCCGCAACGCCCCCCTACAAAAACATGCCTCACCGACCGTGTTTACTCTTCCCCGGCATCGTGTCTGGCGAACGGAGCCTACTCCCCCACTTGCCGCTTCAACCCACCGACCACCGACCGCTAATCTCCGCTGTTCCCCTAACGACTGGCGTTCCACTGAAAACCAAAAACTGAAAACTAAAAACTGCAGTTCCGCGCCCCCGCAACGCCCCCCTACAAAAACATGCCTCACCGACCGTGTTTACTCTTCCCCGGCATCGTGCCTGGCGAACGTAGTCTACTCCCCCACCTTCCGTCTAAACCCGCCGACCACCGACCTCCAACCTCAGAAGTTAATGATCACTGACCCCTGACCCCTGACCCCTGACCCCTGACCCCTGACCTCCTGTGGCCCGGTTCACTGAAGGGATTCATGCAGATCAAATGTCCAGAATTTTGGATGGAATCGGGAAAGGATGATATAACAACAAGGTTGCCTGGGTAGTTTTGTCAATTTCCGCAATATAAACTGTGTAAATTGACAAAAAGCGCTTCGGGTGGTATGATTGGATTCAATCGCTCATGTCAGTCTGGCCAATGAGCGCGCTTTCGGCCCAATTTGGCCCTGAACAGCAGAGAAAAGACTTATGTCTATCAGCCCGGACCATGACTCACCCGCTTGGCAGATTCTCGAATATCTGCAACGCAATCCGTCGGCCACCATCAAAGACTTTGAATTGCTGTTGGGTGTGACCACTACTGCCGTACGCCAGCACCTGAACGCCCTTCAGGCTAGCGGATATCTCGACCGCCGCGAAGAGCGTTCGGGCGTAGGACGGCCGCACTACATATATGTAGCTACCGACGCCGCCCGCGAGCTTTTCGCCTGCCGCTGCGACGACCTGGCGCTGACAATGCTCCAGGAGATGTACGGAATGGTCGGCGCAGAAAAGATGGGTACGCTCCTGAAGCGAGTCGGTGTCAGGCTGGCAGAACGTTACGCCGAAAGCGTCAACGCGCCCGGTGTGCAGCAAAGAATCGAGGAAATGGCCGGCGCCCTTGCCCGCCAAGGTGTTCTGACCGATGTGTCAGCCGGCGAAAGCGACACTATCGCTTTGAAAATGTATAACTGCCCCTACCACGACCTTGCCGTCGAGCACCGCGAAATCTGCGAGATGGATCAGCAGATGTTGCAAAAAGTGTTGGGAGTAGAAGTCTCTTTGGATGACTGCATCATGGACGGACACGGCAGCTGCTCCTTTGTAATTGAGCAAAGTGGCCGCTCAGAACTCAAATTCGAATTCTGAACACTTCTGCCATCGCCAGGCGGTCATTCATATTGAATACGGCTGCACGCAGCCGTCATATGAGGAGTCAAGAAAGTTATGAGTACACTTGCGATTCAAAATCTGCATGTCGCAATCGGAGATACCGAAATCTTGAAAGGTGTGGATCTGACTCTGCACAGCGGGGAAATCCACGCAATGATGGGACCGAACGGTTCCGGAAAATCAACGCTCTCGTACGTGGTCGCAGGCCACCCCCATTACAAAGTGACACAGGGCGATATCCTGCTCGATGGCGAAAGCATTCTGGATATGGAAGCCGACGAGCGCGCCAGGACCGGAATCTTTCTCGCCTTCCAATACCCTGTCTCAATTCCAGGCGTCAGCGTCGCCAACTTCCTGCGCACCGCCGTCTCAAATGTGCGCGGCTACACCACCAAGGAAGCTGACAGCAACGCCAACGGAGTCATCGGCAGCAATCTCATGCCCATGCGTGAATTCCGCCGTGAACTCAACACGAAAATGAAAGAGTTCAATGTCGATTCCAGCTTTGCTAGACGCTATTTGAACGAAGGCTTCTCCGGCGGCGAAAAGAAACGCACCGAAGTCCTGCAAATGGCTATGCTGGAGCCGAAATTCGCAATCCTGGACGAGTCCGACTCAGGCCTGGACATCGATGCTCTGCAGGTTGTCTCCGATGGCATCAATAAGCTGGCCACCGAAGACCGCGGGTTCTTGCTCATCACCCACTACCAACGAATTCTGAACTTCGTCAAACCGGACTACGTCAGTATTTTCTTCGGCGGTCGCATCGTCAAAACCGGAGGCCCGGAAGTGGCGCACATGTTGGAGGAAAGAGGCTACAACTGGGTTGAAGAAGAACTGGTTGCCGGAATCGTGCCCGCCTGACCGCAAGTTTAAAGCAAAAGGGCACACAGGAAACGGCCGACTTTAGCTCGGCACACTGGCTGGCAAATGTTGACAAAGGGATAGTTGCCACCGGCTGCTTTAGACCGGTCGCTCAATTCCTTATCAAGGAGGGTTACTGTGGCTGAACAATCAGATTTGCAACACCTTGAAGGTGTAAAAGATGAGTACCAGTACGGCTTTCATGACCAGGAGAACGCGGTCTTTAAGGCCGAGAAAGGCCTGACGCATCAGGTGGTCGACCAGATCGTCGACATAAAGAATGAACCGGACTGGATGCGCCAATTCCGTCACGAAGCATTGGATATCTTCTTTGCCAAGGCGATGCCGACTTGGGGCGCCGACCTCAGTGGCATCGATTTTGACGACATCTTTTACTATCTGCGCCCGGCAGAAAAGCAGGGCAAGAGCTGGGACGACGTGCCGGAAGACATCAAACGAACCTTTGATCGGCTTGGTATCCCCGAGGCCGAACGAAGATTTCTGGCAGGTGTCGGCGCACAGTATGAGTCCGAGGTCGTCTATCATAGCTTGAAGGAAGAGTGGGAAAAGCTAGGTGTCGTCTTCCTCGACATGGACAGCGGACTGCGCGAGCATGAGGACATCGTTAAGGAATACTTCGCCACAGTTATCCCGGCAGCAGACAACAAGTTCGCCGCCTTGAACAGCGCAGTTTGGAGTGGCGGCAGCTTCGTTTATGTGCCCAAAGGCGTTCACGTCGATATCCCTCTGCAGGCTTATTTTCGCATCAACGCCGAAAATATGGGGCAGTTTGAGCGCACTCTGATCATCGTCGAAGAGGGTGCCAGCGTCCACTATGTAGAAGGATGCACCGCCCCCATCTACTCCAGCAACAGTCTCCACAGCGCTGTTGTGGAAATCATCGTTAAGAAAGGCGGACGTTGCCGCTATACCACGATTCAGAACTGGAGCACCGACGTCTATAACCTGGTTACCAAGCGAGCCATGGCCTACGACGATGCCACCATGGAGTGGATCGACGGCAACCTCGGCAGCAAGGTGACGATGAAGTACCCTGCCGTTTACATGATGGGCCCCAAGTCGCACGGCGAAATCCTGTCAATCGCCTTTGCAGGCAGCGGCCAGCATCAGGACGCCGGCGGCAAAGTGGTCCACGCCGCCCCCAACACGAGCTCCAAAATCGTGTCCAAATCGATTAGCAAGAACGGCGGCCGTGCCAGTTACCGCGGCCTGCTGAAGGTGGCGAAAGGCGCCCACAACAGCCGCAGCAACGTCGTCTGCGATGCACTGCTGCTGGACGAGGACAGCCGCTCGGATACCTATCCCTACATCGAAATCGACGAGGACGACGTAAGCGTCGGCCACGAAGCATCGGTAAGCAAGATCGGCGAAGAGCAGCTCTTCTATCTGATGAGCAGAGGCATCGACGAGGACGAAGCAGCCGCCATGATCGTCGGCGGATTCATCGAGCCGCTTGTCAAAGAACTTCCCATGGAGTATGCGGTGGAGATGAACCGCCTCATCCAACTTCAGATGGAAGGTAGCATCGGATAGTTTGTCTGCCCGCTAATTGCTCACGCCCGAAGCGGCATACAGACCTGTACGCGCATTGCGCAGCGGGAGTTAGCTTCAGAACGTATATCTCCCGTTTTACATAACGGAGTCAACTGAATGTGACTGTACTTATAAAGGAACCGAAAGAAATCGTCGAAGCAACCGCCGGATTCTCGCAGGAAACCGTGCGGCAGGCATCGGCAGCTAAAGACGAACCCGCTTGGATGTTGGACCTCCGCCTGCGCGCCTGGCAGACGTTCGAGAGCCTGCCCTGGCCCAAACCAACCGACGAAGACTGGCGGCGCACTCGTCTGACCAGCTTTAATCTTGACAACTACACGCCATTCGCCACCCCTGGCGGGACCCTCGGGCTCGATGAGCTGGACCCGATCCTGCTCAACGCCTTGGACGAGATGGACTCCTCCGCCAGCCTGCTCTATCGTGACGGCGGCGTCATATACAGCCGGGAAAACCAAGACCTCAAACAGCAAGGCATTATCTTTACCGACCTGCAAACGGCCGTGAAGCAGCATCCAGAGCTCGTGCGTCGCTACTTCATGACCGAGGCAGTAAAGCCGGACGCCAACAAATTCACAGCCCTTCACGCAGCGCTGTGGGACACCGGGTCCTTCATCTTCGTGCCCAGCAACACCAAAGTTGTGCTTCCCCTGCAAGCGATCCTGTACCAGGGCGAACGCGTCGGCGGCTATCACCACACACTCCTGGTGGCCGAAGAAGGCGCCGAAGTAACCGTGGTCGATGACCTCCTGGGCGCCAAGAACTCCTTCCAGGCCACTGTCGTAGAGCTGATTCTGAAGGACAATGCCCAGGTCCGTTACATGAACCTGCAGGATTTCGAGCATACCGCCTGGAACTTCCTCACCGGCAGTGCCGTAATGGGCAAAGATACCGATCTGCGTTGGATTCAGGTGAGTTGGGGCAGCCGCTTGACCAAAGCCTTCCTCGACCTGGACATGCGCGGCGAAGGCGGACATGGCGAACTGCTGGGGCTCTACTTCCCCACCCGCCGCCAGCACATTGACCACCAAACGCTGCAATTGCACCGCGTTCCCAACTGCTTCAGTGACCTGCTGTTCAATGGTGCCCTCAAACATCGCGCTCGCAGCGTCTACATGGGCATCATCAAAGTGTTGCCCGGCGCACAAAAGACTGACGCCTTCCAACGCAACGGCAATCTGATCCTGGATAGCAGCGCCCGCGCCGACAGCATACCGGGCCTGGAAATCGAGGCCGACGATGTTCGATGTACGCATGCGGCCACCGCCGCACAGGTCGAGGACGAGTACGTCTTCTATCTGATGGCCCGCGGCCTTACCAGGCCCCAGGCTGAACGAATGATCGTCCAGGGCTTCCTTCAGAAAGTGCTCGACCGCGTTCCCGTCGAAAGCGTCGTACATAAACTGGAAAAAGTAATTGCTCGCAAAATCAGTAGATAGTCCCATACATCAAGCAATGGAGGAGTGATATGGCAGACAAAGGGTATGCCAATCCTGACGTATTGGTCAGCACGGAGTGGGTCGCCGCTCATCTGAACGACAACAACATTCGCCTGCTCGAATCGAATGAGGACGTTCTTCTCTACGATACGGGCCACATCCCTGGCGCACAGAAAATCGACTGGCAGGAAGACCTTAACGATGCCGTCGTGCGCGACTACGTCGGCCAGCAGCAATTCCAGACCCTCATGCAGCGTCTGGGTATCTCCAACGATACCACTGTGGTCTTCTACGGTGATAAGAGCAACTGGTGGGCCACCTATGCATTCTGGGTTTTCCAATTATTCGGGCATACCAACGCCAAAGTTATGGACGGAGGCCGCCAGAAGTGGTCTGACGAAGGCAGGGAACTTACGACCGATTCGTCTTCCTATCCCGCCGCTGCCTACAGTGCGCCCGCACGCAGCGATGGCGCCATTCGTGCAATGAGGAAAGAGGTGCTGGCCCACCAGCAGGCAGGCCTGCCCCTGGTCGATGTGCGCAGTCCCGCCGAATTCAGCGGTGAGCTCCTCCACATGGCCGACTATCCCCAGGAAGGCTCGCTCCGCGGCGGACATATCGCCGGAGCCAAAAACGTGCCCTGGGCGCGTGCAGCCAACGACGACGGCACCTTCAAGAGCGCCGCTGACCTGCGCGCCATCTACGAAGACGAACAGGGACTCAGCAGCGGCGACAATGTCGTGGCCTATTGCCGTATCGGCGAGCGCAGCAGCCACTCCTGGTTTGTTCTCACCTACCTGCTCGGCTACGGAAACGTGCGCAACTACGACGGCTCCTGGACCGAATGGGGCAACGCAGTCGGTCTGCCGATCGAGCGCTAGAAAACTTGCCTCGGCACCGAAGGCAGCACATAATCTGGACTTAACATAAAGAGAAAAGGCAAAGGGCCGATAAAGCCCTTTGCCTTTCCTGCAGCTTGTTTCCTTGCGACCATGGATCTCTTCCGCGAAGCAATCATCGACCACTACAAGCATCCTCGCCATAAAGGCAAGTTGGCCGATGCCGACGTCCATCGCCACGAAACCAACCCGTTCTGCGGCGATGAAGTCACCATTTTCCTGAAAATCGCAGACGACAAGGTGGCGGATGCCTCTTTCGAAGGCCGCGGATGTGCCATTAGCCAGGCCTGTGCGTCCATGATTATGGAGGAGATCATCGGCATGCCGGTCGCCGATTTGAGGCAGTGGGGCAAAGAGGATGTGCTCGACCTGCTTGGCATCGAGATCGGGCCGGTACGCCTTAAATGCGCGCTCCTGCCACTGAAAGCGCTTAAAGCCGGTCTATATGGCCTGACAGAATGGCCGGAATAGACTCCACGCTAATATAATGGGAGTATATGGAAGACTTTGTAAGAGTTGCCGCGACTGAGGACATCCCCCCGGGTGAACGCCTCCTGGTCGAAGTAGAAGGCATCCGCATCGCCGTCTTCAACCTGGACGGCGACTACTACGCTATAGAGGATATGTGCACGCACGACGGCGGACCGCTGGTGGAAGGAGAAATCCTGGAGGGAGGTCAAGTCCAGTGCCCACGGCACGGCGCCCGCTTCGACATCCGCACAGGCGAGGCTCTCACTATGCCCGCGTTCGAGCCGACCCTTTCCTACGCTGTACAGGTTGAGAACGGCGATATCTACGTAGAACAGCCCTTTTGAGGAGAATGACCCGATGAGCGAAAATACACTGCCTACACCCGACGAGGTCCGTGCCGAAATCAGGACGCACGTAAAGGATCCGGAGTTGATGATGAATATCGTCGACCTGGGTCTGGTCTACGACATTGAAATCAACGAAGAAAACAACATCGACGTTACCATGACACTGACAAGCCCGGGCTGCCCTGTCGGGCCCCAAATCATCAGTGACGTCCAGCGCACCGCCCACAACGCCTTCCCTAATGTCGGCGAGGTCAATGTCCATCTCGTGTGGACGCCCTTCTGGAGCCCCGATATGATGTCGGAAGACGCCAAGGACGAGTTGGGAATTTTCTGAAACAGGAAGGCAGTCCACACACTCCTGGGGGACGCCGTATACGCTGTAAATAGGGCCGGCAGCTACATCACTGCGGGCCTATTCCGCATAGAGCAAAGTGCTCTGGCACGTGCAGCTCGAAGATTGCCAGTCCGCTGTGCACGCTTCGTTTCGCATCAGGTCCAACGCTATCACCAGAACGCAGCGGTCCTGCCAAGCCAGGTCGTCCTCAGCATCACAAGCTTCCCAATCTGACAACGAGCCTCTATCGACCTCCGGCGGCAATTTTCAATGCCGCCTCAAAGTCGGCCCTCGCCTCCGCCGTCCGCCCCAATACAGCCTTCGTCACCGCCCGATTCTTGTACGCATCTAGGTCGTCTGACCGCCGTAGGATCGCCTGATCGTAGTCGGCAATCGCCTCCTCAAAGTCGCCGCGACGCTCCTTCGCATTCCCGCGATTGTAGAATGGTTCTGCGCTTTCAGGCTGCAGTCGAATCGCCTCATCATAGTCGCCGACCGCGGCGCTGACGCGCCCCAGTTTCGCCTGCGCAACACCCCGATTATTGTACGCGGCCGCGTACTCCGGCTGCAGGCGGACGGCCTGCGTGTAGTCGGCGATAGCCGCTTCGTACTGTCCCAGCGCGACCTGCGCCAATCCCCGGCTGTTGTACGCCTCAGAAAATTCTGGATTCAACCTGATCGCCTCACTGTAGTCGGCCAACGCCTCCTGATACCGGTCCAGCTCTGCCTTGGCGCCGCCGCGTAAGAAGTAGATCTTATAATCATCGGGTTGAAGGTGGACAGCCTCGTCAAAATCGGGGATAGCATCCTCATGCCGGCCACAATCGACCATGAGGAGACCTCGATTCAAAAACGCGAAAGCATCTTCAGCTCGCAACTGAATCGCCCTACCTAGGTCGTCGATCGCCTCCTGATACAGATACAGAGCGGCTTTCGCATTGCCGCGATTGATGTAGGCATCTGCAAGGTCAGCCTTCAAATAAATTGCCCGATCATAGTCAGCCACTGCCTCCTCATATTGACCAAGGTTGCTCAATACATTTCCCCGGTTATTGTAGGCCTCGGCATAGTCCGGTCTCAAGCGAATCGCCTGCGAGTAGGCGGCAAGCGCTTCCCGTGATTCGGCTTTGCCTGATTCTCCCAAACCTTCCTTGGGCAGAAAATAAGCGCGGGCTTTTCCGCGGGTCATGTGCTGATGCTCCGGCTCAGCCGTTCCGATAGGTCGCCAATCGACCGAAAGGCGAGCGCTGCAAGTTCATCATTAGTCCCTTCAGCCACACTGGCAATGTGCCGCCATCTCACGATTGCTTCGTCAAGCCTTCCTTCCTCCTCCAAATGGCGGGCGTCTGCAATCGCCGATGCCCCAGCCCTACCCGGTTCCCTGCTAAAATCTTCGCCAATCTGTGTGCGTGGGAACGCCATGACTGCACTGGGCATGCTCCGTAGCAGCTCGTCAGTATCTCCCCCGTAACTCCTGATCTCTTCTACGAATTTGAACGCTTCCTCCGCGTGCGCTCTCGCCAGTTCCACATTTCGGCGCGCCTCTTCCTCCACCTCCCGCAACTTCCTGAGGCCAAAATAGCCGGCAGTGGCAATCAGTAACACCATGACAGTTACAAACAGAGCAATTCCGGACAGCCACCAACCCACCGCATCAGCCCGGTCGTCAAGGATCTCGCGCCGAAGTTCGTTGAAGCGCCGCTGAATCTCGACCTCCGTTGCAGCATCGATTCCGCTACTGTCGCCAGGTGTAGAAACTTCTTGGGTGGGTGAGGCTATCTCAGCTACAGTCAATGGTGCCGCCCATCCGGTCCGAATCTCCATCGACAGCGACGCCGCGACGACTACCATCATCATCCAGAATGGAACTCTTCTAAACATGGGTTTCATTTCTTGTAAAGATCGCTCTTGTAGGTTCAGAGAAGGGAGCGTCTTCGCAAAGCACAGACGATGGTTGGACTCGCTTGCCAAAAGCAAGTGCGCAACGACCTTCACACAAAACATCCTGTAGCGCCATTCTTATATCCATTCCTGGCCCCTGATGAGGACGACAAAACCAACGCTGCCTTTGTACCCCCTTCCACTGGGGAGACCGTCTTCCCCCGTGTTTCCAGCATTGCCAAAATAACCGTGAAAGTTGAAAAAATCTCTATACATGTTATTGTCAGATGCGCGCAACGAGACCTCCACCGTCATCCGGTCAAGAGCACTGTGGTTTTGAGGTGCATTTACTTCATAACCAGATCCACCAATCCTGTTGAGTATTGTCTTGACACAGTTTCGATTGCATATTACGCCTGCCTCAACACTTCCTTCCCCGATAGCTTCGTCATAGCACTGCAGTGCTTCGTCAAAGCGGCCCAACAAGACCAGAAAGTTTCCCTTATTGAAACGTGCGGCCAGGCTTCCATAAAGGATAGCATCATCGAAGTCATTTATCGCATCTTCAGAATGGTGCAACAGTGCGTTAGTATTTCCCCTGTTCAAATAGACGGTGGGTTCCCTCAAGCTGATTTTCTGGCACAGTCGAACGGCTTCATTGTAGTCCCCCAACGCTCCTTCGAGGTCGTTCAATTCCGCCTTTACATTGCCGCGATTAAGGTAGTACGGCCAGCTATAGTATTTCACGGTGTCAACTGGCGAGTTTTCGACTTCCAAAACCTCCAATGGATTCGCATTCTTCAGAATAGCTAGACCGAAGTCCTCTGTGGCACCACAGTAATCACCGATTTCCGATTTGGCGTTCCCTCTCAATGCGTATGCCGAACAGTCATCCGGAGCCAGTTCTACAAACCTGTCGTAATAGGATATCGCATGTTGATATTCACCCCGTTCATAGCACTGGTTTCCCTGTATTCGGCAAAACTCAGAATCCTCGACTTGCGGCAACGGAAACACCGCGCTGTTTGCCGCGGAGAAGCGTCGGATGTCTGCCAGCAGTTCAGTAGTATCCATGTCAAACAAGCTCTCGAGCTCCCGTCGAATAAGTGCCTTATCTGACGCGCTGATTACTACAGACTTTACAATTTCATCTGGAATCAGCGGGCTCGCAATAACGCTTACTGAGCGTTGGTGGAAAATGCGCGGAGTCTCGTCCTCCTGTACTAACTTCTCACAATAGAGTTGCTTTCCTCGACCGTCTGTCGGCGCAAAGATTTCTTCGATGCTCTGAGCGTTCACATCACCCGTGATATCACGAAATCGCAGACTGTCGCTTAGGTCAAGGATAAAGACCCTTCCATCGCAGCTGCTATCTTCGCATGCAAACCACAGTGCCACCAAGGGTTCCCAGGTGAAGTCTATCAGTCCTGTGGCTGCGCCAGAGTTATGCAGTTTGGCGAGAAGCTGAAGGTCGGACATCCTTCGTCCACTGTCGCTTCCGAAGCCAAGGGTCCGTGCAGGTTCCAACAGCACAGACCGATGATAGACCAAAAGCATCTGAGAGAATAAAGATTCCTCCGTGACACGCTCATCATCGTTGAAGAATTTGATCAGGCGACGCGTCGCACCAGAATGCAAATTCCAACTGCTATCTGCCTGGCCGCGGAAAACGCAACTGCTGGATAATTCGCCTATTTGGCTTAAGAAGACCTTTTCGACTGCAGTCACCTACAATTCTCCTCCGGACTACTTCGCCCTTTGTCGTCCCCATGACTTCCGCTCGGCCCGCCGCCAACAACATGCTTTGCATACTTATGGGAAAGTGGACTCCCGCCAGCACTGAAATGATTCCCAATCCAAATCGCCAGAGCACGAGCCGGTCACACCAAATGAAGTTGGCGCAAAGTAGATCGTTTGGGGCCGGCTGAGCCCTTGCTAAGCCTGAACATTCCGCAATGTCCTTGCTTCCAACTGCAATCGAATGCGAAGCAAATTACTCGTCTTCAAGAAAGCGAAGTCCTTAATTTTACTTATCACAGGAAGAAATGCAAGCCCTCGCCAACAATGCCCGAAGTACTGCCAAGCGCACATCACCCTCTGGTCCAGTCAAAGCCGATTCCTGCTGGTTTCGAAACTGTCTGCCAAACGATTTTCTCAATGCAGATTCGGCCCCCTTTTGCCGGCACGATACCGTATCAAGCGACAGTTCCAAAGGAGAACCTCCCAGTTGCGCCATCAACTTTCGTTCGGGAGGGTGTCGCCAATAGAAAATGTAGCAACGGATAAACCGCGCGCCCTTGCCCCCTGTAACTCTGGAGCGCCGTTCCAATCATGTTGAGTCGTGCAAAATATCCAGTACGTTGAGGACTTCCCTTGGGTTGTGGGAAGTAGGGCTTGGGAATCGCAAACCTGCCAATCCGATATGGGCGTTATCCGCCTCACAAAAAAGCAATTCTGGTGGTGAGCACCATCGCAACTGCCGCAACAACTGCGACACCCCCTTCCAAAGTCGGGACATTCTGCCTGTTCTGTCTTTCTTAGCCTTCGGGCACATTAAGGAATCGCGAAACGACCGTGTGCCCTAACCGAATTCCGAAGAGGATATGCACCTGAGAATGAATGCTGCGAGAGCCTATAAACTAGGCCAGCTTCCCGAGGAAATTTTCACCCAAGATTGCTCGTTGCTTCGCTTAACATTCTCCCACGCTCAAGACTATCCTCTCCGCCTGGACTCGACGGCCTGAAACCTGATCGCTCTTCTTCCCTTACGCAGCGACTAATAAAAGTGACAAAATGTGCATTAGCCTTTGGCGTAAGTGGTCGCAATTCTCTATTACCATTCTTCTCCTTTCACAACGACGACAAACCCTGCCTTTCCTCGAAAGCCCTTTCCCCCTGGGAGTCCGTTACTGCCCGTATTGCCTGCATTGCCGTTTAGGCCGAGAAAATTGAAAAACTCCGTATACATGCTTCTGGCGTTGGCTCGTAATGATACCTCTACTGTCATTCGGCCGGACTGATCCTTGTAGCGCGGTGGGCGCACAATGTAGCCGGCAGTACCTATCCTCGTCAGGATTGCCTCTACTCCGTTTCTATTGCATATTACGCCGGCTCTCTTGTTTCCTTGCCTGATCGACTCAACGTAACAAGCAAGTGCTTCGTCGAAACGGCCAAGAAGGACGAGCAAGTTTCCCTTGTTGTGTAATATGTTTTGGGCATCTATCTTCGTTACGTCGTGTTGAATCAGCCTTATCGCCTCTTCATAATCACTCAAAGCCTCGTCATAATTGAGCAAGCTATAGTTGGCATTGCCTCTGTTTAGGAAAAACCATGAATAGCGCTCGCCAGTCTTCTCGCCCTCGCGGATCGCTACCCCGTAGTCTTCAGTCGCACCTTTGAAGTCATCTAACTCGTATCTGACATTGCCGCGATTGAAGTAGTATCTCCAAATAGGAAAGGGGGTCTTGTCGCTGTCAGCGCTTTCCTTACTCTTCTTTACCTTTTCTAATTCATGGCGAATGGCTGCATCGAAATCCTTACAAGCCCCTCCGAAATCGCCAGCTTCCGATTTGGCATTTCCTCGCGAGAAATAGTAACTACTATTTTCAGGATCAAGCCGAATACTTTTGCTGTATTGCGAAATCGCTCTAGCATAATTTCCCTGCAGCCAGCACTGATTCCCTTGAATCCGGTGAAACTCCGGATCTTCAATTTGCGGCAGAGGTAAAGTCTCGCCTTGCGACGCAGAGAAGCGCTGCACGTCGGCGAATGGCGCAGGTCCGACGAAGTCAAGTAATTCGACGAGCTCCTGTCGAATCTGCGGCTTGTCAGCTGCCGTGATTACAACCGAGGTTACAGCGTCTTCCGGAATCAGAGGACACCATAGTACGCTTAACCCTTCCATGTGCAGTCCTGGCGGTATCTCTTCCTCTTGAACTAGCTCCCCATAAAGAGCGTGCCTACACTTCCCGCCTTTCCAATCAAAGATTTCCTCGACACTCTTTTCTGCTTCTTCACTGGAAATCCGTCGAAATTCAGTTCTGTCGTTCAGGTCTACGATAAATACCTTTCCGTCGCGTTCAAAGTCTTCAGTTGCATACCACAATGCGACCAAAGGATCTCGCGAAAAGTGTAGCAATCCTGTGGCCGCGCCTAAATGCTGCAGTTTAACGAGAAGTTGGAGGTCCGAAATCTTGTGATCACTGTCATTACCGAAGCCGTATTTCCGAGCAGGATCCAGCAACACGGCCCGATGGTAAACCAGGTGCATGCGCGGGAATCGAGATTCCCGCACAACACTCTCATCGCCGTTCGAATGCTTTATCAGTCGACGCGTGGCCGCACAATATAGCTTCCACGTGCTGTCTGATTGCCCGCGATACACGAAACTATTTTGAGCCTCCCCCAATTTGCTCAAATAGGCCCTGTCAATTGCGGTCACCAACGCTCTCCTCTGGTTGGCCTGCTACAAACCTTGGCCAAATACTCTTCCGCATACTTCTCGTCAACAACATGTCGTGCCGTGTTGCAAGAATGCGAAGCCTTGCCTTTTCTCTGAGGCGGCCTCTGAAAGTTCGGCATATGAAAGATAAACGTAACTACGCAGAAGTTACTGATCACTGACCACTGACCACTGCAGTTGTGCGGTCGGGCCTTCGGCCCTCCCTTGTGCAGGGGCTGCGCCCCCGCAACGCCCCCTACAAAAACATGCCTCACCGACCGTGTTTACTCTTCCCCAGCGTCGTGTCTGGCGAACGGAGTCTCCTCCCCCGCTTGCCGCCTCAACCCACCGACCACCGACCGCTAACCACCGGCGTTCCCCTGGCGACTGATGTTCCCCTGGCGACTGGTGTTCCACTGAAAACTAAAAACCGAAAACTAAAAACTGCAGTTCCGACCGTGTCTGCGCATTTCATCCCCTCCCACACATGGCTTTAGCCATCTCGACCACATAGTCGGTGTTGGGAATCGTCCGGTCCTCCATCGCCGGCGAGAACGGTACCGGCACGCTCATGGCGCCGATGCGCTTTACCGGGGCGTCGAGATAGTAGAATGCGCCATCGGCGATGACCGAGGCAATTTCACCGGTGACGCCATACTGCCGGTAGCCCTCGTCGACCACAAGCGCCCGGCTGGTCTTTCGGGCGGACTGAATCAGTGTCTCAGCGTCCAGAGGGGTAGTCGTGCGGGGATCGATCAACTCTGCGCTGATGCCGGCCGCGGCCAGCTGATCGGCCGCTTCCAAGGCAACGTAC
Organism: Caldilineaceae bacterium bin5; assembly: GCA_002238445.1. GTDB lineage: Bacteria > Chloroflexota > Anaerolineae > Caldilineales > Caldilineaceae > Bin5. The sequence goes on from MPML01000003.1 coordinate 186,257, forward strand.
ACCATTGAACTGGTCGCGACTATTGTGATGTCGTCGCCGGTTCGCTTGACGTCCGCCTGGCCCAGGGGGAGAGTATACTCCTCCTCCGGCACCGGCCCCTTCTGTTGAAAGAGCGCCCTGTCTTCAAAAATCACTACCGGATTATCGTCGCGGATGGCGCTCTTCATCAGCCCCTTGGCGTCGTATGGCGTGGCCGGTATCGCTACCTTCAGGCCGGGAATGTGGCTGAAGAGCGCATGCAGAGATTGGCTGTGCTGGGCGGCAGTGCGGCTACCGGCCCCCATGGTCGTCCGCAAGACCATGGGCACTTTCAGCTTGCCGCCGGACATGTAGTGGGTCTTGGCCGCCTGGTTGACCAACTGATCCATCACCAGCGTAGCAAAGTCGCAAAACATGATGTCCACAATGGGCCGCATACCGGTGATGGCCGCGCCCACACCGATGCCGGCAATACCCGCCTCCGAAATCGGCGAATCGATCACCCGCTCCGGGCCGAACTTCTCATACAGACCGACAAACACTTTGAATACCGAGCCGGCCACGGCAATATCTTCTCCGATGGCGAAGACGCGCTCGTCGCGGGTCATCTCCTCGGCAACAGCTTCGTGAATTGCCTGACCGAAGGTAATTTGACGTTCCCCCGGCGCGTGGATGGCCGGGCTGTAACGGATACCGTTCTCAAGCGTAGACATGCCGCTCCACCTCGCTTTCACTGGAAAATGCCGCCCCGTAGGGGCACCCCTTGTGGGTGCCCTCTCTTGTAGGCTTCACTCCGCTGATGAAACGTCGACACTTTTCCTCCGACCCTGCACAGCAAGGATCACAAAACATACGATTCCCATCTACAGTGGTCCCTGTCACCAACCACCATCCACCGCCGTCCGCCAGTCCTCCGGCGTGTCCACATCAGCCAGCCCTCCGGCGTGCCCACACCAGCCAGCCACTCGCCCGCCGTCTCGATCGCGCTGACCTCCTCCGCGTGCCGGCGCAGCAGCATCCCCCCGCCCCGATCACCCTGAACCTGCCTCAACTGGCCAAAGTAACGCCGGTCAAAGACCGCCGGCGCGCCGCGTACCGCTCCGGCCACAGCCACAGCCGCCAGATCGCTGCCGCCCCGCCATGTCTGCCACAGCCGTCGCAGCAGCGCCCCCGGCAGACGGGGCTGGTCCACCGGCAGAAACAGGGCCGCCTCACATTCGGCCGGCAGCGCCTCCATCGCGGCGCGCACCGAACCCGCCTGCCCATCCTGCCAATTCGGGTTGAAAACGACTAGCAGACGTCCGCGCCCCGCCTCGCGCAACGGGGCCAGCGCGGCCTCCACCTGTTCAGCCACCGCGCCGGTAACCACAACCGTTTCCGACGCGCCGCTCTCGAGCGCAATGCGGGCCGCGCGCGTCACCAGCGGCTCACCCTGCCAGCGCAGTAGCTGTTTCGGCTGCCCCATCCTGCGGCTCTCCCCGCCGGCCAGCACGATAGCCGTCGTCGCGCCCCAGCGCTCGCGGACAGCCGTCCGGCTCTCCGTCCCCACCGCGCCGATGAGCGCCGGCTGATTCTGTGCCGCCAACCGCTGCGCAATCAACCGGGCAGCCGCCAACCTGGGAGCGCTGTCCGCCTTGTTCAGAAGCGGTATCAGTCTCGCGCCCGCAGGGGGTCTCTGCGATACATGGGGGGGCTCCTTTTCTTCCCTCGCATAGGGTTCGACCAGAAGGCGGCCGAGCATGCCCGCAGTCAGCCGCGTCGACGCGTCATCTTCTTGCAGGAGCGCACGCACCTGTTCGGGCCGGTGAACGTAAGGTGCGTCCAGAGGAAGCCCCAGCCCATCGAGGCCTGCGACCGGAACCAGGTGGGTCGTACAATCGGGGATGACCGGCTCGTGCGACGCGGGCGCCTTCACCGGGCGGCGGCGGCTGCCATCGCCTTCAATCGCAATCAGGCTGATGCCGAGATCTCCGGCCCGCGCCGCCAGCGCATCCACAACTTCCGGAGGAAGGCCCTGGCGTTTGGATCTTGTCGGCGAAGCGGTTGCTGGTTTGCCGCCGGCTTCAGCGGTCCGGCCATTGGACGGCGACCAGATCAGGCAGTGCCCGTGCCGCGCCAGCTGTGCCTCCAGCGCAGCCCAGTCAACCGCGTCAGCCCTGTCCGGCCTTACTTCAAGACGGGCCTGCGCCTGCTCCGCCTGGGAGGCGAATATGTGGGTGGTCGTGGTGGTGACGACGCGGCGGCCGGCGGCAACGGCCTCATCCGCCAGCCGAAAAAGCGCGCTCGTCTTGCCCCCGGCGCCGACCAGCGTGACAACCGAAAGTTCATCCGGCGGCAGCCGCAGAGCATGGTGGAGTTGCATGGGAAGCACCTTAGTTCTCAGTCGCAAGTCGCATCCGCCGCCGTTACTGAAAACTAAAAACTGCCTACGTCTGCCCCCAGTGACCGTCGATCTCTCTTTCCTTGTCGCGCATCGCCAGCAGCAACGCGTCCTGATCGACCGGCAGGGCCAGGCAGCGAACCCCGACCGCGTTGCAAATGGCGTTCGTGATCGCCGGGCTGATCGGGATCGAGCTGATCTCGCCCACCCCCTTGGCGCCGTACGGCCCATCTGCCGTAGGATGTTCGACGATGTGGCTGTCCATTTTCGGCGTCATCTTGATGCCCGGCATCTTGTACTGTCCCAGGCGCTCGGTCCAGGGGATGCCATTCTCGACGATGTAGTTCTCAGTCAGGGCGTTGCCGATGCCCATTACGATCCCGCCTTCGATCTGACCGAGCAGGCTCAAAGGATTGATGGCCCGGCCCACGTCGTGGGCAGAGATCACCCGCTCCACCGCCACCTCGCCGGTGTCGGTATCCACGCTCACCAGCGCCGCATGCACCGCGTACGAGAAGGCGAAGTGCATGTCGCCTCCCGTCCCCAGCGGCTGCGTCTGCGGCGCCCAGTATTCATAGCGGATCTTCGGCAACCGGTTCTCGGCCAGCAGCGCGTTGACCGCATCGGCGAAAGAGATGCTGCGGATCGACTGTGGCAGCGCCTTTCCCGTGCTGCCGTTCGTGCCGTTGGCGCCTTCCACCGGCAGCTCCGCCCCATGCATCTGCGCCAAGCGCTTCTCATCCACATAAGCCAGCCCCTCATGGAAGGCGATGACGTCCGGGTGCGTGTCGAATTTCTCGGCGAGCACGGTCTGCATCTGCTGCCGCATGGCCCGCGCCGCCAGGCGGGCGGCATTGCCGCTGACATAGGTCTGGCGGCTGGCCGTCGAAGGGCCGCCGTCGGGCGTCAGATCCGTGTCCATTACCGTTACATGCACCTTCTCGAAAGGCAGGCCCAACTCCTGCGCGGTGCAGGCCGCCAGCACGCCGACCAGATTCTGCCCCATCTCCGCGCTGCTCGTGCGGATCGCCGCGGTGCCGTCTGCGAATACCTCCACCTCGGCCTCCGACTTGTCCGGCGCGCCGCCCCCCAGGCCGGTATTCTTGTAGCCGGCCGCGATGCCCCAGGCGTAGCGCTTGCTGCCGATCTGAAACGAAGTCCAGGGGTCGGAAGACAGTGAACTCGGACCGCCGTCCTCTGACGTTCTGATCTCTTCCTCCACCAGGTCAAGGCATTCGAGCAGTCCCACGCTCTCGATCAGTTCCTGGCCGGTGGCCGTCTCCGTCCCGACGCGCATAACGTTTTTGCGCCGTAACTCTGCCGGGTCCATGCCCAGTTCTGCCGCCAATATGTCGAGATTGCTCTCCACCGCAAAGGCCGACTGCGTGACGCCAAAGCCGCGGAAAGCGCCGCTGGGCGCGTTATTCGTATACATGGCGTAGCAGTCGATCTTGGCATGCGGCATCACGTACGGGCCGGTGGCGTGCGTAGTGGCGCGGGTCATCACCTTCTCGCCCAGGCTGGCATAAGCCCCGCTGTCGCCGTAAAGCTCCGCCTCCACTGCAAGTAGCTTGCCGTCGCGCATGGCGCCCGTCTTGATGCGGATGATCGTGCTGTGACGCTTGGGATGGAAGATCAAGCTCTCCTGCCGGCTATAAAGAATCTTGACCGGGCGGCCCGTCACCTGCGCGCCCAGCGCCGCATGGATCTGTCCGGCAATGTCCTCCTTACCGCCGAATCCTCCCCCCATCAGTGTGCCGATCACGCGCACTTCCTCGTCGGCCAGGCCCAGGCTCTTCGCCACCTGCCGCCTGTCGCTGTATGGGATCTGGCTGCCCACATAGACGGTCAGCTTGTCGCTATCGTGGTCGGACGCGCCCGGCTCCTTGCTGGTGGATGGGCGGCTCCCGCTATAGCCCGCCGGCACCGCCAGCGCGCATTCCGGCTCCAGGAACGCGTGCTCGGTCATCGGCGTGCGGTACGTGCGCTCGACGACGATATCGGCGTCGGCAAACCCTTGCTCCACGTCGCCCTGACGTACCTTGATATGCTTGAGCAGATTCCCGGTGGGACGGTCCGGGTGCAGCTGCGGCGCGTCCGGCTGCAACGCATCCCGTGGATCGGTGACCGCCGGCAGCGCCTCGTACTCCACCCGGATCAACCCCAGCGCCTGCTGCGCGATCTCCGCCGTCTCGGCCACCGCCAAGGCAATCGCGTCCCCCACATAGCGGGCCGGAAAGCGTCCGCCCGCGAAGACCGGCCAGTCGTTCTCGACCAGCCCGTGACGCGGGTCGCCCGGCACATCGGCGTGCGTCAGCACCGCGTGGACTCCCTCCAGCGCACGTGCCGCCGCGGTGTCGATTTCGCGAATATGGGCATGGGGGTGTTCGCTGCGCAGCGTAGCGCCGAACAGCATCCCGTCGAAGGTGTAGTCATCCGTGTAGAGCGCCGCCCCCGTCACCTTGTCGACCGCGTCCGGTCGCTCCAATGGTTGCCCGATCTGCGAAAGCGGCTCTATCACCGACGGCAGCTCCGCCTCCGGCATTGTACCGGTGCGCATGTACTCGCCCGCAGCCTTCACCGAGTTGATGATCGCGGTGTACCCGGTGCAGCGGCAGTAAGTATCCTTCAAGCACTCCTTTATCTCCTTATCCGACGGGTCCGGGTTCTCGTCCAGCAGCGTCGTCGCCTGCATGATGAACCCGGGCGTGCAGAAACCGCACTGCGTCGCCCCGTGGCGGATGAACGCGGACTGCAGAGGATGCAACTCGAGCGCATGGCTGGAGCCATTCTGGGAGCATGACCGGGTCTGGGCCAGCCCCTCGATCGTCGACACCTGCGCGCCCTGCGCCTTGAACGCCGGGTAGATGCAGGAATCAACCGACTGGCCGTCAACGATGACGGTGCAGCAGCCGCACTCCGCCTCATCACAGCCGATCTTGGTGCCGGTCAGCCCCAGGTCGTAGCGCAAAACCTCCGCCAGATAGCGGCTGGGCGGTACATCGAGAGCGTGCTCCGTACCATTGACGGTCAGAGTAAGTTGTGTCACTTATTGGCTCCTGTCGGCGTGTACAAAAAGTGGTTCGTGACGGGACGCTTTCGGGGTCGCTGTCCGCCAGCCACTGCAAGTTGTGGTTACAGGTGGTTCAGATACAGCTGTGGATCGTTCAGAAATCCTCGCGTCACGCTCACGTGCTCCAATGATTCCCAGGACACGGGCTCGGGCGGGGACTCGTCAAAGTTCAGAATCGTGGCCCCGGGGAAGGCCATCAATATCGGGGAGTGGGTGGCAATGATAAACTGGGCGTCGCGGGCGACCATCTCCTTCAGCAGCGCGAGCAGCCCCACCTGGCGCAGGGGCGAGAGCGGCGCCTCCGGTTCATCCATCAGATAAAGGCCGTTGGGCACAAAGCGGGCCTGGAAAAGGGCCAGAAACGCCTCACCGTGCGAGTGTCCGTCCAGCCCTTCGCCATAGCGTTCTTCTATCGCGGCCAGCTGGCCGGAGTAAGCCATCTTCGCCAGCCCCTTGGCGTAGTCGGAGCGGCCTTCGTACTCCGCATCCACGTTGGCCATCTCCGTCTGCAGTTCAGCTTGCATCTGGGCGATGCGCTTGGCAAAGCCGAAAAAGTCCTCGGCGCGCAGATAAAAACCGCGCCCGCTGCGTTTGGTCCAGCCCAGGCGCAGATGTTTGGACAACTGCCGCACCGCCGCCAGCGATGGGTCGTTGCCGGCCTCCTCAGCGCCCACCGTCGGCAGGCGCACCGTGGTAGCCAGCGCTTCGAGAAATGTGGATTTGCCGCTGCCGTTTTCGCCTACCAGAAAGGTCACAGAACTTTCGAACTGCACCTTCTCCAGCCGGGCGATGACCGGCACATTATAGGGGAATGTCCCTTCTTGGGGGAAAGAGGGCCGTTTTTCAATCGAGGTGAGGTGGATCATAGCCGTGGCACCCCCGCATCCCTGCCGGAACAGCGGCTGCTGATCGGTCGCTGCATTGGCTACGTATCCTCCACCTGTGTTGGCGCGTCATTCATGCGAGCCCTTTCCACCGCCGCCTGCAGCACCCTCCTCAGCAGCACGCCAATCATCTCGCGGCGATACTCCTGCGACGCGCGGTACTTGCTGGTCCGCAGCCTGGCCTGCTCCTGCGCCGCGGCAACGGCATTCTCCACGGCCGCGTCGTCAAATTCTGCCGCTGCCGTCAATGCCTCCTCCGCGCCGCTGGCGCGAAAGGGGGTCGGTCCGGCCGGCCCAATCGCGATTACCGCATCCTCAACCCGCCGCAGATCTGCATCCAATCGGACCCTGGCCGCGATGCCCAGAACCGGCAGCGCCACACCCTGGGGCCGCATAATGCGGTCGAAGGCGTTGCCCGCCCGCGCCGCAATCGGGCGAAAGCGAAACGCGTGCAGCATCTGATCGGGGGCCAGGCGGTTGCGGCCGGGGCCGGCAAAGATGGAGAGCAGCGGCTGCCACCTATTGCTACCCCCGTGTCCGGCAATCTCGACCTCCGCCTCCAGCGCCAGCAGGCCGATCGTCCCGTCCGCGGCCGGCAGCGCGTGCGCCACATTCCCGCCCAGCGTCGCCACATTACGCACCTGCGGCCCGCCGATGACCCCGCAACTTTCGGTCAGGCATCTGGCCTGGGCGCGCAGTAGCGGGCTGCTTTCGATCTGGGTATGGGTGATACCTGCGCCCAGCACGATCCAGCCGTCCTCCAGCGCGACGCGGTCGATGCCGGCGATCTTTGTCACATCCACCAGCACTTCCGGCACAACCGCGTGTTCCGCCTCCATATCGAGGATCAGGTCGGTGCCGCCGGCGATGATGCGGGCTTTGTCTTTGTGCTGATGCAGCAGTGAGAGCGCCTCAGCAACCGTTGTAGGCGTATGGTAAGCTCGCCACCGGGACATTGCGCAGATCCTGGTCAATGACTGAAAAAAATTAGACGGAGTATAGCACAGATCCTTCCCTTCTGGAAACGCACGCTGCTCTGGTGTGCATCCCAAAATGGGTATGAACACTCGTATACCACTTTCTGCAACAAAGCCGCGGTCAGTTCCAAGCTCCGGCAACCATCCACTGACCACTAACCACTGATCACTGCCTTATGGGCGGTCGGGCCTTCGGCCCTCGCTTGTGCAGGGGCTGCGCCCCCGCAACGCCCCCCTCCAAAAACATGCCTCACCGACCGCTACGCCTTCTTCGCCGCGGTGCGCCTGTCCGGCAGTGTGCCTGCCGCCCACCAACGACGATTCGAAGAAAACCTGCATAGTGCCAGCGGTGAAGGGCTGCTCAAGCATGGCGCCCAAAAAAGGGGGAGCTGACGGCATGAAAACTGTGCTTCAACAGCCCTGTCCATTCCTGATTCAGACAACGCCTGTTGTCGAGAACAAGAGTAGAAATTCCAGAAAATTTTGTCTCCTTGACAAGCGATGACGATCTGGCTACGATTATATATGCTTTAACGAAGGCCCGTCTGGTTCCTTCTTTTCAACCCCAAAGGAGAGAAAAATGAATCCACGACTGCGTATCATAGTATCTGCGGTCCTCTTCATCCTGATCATCCCCATGATCGCGGCTTGCGGCGGTGCAGCGCCCCAAGCCGAGGAAGCGGCAGCCGAGCCTGAACAGGCGGCTGAAACTGAGAGTATGGCGCCGGAGTCAGATTCGGCCTACAACGAGTCCCCCATGCTGGCCGAAATGGTCGCCAACGGCGAGTTGCCGCCAGTCGATGAGCGGCTCCCGGCAGAACCGCAGGTTATTGAACCGGAGGACCGGATTGGCACATACGGGGGCACCCTCCGCTTCGGAGAGGTCAACCCGATCAACCTCTGGAGCTTCGCTACCCTGCGTATGAACGGGCTATTCCGCTATGACTTCAGCAACACCCAGATCTTCATGGATATCGCCAAAAGCTTCAGCTTCTCCGACGACTACACAACCCTGACCATCGAACTCCGTGAGGGCCATAAGTGGTCGGATGGCGAGCCGTTCACGACCGACGACATCATGTTTGCCTGGGAAGATGTCGCGCTCAACGAAGATCTCTCCCCTGCCGGGCCGAGGTCGATCTGGCGCGCCGGAGGTGAGCCTGCCGTCTTCACCAAGATCAGTGACACCGTGGTTGAAATCAGCTTCAGTGTGCCGTACCCGGTCATCATGAACTACCTGGGTCGCACGGGCGTGGCCACCGACAACAACGTCATCATGCCCAAGCACTGGCTGAAGCAATGGCACATCGACTACAACCCCGATGCGCAAGCACTGGCCGAGGAGGAGGGATTTGAGACGTGGATGCAAGCCTTCAACTTCCACAACAGACCTCCCAACAACTTCCGGATCGACGGTCCTACCCTCTGGGCCTGGAAGAACGAAACGCTCACCAGCGACCGCGCCATCGTCGTGCGCAATCCCTACTTCCACCAGGTGGACTCCGCCGGCAACCAGTTACCCTACATTGATCGCATCGAAGCCGTGATCACGGGCGACAAGGAAGTGCAGACACTCAAGGCAAGCGCCGGCGAGTTCGACTTCGAGACCTACTACATCGACATGAAGGATATGTCCGTCTTCCAACAAGGCGCCGAGCAAGGGAACTACCGCGTCGAATTCGCGCAGAACCTCTTCTCCGCCGAGTTGGGTCTGATGCCCAATCGCACCGTCAAAGACCCGGTACTGCGAGAGTTGTTCAACAACCGGGACTTCCGCATTGCCATGTCGATCAGTATCGACCGCGAGAGCATGAACGACACGCTCTTCTTCGGGCTGGGCAGACCTTTCCCGGCCACCGTCAATCCCGGTCTGAGCTTCTTCAAGGAGGAGTGGGCCACCACCCACGCCGAGTATGACCCGGAGCGGGCCAACGCGCTTCTCGACTCAGTCGGCCTGACCGAGCGCGACAGCGAGGGTTACCGGCTGCGGCCCGACGGCGAAGGCCGCCTGACCATGCTGATCCACGTCGGCGTATCCGAAGGTCCTAAGATTGCCATGGCCGAACTGGTCCGGGACGACTGGGCTGAGGTCGGGCTTGAGGCAATTGTCGAGAATCTGGGTGAGCAGGGCGGTCTCTTCTCGCAACGACTGGCCACCAATGATCTGCAGATTCCGACCTGGCATCTCGACAGAAACGCCTTGTTCGGTCGCTCCCTTGGCAGCAATTACGCTGTAGACCAGACCTCCTTCTGGACCGGAACGTGGAAGGACTGGTTCCGGACCAATGGTGAGGAAGGTGAGGAACCACCGGAAGAGATCAAGCGGCAGCAAGAGATCTTTGAACAGTACAAACTGACGGCGGTCGGCACCGAGGACTTCGATAAGTATGGCGCCGAGTACTACGAGTACTTCACCAGCGAAATCCCGATGATCGGCACCATCGGCTTCACGCCGCGACCGGTCATCATCAGCAATCGCCTCCACAACGTGCCCTTAGAGGGCGCCGCCTGGATCTCAGACAACAATTTCTACGCCCCGTTCGTGCCTTCACAGTGGTTTATTGAAGAGTAAGGGGTAACGAAACGAACAGTGCAACTCTGCAGCAACACCCTGTCTTCGCCAGGCGCTGAGACAGGGTGTTGCAACTGTTCGCCTGACCAACCGCGGAATCGCGCCAATAACGGGGTGGGAAACGGCCCTTTTCAAATCTGCCACTCTCCGTTAATATTCGATTCCAATCAGGAAAACGATCAGAGAGCTGCCGCGAACTGATCCGTCTGCGAGTGTGAGGGCCCGCCGCGCAGATGGAGGGAGAATGGGTACCTGCTCCGGATCTATGCGCGTTGTTGCCTCTCCCAGCTGACAGCCGTGCGCGACAGCGCTCCAAATTAGTCAGCCTATTACTTTGTTTCACCTCCATCAGAAGACAGAGAAAGGAGAGGCCGGGAACGCCTTCGGATTTTCCCGCGTCGATTTCATAATGGCTCAACCATACAAGAAGGTGACAAAGCCGGTACGTCTGGGTCTGATCGGTTGCGGCGGTATTGTGCGCATCAACCACATCTCCGTATATCTTGCCCTGCCGCAATCTGTGAACGTGGTCGCGGTGGCCGATCCGGTGCCCGATAATCTCGAGTATGCCGGCAACACGCTTGAGGTGCCGCCGGCGCAGAGATATGCCGACTATCGCGACATGCTGGCCAACGCCGAGATCGACGCCGTTTCGATCGCCACACCACACGCCCTCCACGCCGAACACGCCATTCACGCAGCCGAGGCCGGCGTAGCCGTCATCTCCGAAAAACCGATGGCCACCTCGTTGGAGGAGGCCGATGCGATCCTGGAGGCAGTCAACCGCAACGGCGTACCCTATGCCATCATGCACAACCTGCTCTTTTCCTTGCCCATGCAGGAAGCGCTGAGCCAGCTGCGAACCGGAAAGGTGGGGAAGCCGATTCTGGGTCGCGGTCAATGCATGGGCATGAAACCGCCCGATTTTGGCGGCGATCATGCCAATCCTGCAATGGCCTGGCGCGCGCAACGGGCGGTCGGCGGCGGCTGCATCATCGATACCGCCTACCACGAGATCTACTCTGTCGAGGCGCTGATGGGTTCGCCGGTAAAATATGTTGAAGCCAGAGTGAAAACGATGCACTTTGATATCGATGTCGACGACCTCGCCATCCTGCTCTTCGAACATGAGGACGGGGCCGTCTCCACGGTGTCGGCATCATGGTGCTCGCCCGCGATAACACCTGAACGGGGACGCTGGTGCGAAGTACACACGAGCGACGGCTCGATTCGCGTCTATCATCGCGACGAAGAGCCGTTCTGGCACTACAACGGCGAGGATGGCGGCTGGAGCTCTCTGGATATTCCCGAACCGGAAGTCAAAGAGAACCCGGGCGTTGGCGGCCACTTTGGATGCTACGCCGCAACATTCGAGGCGCTCGCCAGCGGATCGGAAATGCCCGTGACCGGCGAACAGGCGCGGCACAATCTGGCCATTATCGAAGCCGCGCGGCAGGCAACCAGCGAACGACGCGCGATAGGAGTTGAGTGAACATGCGACTCTATGTAGATGTACACTGTCATATCGGGACGACCATCACCTACGATCCTGCTGTCGGGCAGACCACCGGTCGCTGTCTGGCCCGCATGGCAGACACCGGTGTTGTCGCCGCCGTCGTCGGGCCGACCGCGGTCGGTTCGTCGCAGGTCAGAGGTGTGCTGGACACGAAAGACCAGAACGGGATCATCGTAAGGGCCTGCCGCCAGTTTCCCGATCGATTTCCCATCGGCCTGGCCCTGATTGAGCTGCGCCACGGCCAGGTTGGGGTAGATGCCCTGGAAGAGACGCTGGTTGAAGGTGGTCTCAAGGGCATTATGTGGCATCCATCCGGCATGACCTTCGAAAGACAGCTCTATCCTTTTCTCGAAGTTGCATCACTCGGGGGCGGGATCTGCCTTCTCCATGAAAGTGCGGCTCGGACCGCTGCCTATGCACAGCGATTTCCCAACCTGATCTTCATCGTCCATGCCGGGGTCGGAGAGGAATTTGAGCTGTGTAAGCCGTTGGATAACGTCTGGTTTGAAATTGTACAAAGACCCATAGGCTCCAAATCTGACTGGGACCTGCCGCAACTGATCAACGAGCTCGGCAGCGAGCGGATTCTCTTTGGCAGCGACCTGCCCTACTACGATTATCGTATCCTGCAGGCACAGCTGGAATCCGCAGATATTGACGAGACAACGCGCGATCGTATCGCTTTCCATAACGCCGTAACTCTCATCCAGAGTGTGCGCCCCGACTGGGAACCGCCCCAGGAAACGGCCGCCTCGCCGCAGAACTATTCGTACGAAGAACTGTGGGCTCCCAAAGAGGCCGGCAGCGAAAGGTTGTTATAGATGCTGGGCCAGGGGCTGCAGAACGGCCCCGCCACAGTTTCGGCCCAGTTTCGACACTGTTCTCCAGCTTCATCGAGTGAACTCAGATTGAATGACGAATTTGCCATTTGGCAAACACTTCGTCGCAAACGGCCAGGAAAAGCGCTCCACAAATTAGAGAGGAAGCCGCGATGAAATTCGCCCTACTCGGTCACTCAGGACACCTGGACTACTACGAGCAGATGTTGCAGGATCTGCCCGATGTTGACGTGGTCGCCGTCGCGCTGGCGATGCCGGGCGAATCGCTGGACTCTTTCGCCAACGCCCCTGGCGTGACGTCAGAGACCAACAGATATACCGAGTATGAGAAGATGCTGGATGAGGAATCTCCGGATCTGGTGCAGATCTGCGTTCCCCCCCAGCAGGTTCCGGAATTCACCGAGCTATGCCTGAAACGCGGCATCGCCGTCATGACCGAGAAACCGCTGGCCATGGATCTGGCGACCCTTTCCCATCTGTATACTGTGGCCAAGGAGGCCGGAACCCCGCTGGCCGCGCTACACGGCTATCGCAGAATGAAATGGTTTGAGGCCGTTCGCGATGCGGTGCACGCCGGTCTGATCGGCGAGCCTCTGGGCAGCTACAGCCAGATCTCCTACCGTTGGGGGGCCAGGCGGGCCGATCATTTTCGCCAGCGTGAGACCTTCCCCGGCATTGTCCCTTTTGTGGGCGTTCATGTCATCGACTGGCTCGTCTGGTCGCTCGGCGACGTATTCACAGAAGTCACCGGTTGGGAAACCGCAGCCGCCCATCCGGACTATCCGGGCTGTGCCAGCCAGGCCGGTTTTCTGCTGCGAATGCGCAATGGCGGGGTCGCGACTGTTATCCTGGACTTTCTGCGACCTTCGAATGCGCCCAGCCACGGCGATGAGCGCATAATGATTTCGGGTACAGCGGGCGTCGTGGAAAGCATAGCCAATGAAGAGACCGCCAAGCTGATCAGCGAACAGGCAGGGATATGCAATCTCGAGATTCCCAATACACCGAACTGGTACACGGCCTTCGTCAGTTCGGTTCAGGACGGATCTTTCTCCGGCGTTGAGGAGCTCTTTCGAATGACAGAGATCGCCCTCAAAGCCCAGCAGTCGATAGATGAAGGCGAGAAAATCTCCCTGTTGCAGTCTCCTTACGAGGGCAAGAAATGATCGGTTATATCGCCCAAAGACTAATCTACGCGATTGTTACCTTCTTTTTCCTGAGCATAGTTGTATTCATCATCATTCAACTGCCCCCAGGCGATTTCCTGACAAGCTATGTCGCGCGCCTGGAACAGGAGGGAGATATCATCGATGAGGCTGAAATCGAAGCCCTCAAACGGGAATATGGCCTTGATGCCACCCCGCTGGAGAAGTACTTCCGCTGGTTTGGGCGATTTCTGCAGGGCGAAATGGGCCGCTCCTTCGAATGGAATCAGCCTGTGGAAAGGCTGCTGAAAGAACGTCTGCCTTACACGATACTGCTCTCGCTGATCACCCTGTTCTTCACCTATGTGGTTGCCGTGCCTATCGGAATCTACGTCGCCACCCGCCAGTACGGTTTCAGCGACTATCTGTTTTCAGTGCTCGGTTTTGCCGGGCTGGCGACGCCCAACTTCATGCTCGCGCTCATCCTCATGTTCCTGTTCTTCAAGTACTTCGGCATTAGCGTCGGCGGCCTGTTTTCTTCGGAGTATGCCCTGGCCCCGTGGAGCCTGGGCAAGATTTGGGATCTCTTCACCCACCTCTGGGTGCCTATCATCGTCATCGGCACTGCCGGCACTGCCGGAATCATCCGCGTCATGCGAGGCACCCTGCTGGATGAACTCAGCAAACAGTATGTCATCACCGCCCGCGCCAAGGGCGTTGCCGAAGGGAAGCTGCTGTTCAGATATCCGGTGCGCATGGCGATCAATCCGATCGTCAGTACCGTCGGCTGGCAACTGCCGCGCATCGTTTCCGGCGAAACGATCGTCGCCATCGTTCTGAGCCTGCCGACCACGGGTCCTCTTCTCTTCAAGGCACTTATCAGCCAGGACATGTTTTTGGCAGGAAGCATTGTGATGTTTCTGGGGATTCTGACGCTGATCGGCACGTTTTTGTCCGATATTCTCCTGATCGTTGTTGATCCACGCATCCGTTTTGAAGGGAAGGCCTGAGATGACAACGGACGCAACCGCCCGTTTATCGAGCAGCGCGGCGGCGCGTGCGGCCGAGACCACGGCCGAAGAGCGCTATTTCCTGGCCTCACAATGGCAGCTGATGTGGCGCAAATTCAAGCGGCACCGGCTGGCTGTCCTCTCTACGACCCTGCTGGCCATCCTCTATCTGTTCGCGATTACCTATGAATTCTGGGTCCCGTATGGCCGGCTGACGAAACATGAGGACTATCTGAGCGCCTCGCCCTCCAGTATTCACCTCTTCGACAGTGAAGGTCGATTCCGAGGCCCCTTCGTATATGGGTTGGACGGAGAGATCGATTTCGATACCTTCACCCGCGTGTATACGGAAGACCCTTCACGCGTTCACCGCATTCGCTTTTTCCAGAAAGGAGAACCCTACCGGTTCTGGGGTCTCTTCCCAATGGAAACCCATTTCTTCCTGCCTGAGGAAGGCGGCGTGATCTTTCTGTTTGGCACCGATTCGCTGGGCCGCGATCTCTTTACAAGAACACTGGCCGGTGCACGGGTCAGTCTGTCCGTTGGTCTGGTTGGCGTACTGATCAGCTTTATCCTCGGCTGTCTCCTGGGCGGCATCTCCGGCTACTTCGGAGGGACGACCGACATGTTGATCCAGCGTGTGATCGAGTTCGTGATCATCATTCCCACGATACCGCTGTGGATGGCGCTCAGTGCCGCTGTGCCCCCGGGCTGGTCGCCGGTCAAAATATATTTCTCGATCACCATCATTCTGTCCATAATCGGCTGGGCCGGGTTGGCGCGGGTTGTACGCGGCAAACTGCTTGAGCTGCGCGAATCCGACTTTGTGATCGCGGCCAAAGTCGCCGGTTCCACCGATATGCAGATTATCGTTCAACATCTGCTGCCAGGGTTTATGAGCTATCTCATCGTCCATCTCACCTTGGCCGTCCCCAACATGATCCTGGGAGAAACCGCGCTCAGCTTCCTGGGGCTCGGCATTCGTGCGCCGGCGGTCAGTTGGGGCACGCTCTTGAAAGATGCGCAGAATGTCCGCAGCGTGGCAGTGCAGCCCTGGATGCTGATTCCCGGTCTGCTGGTCATCGTAACCGTCCTCCTATTCAACTTTATCGGCGATGGGCTGCGTGATGCAGCCGATCCCTACAAGTAGCGGCAATGGAAAAGCAAGAGCCCGTCCTGGAAATCAGAGATCTGCATACCTTCTTCCCCCTGGAAGAGGGCATGTTGAAAGCGGTCAACGGTGTATCGCTCACGATTCACAAGAACCGCACCCTCGGTGTCGTAGGTGAATCGGGCTGCGGCAAGAGCGTTACTGCGCAGTCAATCCTGCGCATAGTGCCTGACTTTGCACAGATGACGGGGGAGATACTGCTGCACAAAAATGGAGAGGTCATCGATCTGGCTGCCCTTGCCCCCTCGGGACGCGAGATCCGCGACATTCGCGGCCGCGACGTCTCGATGATCTTTCAGGAGCCAATGACCGCCTTTTCGCCCGTGCATTCCGTTGGCGAGCAGATCATGGAAGCCATACTGGTCCATGACGACGTGCCCAAAGCCGAGGCGCGTGCCCACGCAATTGAGCTGTTGAAGCTGGTTGGCATTCCAATTCCTGAAGAACGTGTAGACGCCTATCCGCATCAGCTATCGGGCGGCATGCGTCAACGGGCCATGATTGCCATGGCCTTGGTGCTCACGCCGATGCTCCTCATCGCCGATGAACCGACAACCGCGCTCGATGTCACCATTCAGGCCCAGATTCTACGTCTGATGAAGACGCTTCAGGCCGAGATGGGCATGTCGATCATGTTCATCACCCATGATCTGGGCGTGATAGCCAATATGGCCGACGACGTCGCGGTGATGTACCTGGGCCGCGTGGTCGAATACGGCAGTGTCCGACAGATTTTCCGCACGCCCAAACATCCCTACACCCAAGCCCTGCTGCGTTCGATTCCCAGGACAGGACGCAGGGCCCGGGTCCGTCTGGAAGCGATCGAAGGCATTGTCCCCGTCCCCCTCGACCCGCCCGACATCTGCCCATTTGCCGACCGCTGTACGCAGTTCATTCCTGGCCGCTGCGATGAAAAAGTGCCCGATTTTCTGGATATTGCGTCGGGGCATTCGGTGCGCTGTATCCTCTATGAATAACAACATGAATAACAGCTATGGAAACGAGCAACCTACTCGAAGTACATAACCTCAAAAAGTATTTTCCCATCGAAAAGGGCCTGTTGCGCCGGGTGATTGGCCAGGTGCGCGCCGTCGACGACGTGAGCCTGAGCATTCCCGCCGGCAAGACCCTGGGGCTGGTCGGTGAGTCAGGCTGTGGCAAGACCACCCTGGGCCGCTGCGTAGTTCGGGCGATTGAACCGACAGAAGGACAGGTGCTGCTGCGTATCGATGGCCGCGAAGCCGACATCACCGGCCTCGACGCTAAGGAGTTGCGCGCCACCCGCCGCCATATGCAGATGGTCTTTCAGGACCCGTATGCCAGCCTCGATCCGCGCAAAACCATTCTCGACATCGTCGGCGAGCCGCTGCGGGTGAACAAGCTGGCCAGGGGTGAGGACTTGGAGCAGCGGGTGCGTCAACTGGTCGACCTGGTCGGCCTCGACGTCAAGTATCTCAAACGCTATCCGCACGCTTTCAGCGGCGGTCAGCGCCAGCGTATCGGCATTGCCCGCGCCTTGAGCCTGAATCCCAGCCTGGTCGTCTGTGATGAACCTGTTTCAGCCCTGGACGTTTCGGTCCAGGCCCAGATTCTGAACCTGCTGCAGGATCTGCAGGCAGAATTCAGCCTCACCTATCTGTTCATCGCCCACGACCTCAGCGTCATCCAATATATCTCCGATCAGGTTGCCGTCATGTATGTCGGCAAGATTGTGGAGCAGGCGGAGACGGAAGAGCTCTTTCTGAATCCCAAACATCCGTATACCGAAGCCCTTATATCCGCAATACCGAGTCCTGATCCTGATTCCTTACTGGACGAAATCACGCTGGAGGGTGAAGTGCCCAGCCCGGCCAACCCGCCTTCCGGTTGCTACTTTCACCCCCGCTGCAAGTACGCCCAGCAGATCTGTCAGGAGGAAATACCTCCACTTCTGGAGAGCGGTCCAGGTCATCACGTAGCCTGTCATTTTGCCGAGGAGCTGACGCTTCAAGGAGTGGAAGATTTGGAAGAGGAGAGCCAGTGGTGACTCCTGCTGTCGGTTCCTGCTTCTACGCAGGTAACGAGACGGGCGCCCAGGCAAAGGAAGAGTGGCTGTGGCGCTGATCCGGGTGGTGGAGTAAATGTATGGATGCGCTTCTCTTCTGGACAGCGCTGTGGGTTGCGGGTGTCGGACTGTTTGTGTACTTGATGATCAAGTTGGTGCGTCGATTGGCAATTCGTTTCAGCCAGGGAGTTGAAGCCAACGTTCGAGCCGCAGAAACTATTGTCAATGATGAGCGCGTTCCTGAAGCCTGGGCGGCGCCGTACCGACAAAGAATCGAGACCCTTCGGCTGAACTTTGGAACTGAAGCCGAAATTGAACGGACTGGCCGACGCGGGCACAAGGATTGTTTGCACCGGTTGGACCAACTCACGCAGTATTTTGAAAAAAGCGACCTGGTTGACAGCGCCGAATCACGCCATGTCCTTCTCAAAGGATTGCAACGACAGCGCGCACGGTGGGTCGCCGGCGGATGGCAGTACGTGATCGAAAGCGATGATCATCGCTGACCCCTGACCCCTGACCCCGATTTATGGAGCGCATCAGACATCCTCGTCTGATGATGAACGCAGGCAGAAAGACGCCGCCGCCGCCAGATACGGATTCGCCTACAATACCCTCAAAGTATAAGGACATCCCCGGTTGGCACAGGGAGTAGATCGGTCGCCCCGACAGGAATGTCAGATGTGGTCGGAACCGCCCTGTCAAGGTCGATTTTTTGCGTTTGTTCCACTGCCGTCTCTCAGCTAAAATAGAGTGAATAATTGTCTTTTGGGAACTGTCCGACCTTCCTGAATTCCCATTTCACGCATGTTCCATACAACCATATATTCCATCGACAGTGCCGCAGTGTCAGCGAATCCAGCGCGTAGCGACCACCCATTCCGCGTCCCTTTCGAGTGGGGGCGCAATCGAACACATTCATTCAGGCCACAGGGAGGAACAGGAAATGGAAAAGCGCAGGAAGTTCCGCGAGCATTTGAGAATCGTTGTGCTATTGGCTTTGGTGGCTCTCCTGGCAGTCGCCTGTGCTCAGGAAGCCGCGCCTGCCTCTGAAGAGATGTCCGAACCGGACGCAGATACAACCAGCGTCGAAGGCGTCAAAGATGTTCCCAGAGAGGGCACGTTGATCGTCGGCTGGTGGGGCAGCGATGAGTTTGAAGAGTCGGAAATCTACACGCCCTTTGCCATCGGCGGCGACTACCAGCGCGGCCTCAACGTCATCTATGAAGGCATGGCCTACTGGAACGCTTTCAGAGACGAGACGGTCATGTGGCAGGCCAAGAGCTTTGACTACAATGACGACTTCACCGAGTTGACCATCTCCCTGCGACCGGAGGTAATGTGGAGCGATGGCACGCCCTTCACCGCACATGACGTGGTCTATACCATCAATCACCTGATCGAAATCGGCGGTGAGGTCCGCTTCGGCAACGAAGTCCAGCAGTACACCAAAGAGGCGGTCGCGGTGGACGACCACACCGTCCTCATCACCCTGAACTTCTCCTTCCCCCGCTACCACGACCGCTTCTTCGTCTGGAAGTGGGACTCGGGCGCCTTCCCCATCATGCCCAAGCATATCTTCGAAGGCCAGGACTGGGCCGCCTTCACCCACTACGACATCGAGAAGGGCTGGCCCGTCACAACCGGCCCCCTCAAGGTGGTCTATTCTTCGCCGCAGCAGAAGATGTTCGACCGCCGCGACGACTGGTGGGCGGTTGAGTCCGGCCTGACCGACGCACTAAACATGGAACGCGTCATGTTTGTCGTCGGCGGCACCGATCAGTCGCGCCTGATCGAGCTCGTTACCAGCAACCAGATTGATATCACCGAGCTGCAGGGCGCTTCGATTCGGCTGGCGGTGGAACGGAATGAGAAGGTCACCGCCCACTACGGTCGCCAGGCCCCCTACGGCTATGTGGACTGGTGGGCACAAGCCCTTTGGCTGAACAACGAGAAGCCCCCCTATGACAACGCTGACGTGCGCTGGGGGATCTCCTACCTGATCGACCGGCAGCAGATCGCGGACGTCGCCTACGAAGGCCTGACCAGCCCCAACCCAATGCCCTACCCGCCGTATCCCGGCCTGGAACAGTACACCGATTCGATCTCCGACCTGCTTGAACAGTACGATACCAACGAATACAACCCCGATAAAGCCGCAGAGCATCTCGAGGCGGCCGGCTATAGCAAGAACGGCGACGGCATGTGGGCGGACGCCAATGGCGACACCATCAAGGTGCCGCTTGAGTCCTGGTTTGCCTGGAACGCGCCCGCCGAGGTTCTGGTCGAGCAGCTGAAACGCGGCGGGATCGATGCCGAACTGACAACCCCGCCGGACGCCTGGGACCGCTTCGTCTCCAAGACGCACACCGCCTTCCCCGCCGGCCATACCGGCAGCCTGAAGGAACCTTACGAGGCGTTGAACCTCTACACCTGCGGCAAAGAAGGCGGCCCGGCCTCCAACTGGGCCTCGAACCAGTCGCTCTGGTGCAACACCGATTTCGACGAAATCGTGCTGGCAATGTCACAGGTGCATCCAGATGATACCGAGACCATGAAGACGCTCTTCCGCCAGGCGATGGAAATCTGGCTGCCCGAGTTGCCTTCGGTCATGCTGTTCAACTGGAAACACAACATGGCGATGAATCAGACCTACTGGGAGAACTGGCCGACCGTTGACAGTAAGGACGGCGAGTATGTTAACGAAGCGCCCCAGTTGCTCGGCTTCCACCTTGTCCTGCTTCATCTTGAAGCGGCGCAATAGTGCAAAGTGGCTAGCGGCGCCGCTAACGGCGCTGCTAGCCGCGAATCACCATCCACTAGACACTGGGGTTTGCCGATGTGGGCCGCCGTCTATCTCCTTAAACGAATCGTCTTTTTCCTCCTGATTGTGTTGACAGCCGCGACAGTGAACTTCTTCCTGCCGCGGCTGTCCGGTCAGGATCCGATCCGCGAACGCATGATCAAACAGGTGCAGTCGGGCAGCGCCTGGGGAAAGGGCAAAGAGAAGATGGTCGAGGTCTACAACGCCAAGTTCGGCCTGGATAAGCCCCTCTGGCAGCAGTACCTCACCTATCTGGGCGATATGGCCCGCTTCGACCTGGGTCATTCGATCGCATTCTACCCCAAAACTGTCAAGGATATCCTGCGTGAGGCGCTGCTCTGGACAATCGGTCTCCTGACCATGACAACGCTGCTTTCCTTTGTATTCGGAACCCTCTTCGGCGCGCTCGTCGCCTGGACGCGCGCGCCTCTCTGGCTCCGCTCCCTGGCCCCGCCAATCATGACCATGGCCGCCATCCCCTACTATCTCTTAGGGCTGATCATGCTCTTCGTCTTTGCCTTTGAGTTGCGTTGGTTTCCCGGGCATGGCGGCTATCGCATCGGCACCATCCCCAACGTGAGTTGGCGTTTTTTCCTCGAAGCACTCGAGCATTCCATCCTGCCCGCGTTGTCTATCCTTCTGTCGAGCCTGGGCTTCTGGGCCATCGCCATGCGCGGCATGATGGTCACCGTTGAGGGCGAAGATTACATGACCCTGGCCGAAGCCAAAGGTATCAAGAGCAGCCGTCTCTTCCTCGACTACGGGCTGCGAAACGCGATTCTGCCCCAGATTACCTCGCTGGCTCTGGCCATGGGCTATGTCTTTTCCGGCGCGCTCCTGGTCGAGGTGGTGTTTGGCTTCCCCGGCATCGGCACCGTGCTCTTCAACTCGATCAAAGGCGTAGACTATCCCGTCATCCAAGGGATCGTATTGACGATCATCCTCACCCTCGCCACCACCACTCTGATCCTGGACCTGACCTTGCCGATGCTGGATCCACGCATCAGAAGGCAGACTTAAATGACTGTGCGCTCAGATAGCAATCAGGAAGCGCGCCTGAACACGCCTTCGCCGTTCCGTGAGGGGCTGGGCTACCTGCGCCGCAACCCGCCCCTCGCTTTTGGGCTGAGTCTGATTCTGGTTCTTCTGCTCTTTTCTGTCGGCGGC
Source organism: Caldilineaceae bacterium bin5 (assembly GCA_002238445.1). GTDB lineage: Bacteria > Chloroflexota > Anaerolineae > Caldilineales > Caldilineaceae > Bin5. The sequence goes on from MPML01000003.1 coordinate 207,838, forward strand.
CGGCTGCTTGTCAACATCGAAGACGCCTCGCCTCTTTCCACGCCCCCATACCAATCACCCTCCGCCGAATACCCGTTTGGTACCGATAAGGTGGGCCGGGATCTGCTGGCGGTCATGATCGTGGGCACGCCGCTCACGTTGCGGGTCGGTCTGCTTGCCGGCGTGTTGGGCGTGGCCTTCGCCTGCCTGCTCGCCTTCGCCGGCGCCTATTACGGCGGCATCATCGACGCTGTCATCCGCCTGGTCGTGGACGTAGGCCTGACCATTCCCAGCATCCTGATTCTGATCCTGATCGCAATCGCCCTCAGAGGCGTAAACCCGACCGAGATGTCCCTGATTGTGGCCGCCACCGCCTGGCTGTGGCCCACCCGCACGATTCGCTCGCAGGTTCTCTCGCTCAAGGAGCGCGCCTACGTCGATGTGGCGCGCATGTCCGGCATGCGCGGCTACGAGATCATATTCCGCGAACTCATGCCCAACCTCATCCCCTTTATCGTCGCCAACCTCGTCAACACCACCGCTTCCGCCATCCTGGCCACAATCGGCATGGAAGCCCTCGGGCTCGGGCCGACCTCCCACCCGACCCTGGGCATGACGATCTACTGGGTCATCCTCCATGCCGGTGTGCTCGGAGGATACTGGTGGTGGTGGTCAGTGCCCGTGGTGATCATTGTCCTCATCTTTATCGCTCTCTACCTGACTTCCGTCGGCATGGATGAGTTGGCGAATCCCAGGTTGAGGAGAAGCGTATGACGCCGCAACCTCGTCCAAATGGCGAAGCGGGAGCGCCTTCAGCTACGCTGCAAGTGCGCAACCTGCGGGTCTATTTTGATACGCCCGGCGGCGTGGTGCGGGCGGTCGACGACGTCAGCTTCAGCCTGGAGGCGGGAGAGCGCTTCGGCCTGGTCGGAGAGTCCGGCTCGGGCAAGACCACGCTGGCGATGGCTCTGCTGCGCATGATAAAACCGCCCGGACACATCGAATCCGGTCAGATCTGGCTGGACGGACAGGACGTGTTGGCACTCTCCGGCGAAGAGATGCGGAAGATGCGTCTGGCAGGGATCGCGCTGGTGGCGCAAGGATCCATGAACTCCCTCAATCCGGTGACCCGGATCAGGCGTCAACTGCTCGACGGCATGAAAGATCACGCCGCCGCCGGGTCCGGCGGGGCTGACAACGGCGCGAACGCGGCGAAGATGAGCCGGCGCGAGCAGGATGACTATGTGCATGATCTGCTGGCGCGGGTAGGGCTGGAGCCGCAGGTGGCCGGCATGTACCCGCACGAGTTGAGCGGCGGGATGAAGCAGCGGGTCTGTATCGCCATGGCCATCAGCCTGCGCCCCCAGGTGATCATCGCCGATGAGCCGACCAGCGCGCTCGACGTTGTGGTGCAGATGCAGGTTATGGAGACTTTGCGCCGCGTCCAGGAGGAGGTCGGGGCGGCCGTGATACTGGTCGGCCATGATATGGGCATCATGGCCCAGTTTGTGGACCGGGTGGGGGTCATGTATGCCGGCAAACTGGTGGAGGTCTCGCCGGTGCGGGAGATTTTCAGCCGGCCTCTGCATCCCTACGCCCGTCTGCTCATCGAATGTTTGCCGTCTCTGGAAGAGAAGGACGATCTGGAAGGCATACCGGGGCTGCCGCCCTCACAGTTTGAGCGGCCAACGGGCTGTCTTTTTCATCCCAGATGTCCCCATGCCACCGCCGACTGCGCAACGCAGGAACAGATGCTGGATGAGGTGCAGCCGGACCGTTGGGTAGCCTGTCATCGCCTCGAACTGATTCACAATTTGCAACAAGAAACCAGTGTTCAAGAATCAGAAGCCGGCCACTGACAACGAGCCGCGAATCGCATGAGCGCCTTGCTCGAAGTTAAACATATCACCAAGGTCTTCGGTGGCGGTCTGTTCAGCCGCAACCGCACTGTCGCGCTGCAAGACTTTTCACTAACCATCGCCAGCGAGCCGCCCACCATCACGGCTGTGGTCGGGGAAAGCGGCAGCGGCAAGACAACGCTCGCCCGCATGCTCCTGGGGCTGGAGACGCCAACCGAGGGGCAGGTACTCTATCAGGGAAAGGACCTGCAAGGGCTGTCCACCGCGGAATGGCATTCGTTCCGACGCGATGTGCAGGTTGTCTTTCAGGATCCGTTTGAGGTCTACAACCCCTTCTACAAGATCGACCATGTTCTGAAGACCCCGATTGCCAAGTTCGGCCTGGCCAAATCGCAACAGGAGGTCAGGGCGCTGATCGAGGAGGCCCTGCAGTCGGTGGGGTTGCGCCCCGAAAATACCCTGGGACGGCGCCCCCACCAGCTGAGTGGTGGCCAAAGGCAGCGCATAATGGTGGCGCGCGCGCTGCTGATGCGCCCGCGCCTGATCGTGGCCGACGAACCGGTCTCCATGATCGACGCCTCGCTGCGAGCCACCATTCTGGGAAACCTGCGTCAGCTGAACGAAGAGTTCGGCATCTCCGTCATCTACATCACCCACGACCTCACCACCGCCTATCAGATCAGCGAAAACATTATTGTCATGTATTCCGGCTCCGTAGCCGAGGCCGGGGCCATTGACCTCGTGGTGAAGCAGCCGCAGCACCCATACACGCAGTTGCTGATCGGCTCCGTGCCCCAACCCGACCCGGACCGCCGCTGGAATACGGAAGCGACGGCTGCTTCGACGGCAGCAGCAGGCGCAAGCGATGGCTGCAAGTTCTTCGCCCGCTGTCCTCATGCCATGTCGAAATGCGCCGAAAGCACGCCGCCTCTGTTCCAGACGGACCCGCATCGTCTGGCCGCCTGCTATCTGCACGAGGAGTCTCCGTCGCTTCCAGCTGAAGAGATGGCCTCGGTGTTCGTCGGCCGCGGCGCAGATGCCAGCCCCCTCGCCTGACGAGAGCGCCCTTCCCAATCACGCCTGCTCGTACCAGCCCGACCCGAAATACAGCCCGCCATGGCGCACGATCCATGCGTGCTTGCGCGTCACCTTGCCGGTATCCGGGTTATCGAAGACGTAGCCGGCCCATCTGTCCGCCCCAGTTGCGCCCAGAATGTCGTCGCTGAGGCGGTCCACTGCAGGCCGCGCCGCGTTCACCTTCACCGACCTCTCTGTTTCCTCACAATCAGGCAACCCGCTTGCCACAAGCAAACTATTCCGGCATCGTCCGCAATATCAGCGGCTCAAGGAATTTCACACTCTTGATGATGCCTTCCGATGCGCTCATCACCGGGTCTTCGTGTTCGATGCTCAGCGCCCCGTCGTAGCCGGCCATGCGCAGCGCGCTGACGAAATCGCGCCACCACGCTTCCCCATGGCCGTAGCCCAGCGTGCGGTAAGCCCACGAGCGCTCGGCAACCAGGTCCATCGGCCGCATATCGAGGCCGCCGTTAAGAGCCATTTCAGAAGGGTTTATGCGCGTGTCCTTGGCGTGGACGTGGAAAATGAACCCCTCTCCCAGCGCGGGGATCACGATCAGCGGGTCCATGCCCTGGTAAAAGAAGTGGCTGGGATCGAGGTTGACGCCCACGCTCCGCCCCGCGACCGCGCGCAGGCGTAGCATGGTGCGGGTGTTATACGCCGACTGGCCAGGGTGTAGTTCGATCGCGACCCGGACGCCGTGATCGGCCGCGAACCGGCCGGCCTTTTCCCAGAAAGGGGCGATTACTTCGTCCCACTGCCAGCGCTCCAGGTCAGCGTATTCCGGCTGTTGAGGATGGGTGGGCCAGTTCGGATAAGGTGTCCCACTCGGGTCTCCAGGGCAGCCGCTCATCGTCACGACGGTATCCAGGCCGAGTTTATTGGCCAGTTCTACTGTCTTAAAGAAGACATCCTGCGATGCTTGGCCGCGCGCCGGGTGCGGGTCGAGCAGGTTGCCATTACAGTTGAGAGCGCTCAGCATCAGGCCGCGACTTTCTATCGCCGACGCAAATACTGTGCGGGCCTCCTCGCTTTGCAGAAGTTCATCCAGGTTGCAATGCAAAGCCGGCGAGAAATTGCCCGTTCCGATCTCCACAGCCTCGATCCCGTGCTCGACGACCCAATCAAGCGCCTCGGTGAAGGAAGTTGGCAGGCTATCTGTAAACAATCCGATCTTCATGACATCCTCCTGTCTGGTGGACCCAGGGAACCCTTCCTACTCCACGCCCCGCCCGGCCGCACTACTCCTCCTCGTACCAGCCCGACCCGAAGTACAGCCCTTCATGGCGCACCACCCATGCGTGCTTGAGCGTCTCCTCGTCCGTGTCCGGGTTGTAGAAGACGAAACTGAGCCATTTTCCCTTTTCAGTGGCGCTCAGTAAGTCATCGCCATAGAAGTAGCCGGTGACGTCAACGCGCAGCGCCGGGTCTCGCCCTATCAATTCGGGGCGGAAGTGCGCAATGGTTCGCCCATCTTCGCCGATTATAAAGACGTACCATTGCCCGTCCACGTTGTCGGGCGAACTGTAATGGTCGAGGGCTGCCTGGAGACCTTCACTGTTGTAGAGCCGGATTGCATCCTGCACGACCGCTTGGGTGTAGGCCGCCGGTTCGTTCTTGGTTGGGATGGCAACGCAACCAGCGACGAGAAGCGCAAGCACGAGAAACAGGGGGGCAAATCGATTCATGATTTTCTCCATTGCGTTAAAGGTAACTATGGTACATCTACCACAGCGTACCTTCCCGCATTCCTCCGCGCAAGAATTCCCTATCACGGTTCAGGGCAAGTGCATCTCACTGAGTCAACGCCTTGGGAGGCTGCCAGCACTGTATGGGCTGCCAGATCCGTAAGGGCACCCACACGGGGTGCCCTTCGTAGACTTTCTGGCAAATCTTAGCTATTCAGGCATACGAAATCAGATGCGATTGCCCCCTGTCACGGTCGATTGGCTATCGTATCTCTGCCCATCAGTTGCAACGCGTCCATCGGGTGACTTTGTACCGTCTTCCCCAATGCCGCTGTTCAGCACGCCCTCAGCATGAGAGATGGCGCGCAGCGGGGAAACGCGTAGCGTAAAGCAGACAAAGCCGCACAGAGAGCGCTTCTCAATCCGCGTCCCTTCCGGCGAACTACTCCTTCTCATACCAGCCCGACCCGAACAACAGCCCGTCGTGCCGCACCATCCACGTGTGTTTAAGCGTCTCCTCCCCCGTGTCCGGGTTCGTGAAAACGTAGCTGACCCACTTCCCTGCCTCCGTCGCGCTCACCATCTCGTCCCCATAAAAGTAGCCGGTCGAATCCACGCGCAGAGCGGGGTCCCTCCCTAGAATGTCAGGGTTGTGGTGGGCGATTGAGTAACCATCTTCGCCGATTATAAAGATGTACCATTGCCCGTCCACGTTGTCGGGTGAATTGTAGTGATCGATGGCTGCTTGGCGGCCTTCACTGTTGTAAAGTCGGATGGCATCCTGCACGACCGCTTGGGTGTAGGCTGCCGGATCGTTCTTGGTTGGGATGGCAACGCAACCAGCGACGAGAAGCGCGAGCACGAGAAACAGGGGGGCAAATCGATTCATGATTTTCTCCATTGCGTTAAAAGTAACTATGGCACATCTACCACAGCGTACCTTCACGCATCCCTCCGCGCAAGAATGCCCTATCACAGTTCAGGGCAAGTGCATCTCACTGAGTCAACGCCTTGGGAGGCTGCCTGCTCTGTGTGGGCTGCCAGATCCGTAAGGGCACCCACACGGGGTGCCCTTCGTGGACATTCTGGCAAATCCCAGCTATTCAGGCATACGAAATCAGATGCGATTGCCCCCTGTCACGGTCGATTGGCTATCGTATCTCTGCCCATCAGTTGCAACGCGTCCATCGGGTGACTTAGTACCGTCTTCCCCTATGCCGCTGTTCGGCGCGTCCTCAGCATGAAAGATGGCGCGCAGCGGGGAAACGCGTAGCGTAAAATTGACAACGCCGCTCGGACAACGCTTCCTACTCCGCGTCCCTTCCGGCCGCATCACTCCTTCTCGTACCAGCCCGACCCGAAGTAGAGCCCGTCATGGCGAACGACCCACGTGTGCTTGCGCGTCACCTCGCCGGAATCCGGCTTGTCGTGGACGTAGCTGACCCATAACCCTGCTTCGGTAGCGCTCAAAATGTCGTCGCCATAGAAGTAGCCGCTGGCATCTACCCGCAGCGCGGGATCCCGCCCTACACTTTCAGGTCTATAGTGAGCGATAGTGTACCCATCTTCGCCGATAATGAAGACGTACCATTGCCCGTCCACGTTTTCGGGCGAGCTGTAGTGGTCGATGGCCGCCTGGCGGCCTTCCTGATTGTAGATGCGGATGGCGTCCTGCACGAGCGACTGCGTGTAGGCGGCCGGTTCGTTCTTGGTTGGGATGGCAACGCAACCGGCGGCGAGAAGCGCAAGCGTCAGGACGAGAAATAGGGCAGCAGAACGAAACACGTTTGTCTCCTTTTCGACAGAGTTAGACTTGGTTTATCTTCTATCGTGTACTTTCAATTCCCCGGCAAAATTACTCCTCCTCGTACCAGCCCGACCCGAAGATCAGCCCGTCATAGCGCACCATCCATGCGTGCTTACGCGCCTCGTCTCCCGTGTCCGGGTTCGTGGCGACGTAGCTGATCCACTTGCCCTCCTCCGTCGCGCTCAGCATGTCGTCGCCAAAGAAGTAGCCCGTAGAGTCAACCCGCAGCGCGGGGTCCCGCCCTTTTATTTCAGGGCTGAAGTGCGCGATCGTGTACCCATCTTCGCCGATAATGAAGACATACCATGGCCCGTCCACGTTTTCGGGTGAACTGTAGTGGTCGATGGCTGCCTGGCGGCCTTCCTGACTGTAGAGGCGGATGGCATCCTGCACAATCGCCTGGGTGTAGGCGGCCGGTTCGTTCTTGGTAGGAATGGCGACGCAACCGGCGGCGAGGAGTGCGAACGTAAGGACGAGAAATAGGGCGGAGGAACGAATCACGTTTGTCTCCTGTTCGACTGAGTTAGACCTGGATTACCTTCTATCGCGAACTTTCAATATCCCGGTAAGATTACTTCTACTCATACCAGCCCGACCCGAAAAACAGCCCGTCGTGCCGCACCATCCACGTGTGTTTAAGCGTCTCCTCCCCCGTGTCCGGGTTCGTGAAGACGTAACTGACCCACTTCCCTGCCTCCGTCGCGCTCAGCATCTCGTCCCCATAAAAATAGCCGGTCGAATCCACGCGCAGCGCAGGGTCCCGCCCTATAATTTCGGGGATGTGGTGGGCGATGGTGTATCCATCTCCACCGATAACAAAGACGTACCATTGCCCGTCCACGTTGTCGACAGAACTGTAGTGGTCGATGGCTGCCTGGCGGCCTTCACTGTTATAGAGGCGAATCGCATCCTGCACGACTGCTTGAGTGTAGGCTGCCGGTTCATTCTTGGTTGGGACGGCAACGCAGCCGGCGATGAACAGCGCGAGCGCGAGGATGGTAAATAGAGCAGCAGAACGAAACATGGTTGACTCCTTTGTGTTAAAGACGGGGAGCTACTCAGCTGCAACTGATTCGCAACCCTGAATGAGGCGAGCAAAGGTGTTCCTTCTCTCCTCGTGATTGTCATATGGGCGGTCGGCCGCAAGCGGCCTCCCTTGTGCAGGGGCTGCGCCCCCGCAACGCCCCCCTACAAAAACATGCCTCACCGACCGTGTGTACTCTTCCCCAGCATCGTGTCTGGCGAACGGAGTCTACCCCCCACTTGCCGTCTCACCCCACCGACCACCGACCGCTAATCTCCGGTGTTCCCCTGACGACTGGTGTTCCACTGAAAACTAAGAACTGACTACTAAAAACTGCAGTTCCGACCTTGTGTCCTCATTCCAGCCGTGCGGCTCCAGCAACCTGGCTGCCGCCAACCGAATACGCAATCAAATAGCCTGATTGGCGGCAGATATAGGGCTGGTCAAGACAGGCACTGTATATGGCTTGGTAGTTACCTCTAGTCTACTTTCAGGCCCCCATTTGAACCAACATTGTCCTTACCCAATTACGTAGGTATAATTTCCCTGTCCATCTGTTGGAACGCGCCCATCGGTAACATCTGATACTTTCCCTATTGTATTTGTTCGATGCGCCCCCTGCGCAAATGGGGCCCGAAGAGGCAAGCCAATGACAGCAATGCGCATCGGCATCGGCTCGATCTTCCAGGAAAGCAACCAGTTCGCGGCCACGCAGACCGATCTGGCCCTCTTTCGCAACTCCTACGTCCATGAAGGCGACGCCCTGCTGCAACTGGCCGGCACCGACTGCGAAGTTGCCGGCATCCTCACCGTCTGCACCGATGCCGGCGCGCACGCAGTTCCGCTGCTGGCAGCGCGCAGCGTCTCGGGCGGTGCGCTTTCGGATGCCTGCTACACCGAGTTAAAGGAGACCCTGCTGGCGCGATTGCGCGCGGCCTTGCCCCTCGATGGCCTTATCCTCGCCATGCACGGCTCCATGGTCACCGCTTCGCAACTCGACCCGGAGGGCGATCTCCTAGATGCCGTGCGCCGCATCGTCGGGCCGGACCTGCCCATCGTCATGACGCTCGACCTGCACGCACACGTCACCCCGCGCATGGTCAGGCAGGCCAACGCCCTCGTGTCCTTCACCCACTATCCCCACGACGACACCTACTCCACCGGCGAACGCGGCGCCAGCCTCCTGTTGAGCACAGTTCGGGGCGACGCCAGTCCGGTGACGGCCTTGGCCAAGGTTCCCATCATCTGCGGCGCCTGCAACGGTCAGACCTTCGGCGACGGACCCATGGCCCACCTGACCCGGAAGGCGCGGCACCTGGAAACCCAGCCGGGCATCCTCTCCGTATCCTGTTTCCAGGTCCACCCCTACAACGACCTGCCCGGCATGGGCTGCGGCAGCGTCGTCGTGACCGACAATGACCCCGCGCTGGCAGCACATGAGGCCCGTGCGCTGGCCGCGGAGTTCTGGGAGCGTCGCAGCGCGTTTGAGGTAGAGCATTTTACCGTCGCCAAGGCCGTCGCCCGCGGCCGCCAACTGGAAGGGGGCCCTGTGCTGCTGGTGGACACCGCCGACTGTGCCGGCGGCGGCGCGCCAGGCGACAGCGTCGCCCTACTGCGCGAGCTGCTGGCGCTGCGCGTGGACGAGCCCGCCTTTCTGATGGTGGTCGATCCAGCCGCGGCCCAGGCCTGTGCACGCGCCGGCATCGGCCAGACCGTCAGCCTGCAGGTCGGCTACAGCCTCGACCCGACCTGGGGCCAACCCGTACCCGTCAGCGGCACCGTCCGCCGTCTCAGCGACGGCAGCTTCCTCTACGACGGCGGCCTTTTTGGCGGCACCTGGGCCTCGATGGGTCTCTCCGCCGTGCTGCAGATCGGTAGCATCCAGCTTCTGGTCATGTCGCAGCCGACCTACGACTGGGGCGATGAACAGTTTCGCAGCGTGGGCATGGATGTACGCCAGGCCAAGTTCATCGGCGTCAAGAATCCAATGAACTACCGTCACGCCTACCGCGACCTGATGAAGGCGGCTTTTATCGTCGACACGCCCGGCCCCACCCCGGCCCACGTGCGCAACCTGAACTTTAAGCGCATGCAGCGGCCCTTCTTCCCCCTGGACGAGGAGATTCCCGACCTTGAGATTCCGGTTGTTGTCAGCTGAGGACGAGCAACAAAGGGGCGTCTTACAATGAATACCGCCGCGCAACAGTTGGAAGCGTGTATCGAGCAGCTGAAACAGGGTGAACTGACCGAGGAGCGGCTGCGAGACCTTGGCAAAGCGCTGCAGGAGAACAGCGCCAGACGACAGAGTCTGCTTTACCTGCAGACCGCAACCACCGCCGTCACCTCTGAAGTGATCGGGATGCTGCAGGTCGCCGACGGCGCAGTTTCCGACGGCCCCTTCGACCCCGCCGACTGGCCCTATAAGACCCCACTGGACGCCATCAACGCCGGCTGGCGCGTGATCCGTTTCCCGGCCCAACTCCTGACCGGACACGACCGCGACGTCCATGTGACCTGCGAGTTCATCCTGGAGAAATGGGAATAAATGGAAGCCTCGCTCTGGAACATCGGCATGAAAGTCGATGACATGAATAGCGAAATCGCGTTCTGGCAGGAGATCGGGGCCAAGCTGGTTCTGCGCGAGACGTTCACCGCACCCGACGGCGAGAAGGTCGACTACGCCTTCGTCGAATTTGGCGGCATCCGCATCTTCCTCACGCCCAAAACAGTCTTCGAGGACAAGCTCGGCCACGAGCTGAAGCCCGGCCTGACCCACGCCGTCTTCGAAGTCGAGGACCTGGATCAGGAGTACGAACGGCTCACCGCCATGGGCCTGGAGGTACTGGTTGAACGGGTGGAGATCAGCGCCGCCTTCGGCTCGCGCCGTCTGGCATTCTTCCGCTCCCCCAACGGCTTGGTTTTCGAAATTCTGCAGATTCTTGAAGCCAAAATCTGACTGCGACCCTAAAGGCTCTCGTGCACGACATGCAGGAGGTAACCAATGGCGAATGAAGCCCTTCGCGCGACCGATGACATCCAGCCTACCTTGACCGATGAGGAAGTCCTGGAGTTCTGCAAAACCGGCATTCTTACCCTCGAAGGCGTGATACCCGATTCCACCAACCGCTGGGTTTTCCAATACCTTGACGAGGAAGGAGCAGATCCCCATCAGCTGGTGCGGGATGAACGCTTCATCGACGAAGTGCTGCTGCATCCCGCCGTCGCCGGCGTCATCCGCTCCCTGCTGGGCGCCAACTTCCAGCTCCCCGAGTGGATGGCCAACCATCGCCTGGTGGGCCCCGAAGCAGCCAGATACTGGCACATCGACGCCGGTTCCGACTTCGAACGCGCCTGCAATCTATTGCAAGTTTTCTATATTCCCCAGTCCAACAGCATGGAGATGGGCCCTACCCTGTTCCTGCCCGGCTCCCACCTCGTGCCCATAACAAGAGAGGACATAGAGCGCTTCGGTCATCTGGCCGGCCAGGTACCGACCACCGCGCCCGCCGGCTCGGTCTTCGTCACCGCCTATTCGATCTGGCATCGTCAGCCCGACAAGGTCGATCAATCGACCCGCAACCTGCTGAAGTGGGTCTACTGGCGCACAACCCCACCCGCGCGCGACTGGAACGCGCGCCCCGATTTTGATTTCGCCGGCGCCGACTATTCCTTTACCAGCAACTATTTCTGCGGCAGCCACCACAAATGGCAATCGGTCCCGCGCGTCGCCGAAATGTTCTACTGGCTATGCGGCAAAAAGGATGATTTCCGCATGGTCGGCGGTTCAGGCTGGCCCTACTCCTCCTCCGACCCAGGCATGTGGGCAAAAGAGCGTTGATATCACAAGGGCCCGTTGACCTCTCTCAGAGCAGCGACCTGCGGAAGCAAAGTACAGCTGATCCATAAAGGGCCGCCCAGTCACCCAAAGAAAATCCGATACGCCCATGGTGTTCTTCGCGCCCCTTCGCGGCTCAAAGAAAGGTGTTCTTCGCGGCCCTTCGTGGACAAAAAGGTGTTGCAGTTGCAGTTCTCCGTGGTCCTCCGTGGCCATTCGTGTCCTTCGTGGACAAGAGATGTTGCCGTTGCAGTTCTTCGCGGCCCTTCGCGGTCCTTCGTGGACAAAAAGGCGTTGCAGTTGCAGTTCTCCGTGGTCCTCCGTGGCCCTCCGTGTCCTTCGTGGACAAAAAGGTGTTGCAGTTGCAGTTCTCCGTGGTCCTCCGTGGCCCTCCGTGTCCTTCGTGGACAAAAGACGTTGCCGTTGCAGTTCTTCGCGGCCCTTCGCGGCCCTTCGTGGACAAAAAAGGTTTTCACCGCGCCCCATCGCGGATCGACCTGTGGAGATAAAAAACATGAAACTCACCAACGCCCAGATTACACAATACAATGAACAGGGCTACCTCTTCTTCCCCGATCTCCTCGCCAGCGATGAAGTAGCCGTCCTGCAGGAAGCGGTGCCCGAGATCCTCAATCGCCCAGGGCCGGAGATAATCACCGAAAAGGAAGACCCATCCTCCGTCAGGCTCGCCTTCGGCGCGCACACCTATTCCGAGCCATTCCGCTGCCTTACCCTGCTTCCCCGTCTCTTGAACCCCGTCCGCCAGCTGCTGCGCGACGAAGTCTATCTCCATCAGAGCCGTCTCAACCCCAAGCAGGGCTTCGGCGGCGGCGCCTCCTGGGACTGGCACCAGGACTACCCGCCCTGGAATTCGATCGACGGCATGCCCGAACCGAACTGCATCATGGTATCGGTCTTCATCGACGACTGTACACCGGTCACCTCTCCCCTCCTGATCGTGCCCGGCTCGCAGCGCCATGGCCTGCTGGACGCCAAGCTGCACAAGGACGCAGCCGGGCGAGGCTACGCGCTGCATCACATCGACAACGCCACCTTTGAACGGCTCGCGGCCGAGAACGGGATCGAAGCGCTGGTCGGGCCGGCCGGCTCGGTCGCATTCATCCACTGCAACGTGCTGCACGGTTCGGCCAACAACGTCTCCCCCTGGCGGCGGGCAATCATGTACCTGATCTACAACGCCGTCAGCAACGCCTGCACCGGCACCGAGCGCCCGTGGTATCAGAATAATCGCGACTTCACTCCGCTCGCGCCGCTCGACGACAACAGTGTGAAGGTACTGGCCTGAATCGCGGCCACCATATTCCGCAGAACACCCACCTGGAGCGATTTACATGAAATACCTGACTGCCGCCCAACTGCAAGACATCGGCACCCGGATCCTGGACGCGGCCGGCTCGCCCCCCGCCGAGTCCGAAGTCGTCTGCGAAGTGCTCGTGCGCGCCAACTTGCTGGGTCACGACTCGCACGGCGTGATGAGAATACCGCAATACGTTGGCCAGATTCGCAGCGGCGCCATCCGTCCCGGCACCCCTATCGAGATCGAACGCGAGACACCAGCCTCCGCCGTCATCCAGGCCCAACAGGGCTGGGGCATGGTCATCGCCCGCCAGGCGATGAAGCTGGCGATCGAGAAGGCGCGCCAGGTTGCCATCGGCACCGTCGTCGTGCGCGGCAGCCAGCACGTCGGGCGCGTCGGCGAATACCCCACCATGGCCGCCGAGGAGCGTATGATCGGCATGGCTGTCGTCAACTCCTATGGCACCACCGGCTCGGTCGCCCCGTATGGCGGCGCCGAACGGCGGCTCTCCCCCAACCCCATTGCTTTCGCCATGCCGAGCGGCGGGCCTTGGCCCGTCATGGTTGATATAACGACGTCTGTATTCCCCGAAGGCAAAGTCCGCGTTACCCAATACGCGGGCAAGCAGCTGCCCGAAGGCGTAATCGTCGACGCCGAAGGCAATCCCACCACCGATCCCGCCGCCTTCTACGGCCCCCCCGCGGGCGCGCTCCTGCCACTGGGCGGAATCGTAGGCCACAAGGGCTTTGCCCTCGGCATCGTGGCTGAGTTGCTGGCCGGCGCGCTCTCCGGCGCCGGCTGTACCGGCAAAGAGCGCGAGCAGACCGGCAACGGCGTCTACTTCCAGGCCATCAACATCGAAGCCCTGCTTCCCTACGACGACTTCATCGAGACCGTCCAGGAGCAGATCGCCTGGGTAAAGTCGGCGCGCCCCCAACCTGGAGTCAGCGAGGTCCTCTTCCCCGGCGAACCCGAATACCGCACCGCCCAGCAGCGCGGCGCCCACGGCATCCCCGTCGAAGACAGCATCTGGCAGGAAATCAACGAGACCGCAGACAGCCTCGGTGTCACAATTGAAGCCTGACTTGCCCCGCCCCGGTTTGAACACCCACCGCTTACATGGCATCATGGAGTGCAAAGCGCGGGCCGTTCACTGACCACAATCCACTATCCACTAACCACTGCCCTTTCGAGGTTCTGACAATGCAAATTCTCTTTCTTCCCTTCAACCCCGTCATGCAGTACTGGTACGATGGCTTTGTCGAAGCGGTCGACGGGCGCTATCCAATCACGATGTACGATCATGACAAGCCGGTGGCTCCGCAGTTTGAGGGCATCGACGTGGTGGTGGCGTGCGCGGGCTGCACGCACGAGATGGTCGATGCGGCAGTCGATGCCGGCGTCAAGCTATGGCAGGTGCTCTCGGTCGGCGTCGATCACTGGGACATGCCATACTTCTTCAGAAAAGAGATGCCGTTCGCCAATACACCTGGTCCCTTCAGCGCCGTCGCCCTCGCCGAGCACGCGCTCACCCTGATGCTCCTGATCGCCAAGAACCATCGCACCGCGCAGGCAAACATGCGCGCCGAGCGCTTCAGCCTGCCCCTGAACGACGAGCTGGCCGGTAAGAAACTCGGCCTGGTCGGGCTGGGCGCCAGCGGGCGTGAACTGGCCAAGCGCGGCCACGCAATGGGCATGGAAGTCATGGCGGTCGACATCGCCGACATCCCGCAGTCCGTGCGCGACGAGTGTAATGTCTCCTTCTTCGGGGATCCCAGCGACATGGACCATCTGATCACCGAGGCAGACTATCTCTCACTCCACACGCCCAGCACGGCCCAGACAAAGCACATGATCGGGGCGCGGCAGCTCGAAATGATGAAGCCGACCACCGTGCTGATCAACGTGGCGCGTGGGCTGCTGGTGGATGAGGACGCCCTGGTCGAGGCGTTACAGAGCGGGCAGATCCGGGCCGCCGGTATGGACGCGTTCGCAACTGAGCCGCTGCCGAGCTCCCACCCGCTGCTGCAGATGGACAACATGTACTGCACCCCGCACATCGCCGGCGTAACCAAAGAGACCACACAGCGCCGCGGCCAGGCCGCCGCCACCAACGTCGAGCGCGTCTCCCAGGGGCTGGAGCCGCTGCATCTGGTCACCCCCGACAGTTGAAGTCAGCCCGCAACTGCGGTGGTTTGCGTATATTAGGGCATAGTTGACTACCACATAGTCGACAGTAAAGATCACTGTCCACAGCGACGAGGAATGCGCCTGCGCCCGCAAGCCGGGCAGGCGCTATTCCTGGCCTCCCATCCGCCGCCTCAATCCTTCGAAGCTGAACTGGTCGCTTGCAAGGAAATCGAAGTAGGTTCTCTCCCCCTCCAGGACGCGTTGTGCCTGGACAATAACGTCTTCGGCGATAGCGAGAGGGATCGACACAACACCGTTGACGTCCCCGTGCAACAGGTCGCCCGGTTGAATGGTCAGCCCATAAATCGAAACTGTTATATCCAGATTCGTGAACGCGCCGTATCCATGCGAGACGACCGCGCCGGGGCAGAAGAGCTGGAACCCCGGCGCGCGCCGCTGAATGCCGCCAAAATCACGGCTCCCCATATCGGTCACCAGCCCCACCGCGCCCAGTTTCTGCAGCGCCGTGCAGAACATGTCGCCCGCCACGCAGCTGCGCAAGCGGTCGGCGCCCGTATACTGGACGACCAGGATGGCCGGTTTGGGCGCGGCGTGGACCATGTCCAGTACCTCGGGCAGCCGTAAAGCCCTGTCATCGCCCGCGCTGGTCGTGTCTTGGGTGGCCGTCACCGCAAAGCCGACCATCGGCTCCTGCTCCGGGAACTGACAGCGCAACTCCAGGGAGGCGTAGCCGGTGACCGGGTCGCGCACTTCGAAATGTTCGATGGCATTGGCGATTGTGGCGCTGTCGATCCGGCGCAGCGCGTCAAACGTTTCGGCAGAGAGTAGCGAGTCTGTCATTGTGATCTCCTGGAATTTAATGCCAGCAGCCGGCGACCTGTACCCATTGAAATCTATGTGATTTCCACGCCAACCAGTGCGGCCGCCTCTCTGAAGGATTGCCAGATGTCCTCGGCGATTGGAATCCCCTCGCGCCGCCTCTGTTCCCGCGTTCGCGCCTCCATATCGCCCGGCGCCAGCACCTCATCGAAACCCGGCGCCGGCGGCACCGCCCGCACCCGCCGCTCCATCTCGTCCGCCCGTTCAGCGTACTCCGCAAATGGCTGAAAGAGGTCCGCCTTGATCGCCATCATGGCGACGCCTTGGTGGAGAAAGATGGGCCCGCCGCGGCCCGCTTCCGCGTAACTGTCGGTGCCGGTGAAGATCCGTCCAAGAAACTCGGCGGTCATCATCAGTGTATAACCCTTATGCGCGCCGAACGGCAGATGCCCGCCGCCCGCGAAAAAGTCGTCCGGGTTCGTAGTTGGGACGCCATCCTTGTCAACAATGCTGTTCGGGGGCAGCTGCTCGCCGCGACGGTAGGCATTCTCGACCTTGACGCCGGAGAGGGCTGTCGTGGCCCAGTCAAACATCATCGTCGACTCCTCACCGGCCGGCAGCCCGACTGAGATCGGATTGGTGTGCAGCACGCGGCTCTTGCCCCCGTACGGCACAGACACTGGCTCCACCCGGCCGTAGCCCCCGCCCCAGACCATGCCGATCATGTTTTCGGCCGCCGCCATCTCCACGTACGTGCCCAGCCGCCCGATGTGGTGCAGCTGCACGATGCCTACCACAGCCATGTTCTGCGTTCTGGCCTTGCTGATAGCCTGCTCCATCGCATACTTGGCGGCCACGTGGCCGAAGGTCCAGTTGCCGGTCACCAGTGCGCTCGTAGGGGTCTCCTGCAGGATTTCCGGTTTGCCCGCGGGCAGGATTTCGCTGGCCAGCATGCCTGCCACGTAGATGGGGATGGTCCAGATGCCGTGCGTGTCTACACCGCTGAGGTTGGACCGGACCAGGTGCTGAGCTACTACCTCGGCGTTGCCCTCATCCGCGCCGGCAGCCAGCAGGACCCGCTTTATCAGGGAATGAAGCTCTTCCGCGGTTTTCGTTATCATCTTGTCTCCTTTGCGGCCGGCGGCCTGTGAGTGACGGTCGACTGGCAGCGGGCAAACCTGTAGCGCAAGGCACTCTCTTGGCCCACAGTTTCACGTGAAACAGACCCACCACTGTCGTAGTATAATCCTTCTGCTGGTACGCAGCCACAGCAGTTTGGCGGAATTCTCCCCTGAACAGGCGCAGCTCAGTTCGATGTGTGCGCTGATCCTGGCGGATACCTCCAATCCTCGGCCGGATCAGAGATGCGTCTGGCAAATTACGGGGCGTACCAACCCGTTCGTGAGCGAAGTTTCTAAAATTTACGGTCCAGAAAGTTGAAATCCTCGCAAAGAAAGCTGGAAAACTGATGAACAAGCGTATCGTAGTGATCGGCGGCGGGCCCGCCGGCGTAGAAGCGGCCAGTATCGCGTCCCTTTACACAGACCCCGTTACCATCGTGTCGGACCGCCCCGTTGGCGCCTGGCATCAACTCCTGCCCAGCCGGGTATGGCTGACCGCTGTAGACAACCTGTATACCACACATAGCCTATTCGCGTCTGCAACAAGCGGGTTGCCAGATAGGAGTCAGTTCAACCTTGCCGAGGTGCGTGCGCATGCCGACAGAATTGCCACGCGGTGGAGCGCACAGCAAGCGCGAAAGTTGCAAAATCTTGGCGTACGGACGGTCACGGGCAAAGCATCATTCCAGTCGCCAAGCCAGTTGACGATAGCGAGCGATTCCGAAGGCGATATGACAATAGAGGCCGATGCGTTCATTGTGGCCGCGGGGTCAACGCCATTCGTGCCGCCGCCCTTGGCCCCGGACGGCAGACGAGTCTTCTCACCTGTTACAGCCCACGAAATGCCGAATCTTCCAGCAACTATGATCGTGATCGGAGATGGTCCGACCGGGTTCGAGTTTGTCCACTTCTTCAGCGCACTCAATATCGACGTGACCTGGCTTGTCCTGCCCGGGGGGCCAAGCTGTGCCATTGCCCCCGATGCCGACCCATTCCTGGTCGATATGCTGCAGCGAAGAGGCGTCCAGATCCATCCGGGAGAGCCCGTTGTGGAGCTGGAACGATATGACGAGCGGGTCGCAGCTGTGAAACCGAACGGCACGCGCTATGAGGCGGAGATGGCCTTTGTGACCATCGGGAACCGACCCAACGTCGCGCCACTGAATCTGATGGCCGCAGGGGTGCACGTTGACGCGCGGGGAACTGTGTGCGCCGATGGCTATGGGCAAACAAACATCGAGGGAATCTATGTGGCGGGTGACGCGCGACAGGTCAGGGCGGGAAGTGTTTCCATGGCCCATGCCCGTGTTGCCGCACTCCATGCCACCGGGCAGGAGACAGAACCATATGACGAAACCTGTATGGTGATCCCGTTTCTCTCCAATCCGCAGGTGGCGCAGGTGGGCGCACTGTCGGCAGCCGACAATTCAGTGCAGAGTGTGGATGTGGCAATGGAGTCTGGCCTGAAGACGCATATCTCAGGACATACCGAAGGCTTCATGAGGCTGGCGTGGAATCGGAACAGGCAGGTGGTCGGCGGATTGGCTGTGGGCTATCAGGCCGCCGATGCGTTGGCTCCCGTGGCTGTGGCTATCAGGACAGAAGCGACGATCGAAACACTCGCTTCCCTGTACGGCCCGCATCCGGCCATAAGTGAGCTTCCATTCATGGCCGCGCGCGCGGCCATGAATGGAAGCGCTTTGACTACTGTATCTTAAGACCCTGTGATGGAACCATTGACAGCCGCAACTTCAGTCGGCGTTGGCCACCGTCTCCAGCACCTCGCGCGGCTTCTCCCACACGTCACCCCCGTCACCGGCCAGCGTGACCAGAATAACCGAATACTTGTGTGCCACGGCGTAGCCCTCCTGTGGCATCATCAATTCTGCGTGTCTTTCGTCGGTGTTGGCGTGACCGTCGCATCTCCCGGATCAACGACCGGCGGCGGCGTGTCCGAATCCGGAGTCTCGGTCGGCGTCGGCGTCTCGGTGGGAACCGGTACCGCCGTCTCGGTTGGCGTCGGTGTCTCAGTGGGAACCGGTTCCGCCGTCTCGGTTGGCGTCGGTGTCTCAGTGGGAGCCGGTACCGCTGTCTCGGTTGGCGTTGGCGTCTCGACAGGCGCCGATTCCGGCGTCGGCGTCTCAGTGGCCGTCGGTTCCAGCTCCACGGTTGGCGTCGGTGTCGGCGTAGCCGTTGGCGCGATCTCCCACCAGAAGGCCATACGAGCGATTCCACCAGTCTCGTAATATTCGACCTGTATGGCGCGCTCACCGGCCGGCAAGGTCACATCGACACTGACTGTACGTTCGCCGCCATCCTCCCAATCATTGAGAATCAACTGATTGTCCAGCAGGACGCGGGCGCCGTCGTCCATCCGCACGTAGAAGCGATAGGTGCCGGCATCAAAGGAGACACGCCGCTGCCAACGGGCGGAAAAATGATCTGCCGGCAGGTTGGGCGCAGGTCTGCCTTCGCCCCAGTCGAAAGCGATCTCCGGTTCGTCCCGCACCAGCGCCGGATTCCCCTGCAGGTCTCGGTTGCCGAAGTATTCGCCCTTCCAGCCGCTGAAAGATTCGTTGCGCTCCCACCAGAAACGCATCAGCGCCACGCCAGTGCGTTCGAAGTAATCCACCTGGATGGAGTGCTGTCCCGTGCTTAGGGGGACATCCACCGTATACGTGCGCGCGGGGCCTTCTTCCCATTCATCCAATATCAGAATGTTGTCAATGTAGAGGCGGAAGCCGTCATCTACTTCAATGTTGAAGCGATAGATGCCGGCATCGAAGTTGAGTGTACGGTGCCAACGAGCGCTGAAATGATCTACGCCCACGCTGGTGTCCGGCGTTCCGTTGCCCCAATTGAAGAAGATCACCAGATCGTTGCGTGTGAGCACGGGCGGCCCCGACTGGGTTGGGTTGGTCCAGTAATCGCCGCGCCAGTCGGTGATGATGAGCGGTGTCGGCGTCGGCGCCGGCGTGATCGTCGGCGTCGCCGAGGGCGTGGGTGTAGACGTAACCGTTGGTGTAACCGATGGTGTAACCGTTGACGAAGGGGTCGCCGTCACTGCTTCTTGCGCCGTCGTTGCCTGCTGCGCAGAGGACGCGGCTGTCGCCGTGCCGGTCACTTCGTCCGCCTCGCCGGTTTGGAAGAGCGCAGTCGCCTCGTTCTGGCCGTCGGACGTGTAAGCAAGCACAGTATGCGTGCCAGCCGCCAGCCAGCGCGGGCTGATCGGGTAGAGAAAACCGGTGCTTATCGTGCCGGCCGTGTCCGCAGTGCTGGCAGCCAGGATGCCGCTGCGGCCGCGGTCATCGCGCAGCGTGATCAACACCAGGCTGCTCACCGGCCAGTTCTCGCCCGTAACCTGGACATAGACGCCGGCCGAGCCTGAGGTCGGCGAAATAGTAATTGCCGGTTCACTACTTTCTACCTCAACAACAGCCCGCGTGGGCACACCTACTTGCGGGCTGTACGTCGGCGTACAGGCACTGAGCGCCAGCGCAAGCAGGGCCAGAAGGCTGAATGAAACAATGGGATATCGGGCGGCAAGCCCGCGTGCAGTTCCTGAGAGGGGATTGTCGGTCTTCATCCTGGCTTCTCTCCTGCGCTTCTTGTTGAATGCGCTCCCAGTTCGCTATATTAGCGCTGTGGGGGGCAGCGGTCTGAAGTAAAAAGAGTATGATGCGCCAAATAAGCGAGCGTAGACGGGAAAACGTTCCCACCGACGTCGTTCAATGCGCAACCGCTTTGCCAAATGAACACATGGTAACCGTTTCCGGAGATTATACCACTAAACTACAGGTGTAAGACAGTTGCAGCCAAGGCGTATCAAAGAAACGTTTACCGTGTCGATGACTGACGAAGAACTTGTGCGCCGCGCCCAACAGGGTGAGCGCCGGGCATTTGATGAACTGATAGTGCGGCACCAGCCCATCGCGCTCGCTCTGGCGACCCGGATCGTCGGTGACCGGGAACGGGGCCAGGAGCTGACCCAGGAGGCCATCCTCCATGCCTATCTCTCCCTGGATAACATCCGAAAGCCGAACAGCTTTCGCGCCTGGCTGTGTGGCATCGCCGTCAATCTGTGCAAGAACCATCTGCGCCGACCGCGCGTGCAAACATTGTCATTCGAACTGCTCAGCGGCGGGCGCAGTTTCGACTCGCTGCCCCTTTCCGACCGCGCGCCGCAGCCGCACGAAGTGGCCGAGGCCAGAGAGACGCACCGTCTGATCCTGGCGGCTGTCGCGCAGCTGTCACCGGCCAACCGGGATGCCGTCCTCCTCTACTATTTCGAGCAGATCAGCGTGCGCGAGATCGCCTCCCTCTTGCACATCAGCGTGCCCGCCGTCAAAGGGCGTCTGCACAAGTCCCGCCGCAAGCTGCGCGACCAACTGCTTCCAACCTTCGCCGAACTGCAACCGAGACCAGCCGCCGCCGAACAGAACAGGAGCAATCAGATGATCCCCGTTACCGTGCTCGACATCGTGAAACCAGACCAGGAGCCCGACCACCGAATACTGGTTCTTATGCATGAAGGCGAACGTCGCCTGCTGCCAATCTGGATTGGCCCCTATGAGGCGGACAGTATCGCTCTCAATCTGCAAGAGAAGAAGCCTGTGCGACCGATGACCTACAGCCTTATGGCCGGCCTGTTGGACAAAGCAAGCGTGCGCATCGAATCGGTGGCGGTGTCCGCGCTCGAGAAGGACACCTTTTACGCCACCATACATGCAAAATGCGGCGAAGACAGCTTCGCCACTGATGCCCGGCCCAGCGACGCCGTCGCCCTGGCCCTGCACACACAAAGCCCCATTTTCGCCGCCGCCGAGGTGATGGACGCGGTCGGCGTGGATATCCCCGCCGATATGCAGATCGCAGCACCGGGAACGGGACTGGTTGACGTCCTCAATATCGATCCGGAGGAAAAAGAGAGGCGGCTGAAGAAGCGAGAGGAATGGAAAAGCAAATCACCGCAGGTACGGCGTGAAGAAAATCGCACCAAACTGCTGGCCTACCTCACCGAATCGGGCAGCCTGAGCCAAAGTGAAGCGCCCGCGCAAGAGTAGACGCCGCCTTTTTCCAGTTCTCAGCTGTCCGCCGAGAGGTCACGAACAGCCGGCCGCTGAACATCTGGTTTCCGTCTCGCCGCGTGGAAACGGTGCACCGTCTGCGCAAAGCGGGCAAAGAGCAGATCGGCGTCGTGAGGGCCCGGGCTGGCTTCCGGGTGATACTGCACGCAGAAGACGGGCCGGTCGGTCAGCCGCATCCCTTCCAGCGTGCCGTCATTCAGATTGAGATGCGTGATCTCCACATTGTCGGGCAGCGTCTCTGTATCGACCGCGTAATTGTGATTCTGCGCCGTGATCTGGATGTTGGCGCTGTCTACATCGCTGACCGGCTGGTTGCCGCCATGATGGCCGAACTTCAGCTTGAACGTCTCCGCCCCTAGCGCCAGACCGATGATCTGATGCCCCAGACAGATGCCGAACATCGGCCGCCCGCTCTCCAGCAGCCTCGCAACCTCCTTGGCCGCGTAAGGAACCCCGGTCGGATCGCCCGGCCCGTTGCTTAGAAAGATCCCGTCAGGATCGAGCTCCAGGACCTCCTCGGCAGGCATATCCGCCGGCACAACCGCCAACCGCAGATTGTGGCTGGCCAGTCGGCGCAATATATTGTGCTTCATGCCGAAATCATAGGCCACCACCAGTGGCGACGTGTGCCCGATGCCCTCTAGCCACGGGCCCGACGCGGCCTCGCCCGATGCCACCGGCGTCCATTCACCCATCGTTTCGTCGCTCCAGTAAAACGGTTCCTCACACGTCACCTCCTGCACCAGATCGCGGCCGTCAAGCCCCTCCCAACTGCGGGCAAGCTCGATCAACTCAGTCTCCGTACGGCTGCCGTCGGTGCAGAGCGCGCCATGCAGCACCCCCTCCTCGCGCAGCAGACGGGTCAACGCCCGCGTATCCACCTCGCTGATGCCGGGAATGTTGTGCCGCGCCAGATAGCTCCCCAGATTTTCATTCGCGCGCCAGTTGGACACAACCGGGCTGACCTCGCGCACGATAAACGCGGTCACCTGCGGCCGGTCGCTCTCCACATCCTCCCGGTTCACGCCCGTATTGCCCACATGGGGCACCGTCATACAGACCATCTGACCGCGGTAGGAGGGATCGGTCAAAACCTCCTGATAACCGGTCAGACTGGTATTGAAGACGACCTCTCCCACCACCGTCGTCTCGGCGCCGAAGCCTTCGCCTTCGAAGATGCGGCCATTGGCCAGGGCAAGAAGGGCCTTCACTCGGTCTCCTCCCTGGGCGGCGAGCTTCCCTGCAACTGAATCGGTTTCCGGTTCATTGTTCCTTGCGTTCCCGCATCGTTATTTGAGCGGCTATATGCCAGCTTCAATGGTTGCCACGCCTGCCATTTGAGCAGAGGCGCCGCCGCCGTCTGGGCTGCCCGCGCCTGATTGACAGGGCTGTCCGTCAGATTGCGCGCCACCGCTATCTCATCACAGTGGTGGAATTTGGGGCAGTAGATGCATTCCTGCCACAGCTTGGGGCTGATGCTCCAACGATCCACAACCTCAAAGCCGAGCTTCTCGAAGAACGCTTCCTGCAGCGTGAGCGCACAGATCTGGGCATACCCGCGTGCAGTCGCTATCCGGACCAGCTCCTGCACAATCTGCCGGCCGATCCCCTTGCCCTGTCCCTGCCCCGCCACCGCCAGCGAGCGAATCTCCACCAGCTCCTCGGTCAGCGCCACCAGAGAGCCGCATCCCAGCAGTTGTGAACGGTCCGCAACCGCCACCAGCCAGTCCGGCAGCGATTGCAGAATGCTCTCCTCCGTCCGCGGCAACATCAGATTTTCCGCCGCGAAGCCATTGACCAGCGCTGCAATGCTGGCGATGTCTTCCTCAGCGGCCTGCTGAATGCGGATTTCGTTCATAGCTCCGGTTGCCAGCGGCCAGGAACGTCGCAATGAGCGAAGTTCACTGACCACTGACCACTAACCACTGACCAAAGGTTGCCTGCCTTACACCTCTTGCAGGATCGCGCCCAGCTTCGACACCGCCGCGGCCAACTCCTCTTTGCTGATCGTCAGCGGCGGCACGAACCGCAAAATCTTATCGCCCGCGCTCAGCAACAGCAGACCGGCTTCATACCCCTTCTCCATCAGCGGCCCGGCCTCGATATCCATTTCAATGCCTACGATCAGGCCTCTGCCCCGTATCTCAAGAATGTGAGGGCTGTTCAACTCGGCCAGCAACTCCATCAGGTACTCGCCCTTCTCCTTCACGTCGGCCAGAAACTCCGGATTCGACACCCGGTTCACCACCGTCGAAGCCACATGCGTGGTGAAAGGGTTGCCGGCAAAAGTGCTGGCATGATCGCCGGCATGGATCGTATCCGCCACCTTCTGTTTCATCATGATCGCGCCAATCGGCAGGCCGCCTGCCAGCGGCTTGGCCGCGCTCATCAGATCCGGCTCAACGCCATAGCCCTGATAGGCCCACAGATCGCCGCTGCGCCCCAGCCCGCACTGCACCTCGTCGAAGATCAGGAGCGCGCCGTATTCGTCCGCCAGCGCCCGCAACCCCTCCAAAAACGCCGGTGTGGCCGGGTTAATACCGCCTTCGCCCTGAATCGGTTCGACGATAATCGCACACACTTTATCGCTCATCTGCGCACGCGCATCCTCCAGGTCGTTGAACGCGGCGAAGCGCACACCGGGCATCAGCGGCTCGAACGGCTGCTGATACTTCTCACGCGGCGTGGCCGCCAGTGCCCCGAACAGCCGTCCGTGGAACGCGTCGCTGAAGGCCAGAATCTCATACTTGTCCTCGTGGCCGTGCTCGCGGGCGTAGCGGCGGGCAAACTTGAACGCACCTTCGTTGGCGCTTGCCCCGCACAGGCAGAAATGCACCTTGTCGGCGAAGCTGGTCTCACACAGTTTCTTCGCCAGCTGCGTGTGCGGCTCGGTGTGATACAGGTTGCTGGTATGGTACATACCGGTGGACGCTGCCTCCTTGATCGCCTGGTCCACCTCGTCGTCGCTGTAACCGAGAACGTTCACCGCAATACCGGCCACCAGGTCCAGATAGGCCTTGCCCGTGCTGTCATACACCGTGCAGCCCTTGCCTTCCGTCAGCACAAATGGCGGCCGCCCGAATACACCAAGCACGTAATCCTTTTCGTCCTGAATAATTTCCGCTGCGTTCACTTTCTCCTCCTGAAGAGTCTTATATTTGTCGCTAACCACTCAGCCATCCGTCACCCAAACCGAGGCCAGCCAAGCGTTTTCTCACTATCCCTGCAGTTCCCCGCAGTTCCCTTGCCGTTCACCCAGCCGTCCCAATGATGCTGGTTCCCCCATCTTCCTGGACACCGGCCAGATTAGTAATGACTGCTTGCGTTACACCACGCCTGACCGCGTCAACCGCGCTCCTGACCTTTGGCACCATGCCGCCGCTGATGCTTCCTTCAGCGATCCATTCTTCGCACTGGTCTGCCGTGATGCCCCGCACCACCCGCCCGGCGATCAAAACACCAGGCACATTGCTGATAAATATCAACTTGATCGCGCGCATCGCCGCCGCAATCGCCGCCGCAACATGATCCGCGTTTACGTTATAGCTGAGGCCATCGTAAGCCCCGACACTGATCGGGCTTATCACCGGCACGATGCCTGCCTCCAGCAGAGTTGTCAGCAACCCTGTCTCAACGTCCTGCACCTCGCCGACACGCCCCAGGTCACCCAGCGGATGCCACATCTTTTCCACAAAGACCGTGCCGTCATCCACCCCGC
Organism: Caldilineaceae bacterium bin5; assembly: GCA_002238445.1. Lineage (GTDB taxonomy): Bacteria > Chloroflexota > Anaerolineae > Caldilineales > Caldilineaceae > Bin5. The sequence continues at coordinate 233,324 of MPML01000003.1, forward strand.
TGATGCCGATGGCCCGCACATCCTCATTCACGCACCGGCGCACAATCCGCTTGTTCATCAGGCCGCTCAGCACCATCTCCGCTACATCCAGGCTGTCCTCATCCGTCACCCGCAGCCCCTCAATAAAGCGCGTCTCCAGCCCCAGCCGCTTCTGGAAATCGGCGATCGTCTTGCCGCCCCCATGCACGATAATCGGGCTCTTGCCGTCCCGCTGCAAACTCTTTACCGCCTGCACCAGGCCAAACAGAAAGGCCTCGTCGTCCAACTCATTTCCGCCGATCTTGAGGACGATGACATAGCGCCCCTCCTCCTCCAAGGGATCAGCGGGAAGCGCGTCAGAATCGCTCAGTTTCATAGAGTTGCCTCGTACAATGTCTGGAACCCGGATGCTATGTACTACAAAAGTTCGGTACAATAACGCGCGCAGGCTTCACACAGCGCCCAGCGCACCCTTTCTCTGGCGCATCACCTCATATGCCAGCGCCGCCGCCGCCGCAGTCGTGCCCAAAGAAGGTTCGAAACCGTCCCTCTCGTATGGGACCTGCAAACTCAGGTCGGCCTGTCTTACAAACGAACGCGTAACGCCCCGTTTTTCCCCGCCAACCAACAAAAAGAGCGGACCGGTCAAATCTGCCTCATCCATCGGAACCGCGTTCTCCTTCTGGGCGCATGCCACCGTCAGCCCCCGCTCGCGGTAGAAGTCCGCCGCCTCTGTCACCGTCTCGGCAACCGCCATTGGCATCAGTTCGGACGCACCCGCCGAGGCCCGCGCCACCGTCGCCGCCGCGCTCATCCAATTGCGGGGCCGCAGCGCCACACCGTGCGCGCCCATCGCGTACAGCGCCCGCAGCGTCTGACCGAAGTTGAACGGATCTTCAATGCCGTCCAGCATCACCACAAAAGCCGGTCCACCGCCGCGCGGCAGCAACCCCTCCATCTGGTCAAACTGCCGTTGCCCCGCCTCCGCCGCGACCCCGCCGTGGGACTTCCCCTCAGTGATGGCGTCGATTTCCGCCGCGCACACCAGCTCAACCGGCACATCGGCCTCCCGCGCCCGGTGTTGCAGCCACCGCATCGCCCGGTCCTGCCGGTCCGCCCGCAGCAGCACACGGTGAACGGTACGATACGGCGAACGCAAGGCCGCCGCCACCGAGATCCTGCCCTCCAGGAAGGTGACTGCTTCTCGCTCGCTCAACGCCTGGCCCGATTCCACTGGCTCGCGGCTTTCCCAGGGGCGTACATTTTGGCCGTGTCCACTGTTCCCGCTCTTGATAACACCATGTTTAGGGCTGCGCGCAGTCTCCGGCAACTGAAACTCGACTACACAGACCGGCAGTTACTCCAATCCCGCCGTCTCGTCCAGCCCCACAGCAATGTTGTAGCTCTGGACTGCCTGCCCGCTGCCGCCCTTGATCAGATTGTCAATCGAAGCGCTGATGACAAACTCGCCGCCCTCCGGCAGCATCGGGTCCGCCGCTGTAATAGCGATTGCGCAGCGATTTGTGCCGACCGTGTGGGCCAGGCTGGCCTGCTCGCCGGCTGGCAACAGATGGATAAATGGCTCACCCTCGTAGTTCTCTTCGTAGAGTTCGCGGATACGCTCCTCTGTCACCCCGGCCGGCGCCTCCACGTACATCGTGCTCAGAATGCCCCGGTTGACCGGCAGAAGATGGGGCGTGAAAAGAAACCTGTGGTCGCGCCCCTCCCCGTTGGCCGCACCCAGCACCTGCTCCATTTCGGCGATATGCCGGTGTCGGTGGCCTACGCTGTATGCCGTTATGTTCTCGTTGGCCTCAACGAACTGGAAGGGCAGTGTCGTCTTGCGGCCGGCTCCCGAAATGCCGCTCTTGCTGTCGACAATAACCCGTTCGCCCAGCCAACCCGCCTTGGCCAGCGGATACAGGCCCAGATTGACGCTGGTGGGATAACAGCCGGGGCTGGCAATCAGCTGGGCCCCGCCCAGTTGGCTCCGGAACAGCTCGCACAGGCCGTAACGGGCCTCCGCGCACAGCTCCGGCGCGCTGTGCTCCACGCCGTACCACCGCTTATAGACGTCAACATCCTTCAGACGAAAGTCAGCGCTCAGGTCGATAACGCGCACGCCCGCACCATAAAAGCGTTTCACCGCCTCCATCGATTCCGCATGCGGCAGACACAGAAAGACAACATCCACCTCATCCGTGCGCAAATAAGCATCCGCCAACGGGATCAGCGGGTAGTCCCAGGGCGTGCTGAATATCTGGTTGAAGCGCTTGCCCGCACTTCGCTCGCTCGTCAGCCAGCCCACCTCAAGCTCCGGATGCCGGTGAATCAAGGCGATCAGCTCATACCCGGTGTAGCCTGTTGCGCCGGCGATACCTGCTCTTTGCATCTCCTCTCTCCCTCTTCTCTCTCCCACACTGTGTGGTTGGCGCATCTCAGTCCGGTTTCTACCCAGAATGGGGTACAGATCGGGCTTCGACCTGCTCCTGAATGTACACCAGACGCGCAGATTTGTTGAATTCACTACCGTATCGCTATGCCAGCCCGTTAGCAACTACGCAGCCATCGCCAATTCGCATCGATGTTTTTCTCTACGCACTCCTCTATACGCTCTCTTTGCATATGGGCGGTCGGGCCTTCGGCCCTCCCTTGTGCAGGGGCTGCGCCCCCGCAACGCCCCCCTACAAAAACATGCCTCACCGACCGTGTGTACGCTTCCCCAGCATCGTGTCTGGCGAACGGAGTCTACTCCCTCACTTGCAGCTTCAGCCCACCGACCACTAACTGCCGGTGTTCCCCTGACGACCGGTGTTCCACTGAAAACTAAGAACTGAAAACTAAGAACTGCAGTCCCGGGCCGCCGCCAATCGATTACGCAATCAGATATCCTGAATGGCGGCCAGGACGACAGGCTGGCCAAGACAGACTCCCTATATTGCTCAGCAGATGCGCGCAACATAAAAAAAGCCCCCCGTCCGGGGAGCTTTGCAATCGGCTGATTCCCGCTGAGGAAATTCGGCCCACGCACAAATGCCCAGACGGATGTCTGGTTATTGCCGGGGACGCCTCCTCAATTCGGTACTGCAGAAATTAGACGGATTCATAATTTGCTTCTTCAGTGAAAAAACTGATCTGACCGACAGTCTAGCACGCGGCCCTTAAGCTGTCAAGGGCAATTGCAGCCGAAACGCCTACGAACTGCCGCTGCCGGCGAACTGGTCCTGTCACCGGTCGCGCGCCGCCAACACGCGCAAATTCAGTCGAGATCGACCATACGCAGTTCAGTAGAAATGTCGATGCTGCCTTCAAGACTGCGCGCTACAGGGCAGAACTGGGCATGGAAACCGTGAACTCGTTCCGCGGTTTCCCGCTGCTCAGGCGCCACTTTCAAGGTATAAGTGGTGTGAATCCGCTTGATCACCAGCACATTGCCGTCTTTTTCGATTTCAGCTTCCACGTCGGCTGACAGATAGCCGTCGCCCGCAGGTATTTTGCGCGCCTCCAGCGCGCCCCCGAAGGTGCCGGTCAGTCAGCCGCCCGCGGCCGCATTCACATAGTCGAGCGTCGTGGCATGCGGCTCGTGAATGTCGGTGTCCACGCCGTAATGTTCAGCAACCTCCGAATGGACACCGAACTTCGTATGCCCCTCCTCGGCCGGCAAAAACGCCCTGCGCAGCGGTCCTTTTACCCGCTCAATACGCACTTTCGAACGATATGCGACATCTCCCATTATAATTCTCCTCAATATGAAATCTTCAGATTCCCCGCCAAAGCAGGCCCTGCACACGCAGCCGGCAATTCAACGCCTACGCGCCTTCCTGACCATCAGGAACCATCACGGTGGAAATCTACAGCGGAATTCTGCAGATATCCACTGTAGTAGATATCCACCGTAGTAGATATCCATTGTAGACGCGGCGTTTTCAGACAGCAAATTGCCTCTCCATAGCAGTGGCCGCACCGACAAAGCGCCCGAAAGCAGTCTCCCGAGCCGCTAAAATGCGGCCCGATTTTGGACAATTCCTATCAGGAAAATCCGAAAGGGTATTGAAATTGTGCAATCCGCGTGCTATACTGTACGAATGCGCGCGGGGCGCATGCTCTCTTACAGTTTTCGACACCTGAACCTGTGGATGTTTCACATGAAACATTCACGACTTCGTATCCGTCTTTATTATGTGGTGCGCCAGAATTGTATGGTGCGCCAGCAGTATTGCAGAACTGACGCATCTGTTTCCGTGCTGGATCCCTGAACGCCGTGGAGCGGCCCGCATGTCGGCAAACAACCTGGCTGCTGTAAACTGCACTGCCATCGAAAAGCCGAATAACAAGACAGACGCCGCCGCGCCGGCCGGTGTCCCCGTGATCGATTACGAGGGCAGCGGCTATCGCCTGGACTTCTGGGAAGGCCAGGGACGCGAGTACGAAGATGCCGTCGAACGAATCGCGCTACAACGCCTCCTGCCCCCGCAGGGCCGCCGTATCGCCGAAATCGGGGCCGGGTTCGGCCGTCTCGCCGATCTCTACCTCGGCTACGATCAGATCGTGCTCTTCGACTACAGCCGCACAATGCTGGCCGACGCAGTGCGCAAATGGGGACACGACCCTCGCTTCGTCTTCGTCGCCGGCAATCTCTACCAGATGCCCCTCGCCGAAGGCTCGCTCGATACGCTCGTAATGGTGCGGGTGATGCACCATCTGGCCAATGTGCCGGCCGCGCTCGCCCAGCTGCAGTCGCTTCTGCACCAAAGCAGTACAGCCGTACTCGAATATGCCAATAAGCGTAACCTGAAAGCGGTCCTGCGCTGGCTCACACGAAGACAACCCTGGTCCCCCTTTGACCCTGCGCCGCTGGAATTTGTCGCCATGAATTTCGACTTTCATCCCGGCTGGATGGCCGCAAAATTGAATGACGCCGGCCTGCGCGTGGATGAACGCTTTGGAGCTTCCCATTTCCGGCTGCCGGCACTCAAGAATAACCTGCCGGCCCATAGGCTCGCCCGTCTGGACAGCCACCTGTTTCGCATCGGCGGCAAGTTCCCCCTTGCGCCCAGCATCTTCGTGCGTGCGACTGCCCCAGACACCGCCGAGCGGCCACAAAGTGAAGCCAGCCCGACTCAGCTTTTCCGTTGCCCGGCCTGCGCAACCTATCCTCTGGCTGCCATCGGCCCAACACAGCTGCAGTGCCCGTCCTGCACCCGCCAATATGGGCAAACGAACTGCATCTGGGATTTCAAATTGCCGGAGTAGCCCCTTCGTACAATGACGTCGAAGCGGTGGTGCAGGAACCTTCCCCGCACGGTCTGACTGGATCGTCCTTGTCTCATTTGAGATTCGCGCTACGGAAGCGTTCCGACAACCTATGGTATGTTGACCACTACATGAACGTTGATGCGCGCCAACGCCAACGCTCGGCCGCTTCGTGCCCGGCCAGCCGCGAACAGCGCATGTCTATTCACAAAAAGAGGTGACGATGGCCGGAGAAATGCTGTTGACGCAAGAAAAGACGCAAAATCGCAACGGGGATTCGAATACCGCTCTGCTCGAAGAGGGCGCGGCACAGACCGACGTGCAGTCGCCCAGCCCGGAAGAGACCCTCGCCCATCTGCTCAAACTCGGCCGCGAAAAAGGCTTCGTCAGCTACGATGAAGTGCTGCAGGTCATGCCCGAGGCCGAAAACGATATTGAGCAGCTGGATGATATCTTCGCATCTCTGCTCGAGCAAGGTATCTCTGTCGGCCAGGCCAAAGAGGACGTTTCCAACGAAGAGAAAAAAGATTCGCTCGAAAGCGCGGAAGAAGACGAATTCGATCTCAGCCAGATCGAAATCGACGACTCCATCAGCCTCTATCTCAAGGAGATCGGCCGCGTTCCCCTGCTGACTGCCGCCGAGGAGGTCGATCTTGCCAAACGCATGGAGGCCGGTCGCGATTCCCGCCATCACCTGAACCATGAACAGGTCGAATGGGAAGAACGCGAACAACTGCTCTGGTTGGTCCGCGATGGACGCTCCGCACAGGAGCACCTGATCAAGGCCAACAGCCGCCTTGTCGTCAGTGTCGCCAAAAAGTATGTCGGCCGCGGCGTCCCCTTTCTGGACCTGATCCAGGAAGGCAATATCGGCCTGATTCGCGCCGTCAAAAAGTTCGACTACCGCCGCGGCTATAAGTTCAGCACCTACGCCACCTGGTGGATCCGGCAGGCGGTTACACGCGCCATCGCCGACCAGGGGCGCACAATTCGCGTGCCCGTACACATGTACGAGCAGATAAACCGCCTGACCCGCACCAGCCGCCAGCTCGTGCAGGAGTTGGGCCGCGACCCCACCACCGAAGAAATCGCCGAAGAGCTGGGCGTAACCCCCCGCAAGGTCGAGCACATCATGCGCGTCAGCCAGCGGCCTCTCAGCCTGGAAATGCCGGTCGGGGAGGAAGAAGACAGCTACCTGGGCGACTTTATCGAGGATGAGGATGCCGACAGCCCGCAAGACTCCGCCGGCCGTCAGATTCTGCGGGAAGTGATCGACGAAATCTTCCAGAGCCTGACCCCCCGCGAAGTGCGCATCCTGCAGCTCCGCTTCGGACTGGTCGACGGCTACAACTATACGCTCGAAGAGGTCGGCAGAAAGTTCGGCGTCACCCGCGAACGTATCCGCCAGATCGAAGCCCAGGCCCTCAGCCGCCTGCGCCACCCCAGCCGCAGCCGCAGACTGCGTGACTACCTTTAACACCGAATAGTAGGGAACACCAGGAGTGGGGAGTGAGAGGTAATCTGTGACTCGTCGCAGTTACTCACTTCTCACTCCTCTTCACTCTCTCCTCAGGTTCAGCGCACATCGCCTTCCCCGCCGATGACGCCCCGCTCCAACCGGTCGAACAGCTTCTCGATGTTCTGCGCAGCCACCTCCTCCAACGACAGATCCAACTCCGTGCAAATCTGAGTCAGGTACCAGAGCACGTCGCCCAACTCGCCTTTCAACGCCGCACGGTCCTCCTCCGAGATGACACCCTCTTTGTCACGAAATATCTTCTTGATCTTGCCCGCCACTTCACCCGCCTCATTCACAAGCCCCAACGTCGGATACACGATCGCGTGATCCGTGTGAACCAGGCTCCATGTCTTGCGCGATTCGCTCTGATACCGCTTGAAATCGATCGTTGCCATACCTTTCTCTCTCCCCACTCTCCGCCGGCATCTACCAACTAAAAACTGAAAACTAGAAACTGAAAACTGAAAACTAAAGAAAAAGGCCCGACCATACAGTCGGGCCCTTCCGTTTGCCGCCTTCGCAACTATACGTCCAGATTGCGCACCTCGTGGGCGTGCGTCTGGATGAAGCGGCGCCGGGGAGGAACACTGCTGCCCATCAGCATATCGAACGTCCGGTTCGCCTCCGCCGCATCCTCCACCTGCACCTGCAGCAGCGTCCGAAACTCCGGGTTCATCGTCGTGTCCCACAACTGCTCCGGGTTCATCTCCCCCAGCCCCTTGTAACGCTGCTCCAACTTGATATTGTCCGAACCCATCTCCTGCCGGATCTGGGTCAGAGCCATGTCGTTGTATACGTACTGCTCCGAGCGCTTTGCCTTGCCGTTTTGACGTTCGGTGACCTGCACCTTATACAGCGGCGGCTGGGCAATGTACAGATGGCCGTTATCCACCAGCGGCCCCATATACCGGAAAAACAACGTCAGCAGCAGCGTGCGAATGTGGGCGCCGTCCACGTCCGCGTCCGTCATGACAATAATCCGGTTATAACGCAGGTTGTCGACAGTGAAGTCATCGCCCACACCTGTGCCCATCGCCGTAATCAGCGACTGGATCTCCTTGTTGCCCAGAATCTTGTCCAGGCTGGTGCGCTCCACATTCAGGATTTTGCCCCGCAGCGGCAGCACCGCCTGAAAGCGTCGATCGCGGCCCTGCTTGGCGCTGCCGCCTGCGCTGTCACCCTCGACAATATAGAGTTCACTCTCGCTCGGATCGCGGCTGGAGCAGTCCGCCAGTTTGCCGGGCAAAGTCATGCTCTCCAGCGCACTCTTGCGGATCACCAGATCTCGGGCCTTGCGGGCGGCCTCTCGGGCGCGAAACGCCACCTGGCACTTGTCGGTGATCCGCCTGGCGTCGCGCGGGTTCTCCTCCATCCAGCTGTTGATGCCCTCGGCCACAGCTGTCTCGACGTGATAGCGCACCTCGTTGTTGAGCAACTTCAGCTTGTTCTGACCCTCGAACTGCGGCTCCACAACCTTGACACTGAGGATGGCGGTCATGCCCTGGCGCGTATCATCCCCGCTGAAGTTGGCATCATTTTCCTTCAGAATCCCCTGCTTGCGCGCATAGTCGTTGATCTGCCGCGTGACCGCAGCGCGCAGACCGGTCAGATGGGTGCCGCCGTCAGGCGTGTTAATCGTGTTGGCAAAGGCGAAGATCGATTCATTGTAGCCGCCCGTGTACTGGATCGCCACCTCCACATGGGTCGATTCGACCTGCATGTCGATGTAGATCGGCTGGTGCAAAACCTCTCGATTCTTGTTGACATAGCGCACGAAAGTCTGCACGCCGCCTTCGAAATAGAAGCTGATCTCGCGCGGCTCCTCCCCGCGGTCATCGACAAAATGTATATCGATGCCGCGTGTCAGGAACGCCATCTCCCGAAAACGGGTCACCAACGTCTGCCACTCATATTCGAGAACGTCGAAAATCGTATCGTCGCGCAGAAAACGCTGAATCGTGCCCGTCTCGCCGCGCTTACAACTGCCCACCTCCTCCACTTCGGTCACAGGCACACCGCGATTGAAACGCTGCCGCCAGACTTTTCCGTCCCGCTTGACCTCTGTCTCCATCCACGTGCTCAGCGCATTGACCGCGCTCACGCCGACGCCATGCAATCCGCCCGAAACCTTGTAGCCGACATCGCCGAACTTGCCGCCGGCGTGCAGCTTCGTCATCACCACCGTCAACGCCGGCAAGCCGGTCTGCTTCTGTATGCCCACGGGGATGCCGGCGCCGTTGTCCTCCACAGTGACACTCTCATCCTTGTGGATCGTAACCACGATCTTGTCGCAGCGGCCCTGCATCGCCTCGTCGATGGCGTTGTCCACCACCTCGTATATCATGTGATGCAGGGCTTTTGTATCGGTCCCGCCAATGTACATGCCGGGCCGCTTCCGCACCGCCTCCAGGCCTTCCAACACCTGAATCTGGTCGGCGCCGTAAACGAAATCCTGCTTGTTCATCTTTTCTGCCACTGATTCCTCCGCTCATTTCAGACAAGGCCGCTGCCCACAACTGCGCATTCGACCTCGTTAAGCTATCGCCGGTTGCGGTCATCCGGCCCGAACACTCCATCAAGCCGGATCGGCTGGCGTTTGCCGATCGGAAATCGGCTTACATCCGCAACTCTATGCTCATGCCGACAAAATGTCAGGCAAGACCTTCCGTTTCTTGTTGTTGCATCGCCAGAATGCGCGTTCGGTAAAAGACAAGCAACGACATCGCCAACCCCGTGCCGATGAAAGTATTCCCCAACGTGGCTAATGCCACGCCCAGCGTATGCCATTGTGTGACCTGGCGAAATAGCAGCCCCATGCCTGTCGAAATCAACGTAGTCAGCAGTACAAACCCGACCGTGATCCAGAAGTTCTTCCGCACCAGATGGATGCTGCGGCGCACCGCGCGCCCAATCGCCAAATCGTCCAGCACCAATGCAGTAGTCACAAAATACAGATAGAGTAGAACCACCAAAACCAGGCCGACGAACAGGAACAACGCCCCGGAACCCAATACCGGGCTGATCAGCGCCAGTACAGTGACCCCTATCACCCCGGGAATGTAGATCATCATCAGCCCGAGCGTTACGAAAACCAGGAAACCGAGTGTGCGCAGCCAGTGGCGGACGATGCGGGCCGCCAAAATGTTGACCGAGAGCGCCTTCTGGCCCTCGCCGATCGGCAGATTCTGAGCCAGCAGATTCATATACGTCGCACCAATCAGCAGACCGGCCAGGCCAAACAGCAAAGACAGCAGGCCCGCAACGAGGAGCGAATCAACCTCGACGCTGGGATGGTCTCCCTTTATCCCGGGCAGCGTCGTCAGCAGGCTCGGCACATGGTATAGGAGGCTGTTGACCAGAAACTGGGCCAGATTGCTCGTCTGCCCGACCGCGTCCAGCAACTCGCTCATCTGCGTCAGGTCAAACGGACTCCCCGCCGCCAGCTGCGGATCCTCGGCCAACCCCGTGTAGAAATCGGCTAATCTCGCCAGCAGCGGGCTGATGCTCCAGCGGGGCAGTACCCACAACAGAGCGTCCAGCAGCAGCGGCAACAGCAGCAGGCCTGGCCGCTGGCTGACAAAGCGGTAGCCGGTTGAAATACTGTCAATGATTCCCACGGAAACGTCCCGATATTGGCTGGCAAACCCATCTCAAATGCAGCCCTGAAATGGCGCTTTTGCGGCAGAATCTACCTTACTTATTTTACCACATATGCCTGCAATCCACGAACGACAGCGGCCCACTGACCGCACCACTTCACACCCCAAACCGCCCCGTAAACGGATTAGACGGGAATGGTAGACCGGTCTACAATGGATTAACTGGCGATCCGCTTGACTGGGGTATGGACCCTGCCAATGGCCGCGAACACGCTTGGTTTTTCCTCGTGTTCGCGAACCGTAATCTTGGGGTTGCCCCCTCTCCCGCGTGGATCAGCTGAATCACAGTTCGAACTGTTCAACGACCCAAGGAGTAAGCATGGCCTCATTTTCCATCGAGGGCGGCCACCCCATCGAGGGGACCGTCAGCGTCAGCGGCAACAAGAACGCCGCCTTTCCCCTCATCGCCGCATCCCTGCTCACCGACGAGACAGTCACCCTGGAGAATGTCCCGCAAATCGACGATGTTGACGCCATACTGGCAATTCTGGAGGGGCTGGGCGTATACGTGCGCAAAGAGGGCAGCCAGCTGACGCTGCGCGCCGACAAGCTGCACAGCCACGCGCCTGACGCCCGTCTGTTCAGCCGCATCCGCGGCGGGCTGAACCTGATGGGGCCGCTCCTGGCCCGGCGCGGCGCATTCCAGGTCGGAGGCGCAGCCGGCGGCGATGATATCGGCCGCCGCCGTATCGACACCCACCTCTTAGTCTTCGACCAGCTGGGCGCCGCCGTCGTCCACCCCAACAGCGGCCGCTTCGAGCTCAAAGCGCCCGGCAGACTCCAAGCCGCCGATATCCTGCTCGACGAGGCATCCGTGACCGCCACCCAGAACGCGGTCATGGCCGCCTCCCTGGCCCAGGGCACGACCATCCTGCGCAACACCGCCAGCGAACCGCACGTCCAGGAACTGTGCCGCCTGCTGGTCGCCATGGGCTGCCCCATCGAAGGAATCGGCAGCAACACGCTGCACGTCCACGGCCAAGAGCGGCTCAACGGCGCCAGCGCCACCGTCGGCCCGGACTACATGGAGGTCGGCAGCTTCATCGGTCTGGGCGCCATCACCCGCGGGCAGTTGCGGATTGCCAACGTGGACCCCGATCATCTGCGTATGCTGGAAATGGTCTTCTGCCAGCGGCTCGGCGTGCGCATGCACCTGCAGGAGGACCCCCAGGCCGCGCGCACCGGCTACACGCTCGTCCTCCCCGACGAACAGGCCTTACGCGTTCAGCCCGACTTCGGCGGCGCCATCCCCAAAATCGACGACGCGCCCTGGCCCGCCTTCCCCCCGGACGTGATGAGCATGGCCGTTGTCGTCGCCAGCCAAGCCCAGGGCACCGTCCTCATCCACGAGAAAATGTTCGAAAGCCGTCTCTACTTCGTCGACAAACTGGTCGCCATGGGCGCGCAGATCATCGTTTGCGACCCCCACCGCGTTGTCGTCGTCGGCCCCTCCCGGCTCGTCGGCCAGCAGGTCAGCAGCCCCGACATCCGCGCCGGCATGGCGCTCGTCCTCGCCGCGCTCAGCGCCGAGGGACGCACAATCATAGGCAATATCGAACAGATCGATCGGGGATATCAGAGTGTGGATCAAAAGCTACGCGCCGTCGGCGCCCACATAGAACGCCTGGAAGCGTAAACTCTGCTGCCAAGTTACAGCGGCCAGCTAACCACTGACCACTAGGGCCTTATGCTAGTTGGGAAAGGCCAGTTTTCTGATTTGAAGGTAGTCATATTCGCCCAACAGGCGGTTGATGTAAATGCAGAAGGTATGTGCAGTTGTCTATGGGTATATATAGTCGTTGATGACGTGTTCAAGGAAGTAGAAAAACATGTGAGTCGACCGGGGCCAGCGCCGGTCTGTTGCTTAACTGCTTGAACAGCCCGATGTAGTCTGTCGGCAACCCAGCTATAGCATGTTCGCAGGTCCTGTCATGCTCGATGGGCGCGATCTGCTTGTCCGATTTTGGCTTCTGCATGCGGGGTTGCACTCTACCAAGCGACAAATGGCGCCAAACGGGCGCACAAAGACATCTGATCCGTAGCTGCTCCGCCACGGGCTGGGCGATTCACTTCATCAGAAACCTGACCTCGCGGCCCAGTTTTCTTAGGGGCAAGCTTAGTCCAGGACAAGACCGTGGCCGTCCATGCTGACCAAAACTCAAATTGAGGCGCGCCTGGACTGAATCTGACTGTATCGAGGGGTTGTTCCTGCAAGGAGGACGAAAAAAATGTTGAGATGGAGCGACACTACAGCCCGTCTGGACGCAGTGGATGCTGCCATCGCAGTCCTGGGAATCGGCCGAAATCGGAGTCGGTCGAAACCATGGTGCAGCCGTTTTCGACTGCAATCGCCGCGTGCTGCGCGTCAGCGACCAGCTTCCCGGTAGCTCCGGACTCACGGCACAACCGTTCGAATATGTCTAGGTGATCGGGGCCTGGACCGACGATGCGCGCGGTCGGGCGTTCCACGAGCGAGGAGATGAATGCGAAGGACTGGTCGAGAGTGGATGGGGGGTCGAAGACTCGCGGATTAGTTACGATGCGAACGAAGCCGGCCAGAACGAGGACGGAGAGGGCGAAGGGTTCCGGTCCTGTCGCCAGACGAGTGACCCACGTTGCATACTCGGGGTGTTCGGGAACGGAGTCCTCAATGTGGGCATATATCAGAACATTTACGTCGGGAAGCAGCATCCCGAGTCACCGACTGCCTTGCCCGAACCGGGCTTCGTCATCCTGTGCGTCGAGCGCCCTCGGTCGGTCGAGATCGATTCCCGGGCGGGGGTGTGCGCCCCGCACGGTCACCAGCCGGAAGGGAGGCGACTCCGCCGGTTCGCGACGCGTCAGAGCGTCATTCAACGTTTTGGCGATAAAGGCACTGACGCTGATGCCGCGGGCTTCGGCTGCGCGACGCACCTGCTTTGCAAGTTGGTCGTCAAGGGAGATAGTGGTTCTCATGATGCATTAGCATAACATTTCTTCATCAATGCATCAATACTGCCAGGACCAGGGCAATTGCATCCAATTGGGACAAAACCTCGTGAGCCTGCCTGAATCAGGTAGGGGCGCCCCTTGTGGGCGCCCTTCTCAAGGCAAAACGCCGGGAACTGTGCAAATCATAGTGCGCAGTCGCAAATTCTAAAGGTCTTTGGCGACTGGAGGCCGGTTTCTTGGCCGATAAATGAAGACAATTGGTAGGGGCACCCCTTGTGGGTGCCCTTCGTGGCCTATTTGGGCATCCGAGTTTAGATGCGATTGCCCTGACTGCCAGGGCGGAGGGATGCAGTCCACATTTGGGGTGGGGATAATCGGGCGGGAAATTCATGCCAGCGGAGGCTGAAATTGTTTACCTGCTTTGGGAGAGGCACAAGGCAGGCACCTACCGCGGCGTTTGGGGTGACGGTGAAGTCGGCGCGCGCGGGGGTACGTGGGCAGTCACAAGGCCTGCCCCTACCGTGGCGGCCGCTGATTTGGGGGCAGCGCGATGGGCCGCGGGAAATCATGGCTGTATCGACCCTACACTCGGCGCGGGGAGTAACTGCTGGGAGGCGTTGCCGGGGAAGCCCCCCGCATAGGGGAAGGCCTAAGGGCCCACTAACCACTAACCACCGGCCCCCGCAGTTCCTTCCTCCGCCCGCCGCAGGGCCAGCTTGCGCCGCAATTCATCATGCGCCGCCCGGTCCAGAGGATAGCGCGCCGCCGCGAACATCGACAGGACCAGCAAAACGGCCGGCACCGCGCCCATGAAGATGCGCAAAGCCAGCACAGCCGCCTCCGGCTGCGTTGCCGCCGCGCCTTCAATGAAGCCGGTAGCCCTCAGAACCTGCGGCACGACGAACCCAACCGCGAACGCAGTAGCGATTTTGCGGAACGTGACCAGATAAGCCGAGTAAACGCCCTCGCGGCGTTGACCGCTGTGCCATTCGTCCTCTTCGATGATGTCCGCCACGATCGCCCAGGGGGTGGCGTTGGCCGCGCCATACCCGATTCCGGCAACAGCCGCCGCGATCAGCACCAGCGGCGCATTCCCCGGCGGCAGCAGGCTGATAATCGCCATCACCGCCGCCCAGAAGACCATCATGCGTATATACGTGCGGCTCTTGCCGTACCGCTGCATCAGCCGCACCGTCAGCGGCATCGAAAGGAACGCGACGCCCAGCACAGCCGCCAGCACCAAACTGTCGAAAGGCGGCTTCAGCTGCATGTAGTAGATGAGGAACCACACGAACACGGAGGTGATGATGTCGACCGCGCTGAACGCCAGCACGTAAATCGCGGCCCCGATGCGGAACGGCCGGTTGGCAAACACCTCTTTGGTGATCTGAATGAAGTTAAGCCTGCCCTCCTCCTTCGGCAGTTCCCGCTCCGGCTCGCGTATGAAGGCCACCACCAGCAGAGGCGACCCCGCGATGATCAGCCCCCACAGCGCGCCCGCCACCGCGTAGCCGTTGCGCAGCGCATCCGGTCCATCGAACCAGCCCGCGAAGAGTCCCTCCGCCAGCAGCTTGAACAACCCGGCCGTCAGCAGGGCAACAAAGATCGAGTTACCCATGCGCCAACCGGCCAGGCTGGCCCGTTCGTCATAGTCTTCGGTCAGTTCCGCGGTCAGGGCTGCGTAGGGCGCATTGACGATCGTAAACGCCGTGTCATAGAGGATGAAGACGACCGCGTAATAGAGGGCGGCAGCCACATTCCCCTCGAACGGGGGCGGGCTGAACATGAGGAAGAAGCCCAAGCCGAAGGGCAGCGCGCCCAGCAGCATGAACGGCCGCCGCCGCCCCCAACGGCTGCGAAAGCGGTCGCTGAGGATGCCGATCAGCGGGTCGTTGACACCGTCCCAGAAGCGGCCGATGATGAAGGCAACACCGGCCAGGCCCACGTCCACCCCCACGACGCTGACCGTGAAGTAGAGCCAGAACAGGGTACGCGCCGTCGAAGCCGACGCCGCGCCCCAATCACCCAGCCCATAAATTGCCTTGGTCAGCGTGGGCAGCCGCTGCCGTGCAACGCCTGTCGTAATCGCCCCGCCTCCCTATCTCGGTCTCTGATCAAATACCAGCCAAACTAAACCCTGGTTTCCATGCAAAGTGAAGCTATAGTTCTGGCTGTCTCGCTCACCGTTGCCGTCTTGGACCCAGATGGTGTACGACCCAGCAACGTTTCCACCCGGCAACTGGCTGGCAGAAACACCCTTGTCGTAATTGTATACTCGGCCTTTGGGCCCCTCTATGATATTCGTCCCGCCGCGCGTGTTGTGATCAAACCCATGTACCTGGACCCCGTCCTTCTGCACTTCAACAAAGTAACCGCCGTGCACCTGGACCTCATCGTTGCGCCCACCATGTACAAAGCCGATGAGAAGCTTCAATTCCCCTCCGCCATTGTCTGCAGGATCAGTATCCCGCAGCCAGAACTTGCAGCCATCGCCGCCAATGCCGGCGCAGTGGTCTACATTGACAGGAGCGGGCACTGGCGTAGGCGCCTGTGTGGGCACCGGCGTAGCAGTTGGCGGCACCGGCGTGGCCGGGATGTTCGCAGCCAGCGTGATCAGATTCGCGTTCTCCACATTTACCAGAGAAGAGAAAATCCAACCCGTCTGGCCGCCAACGCAGCAGAACTGATACCACGTGTTCTCCACATTTCTGCCGCTGATATCGAACTGCGCACCCCTGGCGACGGTGCCAATGATGCCGAACGCGGTGCTCGGTCCCGTGCGCACGTTGACGTTAGCCGCGGTCAGGTCCGGCTTGACCGTAAAGCGGGCCACCGTTGGCACGGGCGTATCGGTGGGTGCAGGCGGATCGGTTGCCTGCGGAGCCGGTGCCTGTGTAGCCGCCGGCGCGACCTGCTGAGCAGTGCCGCCGCCAGACTCCTGCGCGGCCGCCGCGCCCACCGGCGTCGACGTAAACGTGGGGACTACCGCCGCCATCGGGCGCGTCGGCGTCGGCGTTACGTCCGGCCCCGACAACAGACCGCAGCCGGCCAGAAACAGCGCGCCGGCACACAGCGCCAGCGCACGAAAGATCGATCTCTTCACGCTGGTATGGCGAATAGATCGCGTAAATGTTGATTTCTTACGCATCGGCACAAAACTCTCCTTACATAACGAACGCTCCGCCATCTCACGAGAATAGCGGACAGGTTTGGCACTATCTATCTATCATATCAGGCGCGGCAAATCGGCGAAAGTCGCGTTTTTGGCTTCCAAGAGATCAGCGCAGTGCCGGCAAGGGATCCGACGGTTTACTGCTTTGGGACAATGTCTCGTGTTCAGTGTCTATCCTCAGATTGGGGGCTGCACCATCCTTCAAGTTGCAGATCTTAGCGTCTTTGACCAAAATACTGCCTGAAGCTGACCCTCTTCCCGAAACTCGCTCTAAGTGCACCTGCGTTTGAAGTCCAGGCGAAAGTCCTATGAATACACCCATTACACCCGGTGAGATTCTCTTGCAGGAATACCTCAATCCAATGGGGATTTCGCAGAAGGCCATGCCTCGCACCATTGGTGTCTCCCCGCGCGTGATTAACGAAATCGTACAAGGCAAGCGTTCGATTACGCCCGCTATGTCGATTCGTTTTGCCGCCTTCTTCGGTCAGTCGGATGAATTCTGGCACGGACTCCAAATCGAATGCGATTCTCGCAAACTGGCTAGGGAAAACTGTAGCAAGCAGGAGCCATCACTGGTTACCAAGTCTGGTTGACATTCATGTCAACCAGACGACCGTATAGACCAAGTGTGGTCGACCAGGTTTTCCCTATCGAGCGAAATTACACCGCCCCCTACCCCCTCGGCGCACGAAAACCATTCGCTTCCGCCTCATCCCTGGTGCAGAACCAGAGGTCGCCCTCCCCCGCCCTCATATTCACCCGCCCGTACGAGGATGACTCCCCCTCCACATGATAGATCTTCGTACTGCTTCTCGTGTTCACGTTGCCCTTGATGCTGCATGACGGATCGGGCTGGCTGACGCAACCCTGCGGGCAACCCGCGCCAACCATCTGCGTAGGAACGAGCGTGGGCCTCGCCTCGATTTCACACGCCGACCACAGTCCCACCCCGGCCAGCAAGGCCTGCTCGGCCGCCGCCCGCGAAATATCCGCGTACTTCCCCGGATTGCCATAATCGTTGTAAACGGCCAGCCCCTCTTCCAGCAGCCGGACATTCCACAACCGTTCACCCTCGTCAGCGCTGGTCCACACATAGGCCAGCAGGCGCCCGTACCTGTCCCGCCCCTTCTCCTCGATCCGCACGCGCTGCCCCATCAACGTCTTCGTGAAATCGGATGCCTGCGCGCCGAAACACTCCTCCGGCCGGCTCGGATGTACCGTCTCCGGCGTATCCACGTCCAGCAGCCGGATCGTCTCCTCCTCCCCGTCGTCGAACCGTACCGTCAGCGTATCGCCGTCCGCCACACGCACCACCACGCCCCCTGCGCCCTCCGCCCGCCCCCCCCCCCCCTTCGGCGACCCGTACCGCCAGCGTACCCCCGCCCGCCACACGCACCACCACGCCCCATGCGCCCTCCGCCGGCGCGCGCTCCGAGTCCGTAACCTCCGCCGGCGTAGCTGAAGCCGCACGCGAACCCGTCTCTTCCGACTCAGGTCTCTCCGTCGGCGTAGGCGCAGCCGCGCGTGTGCTCGTCGGCCCCGCCGCGGCCGTAGCCGCGGGCGCAGACGTCAATCCATCCCCGCCGCGCTCCCCCTGCCCGCCCACCGCAAAGCCAATCATCACACCGAGCAGTATGAGCGCCAGGACCAAAACGGTATTTCTCAATAAGATCGAAAACCTTCTCATCCGAGCAAACCCTGGAGAGTCACCACATACCTATTGTGTTAGAATTCATGCCATCAACTTGCGTGAAGCTCCCGAAGAGGTGATAAGCAAATATGCCGAAACTCAAACCAGAAACGATTTGGCCCTCAGCATGTGAAGACATTGAAATTCGTCGAGCCATTTTAGACGATCCGGATACACGGGAGCTTTCGGCTGAAGACTTCAAGAATATGCGGCCAGCCTCCAAAGTTGCTCCCCACATTGTGGCTGCTTTTCGACAACAAGAAGACGATATACGTGATGCACCAAAAGCTTGGCAACATCGGTAAGTATTAGCGGGCAATCCAGATCAACGCTGTACCCGTAACGCCCCTACCCCGGCGCCTCCACCCCCCGCTCCATCATCGCCGAAAGCAACGCAAACCGTTCCTGCAGCGGCTGCCACACGCGGCTCTTGTGTAAATCCTCCAGTGCCAGAATGCGGGCGTCTTCCTTGTCCGGATAGTAGCGCCGCCGATAGCCTACCGACGCAAACCCGGCCCTGCGGTAAAGACGCTGGGCAATCTCGTTGCTGGCGCGCACCTCCAGCGTGGCCGTATGCGTGCCCTCCTTCCGCCCCAGCGCCAGCAGCGCCAGTAGCAGCCACTCGCCGATCGAACGGCCGCGCCACGCCGGCAGCACAGCAAGCGTGACAACGTGCATCTCAGCGCCGAAGAGCATGAATCCCCCCTGCGCGACCAGCCCGGCCGCAGCACGCGTAGCACCTGCCGCCGCCACCGGCCAAACCTTCAGATAGCGGCTGCGGCTGTTGCGGGTCAATTCACTGTGGTAGGTGGCGAGCGTCCACGGGCTGGGGAAGCTGACCGACTCCAGCTCCATCACATCTTTCAGGTCGGCCAGGGTCAGGGGTCCAATCGCCAGCGGGCATGTCTGCGGCCCAACCCCATCGCGCGGATTGGGCTGCCTCTGCTGACGATTCAAAGAGTTAGCCATCGTATCCAAGCATACACCATCGGCTCCCCTGCAATCGTGTGAATCTGTAATTGACCATTGGGTCGCTGTCTATTGGTCGCTGTCTACTGCGGTGGACGCAAATAGAGTGGCTGCAACGGCGCGGTCAGTGCCGGGGAACCGGCGCGCAGGTGGCGCAGCGCCAGGCGGGCCAGCACTTCTCCCCGCGCCAGGGTCATGCCGGCTGGCTCGCGGCTGCGCACAGCGTCATCCGCACCCTTGCCCTGCTCCGCCAGCTCAAAATCCGCGCCCGGATCGATGCAGCGCACATGGGCCAGCCCCAGCACAGCCTGTCGGAGGGCCTCGCTCAACTCGCCCACCAGCCACACCGGACGCTCCTCTGCCTGCAGCGCCGCAACCAGCGCCTCAACCTGCCCCGCGCAGTGTTCCGTCACCGAAGGCAGCCACAGCGGATCATCCGCCGGCGCCGCTGCCCAGTTGAAACGGCCCCGCCCTGCCTGCAGCAGCGGCCACACGACCGTCTCCGCGACCGCAAGCGGCACAAACCGCGCCGCGGTCACGCTCAACACCGGCAGACCGATAATCTGAGGCGGCTGCGGCAGTCCCAGCGCAATCCCCTTGACAACACTGATGCCGATACGCACACCCGTAAAACTGCCCGGCCCGGTCGTCACCGCCAGAAAACGGATGCTGTCCACCTCAACGCCGGCCTGCGCCAGCACATCCGCCGCCGCCGGCAGCGTCTCCTCCGTCTGTCGCCGCCGCGACCGCCACACCCGCTCAGCCAGCATCCTATCGCTCGCCGGATCAAACAGGGCAACCGTACAAATTGAGGAGGCAACATCAAGAGCAAGCAGCATATGCCAGTGGCTCGTGGCCGGTTACAACGTTAGTTCGTCGCCGCTGGCTCGCGGGTCTTGCTGACCACTGACCACTGACCACCGACCACTGCCGTTCTCAGTCGGCCAGTCCTTCATCGTCCCCTGCGCCCCGACCCAGAACCGGCATCGGCTTATGATGAGCAACGGGCGTAACGACCTGATCGACCAGTGTACGCGTGCCCGCCACATTCAGTTTCTCATAGAAGTAGGCGTAGTGATCTTCGACACCCGCGAATATCGCCTCCGTCCGCTCGCGCGGCAGCCCCCACAGCTCCGGTTTGAACGGCCCCAGCGCCTTCTTTCGCGTCTTCAGATGAAAGACGAAATCGGAATCGTTGGCGCCGCGCTCGTCCGCGTGGTGCGCGTCCAGATGCGCATACATCTCCTTGCGCAACGATTCCGGCAGACTGGGATGATCCAGGAATGTATTCGTGAACCCGGTCGCCAGATGGATCTCAATCGTCTGCGTCTCGGGAAACTTGCCGAACATCTCATCCGGCAGCGTGCTGGCGCCATGCTGGACCGCGCCGCCGCTACCATGAAAGCGAGCGCGCTCGCCCAGGTCTTCGAGTGTATCGAAATCCACCGCCACATCGGCCTGGCTGCCGTCCGGCAGCAAAATGCCGCCGTGGGCCGTGCCCGTGGCCACACTGATCTTGCTCAACCCGGCGTAATCGCCCAGCTCACCCAGCGCATCCTTGTAGCCGTGAACATACGCGTCCAACTCCGGAACCGTCGAGTTCTTTTCGCCGACTTCGCCAATCTCGCCGCCCAGGCTGATGGTGACACCTTCCGGCTCCAGGTCGCGGATGAACTTGGTCAGCATCGCCGAGCGCAGGTAGTTCTCCCGCTGCTGCTCGTCCAACGATGGCGGCTCCAGCGTCACCAGCGTGCTCGTATCGATATCGATGTTCCAGTAGCCGGCCGCCACCGCCTTCTTCGCCAGCGCCTTCACCTCGTTCACCGCGCCTTCCGGGTCGTTCTTATACTTCTTGCCGTCCACCTGAAAATGGTCGCCCTGAATGAAGATCGGCCCCCGGTACCCCTCTTTAATGGCCCCGGCGATAAGCACAGCCGAAAACTCGGCCGGCTCCTGGAACGTGTAACCCATCTCGCTGCGCGCGATCTCAAAAACAAACGCGCCGGTCTGCGTCCGCTGCGCCGCACGGTAGGCCGCCCGCCCCGCCTCGTACGTCGAGAACCGCATATTCATCGCCGGTACCGTGCGGTTCGACCAAACATTCGTCGCCCTGGCAATATAAAACTCGTGAATGCTCGCCGGGCACGCGCCCATCAACTGGCCCAGTTCCCAGATTAGCCAGCGGCTGAACGTCTTCACCGGAAAAGTGCCGAAAACAGCATCCCGCACCAGAGTATCAATCACATCGCTGCGTAGCTTCTCCGCGTCCAGCAACTCGACGCGCCCGTTCTCGTCAACGCCCGCCGCGCCTTTCAGATCCTGACGCAATTCATAGACGGATTCATGTATCACAATCTTTCCTCTCTTATATCTACCTAGCCAAAGTCAACTCGCGGCCATCCAGGTCAGCCGCACCATAGTACCCAAACCGTCCCCGACAACTATCCCCAGCAACGTGTCTAGCCAACAGTGTCTGCCCCCCATTCGCTGTCTCGAGCCACTGATCACTAACCACTGCATTTGGGCGGTCGGGCCTTCGGCCCTCCCTTGTGCAGGGGCTGCGCCCCCGCAACGCCCCCCTACAAAACCATCGCTCACCGACCTTGTGTGCGCATTCCAGCCGTGCGGCTCCAGCAGCGTGTCTAGCCAACAGTGTTTCCTCCCCCACTTGCCGCCTCAACCCACCGACCATCGACCGCTAATTTCCGCTGTTCCCCTGACGACTGGTGTTCCACTGAAAACAAAAAACTGAAAACTAAAAACTGCAGTTCCGACCGTGTGTGCTTATTCCAGCCGTGCCGCTCCACCAACCTGGCTGCCGCCAACCGAATACGCAACCAGATAGCCTGAATGGCGGCAGCGACAAAGGGCTGGTCAAGATAGGCACCGTATCTGGCTTAGCAGTTACCTGAAAACCAATAACTGACTACCAATTTTGCCCGCATCAGAACGCATCCGCTAGAATAGCAGATACCAGTTGAGAGTGTAAAATCAGTTTCCCGTTTTCAGATCTTGTAACGGCGCTGAGATTCGCCGGCGCTGCCGAAAACCGGAAACCCCCTACCCACTACCAGGAACGTTCCTTCCGGAGGCATCCCATGTCAGGACTCAAACTCGGCGCGCACATGTCAATCGCCGGCGGCGTCAGCAACGCACTCGATGCGGCCGCCGACGTAAACAGCAACGCAGTCCAGGTCTTTATGAAAAGCAACCGCCAGTGGGCAGGTCCGCAGGTGAAAGAAGAGGATGTCTCCCGCTGGAACGACCAGATGCCTGCCAGCGGCGTCGCCTACGCCGTCAGCCACGCCTCCTATCTTATCAACCTGGCCTCCCCCAAAGATCCCCTGTGGGAGAAAAGCATCGCCGCCTTCGCCGATGAGTTGGAGCGCGCCCACGCCTACGGCATCCGGCACGTGGTACTCCATCCCGGCGCCCACACCGGCAGCGGCGAGGAAGCCGGACTGCAGCGCATCGCCGACGCCCTCAACCGCATCCACGCCCAGCTGCCCGACTGCACCGGCGTAACTACCCTGCTGGAACTGATGGCCGGGCAGGGCACCACCCTGGGCTACAACTTCGCCCAACTCGCCCAGATTATCGAACAGGTGGAGGAAAAGGAGCGCGTCGGCGTCTGTCTCGACACCTGCCACGCGCTCGCCGCCGGCTACGATTTCCGCACCGCCGAGGGTTACGAGGCCATGATGGCCGAGCTCGAGGAGACCGTCGGTATCGGCAGCGTCGGCTGCTGGCACTTCAATGACAGCTCAAACGATCACGGCAGCCGCAAAGACCGCCACGAGCACATCGGCGAAGGATTCGTCGGCGTAGAGGGCTTCCGCCACATCCTCAACGACCTGCGCTGGGACGGCGTCCCCATGCTCCTCGAGACACCCAAAAAGGAAGACGGCGACGGCAAAGACGAGCAGAACCTCCGCGCCCTGGCCGGCCTCGTAACCGACGTCACCCGCCTCCCCGAAGGCCTCCGCCCCAGCCCCTGACCCCAGCGGGCTACAGCCATTACCCACTATCCCCTGCCGTCATCCCCGCCGGCCGGGGTCACCGACCACTGATCACTGACCACCGCCCACTGCAGTTCCGGGCCTTGTGCCTGCCCACCTCTGGGGGAACTGTACCGGGACCCGCAGCCGGCTTCTCAGGACAACCCCAAATCCGGGACGCACGCACCTCGCGTATACCTTGACAAGTCAATGTCCCCTCGCTATATTGCATTACACAAGCCCGAAAGTTCAGTAGGCGAACGAGAACTCGCCCCGCTGCCGACTCGTATGGCGGGTCAATGTGCAGGACCCTGTCACGCCGAAGGGGAGACCATGATCAAATCGCACGACAAGAAAACGCCAAAGGCAAATCCTCCCAACACCCCCGCGCCAAAGCCCGGCCCAAATGAGCAAGAACCGGCAAGGGGCAAGACGGCTTCCGACGAAGAGGTCCGACGGCACTACAACGACAGCATGGCGCGCAACCACAGGCTGGGCAAACTGCTGGCGCAGTGAGCCGCGTCTACCTGACCGTCGAACAGGTTGTCGAGATCCATGGCGCGGCCATCGATCGCCCTGGAGTCCCGCTCTGGGGCGTTTTCGATCG
The DNA here is from genome assembly GCA_002238445.1 of Caldilineaceae bacterium bin5. Lineage (GTDB taxonomy): Bacteria > Chloroflexota > Anaerolineae > Caldilineales > Caldilineaceae > Bin5. Next base: position 257,104 of record MPML01000003.1, read on the forward strand.
GGTACTATAGCGATCTCTTCGAAGAAGCGGCCGCACTCCTTGAAAGCCTCGCCACAAACCATCCATTCCTTGACGGAAACAAGCGTACAGCCTTCTACGCCGCTGATTCCTTCTTGAGGGTCAACGGGTACTTTATCGACTGCGATGCCGATGAAGCCAACCGGTTTATCAGAAACATACTTGTAGACAGGCAAGACCGATTCGACAGAGTCCGCAACTGGCTGAAAACCCACGTCGAACCCACCCCCTCCTGAGCAGGAAGTTTAGGGCTCGTTGCCGTTTGTCTGAACAGCGACTTCCGGGAGCAAAGTGCGGCTGAACCCCGCCTGGCCGCGCAGTCACGCAAGGAAATTCCGACACGCCTTTGGTGTTCTTCGCGACCCTTCGCGAAACTTTGCGGATCGAATGGTCTTACCTGTCGCAAGATTCAAGCGAGAAAAATCCCGAGCAGGCCTGCAGCCGTTCCGTTCCTGTTGAGTATTGAACGGCCTTCCCAAAATGTCGACGAAACCTGGTACGGCCTTAGGCGTGATGCGCTTCGGCACGCTTCGGCCACTGCAGCAAGCGATCAACTCAACCACTCTTGAGGAAAAAGTTGTGCTGGCGCTGATGTCTACGGACGGGGGCAAGTCGCTGCGAACTGGTTTCCGCCACTGCCCTTAGAGAATCTCCCGATTCGTCCTAATTGCACAACCTCCCCTTGTGCGGGCACACCTCCAAACCAGTCAACGCCAGTGGGCTTGTTGGCAGGGAAGGGTAGGAGATTCGAATTCACGAAGTCCCTTTCAATCGCTCTTTCCCTTGACGACCCTCGGTTGTGAGTTGCTCAATCTTCGCTAGCGTGGCGCTGATCAAGAAGAGGGTAGCATCTACTTCAGCAGGGTTGGGGCGAATATCATTGTGCGATAACGGGTTGCGGCTGAGTGCGTAAAGCCCCTTGAAAAGGTTCAGATACCCTTCGCGTTCTTTGTCCGGCAACAGTCCTGCCGTGGCGCCATCAGGACCAAATATCGCAACGACGAGTTTGTGGCCATCGATCGCCCCGGAAATTCCAAACTGATCGACCATCCTCGTCTTGAAAATGGGCCATGCTTCTCTGACTGCGGCATTCAGTTGCCCCGATTCTATGAATGGCATGAGCCGGGCGCTGAGGTCTTTATCAAGGGCCGATTGGCTGGCATACCATTTGTCAAATTGCTTGAGGACTCCTGGTATGTCGCTGCGCACTATGTCTATTGGGTCATGCGCGCATAACGACGGGGCATTCTCTTTCAGCCTGCGACTGATCCAACCAAGGTGGCTTCTCAAAGAGCCTGAGCTTATGCCCGCATCTGACGGGAGCGCCGACAGCAGTTTGTCAACAGCCTGTCTCAAATCTGCGGCTTGATTGCGTAAACTCTCCAGTTCCTGCCCTGAATCTTCTCTAGCGCTGGAAGAGCGTTCGGATGCCACATATCGTGACAATGCCAGCCCGAGTGCCATCGCCTCTCCAGATGTACGCATTGCCAAATCATATATGTGGGAATGGTACGTTATTGTTGGGCGGCCAATTCGTTTTGAACGTCTAGTCAATTCTAGTTTTTCCTCCGATGATGAGGCCCAAGAGTTCGTACTCCGCGATCCCTTTGACCTGCCCCCGACGTTTGTACCACTTGTTATGTTAGTCCGACAAGCACGGGGATAGGGTCGGCAGGCAAGAGGGCCTCAGGCGCCGGCGGCCGGTAGCCCAGGGAGCTGTGCGGTCTGACCTGGT
>MPML01000091.1 GCA_002238445.1 Caldilineaceae bacterium bin5
GTTGCGGGGGCGCAGCCCCTGCACAAGGGAGGGCCGAAGGCCCGACCGCCAAAATGCAGTGGATAGTGGAGGATTGGCCGGGGGCTTTGGCTGTTTGGCTGCGGTCGCTGGTGAATCAGGGGAGGCTAGTCATGCGGGGGGCGGTGCTGGTGTGGCGGAGGCCTTCGAGGGAGTAGATGATGAGGGCGGTCCAGATGAAGGTGTAGCCGATAAGTTGGACTGAGGTGAAGGGCTCTTTGTATATGAAGACGCCAAGGACGAATTGGGTCGAGGGGGCGAGGTATTGCATCAGGCCAAGGCTGGAGAGGGGGATGAGGCGGGCGGCGGCGCCGAAGCTGACGAGGGGGATGGCAGATATGACGCCGGTGGCGAGAAGGAGAGGGCCGAATCGGGGCCAAACGCCAGCGGTCCATACGGGGGGGCCCTGCTGGCCTGTGTATACAAGGAGGAACAGGGCGGGTACCAGGAGGAGTGTCATCTCGAGGGAGAAGAATTGCATCCCGCTCAGGTCGATCTTCTTTCTGATCAGGCCGTAGAAGCCGAAGGTGCCGGCGAGCGAGAGGGCGATCCAGGGGAGCTCGCCGAGGCTGACGGTGAGGTAGATCACTCCGGCGACGGCGATGGAGACGGCGACAATCTGTCCGCGGCGCAGTCGCTCGCCGAGAAACAGGTGGGCCAGAAGAACACTGAACAGGGGGTTGATGAAGTAGCCCAGGCTGATCTTGGCGACAAAACCGGTTTCTACTGCCCAGAGGTAGGTGGTCCAGTTGGCGGCGGTGAGGAGGGCGGCGGCGAGAACCAGCAAGAGGACGGTTGGCGAGCTGCGAAGTTTGCGTAGCCAGGAACGGTCCTTCAGGACGGCGAGTGCAACAGCCATAGTGACGGCGGACCAGATGATGCGGTGGGCAAGGATTTCCAGCATGGGAAGGTCGTGAAGCTGCTTCCAGTAGGCGGGCAGGAAGCCCCAGGTTCCAAAGGCGATGAGCGCATAGAGATAGCCGCGATAGGGGGATAGGTTCATTGGTTGGCGGCAGGTTGCGCGCGGGTAGCGATCAGGGTAGGTGTCGTGTCGATCACCGGCCGTCGCCTTTCAGCAGCAGACGGTGGCGGGTGGCTTTTTCGACGGCGGGGCGGTTCCAGGGCATTTTGTGATAGACGCCTTCGAGCCACATGGGGATTTGATCGGCATAGTTGCGGCTGACGGGATGGCCGGACTGGCCGCTGGCGGTAACGCTTTGGGCGGCGTCCCAGTTGCCGATGTCGAAGATTTGGCGATAGGCGGCCTGGACCTGGACGAGACCGGGCGGCAGTTCGGGCATGTAGGCGGTCTGATTGAGGGTGGTGCCGTCGCCGCCGATGGGATAGGGCCCGCGGTTGAAGAGCCAGCCGAGGATTCGTGATCTGCCCAAAGTGTGGCTGTAGCGGATCTGGTGCATCCGTCCCCAGGCCCATTTGCGGGGCGTGGGATTGACTTCGCGACGAAGGCGGTGGACGGAGAGTTTGAGGGCGGTCTCGATCAGTTCTTCTTTGGTCCGTCGGCGGCCGGTGGCGGCGTCGGCATACCAGGGCGAATCGTTTTCGTTTTGCAGCAGCTCCAGGAGGCGAGTCTGGGCGCGCAGCATGAAGCCGTTGATGAGAAAGACGGGGCTGCTGCCTTTGCCGAGAAAGCCTTCGGCGGTGGCGCCCAGCTTCTGGCCGAAGGTCAGATCGAGGAGGTGAAGGAGGGTATAGTGGAAGACCAGCGCGGCCGGGCTCTCCTGATCCATGTGATAGCCCCAGTCCTGGAGCATGTTTACGGCGACGCGCACGTATGGGTCTTCGCTCAAGTGGCTGGTAAGGAGGGGTGTCAGGGCCTGGGCGTAGAGGCTGGTTTGATCGAGCTGCATCTGTTCCATGTCGCGCAGGGAGAGCGTCTCTTTCTCGGCCAGCATCTCTTCGATGCGGCGCGCGCGCCAGCCAGGCATGGTTTCGAAGGTGAGGACGTAGGGGTAGTCGTCGCCGGTGATCTTGTTGTTGGCGGTCGCGATGAAGCCACTGGAGGGATTGAGGCATCGCGGCAGTTCGTTGTCGGGAATCAGTCCGTCCCACTCGTAGTCGCTGTTCCAGCCGGGCACGGGAACGAGGCCGTTGCCGTTGCGGCGAATGGGGACGGCGCCGGCGAGGCGGTAGGCGATATTGTCGCTATCGGCATAGGCGAAAACCTGGGAGGGTGCGCTCCAGTCGGAGAGGGCGTCGTCGAACTCCTGCCAGTTTTGGGCGCGGTTGATGCGCAGGACCGAGCGCAAGACTGTGCCTGGTTCGTGGCCGATCCAGCGGAGGGCAAGCGGGGCGACGGTCAGAACCGGCTCATCGGGAAAGCCTGTGTCCGGGCTGTCGGTTTTGAGGATTCCGCTGAGGAGGGGGCCGTGGCGGGTAACGACTACCTTCTCCACGTGGGGTCGGACGCGGTTTCGCAGGTAGATCTCTTCCTGTATGACGGTGGCCTCTTCCCATTCGCCTTCGTACTCGAAACGCGGCGGCTGGCCTTTGGCGTTGTCTGGATGCGGGCGTTCGATGTAGACGTCTTGGACATCGGGAAAGGCATTTGTCATGCCCCATGCTATCTGCTCATTGTGGCCGATGATGATGCCGGGGGCACCGCCGAACGAGGCGCCGCTGACGTGGATGCCGGGGCCGGATACTCCGGGCGGCGGCGGGCAATGCAGGTGCATCTCATACCAGGGACCGGGCATGGTCATGACCAGGTGTGGATCGTTGCAGAGAATGGGGCGGCCACTGGTGGTCTTGCTGCCGGACACTGCCCAGGCGTTGCTGCCCTGGCCGATGCCGGGCGCGGCGAGCCCCATCCAGCCCTTCAGCTGCTCATACTCGTTCAGCATCAGGCCGGCGGTATGCAACAGGCGCAGGGAATCCTGGCTGCCGGCGGCTTCGGCCACGACCGGGTTGGTGTTGGGATAGTCCGGCTCGAGGTCGGCGGCCAGGGTGGGGTCCAGCTTGGCGGCCAATTGGAGACGAACGAGCTCGCTCTCCCAGTTGATGCTCAGGCTCCAGGCCACCATCTTGCCGAAGGCGAGGATGTCCAAGGGCGACCATTGTTCTGGTTGGCGGCGGAGCAGGTTGAATTCGGCGGCCACTTTGCCCTTGCGGCTGCGGATGTAGGCGTTGACGCCCTGGCAGTAGTGTTGCAATGTCAGGATTGTGGCTTCGTCGAGGTTCTCCAGTTCGGCCTGTGCGGCGCGGCGAAAGCCGACGATGCGGCTGAAGCGATCGACGTCGAGGGCGGCTTCGCCAACGAGCTCGGCCAGACGGCCCTGGGCGACGCGACGGTTCTGCTCCATTTGCCAGAGGCGGTCCTGGGCGTGGGTAAAACCTTGCGCCCGCCAAAGATCGGCCTCAGACTGGGCGTAGATGTGGGGGATTCCATGTTGGTCGCGCAGCACCTCCACGGTTGCGTCCAGTTCGGGGAGATTGAGTTCGCCTTCGAGTTGGGGGGCAGGGCGTTGCACCAGCCACCAGTAGATGTAGACGATGAGCCCGCCGCCGAGGAGGATGATGACGAAGAGGAGGCCGAGGGTCAGTATGACGGTTATCAGGTTCATGGGTTTCCGTCTGTTACGTATCACTTTGCTCTACTCTGGGCTACATGATACAGGATGCCGACACAGTTGATGCGGGTTGTAATCGCTGGGCATTGACGCTGTGCTCGTGCGCCCGCGGATTTTCGTCAACTGTGCGCTTCCTCGATTCTAACACCTGTGTTAAAACCAAGTGAAATCGTGCTGGGATACTATAGGCTTCGAATAGTCTTGGAAAGCGGCGCTTTTTGAATCCGATATATGGTCTGGCAGTGAATTAGGTTTCGTTGACATTTTGGGAAGGCTGCCCAGATGTCAACAAGAAAGGAAAGCCTGCAGGCCTGTTAGGGATGTTTCTCGCTTGAATGTTGAAATAGAGAAAACCAATTGATCCGCGAAGTCACGCGAAGGGTCGCGAAGAACACCTTTCTCTGCGGAGGACGCGGAGAACACCAGAGGCGTATTAGATTTTCTTTGCGCAGCTGGGCCGCCCTTCGACGATTAGCCGCAATTTGCACGCGGAAGTCGTTGTTCAGACAAACGTCAACGAGTCCTAGAATTCGCAGCGAGCAGAACTTGAAAACCTGATGCGTACAGACCTTTTCGACTACGAACTTCCCAAGCGCTTCATCGCGCAGGAGCCGGCGGACCCGCGCGATAGCAGCCGGCTGTTGGTGTTGGACCGGGCGTCCGGGCAGATCGAACACCACAGTTTCAGAGACATTGGCAGGTTCCTGCGATCTGATGATCTGCTGGTGGCGAATGACAGCCGGGTGATTCCGGCGCGGTTGCGGGCGCATAAGGCTACCGGCGGCGCGGTGGAGGTTTTTCTGTTGCGGCTGGTGGATGAAGCGGGCATGGAGTGGGACTGCCTGGTACGGGGACGCGGCTTGCGGGTCGGCGTCAGAGTGGAACTGGATGCGAGTCCAATCCAGGCGGAGATTGTTGCAGAAGAGGTGGGAGGTCTGCGACGAGCGCGTTTTTCGGCGCCAATTTTGGGGAATCTGGGGGAACTTGGGGAGTTGCCTCTGCCGCCATATATCAACAGCTTTTGTGGGGACAGGGAGCGCTATCAGACAGTTTATGGGCGGGCGGAGGGCAGCGTTGCCGCGCCGACTGCGGGCTTGCATTTCACGCCTGGGTTGCTGGAGAGGTTGCGGGGAATGGGGGTAGGATGGGAGTCGGTAACGCTGCACGTGGGGTTGGACACGTTCGGCCCAGTTACGGCAGAGCAGGTGGTTGACCACCAGATCCATCGGGAGTGGGCTGCGTTGACGAAGGAATCGGCGCGGGCTATCAACGCTGCCAGGCGGATGGGCGGGCGGGTCGTGGCGGTGGGCACTACGTCGACGCGGGTGTTGGAGTATTGCGCGACTGCAGCACGGGGCGTGGATGGATACGGCGGGCAGGGCGGACATGGTGAGGTCGTTCCGTACGCAGGCGAGGTCGATCTGTATATTTATCCGGGTTATGGATTCCGTGCGGTAGATGCGTTGCTGACGAATTTCCATCTGCCGCGGTCGTCGCTGCTGATGTTGGTGAGCGCGTTCGTGGGGCAGAGGCATGCGCAGGATAATGACGCGGGTCGGCGGACGCTTTTCGAGACGTATGAGGTTGCAAAGGCGGAAGGGTATCGGTTTTTCAGTTTTGGCGATGCGATGTTGATTGTGTGAGGGGAAGGTCCAATAGCCGAAGAGAGGAGACGGGCTTCTTGCTCTATGCTGCGGTCGGCGCGGGTGGTGTGGAGGGCGCTGTTGCGTAAAGGGGCTCGTTATGGGCGCGATCCTGGAGGTCGGCGACGCAGGATATGTTCTGGGCGGCCATCCATTCCTGAAACTCGGTGCGGATGAGGCGGATGGCGCCGGCGCCGCGGTAGTAGATTGCACTTCCGACGCCAACTACTGTGGCGCCAGCCATGAGCATTTCGACGGCATCCTGGCCGTTGCTTACGCCGCCGGTGCCGATGATCGGTGTGTGGGGGCAGGCTTTGCGGGTGTCGTAAACGGCTTTGAGGGCGATGGGCTTGAGGGCGGGGCCGCTGATGCCGCCACTGCGGTTGGCGAGGACGGGCTGACCGCTGTAGGGGTCGAGGACGAGGCCGGGCATGGTGTTTATGGCGCAGAGCGCGTCGGCGCCGGCGTTAACAACAGCCTGGGCGATGCGGCCGATGCTGGGAACGTTGGGCGCGAGCTTGACGATTACGGGGATATCCTGGCCGGCGACGGCTGACTTGACGTAGCCGGTTACGGCGGCGGCGGACTCGGCATTGGCGGCGAAGGGCTCGCCGAAACTGTCCTCGACGTTTGGGCAGGAGATGTTGACTTCGATGAAGTCGGGTTGTGCGCGGGCGACGCTGCGGGCGACATCGCCGAACTCGGCGGCGGTCCCGGCGAAGATGCTGGCGATGACGGCGACGCCGCGCGGTTGGAGCTTCGCTTTGGCCTCTTGCAGCAGTCCGATTTCCTCTTCCACGCCAGGGTTTGCCAAACCGATTGCGTTGAGCAGGCCGCCGCCCCAGTCGATGCAGGAGGGGTTGACGTGGCCGTGGCGGGGTTCGGGGCCGCAGCTCTTGGCTGTGACGGCGCCGCAGCCGTCTGCCGCGGCGCGTTCCAGCAGGCTGACGGTTGTGCCCCAGATTCCGCTTGCGAGTACAAGCGGTGTGGGCAGTTCGCGGTCGAGAAAGTTGACTGACAGATTGGGACTCAGGTCACTCAATTCGGTTTACCGATCACTCTACGCATCAGACTGCGTCGCGGCGTCCTCTGAAGAGTCGGTGGCGAACAGCGTCTGAAGAATTTCTGCGGGGATGTGGCCTGATTTGGCAAGCAGATCCAGTACGTCTGCCAACTCAAGGACGCTGTGGACGCGAATGCCGGCCTTAGCCAAGTTTTCGACGCCGCCTTGCTGCCTGTCGAGCAGCACGACGGCGTCCTCGACGATGAGCCCGGCGGCACGGAACAGTTCGACGGAGCTGACGATGCTGCCGCCGGTTGTGATCACGTCTTCGATGATGACGACGCGCTCGCCCGGCTGCCACAGGCCTTCGATGTCCTTGCCGAGGCCGTGACTCTTGCTTTCTTTGCGATTGTAGATCAGGGGAACGCCGCTGGCCAGCGAGACGGCCTGGCCGATTGGCAGGGCGGCGTAGGGGATGCCGGCGATGCGGTCGCGCTTCAGTTGGTTCAGTTTGGCGGTATAGGCGCTGGCCGCGGCGTGCATCAGGCTGGGTTGGCTTACGAGCAGGCGCAGGTCGACATACATTGAGGAACGTTTGCCGCTGGCGAGGGTGAAGTCGCCGAACTGGAGCGCGCCGAGGTCGGCGAGGCCGGTGATCAGGTCTCTATGGGACTCTGCTGCTTGCGAGCCGTTTGGGCTGGGAGGAGGCTCTTCACTATCGGTTTTGTCGCTCAGTTCTGCCTGGGCAGCGTTGATGCGGTTACGGAGTCGTGTGGCGGCCTGGCGGGGGTCGTCAGCCTGGGTGACCCCGCGGGTGGCGGCGATTAGCATTCCCAGTCCGTCTTTGCGCAGGCCGGCGGTCAGCGACGCTTCAAGTTCGCCGCCTTGTGCGCCGATGCCCGGTACCAGTAGCCAGGAGTCGGGCGCGACGGCGCGCACTTCCGCCAGTGCTTCAGGGTAGGTTGCACCGACGACCAACCCGACATTCGGCGACCAGCTGGTGGTTTCTCTCGCGACATTTATGTACAGTGGTTCATCATCGTTTTCTATGTTCCCGCCGTGGACGGCAAGCTTTTGGAAGGCGCCGGCTGAGGGGTTGGAGGTGTGGCAGAGCACGAACATTCCCTTGCCCTGGTAGGCAGCAAAGGGGGCGATACTGTCCTCTCCCAGGTAGGGGCTGAGGGTGACGGCGTCGACGTTGAGTTCTTCGAAGCAGGCGCGGGCGTAGGCGGCGGCGGTTGTGCCGATGTCTCCGCGCTTGGCATCCAAGAGGACTGGGATGTCGGAGGGGACGGCGGCGATTGTTGCGCGCAGGAGGGCCATGCCCGGCTCGCCCAGTGCCTCGTAGAAGGCGATGTTGGGCTTGTAGCAGCAGACCAGATCGGAGGTGGCTACGATGACGGCCCGGTTCCAGGCCAGAAGTGCATCACAAGTTTTTTCAGGCTGGTTGACTGCCTCTGATCGGGAGAGTTGCACGAAGTCGAGGTATTGATCCGGGCAGGCTTCGGGCGTGGGGTCGAGGCCGACGCACAGGAGGGTCTTGTTCTGCTGCGCGGCCGCTTCGAGCTTGGCAAAAAAGGACATGCAGAATCCTCGCATTGACAGAATCGGATGGCGCGTCTGCGCGCCGCAAGAACGCGGGGCACTCCAGGCCAGTTCGTTGGGCCAATGCTATGCTACGCGGTTGAATTGGTCAAAACCGGTGGTATGCCGGAGTTGGGATAAAACGAGCAGCAGACGGCCTGATAACTACATGGCGACCAACGCGGCCAGACCTGCCCCCTGGAGCTCATCCAGGATTATTTCCTCTTTTTCGGGCGAAACAGGCTCCTGCGGAAGGCGAGGGGGGCCGCAGTCGATGCCCATCGACTTCAGGGCGACGCGCATGGCGGGGGTAACACCGTGGTCGATCATGACGGCGGTGAGCCGGTTGGCCTGCCTTTGCAGGGACAGGCCCTGCGCGATATCGCCGGCCTCGTAGCATGCACGCATCTTGCTGTAGGGGCCGGGCATGACGTTGAGGGTGGAGCCGATGTTGCCGGGTGCGTTCATCATGGCGGCGAAGATGCACTGCTCATCCATGCCGGAGAAGATGGTCCAGTTCTTGTCCGGGGGCAGGTCGTCGCCGAGGTCGATGATTTGGGCGATCTCGTACATGTTGGGGCCGGTATATTTTGCGCCGCCAACGTTGGGAATGCGGCAGAGGAGCTCCTTCATCAAGGAGGTGGCGTCGATCTGGCCGCCGAACAAGTAGGGGAAGAAGGGAATGTCCGGTGCGGAGGCGGCGATGGCTTCGTAGTGGCGGTAGGTGGCTTCGAGGCCGCCAAGGTAGACGGGCATGACAGAGCTCACGCCGGCGGTACCTTTTTCCTGGGCATGGCAGGCGAGCGCCATCGCTTCGCGCGTGCTGATACTGCCAACGTGTACGATGACGGGGATGCTGTTGCCGATCTGGTCCATGACGGTTTCGACCACGTCGCGACGGTCTTTGGGCGCGAGCAGGAGGCCTTCGCCGGTGCCGCCGCAGAGGTAGAGGCCGTCGACTTTCTTGCTGAGCATATAGTCGACAAGTTCGCGGAGGGCGGTCAGATTGGCTGTGCCGTCGGCGTTTGCAGGTGTGATGAGCGCGGGCCATGCGCCATGGAGAGTTTTGCTCATTCTGGAATCAGCCTTTGATTGAGCCGAGCATGATGCCCCTGACGAAGTAGCGCTGTATGAAGGGGTAGATCATGAGGATCGGCAGGGTGGTGATGACGATCATTGCGGCTTTGAGCGACTCAGCCGGCGGTGGATCGGTGAGCTCGGTCATTTCGGCGAGGCCGGAGTAGTCGCTGTACTGGCCGGTGCCGTATTCGAGGATGCCGCGCAGGATGAGCTGGAGGGGAAGCTTTTTGGCGTCGTTTATGTAGATTGCCGCGTCAAACCATTGGTTCCAATGAAAGACTGCATACCAGAGACCGATCGTTGCGATAACGGGCATGGAGAGGGGTAGGTAGACGCGTAAGAGGACGACCAGTGGGCTGGCGCCGTCCATGATGGCTGCTTCCTCCAGCTCTTCGGGGATGGCCAACATGAAGTTACGCATGATCAGGAGCCACCAGGGGTTGATCAGGACGGGCCAAATCATTGCCCAGAAACTGTCCAGCAGACGTAGTTTTTCCACCAAGACAAAGTTGGGAATCAGGCCGCCAGAGAAGAGCATGGTGAAGAAGATTAACATCGTGATGGGGACGCGGCCATAAAGCCTGCGTTTGGAAAGGACGTAGGCAAGTGGAAAGGTGAAGGTCAGGCCGAGGAAGGTACCGACGATGACACGGGCGGAGGTGACGAAATAGGCGTTAATAACGATTGATCCCTGGCCCAGAAGCATGTCATAGGAGCTAAGCACCGGTTGATGGGGATAGAGGATAAACAGCCCGCGCAAGGCATACTCTCTGCCGCTGACCAGAGATGTGGACACAACGGAGAGGAAGGGTATCAGAAAAAACAGTGTGAGAATGATAAGAACAAGGATATTGATCCAGTCAAATAGCTTTTCGCCTCGCGATAGTTTCATAGTGTCCTCCTACCAGAGGCCTTCCTGCCCTAAATATTGGGCAACTTTGTTTGCCATATACATCAGAATAAGGGCAAGAACGGACTTGAATAGGCCTACTGCCGCGCCAAAGGAGTACTGTCTGCCGATCAAGCCGGCGCGATAGACGTAGGTGTCGATGATGTCGGAGACTGAGTATACGGAGGGTGAATAGAGAAGCAGGATCTGTTCGAAACCTGCGTCAAGCATACCGCCGATGCGAAAGATTAGGATGATTACAATAGCAAAGGAGATGCTGGGCAGCGTGACATACCACATGCGTTGGAAGCGATTGGCGCCATCCATGGCAGCCGCCTCGTACATCTCCGGGTTGATCGTGGCCATGGCGGCGAGGAAGATGATGCTGTTCCAGCCGGCTTGCTGCCAGACGTCCATGGTGACCAGTATGGAACGGAAAAGGGCTGGGTCGGTCAGAAAGGCTTGGGCGTCGCCCCCGAAAGCGACGACTGCCTGATTGAGGAGGCCGCCCTGAGGAGTAAGCATAGCGCGGACGATGCCGGCGGCCACCACCATGGAAAAGAAGTGAGGCAGGTAGGAAATCGTCTGGACGGCGCGCTGGAAAACTGTAATACGTACTTCGTTAATCAAGAGTGCGAGGACGATTGGGAGGGGGAAACCAAAGAGAAGCTTATAGAAGCTGATGAGGACTGTGTTGCGAACGACGTTCCAGAAGAAGATGGAGTCGAAGAAGTTGCGGAAGTGTTTTAATCCCACCCAGTTCTCCCCGCCGAACATGGCGCCGATGCCGAGGAAGGGATCGTAGTCCTGGAAGGCGATTATCAGGCCGACCATGGGGAGATAGCGGAAGATCACGAAGTAAAGGAGAGGAAGTGCGGCAAGGGCGTAGAGGAATCGATCGCGCTTGATCTGGCGCCATGCGTCGCGGAAGCCCCGCTTCTCCGTGAAGACCGGGGAGTCCTTGTCCATGCGCACTCTGATCTGATCGCCTAGGGGTTGTTGCATTCGTCCACCTCCTGTCGCCGCGGGGAGGGTCAGGGGAGGAGGGGCATGCCCTCACTCCCCTTTAGTTCTAGTCGATTAAGGGTGATAGAGCCGGTACTGCTGGGTGTAGAGTTCGCTCCACTGTTCGAGTCCGGCGCCATTCAACTCATCAACGAAGTTGCCATATTCGACGATTGGCCGCGCGCCGGTGATGAACTTAATGCTTTCCTCTTCGACGAAGCGCTCGAAGTCGGGTTCGCCGGGGAAGCTATCGCGAATGGCGGTGCGGTCGTAGGGCACGTCGAAGTCGACAGGCATGCGGCCGCCTTCGTACTGGTTCCAATAGGTATTGATGTGCCGCCAGTGGCGGTTCCACTCGACCTCACCGTCATCGTTCTGAAGCTTGACGGCAGTAGCCCATGTTTCCGGCCCCAGTCCGAGAGTGACCTGGAAGTCACGCGAGTATTTTTCTTCGCAGACTGTGCTGCCGGCGGAGTGGAGTCGGGCGACCTTATTTTCTTTGTCGACCCATTCCCAGTCTTCGCCGGGCACGCCCCAGGAGGCGATGAGGTAGTTGGTTACGTCATCGGGACCGTCCTCGTAGATCCAGTTGGCATACTTGATGACAGCATCGGGGTGCCTGGACTTGCGAGGGATCATATAGGCGGTGTTGGAGCCAGCGTTGTTGGTCTTAGCAACGCCGGACGGTCCGGTGATCTTGAGGGAGAGTACGTAGTCTTCCTCTTCGTAGCCGGCGTCGCGGCGGATCTGGTCCCACCAGATGGTCATACGGGAGTACCAGCCGAGCCATACGCCGATGGTAAGGGTCTTGAGCATGGCGCGGTAGTCGGGATTGGCGAAGGATTCCTGCTGGAGCCAGCCGTTGTCCCACCATTCGTTCATTTTGGCGAGCCAGTCCTGATACCCCTCTTGCAGCTCTGGGGGTTTGAGCATTTGGTCGGCAGGGTCGATCCAGCGGGAGAAGCCGTGGTCGGTGAAGGCGCCGAGTGTGTTGTACATGAGGTGGCGGCGGCCCATGGCGACGATGACGGCTTCGGGATGGCTATCTTTCATCGCTTCATAGGCGTGTTCCAAGCCGTCCCAAGAATCGGGTACGTCGAGGCCGGCTTCGGCGAGCCAGTCGGAACGGAAGTAGGGGAAGTGGGTATGCCCCATAAGACCGAGGCGGGGATAACCCCAGGTTGTGCCCTCGAAGTCCTTCATCATGCGCCAGTCGAGGTCGGAGTGTCCGGCCAGGATGTCGGCTCCGTCGACTTCAAGCAGGTCGTCGAGCGGCAGTGTGACGCCCTTGAAGTCGGGCCAGTTGCCGACAAAGAGGTCAAGGGGCTGAGTGCCTGAGGCGAGCAACAGATTGAGTTTTTCTGTGGCAGCACCGCCTGGCGGCAAGATGTTGGAGTTGACCATGACCCCGGTCTCTTCGAAGATGAGATCGCGCACTGCATTGGTGCGTTCAGGGTCGCCGCCGCCGGGGCAGGGGTTGGTAAACGCGAACCAGACTTCGGGCGTCTCCATGGCGCCGCCGTCGCCGGCGGCATCTGGCGCTACCGGCGGGGCGCAGGCGGCCAGGACGGCGCCGGTGGCCGCGATGCCCATGCCCTGGAGCATTTGACGGCGTGTCAGTTGATTGGAAGTCACCATTTGGATTCCTTTCACTTGTGGATTGTGTTGATGAACTGTACTACGATGATATGAGAAAGAGTCTTGCCAGCCGGGAAAGATGATCCGGCTGGCAGACCCGATCTACTAAGGATGATACTGGCGGTACTGCTCGGTGTGCAACTCGCTCCACTTGTCGAGGCCGGCGTTTTGCATGCTATCGAGGAATTCGCCCCATTCGGTCAGGGGACGTGCACCTGTAATGAACTTGACCGATTCCTCGTCAATGAGCCGGTCGAAGTCTGACAGACCGGGGTACTGGTCTCGGATTGCAGTAAGGTCGTAGGGAACGTCGAAGTCAATAGGCATCTTGCCATGTTGGAACTGGTCGTTGTATTTGACGACGTGGGCGCTTTGGCGGTGGACGGTACCGTCCTCCAGAACCCTCACGACATGGGGTTCAGTGCCCATGCCTTTGACCTGGTAGTAGTCACTGGGGTACCTCTCCTCGCAGGGTGCGGTTGCGGGGACGAGGGCGCGGAAGAGTCCCGCTTCCTTGTCGTGCCATTCCCAGTCGACGCCTTCGATGCCGGCTTGGGTGATGACCAGGTTGCGGGGCTCGTCGGGAAGGCCGGCGTAGGCCCAGTCGGCGAAGCGAATGACGGCATCGGGATGCTGCGATTTGCGAGGGATCATGTATGCGGAATTGCCGCCGACGTTGTTGGTCTTGGCGAGCCCTGCCGGTCCCGTCATGGTTTCGGGGAAGGTGTAGTCGATGTCGGTGTAGCCAGCGTCCAACCTGATCTGTTCCCACCAGATGGTGATGCGCGAGTACCAGCCGAGCCAGGTGCCGATGGTGAGGGTCTTGAGCATGGCGCGGAAGTCAGGATTGGCAAAAGACTCCAGCTGGAACCAGCCATTCTCCCACCATTCGTGCATCTTGGTGAGCCAGTCGATGTAACCCGGGTTGGTCTCTACCGGTTTAAGCATGTTATCGGTGGGGTCGACCCAGTTGGAGTAGCCGTGCTCGGTGAAGGCGCCCATCGTGTTATACATCAGATGGCGGCGGCCCATAGTGGTCGTGACCGAGTCATCGTGCATCCCTCTGAACTCTTCGATGGTGGCCTCCATGCCGTCCCAGGTATCGGGTGTCGAGAGGCCGGCTTCGTCCAGCCAATCTGAGCGGAAGAAGCAGAAGTGTGTGTGGGCCATGAGCCCCAGCCGGGGGTAGCCCCAAGTAACGCCTTCGGCATCCTTCATACGGGCCCAGGCAAAGTCGTTGTTGAGTTCGAGAATGTTCTGGCCAAACGCATCCAGCAGATCATCCATGGGTGTGATGATGCCCTTAAAGTCGGGCCATGATCCCTCGAAGAGGTCGAGGGGCTGCGTGCCGGAGGCGATCAACAGGTTCAATTTTTCTGTTGAGGCCGCGCCGTGTGGGGAGAGGTAGTTTTCGACCAGGACGCCGGTTTCTTCAAGGATGAGATCCTGGACTGCCTTGGTCTTTTCGGCATTGCCGCCTGCTGTACAACCGGTTACGACAAAGACCCAGACTTCAGGCGTCTCTGCTGTTTCGGCCATATCGCCGCCCGCTTGTTGGGCGGTCGGAGGGGCGCAGGCAGCGATTACAGCGCCAGTGGCCGCGACTCCCATTCCCTGCAAAAAGCGTCGTCTGCTAAAGTTACGGTCAGACATGGAATGTTCTCCTTTCGTGTGCGGATGGTCAATGCATAAGCGTTGAAAAGGTGTTCGCGATTTGACTTGACCAAGAATGTCACGGGAAAACAGGCCTGCGGAGTCTCTCTTGTGTTGGGTAATCACCTCCTACATCCAAACTGACAGTAATCAGTTCAGACGACATATGACCTGGCCATTCCTTGAAGCTGTTGGTTACTCTTAGCTCGCCGGTCAACTTCTTCGGGATCCAGTCTGGCAAGCAGTGCCTGATGGAGATTATTTTGGACCGAGGCCCAGTCGGGATGGCCAGCCAAATTGACACGTTCTAAGGGGTCGGAGGCAAGGTCGAACAGCTGCGGCGTCAGGCCAACGTAGAAATTATACTTGAGATTTCCTTTTTTTGCCATGTAGCCTGCGCTGAGCATGCCCTGGGCGTGGTATTCGGCCACGACGACCTCATCCGAGAAGGTGTCTCCGCGCAGCGCAGGCAACAGGCTTCGTCCGCGTAGATCGTCTGGAATAGGGGTTTCGGCGAGGTCCAGCAGGGTGGGCATGACGTCGACGAGGCTGACGTTCTGACTGACGCTAATGGCCTGTGCCAGGTTTGGTCCTTTTGCAATGAGCGGTACTCCCACCGACGATTCATAGAAACACTGCTTTTGCCAGATTCCATGCTGCCCGGCCATTTCGCCGTGATCGCTGAGATAGATGACCACAGTGTTTTCAGATAGAGCGGAGCTATCGACGACTTTCAGGAGGCGGCCAATGTGTTCGTCGGTCAATGTTACAAGGGCAAAGTAACTGGCTAGTGCTGTGCGTGTAGTTTCGTCGGGCAGCGGTTTGTCATTGTGGAAGAAGTAGCGCAGTTGGCGGATAGCGGGGTGCTGACTTTCCAGCGGTTCGGCGCGCGATTCGGGCAGTTCGATCTGGTCGGCTTGGTAGAGGTCGAGATATTCCTGCGGCGTGTACAGGGGGAAGTGGGGGTACATAAAGCTGGCGACCAGGCACCAGGGTTTGGCGGTCGGATTGTCAGCTTTGTCGCGAAGGAAGCGCTCGCCCAGGTCGGTGGCAGTGCGGTCGTAGTCGAGCCAGCGGGGCGGGCCGGGGCCGCATTCGGTGACGTGGGAGTTGCTTCTGCGTCGGGCCTTTGCTGTTCGTACGGGCCCCTTGCCGAGTCTGACCCAATCGTTCTTGTCGTCGAGCAGGCGGCGCCCGAAGCCGTGCAGGCGGTCGGGGCCGATCATGTGCATGCGCCCGCAGAGGTTGGTGTCGTAGCCGGCGGCCTCCAAGTAGTGGGCAAAGGTGGGGAATTCGGAGGCGAGAGGGGAACCGTTGTCAAAGACGTTGACATCGGAGGCGTATTTGCCGGTGAGGAAGGACATGCGGGATGGCACGCAGATTGGGTTGTTGCAGTAGGCGTTTTCGAAGAGGACGCCCTGCGCAGCCAGGCGGTCGAGGTTGGGCGTTTGCACGAGCGGGTGGCCGTAGCAACCGGATACGGCCGGGTCGTGCTCGTCACTCATTATCAGCAGAATGTTCGGTCGCTTCGATTGGATGCTTTCCAAAATGAGGTTCCGTGTGAAGGGACTGATAAATGGAGAGGCAGTCGCGCTTCCGAGCGTATTCTTGGGTAAATCCCTTACTTGCTAAGTTTATTTCTCTTACCAGGCCAGCTTTTCGCTGGGCTGCATTTCAATCACAGGCGTACCGTCGACATCGACCCAGCGTCCGCACAAGTCGCCGCCTTCGCTGATATCCAGTTCGACCTCTGTTCCGTCCATGCGAAAGATAGGGTGGTAGTACTTGGCAACCTGCTGGGCTTCACCGGCGATGTAGTGGCCGATTAAGGCGCGGCGGAAAAGATCGGCGCTGGTGTTGGGGAAGCTGCCATGGACGACCTGGCCATTGAAGAAGACGACGTCGCCGGCCTTCATGATGACGGGTTGGGCGTCCACGTTATCGGGCAGGTCGACGGTGACGTCGGTGAAGCTCTGGCTTGTATCGGCTTCAGCTGTGCAGAGGAGGGGCCAGGCGTGGCTGTCCGGGACCATGCGGAGGCAGCCGTTTTCTTCGATGCAGTCGTCGAGGGCGAGCCAGGCGGCGATGCAGGTTCCGGGCTGTACGCGCAGGTATTGCTGGTCCTGGTGCAGGGCCTGGCCGCGGGCGCCAGGGGGTTTGAAGTAAAGCATCGTCTGCACAGCATACGGTTCGCGTCCGAGCATGTCGGTCATGCATTCGCGCAGGCGGCTGTCCAGCATCCAGTTAAGGCTGAGCTCATCCCAGCGGTGCATGTGGATCATGCGGGGGTATTTCTTGAGGGGATCGTTGCTGTCGTTATCGACGCCGGCGGAGTCGCCGGGATAGGAGCCGGCGGCGCGCATTTCCATGAAATGGCGTCGAAATTTGCGGACCTCTTCATCGGAGAAAAGACCTTGAACATTGAGGAATCCCTGGCTGTCGAATTTGCGTTTCTGTTCAGTGGTCAGCATCTGTATCGCCCTCAGGTATTTGCTGAATGCAAGAAATTAGTTGAATTCGGAGAAGCGCTTGGGTCCGCCCTTTCATTTGCCGGAAAATCGAGACGGGAGTGGGTCAAATGCGGCGAGCAGACGTGTGTCGGACTGGCAAGCAAGCCCTATTTTACAGATTTTTCATGTTTTCGCAATTTGCAGGCGCGTGCTTGGCCTGGGTGCAGTCCATTCTTGGGGAGAGAAGGATCTGTTGGGGAATGCGCGGCGGCGGTGGGTGATATTGTTACCCGTCTTTTGGAGAGGCACAGGGCAGGTAGAGGGCCTGCCCCTACCGGGGCGTTTGGGGGAAGATGTGGAAGGCAATGGTTGAGGAGGGGGAGGGCAGGCACAAGGCCTGCCCCTACAGGTTTGTTGGGCGATGGCGACGACGATTGATGAGGCGGGGGAGGGCAGGCACAAGGCCTGCCCCTACGGAGGCGTCTGGGGGGAATGTTGTTGGCTAGACACGACGCTGGGGAAGATTGAGCGCGGTCGGTAGCCAGGGCGGGGCGTTGCGGGGGCGCAGCCCCTGCACAAGGGAGGGC
>MPML01000092.1 GCA_002238445.1 Caldilineaceae bacterium bin5
ACCAGGTCAGACCGCACAGCTCCCTGGGCTACCGGCCGCCGGCGCCTGAGGCCCTCTTGCCTGCCGACCCTATCCCCGTGCTTGTCGGACTAACATAACAAGTGGTACAAACGTCGGGGGCAGGTCATTTCCTATTGGTGCCGTTGCTTTGATTCTAATTGGTGGCATTTGGAGTTTCCGAGCGGTTCGCAGGGGTCAGAAGGACTCTCCTTTTCGATTTCGCCGAAACTATCCTCGCGTTCGCTGCCAAAATTGCAGCGAAGTCATGAGTTTGTTCAATCGATTCTGCACCAAGTGCGGAGCTCCCCGCCCTGAAGGCCAGGCAATAGTTTTCTGCAGCAACTGCGAAAGTTCCAGTATTGCCGGTGCCGCCTTCTGCACAAGCTGTGGCGATCAGTTCATGAAAGGATGAGGTAGGTCAGGCCAGCAACGGGACCGTCCGCCTCTCACGCGCGCTGAGGATTGCCGAATCCACGATCTGTTGGCCGATGCGGCAGATGGCAGGCGACAGCGGTCCTGCGGGCGGTGTGCCTGTCTCCAGGCAGTTGATAAAGTGCTGGATCACGTTCTGATTGGGCGGCGTCAACCAGTCCACTGGCTGATCATAGCCCTCAGGACTGTCGTTTGTCTGAACGCGTACTGTTTCCTCGTAGTCGTAGCTACTGATCGTCCCCTCGCTTCCCTTTAGCACGAATCCACATTTGGGCTGAGGCTGTAGCGTCCACGGATCCGTAAACGTGCCCCACCGCGTCTCATACTTGGACAGGCCAAACGGATACTTGCAGATGGTGATGCTGTGTTCGTCCACCTCCAGCCCGGGCGGCTCGTCAACAACGGTCGTCACTTCAAGCGGTGCGCGGCCGTCCAGGAACCATGTTCCCAGTGTGACGCCGTAGCCCAGGTAGTCCAGCAGGGATCCGCCACCTTCGGACTCCTGGTAGAACCAGCTATCTTGTTTTCGCAGACGATATGCTTCGTCGGTCTCCTCTTTGTCGGCCCTGTGGAAGAGCGGGCCGCGGTTGCCGTCGTAGTAGTGAACCTCGATAAGCTCGCCGATAGTCCCTTCGCTAAGGAGGCGCTTGGCAGTTACGTGACAGGGATACCATCGCAGCGGCCAATTGATGATGAACTGTCTCTGTGAATTTGCCATGGCTGCGATCATCTGGTCGGCAGCGTCCAGGTCGGCGGCGAATGGCTTTTCGAGCAGAACATGCACATCATAGGGAGCGACATTTAGCACCCATTCGGCATGGCTGGCCGTGGACGGGCACAGTATGACAATGTCCGGCTGCGTCCTTTCAAGACATTCCCGGTAGTCTGTGAAAACCTGGTCGACTGGAATGCTGAAGTTATTGACCGCAGTCTCCATCGGTTGCCTGTCCGTGTGGCTGATGCCGGCAATTTCGACGTCTGGATGTTCATAACATTGACGCAGCAGGTCTCCCATATGCGAATGATCAAAGTTAATGCCCGCAACTTTCCAGGTCATTTTGGCGTCTCCATTTCAGTAGTACTTTGAAGCGGAACTGATTGAGAGTATGGATAGGTTCCAGGCTGCGCTCAGCCGGCCGCAATGAATGCTTTCAATTATCGCAGAGTCTTGAGGCCTGTGTCCAATGGGTCTTGCGCCTGTAGTCAGTTTCTCAGATAATATGATACTGTCTCGTGTTCGCAGCGACTTCACCGGAAAAGGAAGTCACAGACGCAAAAATGGCCGACTCCTTCAATTCAATTTATAGCCATGGCTTTGTGCGCGTGGCGGTCTGCGTTCCCCACGTACGGGTAGCGGATCCCGAATTCAACGCTGAACGCACGGCTGGTTTAGCAGCAAAGGCGTCGGATGCGGGCGCGGCCGTTGCCCTCTTTCCCGAGCTGGGCATCTCCTCTTATGCAATCGATGACCTGCTCCAGCAGGATGCCCTGTTGGACGGTGTCCTCGCTGGCATAAGAGAGATCGTGCATGCCAGCAGGGACTTGACGCCCGTGCTTCTGGTCGGGGCGCCGCTGCGCTTTGAGAACCGACTGTTCAACTGTGCGGTCGTCATTTACCGCGGTCGCGTGCTGGGCATTGTTCCCAAGACTTATTTGCCCAATTACCGTGAGTTCTATGAGCGAAGGCAGTTCAGCTCCGCACGCCATGCAGTCGGCAAGCAGGTCCCTTTCATGAACGAGACTGTACCTTTTGGCAACGATCTGATTTTCCAAGCGGCACTTTCCACCGGAGGCAACGTAGCTAGTCACCCAGATTCTCCTCTACCCGGTAGCGACGGGCATCTCGCTGCAGAAGCAAGTGCCTTTGTCTTGCATGCGGAGATATGCGAAGACGTTTGGACGCCGATTCCCCCCAGCTCCTATGCGGCGCTGGCAGGCGCTACGGTTCTGGCCAATCTGTCTGCGTCGAATATCACCATTGGCAAGGCCAACTACCGCAAGGACTTGTGTGCCAGCCAGTCGGGAAAGTGTATTGCCGCCTATCTCTATTCGGCCGCGGGGCCGGGTGAATCGACGACCGATTTGGCTTGGGACGGCCACGCGCTGATCTATGAAGACGGCGGCCTGCTGGCCGAGTCGGAACGGTTTGCAGATCACGAACAGATTATCACCGCGGACATAGACACGGAACGCCTGGCACAAAGCCGCATGAGGCTGACGAGCTTTAACGATGCGGCCGCCTTGCACCGCGAGCAGTTGGAGGAGATTCGGACTGTAGGATTCGAATTTCAGGCGCCGGCCTTAGCGGGCGCGGACGCCAGTGACAAGTCACACAGCAGCGCGCCTGCGGTCAACCGTCTGAATCGTAGAATCGAGCGTTTTCCTTTCGTTCCCAGCGACGCAGTACGGCGTGACGAACAGGCCTACGAGGCCTATAACATCCAGGTTCATGGTTTGATGCAGCGCCTGCGGGCCACAGGCATTGAGAAAATCGTTGTCGGCATCTCGGGCGGGTTGGATTCGACACAGGCGCTCATCGTAGCCGCTCGCACGATGGACCGGCTTAAGCTGCCCCGCACCAATATTCTGGCCTACACGATGCCCGGCTTTGCAACCAGCGCCGGCACTCGTTCCAACGCCCACCGCCTGATGGAATCACTTGGCGTCAGCGGGCATGAAATTGACATCCGGCCCGCCGCCATGCAGATGTTCCGAGACATCGGCCATCCATTTGCGGAGGAAGATCCGGAGTATGACATCACTTTCGAGAATGTGCAGGCGGGCGAACGCACCAGCCATCTGTTTCGGTTGGCCAACTATAATGACGCGCTGGTACTGGGGACCGGTGACCTCAGTGAACTGGCGCTGGGCTGGGCCACGTACGGCGTCGGCGACCAGATGAGCCATTACAATGTGAACGCGTCCGTTCCCAAGACGCTCATACAACATCTGATCCGCTGGGTTATCGCCACGAAGCAGTTCGAAGATAGTGCCAGTACTGTTCTGCAGTCGATATTGGATACCGAGATTTCGCCGGAACTGGTGCCAGGGGATGGGGAAGGTGACGGGCCTGCCCAATCCACCGAAGCGAAGATCGGGCCATATGAGCTGCAGGACTTTTTCCTGTACCATATCTCCCGCTACGGTTTCCGGCCCAGCAAGGTTGCCTTTATGGCGTTGCAGGCCTGGGGCGACCGCGGCAAGGGCATTTGGCCTGACTTCCTGCCCGACCACAAACGTAACCAGTACGATCTGTCGGAGATCAGAAAGTGGCTGGAACTATTCCTCTTCCGCTTCTTCCAGATCAGCCAATTTAAGCGCACGGCCGTTCCCAACGGCCCCAAGGTTGGCAGCGGCGGATCCCTGAGCCCGCGTGGCGACTGGCGTGCGCCCAGCGATTCCTCAGCCGCGGCCTGGCTGTCGGAGCTGCGAAGAAATGTGCCGGATCAGGAGGGGTAGATTTAGACAGGTAGGCGACAGTTCAGAAGGTGCCCGCGTCCGCCTGTGCCAGTGCATCAGGCGGACGAAACGGGGGGAAGCGCCGTCACTCGCGGCGGTTGCGGGAACGACTCGGGCGGCTTCGACGCCGCCTTTGACCACCCTGTGATTGGGACTTCCGAGCGGGCCTGGCAGCGGGCTTTGTGGATGCCTCTTCGGCGGGCAGTGCCGGGGGCGCATGCAACAGGTCTTGATAGAAGTCGTCGACCAGCATTGCCAGTAGTGTCTGGCCCTCGTCCGACTCCATCCAATCTTTTACCAGCGGCCGGAACCTCCTCATTCGTTCGCTCTGCAGGTTATCGCGGCTGCGCAGCTTGGCTTCGAGCAGGGATGTGACGCGTTCGGAGACTATGGACGCCACCTCTTCGTCGGTGGGCAGCTTGCGCTCCTCCAGCGGGATGCTATAGCGTTTTGCGATGCGCTCCATCATCATGCGTTCGTCGAAAGAAGCTGTAAGGGATATCGCAACGCCGGAAGCGCCGGCGCGGGCAGTACGCCCGGCGCGGTGAATATAGGACTCGAGATCTTCGGGCGGTTCATACTGAATTACGTGGGACAGTTCTGGAATGTCGATGCCGCGGGCCGCCACATCTGTGGCCACCAGAAGTCTCAGTTTCCCCTCGCGGACCCGGCGCAATACGCGCTCTCGTTCACTCTGGCTGAGATCGGAACTGATTCTGTCAGCATCATAGCCGAATCGCTGCAGGACAATCGTCACATAGTCGACCATGCGGCGTGTGTTACAGAAGACCAGCGCTGCAGCCGGGTTTTCCATTTCGATAAGCCGCACCAGGGCTCTATCCTTCTTCATGCCCGGATCTGCGTAGAGGACATGTTCTGCCTCGGCGACATGAACCCGATCGCGGCTCAGACTGAGGAAATCGGGTTGCGTCAGAAACTGCTGCGCCAAGCGCAACACATGCGCTGGAAAGGTAGCTGAGAACATGGAGCCCTGGATTGGCCCTGAAGGGAGATAGGACTGCACTTGCACCATATCCGGGTAGAAGCCCATGGACAACATCCTGTCGGCTTCGTCAAATACGAGCTGACGCAGATTGTCGAGGCGCAGGGTGCGTTGCAGCAGGTGGTCGAGAATACGCCCCGGCGTGCCAATTACCAGTTGCGCGCCGTCACGCAGCGCCGAAATTTGCGGGCCGTATCCGACACCGCCGTAGACCGCAACGCTGCTGACACCGGTTGCGCCCCCCAAAATCGCGGCTTCCTTTGAAACTTGAAGGGCCAGTTCCCGTGTGGGAACCAGGATAAGAGCCTGGCAGGCCCGCTTTTTCAAATTAATACGATGGAGGATAGGGAGCAGAAACGCGCCCGTCTTTCCACTGCCAGTACGTGACTGGACCATCAGATCCCGCCCGGCAAGCAGGTAGGGAATGGCCTTGGACTGTACCGGCATCAGTTTAGTCCATCCGGCGCTGGCGGCGGCGTCTTGCGCAATTTTGGGTAACTCTGCATATGTGATCGCAGGCAGCGCATTCTCGGGCTCAACCAGGTCCAGGGGGTTAACATTTTCGTCGAAGTCGTTCGTATCGCGTGGAGAGGGGGGACTCGAAGCTTCTTCTTTCTGGGCATCCGTAGTTTCTGTGGGCATGAATTCCTTACTTTTTCTGGTATGAATTTCGGTCGGCGCTTTCACAAAGCGACAATAACTTGCCCCATTCTACTTTGTTCCTCGACGGAGACATAGAATCCGACAAGAGCAAATGGCAAACGCGTTGCAGGAAAGTGCAAATGCCACAAAGAAGGATGAGACTCAGGACCAAACAGGCGGACCAATCTGCCGATCAATTCTCACGGGATTCGACTTTATTGCCGACTTCGTAAACAAGCACCACGGTCCCGGTTTTCTCGTAAACACGCTGCTCCCTTAGATTCAACTTCACCTGTCTCGACAGTCCCGCGACAAATGGCACGCCGCCGCCCAGTAAAACCGGCATGACTGCCACCTCCACTGTGTTAACCAGCCCCTCATTGCAGAGACTTCCGAACAGCTGCCCGCCCCCAAATAGCCAGATGTCCTTACCCTGTTCCGCCTGCAGCGACCGCACCACCTCAATCCAGTCCTCGCCGACTATCTGTACATTCTCATGGTCGCTCTGGCGCAAGCTCTTCGAGAAAACGAACATCCTGGATTCCGGCGTAGCCGGGGAACCCTGCTCACCGACAACCTCAAAAGTCCGACGACCAATCAGATAGGTGTCGAACTGCGCCGACAGTTCAGCGAAGTCAATGTCCGGATCGATGTCGATCCAGTCGTAACCGTCGTTGACATCCGCAATATACCCGTCCAAACTCATCGCGCAGTTGTAGCGGATTTTTCGCACTGAATACCTCCAGATTACTCGAAGCCTTCCAATTCGCTCCTATGTGTGAAGCCGCAAGGTGAAGGGCCCAGGGAACGGGGAAGGGAGGGAAAGTGCAACGGCTTGGTCAGAGCCACTCGGCAATTGCACATATGGCCGGAATAGGGGATCTGGAGATTCCCAGAGGGCGGTCGGTCCTTTGACCCTCTCTTCCGCGGTTGAACCCTGCCGCACCTGGCTCTTAGATTGCGCCTCAGCCATCTTTGGCCGCCTTACCGGCAGGGCGCCTCAAGCAAGGTTGCGGCCACGTTGGGCACGACGAGATAGTTTGAGAGATTGCGGGGATGAAGGGTTGGCCCCGAAATGCCCGGAATTTCCGTTGGCCATTTCAGACGCTGCCAAACAGTGCTTTCGATTGCTCGCAAGATCTCTTTATCAGTGTGGGAAGCCTGTGGCTGTGGTCCAGCTCCGGACGTTGGTGAATCCAACCTAGCGACACCATGCTCCGCATCAGGACAAATACCGGCAGGATCTCGATATCGGCCGGCGACAGAGGCCGCTCGGTGAGGTATCCAGCTACAATTGCATCTCGCAGCACGTCGAAAAGGGGATTGTCCTGATAGTATGAGATGGCGACCGCCAGTTCGTACACGTGCCACCCAAAACCGGCGTCGTCAAAGTCGATAATGTGCACATGGTCGCCGGTTACAATAAGGTTACCCGGGTGCAGATCGGCGTGGATCAGGCTGTAAGATTCCCGGTCTTTGCCGTAATCGCACAGAGTTCGGTAAATCTGGTCGCGGGCGTAAATGACTTGCGCTCTTTCTGCCGGGGTTAATTTCGATTGCTCCCAGAAGGGACCCCAGAACGGATCCTTGCCCATCAGGCCGTCGGCATCAAACGCGTGCCGTTCAAATCCGGCAGGTAGAGGCCAAGCCACCGCCTGATTGTGAATGCGGGCGGCAAGACGACCCGTCTTGTGGAAGTAACTCTCCAGGGTGGATTTGTCACTCTCCTGCTCAATCAGAGATGCCATCGAGGTCCCTTCGACCCACTCGAGCAAACTCACATAGCGGGTCTGTGAAAGCTCTGGCAGGTAGACGCTGACGAAGGCTTCATTGTCGCTGGTAAGGCGAGGTACAGGTGCGCCGATTCCGGACCGGTTCAGGGCAGCGGTCCATTGAAGCTCACCGTGCAGTTCAGGCAGCGAATGATAGCCCGGCCTGTGGAATCGAAATACAAGAGCCTGCCCGCTGTCAGTATCGACCCGAAAA
This sequence comes from Caldilineaceae bacterium bin5, assembly GCA_002238445.1. Lineage (GTDB taxonomy): Bacteria > Chloroflexota > Anaerolineae > Caldilineales > Caldilineaceae > Bin5. The sequence continues at coordinate 7,523 of MPML01000092.1, forward strand.
ACGATGTTCTCCGAATGCGAAACCAGGTTGATGTCGAGAACGTTCAGGTTCCAAGCTTCCAGTGCCCGCGCGGCAGAGGCCAGCAGTTTCTCTTCAAATGGTATCTCAGGCTTGTGAACGAAGAGACCGTTCCCAGTTGCCGATTCATCACTGCGGCCTGCCATCACGACTCCCACTGACTACGGAAATTAGGAGAATCTTTCGGCGGATTGTTCTTTGCACCGGACGTCAGATGCCCAATTTCCAGGGTTCGGGTCTCAAGCGATCACACAGTCTCGAATGCTCTCTTCGAACGCGGTCAGAAACAGGTCCGCGTGCTCCTTTTGGAAGACGAGCGGCGGCCGAATCTTGAGGATATTGCTATTTGGCCCGGCGCTGCCGATAAGAAAGCCTCGGTCGCGCAAGCCGTTGACGATCGCGGTCGCGCCCTCGGGATCTGGCTTCTTAGATGCGCGGTCGCGAACCCATTCCATGCCGATGAACAGTCCGTGGCCGCGGACGTCGGCGAGCTGCTCGCAATTGGCCTGAAATGTGCCTAGTTCGTTTAGCAAATGTGCGCCAACCTTGTTGACATTACTTGCCAGCTCCTCATTTTCGATGACGTCGATCACGGCCATTCCCGCCGCCGCCTGCAAAGGACTGGCTGCAAAGGTGTTGAAGTAGCGTTTGTGGCGGCGGAAATTATCTACCAGCTCGCTCGATGCCGCCGCGCCGGCGACGGGGAGCCCGTTGCCCATCGGCTTGCCCATCGTAACGATGTCGGGCACGAAGTCGGTCGCTTCGTAACCCCACCAGCGGCCTGTTCGGCAGAAGCCTGCTTGCACTTCGTCGGCGATGACCAGCCCGCCTTCGGCTCGCACCAGCGCGGCCGCTTGCCGCATGAATTCACCGGGGAAAGAGGGCAGTCCCTCGTTGGCGAAAATCGAGCAGACCAGCATCCCCGCCAGCGCGACTCCCTTTTCCCGCAGACTGTCGATTGCACCCTCTACCTCCGCCAGGTAGAGCTCTGTCAGCTCCCCGTCGGTCAGGCCGTCGCCGAGAGGGCGGTAGCGCTGCGGGAAGGGAAATGCGCGGATATCGTCAGCTCGCTCGTTCTGTGCTTGTTGGGCGACGCGGGTGAATTTGCCTACCTCGGCGGAGTTGCCGTGGTAGGCGGCATCGCTGCAAATGAATCCTTGCCCTCCTGTGGCGGCGCGGGCGATGCCTAACGCCACCTCGTTGGCTTCCGTGCCCGTGCAGGTGAATACCACGCTGGTCATCGGATCTGCGTGAAGATTCGCCAACCGTTCAGCGTAGTCGAGGACGTCTTCATTCAGATAGCGGCTGTGAACATTGAGTGTTTGGGCCTGGCTGTGCATTGCCTCGACCACGTGTGGATGACAGTGACCGACGCAGGGCACATTATTGTACATATCGAGATAACGGCGCCCTTCATCGTCGTAGAGCCACACTCCTTCCCCACGGACGATGTTGACCGGTTTCTCGTAGAAGATCGGCGCTCCCATGCCAAGCAGTCGGTTGCGGCGGTCCATCATAGCGCTGTTAGTCATCTCTTCTCCTGACTGTCACAAGATCGGCTTCAAATATTTTTTGTAACTACTAAGCCACAGTAGTTGACCAGCCAGTCATCCTTGGAACCATTCAGGCTCTAGGTGACGCAACTGGTGTACAGCCGCCGCCATGCTCGCCAGCCGATACGTTGCGAAGAAGGCACACGGTCGGTGAGGCATGTTTTTGTAGGGGGGCGTTGCGGGGGCGCAGCCCCTGCACAAGGGAGGGCCGAAGGCCCGACCGCCCAAAATACAACAATGAGGGGAGAAAGGACACCCTTGCTGGCCTCGTTCAGCGTTGCGAATCAGTTGCGGCTGAGTAGTTATTATTTTTTCTATTTTTCAGTCGTCCAGATCGACCACTATATCATTGCCATCAATGCGCACAGGGTAGGTCTTTACGCGCACTTCCGGGTCGACGAGACAGCGTCCGGTTGCGATTTCAAATGGCCACTGATGCCACGGGCAGCGCAGAACTTCACCTTCCCCGTTGACCTTCAGATCGGAGTCATATGCCGACGGCGGCGCGTCGGCAGCTATTTGGCCTGTCAGTTCGCCGGTGCAGAGGGGGCCTCGCTTATGCGGGCATATGTTGCGCAGAGCATATAGCCGGCCATTGACATTGAAGACGCCGATACCGGCGCGCCCGCGGAAAGGGACAACGATTTTGCGGCCGCCTGGCGGAATCTCCCAGACTTTGGCGATTACAACTCTGGTCATCGCAGAGCGTCCCCTATGCGCAGCATTTCCAGAGCATTGTCGGCGAAGATGCGCTGCTGCGTTTCAGGCGCAAGTTTGGGAAAAGTTGTGACGGGATCGTTCCAGTCGAAATGAGGAAAGTCCGAACAGTACACAAGCGTTTCGTCGGCGTGTAACATATCGAGGAACTGATACAGCTGCTCGGTCGTTTCAGCCTCGTGCATAGGTTGTGATCCGACGCGAATGTGCTCGCGGAAATATTCGCTCGGCAGTCGCTTAAGCCAAGGCGTCTGGTCGCGAATTGCCTTCCAATCCGAATCCATGTGCCACATTACGGCCACGGCCCACAGCTGCTGGGCCTCGGTGAGGGCAAACTTCAGGTTGGGAAACTTCTCAAAGACGCCCTCACAAATCAGCGACGAGGCGTGGGTACTGGCCACGAAGGGACGGCTCATGCGGGATTCCATGTAGTAGGTGGGGAAGCCCACCGGGGTAGGGGTGGTCCGTGCTGCGCCGCCGCCGCCGCCGATATGGGCGATAACCGGGAGACCATGCTCTTCACAGGCTTCCCAGATTGGGTGGTAGAAGCGGTTCCCGAATGGCATGCTGGTGCCCATCGGAACCATTATAGCGGCAGTGTCCGGGCGGTCGGCCAAACGATTAATCTCGCTGACGGCCTGGGCGGGGTCGGAAGGGGAGATGAGGATGGCATTGACTACCCGCTCATCTTTTTCCAGCCAATGTTCGATCGTCCAGTCGTTGAAAGCGCGGCAGAGAGCGGCAGCCCAGTCAGGGTCGGGGAGGCCTGTGTAGCCATAGAAGGGAGGCGGACCGGTCAACAGCGCGAAGTCGATGTTCCATGGGTCCAGATGCTCACGCTGCATAAACTCCAACGTGAAGTTGAAGTCGCGTTCCTTCAGTCCCGGGTCTTTCAGATCGGACCGGTTGGTACGATAAGGGACGTTTGAGTAGCCTGCGCTGGGTAGGTGCAGGCCCTGGTCGATAAGATGGTTCTGCCAGAATCTGGACAGGTAAGGCAACAGCTGCTCAGGCCGTTCAAAATTGTGGTGAACATCGCAGTCCACGATCTTTACACCTTCTTTGGGTTGGGCGGTCCAACCCGGCGCAGAAATCGGGGCTGCCCCTAATTTGGTCATGGAAACGTCTCCTTGCAGACGGTTGGCAGAATTAAGGCAAGCGTGAACGGAATTGTCGCTAATCGGTCTCTGCTGCGGCGGCATAGGCAACGTTTGGGCCGAAGGGATCGCTCTTCAGCCACACATCTCGTTGCGGGAAAGGGATGGGAATGCCATGCTCATGCAGACCAAGATAGATGTCTTCCAGGATCTCACTCAGGGAGGACAGCCGTTGCGATGGATCATCGATCCAGTATTGAATCCGGAACAGAAGGGCTGAATCGGCGAACTCGACCAGAAAGGTGCGCGGTTCCGGATCTGACAACACAGCCGAGTGTTTGACGATGTGGGAATGGAGGATTTGATGCACTACACCAATTTCAGAACCGTAGGCTACGCCAATCTGGGATTCAACGCGGAGAATCTGGTCCGACTTCGTCCAATTGTCGAGCCGCTGTGAAACCATCAGCGAATTCGGGACGATCACTTCAGTATTGCCGAATGTTTTGACAACAGTGGTACGGAGGCTCATTTCCTGGACAGTCCCGCGTATGCCATCGACCTCAATCACGTCTCCGTCCCGGATCGTTTGTTCAGTCATAAGGACCAAACCCGCAATATAATTGCTAGCCAGATTCTGAAGTCCGAGGCCCAGTCCAATACTCAGGGCGCTGAGAGGGACCAGAAAAATGGACAGGTTCACGCCCAGGGAGGAAAGAGAGGTGTATACGCCGGCAAACAGAATCGACAGGAAGATAAAGGTTCGGATAAGCCGCCGGTTGGTTGCGGTGAGCTTGAGGCGGGACTCCAGCCGCTTCTGGAACTGGCCGGCGGCGGCCCGCGCGAGGATGTAGAAAAGGAGGACTGTACCGACCGTCATTAACAGGTCGGTAAGTGACAGGGGTGTTCCCTGCACAGTCGTCAGTGGTGTGTTGAGGAAGCGGAGAATACCGCCCATTTGGTCCGTCCAGCTTTTCGCTAAGCCAGCTTGTAGAATTGGCGGGCGTTCTCGGCCATGATGTTGCGCCGGGTTTCCAGTGGAAGCGTGGTCGGCACGGCCCGATCGGGGGAGTCAAAGTCCCAGTGCGGGTAATCGGTTGCAAACATCAGGCGCCGACCGCCGTCCATCTGCTCCAGCAGCTGTTCGAAATGGGCCTGATGCCGCGGTTCCTCCATTGGCTGGGTGGAGAGCCAGAAGTGCTCTTGAATATACTCGGAGGGCGCCTTCTTCAGATAGGGCGTCTCCGCGCGCAGCCTCTTCCAGCTCTGGTCCAGCCGCCAAGCAAGCGAAGGCATCCAGGCGAAACCGCCCTCGATAATCACTATGCGCAGCTCTGGAAAGTGCTCGAAGACGCCTTCGCAGACCAGGCTGGCAACCTGAGCCTGAAACGCCTGGGCCATTCCGCAGTGGTCTTCGATGTAGTAGGAAGGCCATCCGCCGGCAGTGAGGGGATGCCCGCCGAGACCGCCGAAATGAATGCCGATGGGCAGATCGTATTCTAGGGCAGCTTCGTACATCTTCCAGTATTTGCGGCGCCCGAGCGGTTCCTGGGTCCTGGCGACCAGGATCACTTGCACGAAACCCTTATTGTCGCCCAGCCGGTGAATCTCCTCTGCCGCCAGGTCTGCGTCTTCGTAGTTGACCAGGATTGAGGCGCGCAGGCGAGGTTCAAGCTCCAGCCATTCGGCAATCTGATATTCGTTTATGGCCCGCGCCAGTTGGGCACCGTACTCTCGATTCACCTGGCCTCCGGCACCAGCGAGGGGATTCAAGATGCCGTAGTCCATGTCAAAAGCGTCGAGAAGCTGCTCGCGCATGAAATCCAGGTCGGTGCCGGGAGGGCGTCCGCTGGGCGGCCAGGCGTCGGTGCGGGCAGCATTGGGCTGGGCGCGCGGGTAGCCGCCGCCGTAGTGACCCCGCATACCGATCATTTTGTGATATTCCTGCCACTCTGTTGCCAGATATTTGGTGATGATGTCGTTGAAAACAGGGTCGTCATAGACATCATAGTTGTGAATGTCCGTGTCAATTACCGCCAGCTTGGTTTTTGCGGTGCTTTGCGGTTGTTCGGTTACATCCAGTTGCAGTGTCATGGTCCGGCTCCCTATAGTCGATAGAAAGAGCGAGCATTCTCATGCCAGATGTTGGCGTTGAGAGGTTCCGGCAATGTTACGGGCCAGGCTTCTTCGTCTTCATCATAGTGCCAGTGCGGGTAGTCAGTGGCGAACATGAGCAGAGAGTCCGACTCCATTTGCTCGACTGTTTGCAGAATATAGCGGGGATCGGGCGGGGCGCCAACGGGCTGCACGGTCACGCGCATGTGCTGGCGGATGTAGTCGGACGGGGCACGTCTGACCCATGGTGTGTTGGAACGGAGTCCTTTCCACTCCTTGTCGAGCCGCCACATGAGGGAAGGCATCCAGGCGAATCCGCCTTCAATCAGGGCGATGCGCAGCTCGGGGAAGCGGTCGAAAACTCCTTCGGCAATGATGCTGATGACCTGGGACTGGAATACCTGCGCCATGCCGGCATGCTCTTCCAGATAGGTCGAAGGCCAACCCACTGGTGTGGGTGGGTGACCTGGCGCGCCGCCGAAGTTGATGCCGATGACCAGATCGTGTTCCACGGCCGCGGCATAGAGGGGATCGTAGAAGCGGTTGCCGTAGGGAATGAAAGAGCGTACGGGAAGAACCACTTGGACGAACTGCGGATGGTCGCCGAAGCGATGGATCTCCTCGGCAGCACGGGTTGGTGTCCGGCTGGGCACAACCAGCGATCCCCGCAGACGCGGTTCGGGTGTCAGCCACTCGTCGATCTGCCAGCGGTTGGCGGCGGTAGCCAGGTCTGCGGCAAGATCTTCCTGTTTGACGCTCTGGACCCGGTAGGCACAGTTGAGAATCCCGATTTCTGTATTCCAGGGGGCCAGCGCCTGCTCGCGAACCAGCTGCAAGCTTGAACCTGCCGCTCCCCCATTAGCGGGCATGCTGCCCGGCCGCGCCGAGGTTGGCGCGCCGCGGGGATAGTCGTTGGCGTGGGGACCGATGAAGGCCGACTCGCGGATGTAGTCGCACCAGTGGTCGGCCAGATAGGGCATCAACAGTTCGATGGACGACACCTCGTTGTGGATGTCGCAGTCGATCACTGATGGGGGCAGCGAGGGTCGCGGCTTCCCGTTTAGTGGTTGAACGGTGGATTGCGTTCGCTGCCCCGTGTTATGCCCGTTTTCGGTTGGAGCTGACGGGGACTGGGGCGGATCAGAATCTGACATCATGGCTCGTTAATTTCCTGCAATTACTCAGATGACATTTTGATTATTTCCTGGATACGCAGATTCTACCGTCTTGCAAGCTTGTCGTCAACGCCTGCCTGCCGGAGGGCCAGGGCAAACGCATCTTATTGGGAGAGGACTTTCAGGAGGTAGTCAGTTTTCCTACCAGCTCGTTTACGTTTGGCAGCGATACCGATTTTGGCGCTGTTCTCGTTGGGTAGGAGGTTGAAAGCCATGCCGCGCAAGACGGCCAGGTTGTGCTGCGCAGGGCCGTGACGGGCGCGACCGTCGTCCCCATCCCAGACCCCGCAGACTGGATTCTCGATGCTCCTGTGGCTGCGGGTGGAAGTCAGGAGCCGTTTGGCATCGGAGGAAAAGATTGAATTCGCATCAGATGCAAATGCTTTGGGGGTTGATGCGGGCATTTCATTCATTGTGGACTGTATTGGTCAGGTTCATCTTGATGGTGGGACTCAGGTATTCTCATATGTGTGTTGGACGAGAGTTCATAAGCGTTTGCGAGCGTTTATGAGCGTTTTCGGGTTGTCTGAGCTGCAGTTCATGAGATTTTCCTGATAGGCTGTGACAGGGGCATTGCCGATGCAGGCATTCTCATGTGTGTGTTGGACGAGAGTTCATGAGCGTTTGCGAGCGTTCATGAGCGTTTTCGGGTTGTGTGAGCTGCAGTTCATGAGATTTGCCTGATGGGCTGTGACAGAGGCATTGCCGATGCAGGCATTCTCATGTGTGTGTTGGACGAGCGTTCATGAGCGTTTACGAGCGTTTTCGGGGGTTGTCTGCGCTGCGGTTCATGGGATTTTCCTGATGGGCTGTGACCTGCGCCTTGCCGATGCAGGTTGTCTCGTATGAGCGTTAGACGAGAGTTTATGAGAGATCATGAGAGTTTGCGAGCGTTTTCAGGTTGTCTGCGCTGCAGTTCATGGGATGTGCCTGATGTGGTGTGACCTGGGCTTTGTCGATGCAGGTTGTCTCGTATGCGCGTTAGACGAGAGTTTACGAGAGATCATGAGCGTTTACGAGCGTTTTCGGGTTGTCTGCGCTGCGGTTCACGGGATTTGCCTGGTGGGCTGTGACAGGGGCCTTACCTATGCCGGATGTCTCGTATGCGCGTTGGACGAGAGTTACCGCCAGGGATTTTCCTCGCTTGCGTGTTGCAGTAGACAGAACCAATCGATCGGCGAAGTCATGCGAAGGGCGGTGAAGACCACCGAAGGCGTAACGGATTTTCAATGCGCGGACCTTGGCGGAAGAGCACTTTGCTTCCGCAAATCGCTTTGGTGACAAACGTCAACGGGTTCTCGTCATTACTGGATTTACTTGCCCGTGTTCTGGCCGCGAAATGTCTACAAATGTCGCGTAATGTATACAAATGTATACGTATGTCGCGCCAATTTCAGTTTTTTGGGACGCTCTTTTGCGTCTTACCGAACAGGTCCTCGCCGTCCCTGATGGAATCCGAGGCGACGTTTTGGGGGCATTTCACAGCGTTTCTGCTGACCGATTTCACCTGCGAGTTTTTCTTGGGCGAGAGCAGTGGCTTCTCAGTTCGTGCGCCTCGAAAGTCCACGATGCGGGCCCGCCAAGAGTACTTTTTCGATTCAGGCAGCCTTTCGAGGCCTTGTCCCAATGCGATGCAATTATCCCGGGTTAGGTCGACCCAAGTCGACCCAAGTCGACGTAAGTCGACCTAAGTCGACGGGTTTTCTTTTTTTTGGGACTTTTTTTCTTGATTTCGCAGAAGGTTCCTTCAGCCGATTCAGGCTGCCTCACGAGGCCTAGTCTCAAGTCTATGCAATTATCCTGGGTTAGGTCGATCTAAGTCGATCTAAGTCGATCCAAGTCGACGGAATTTCTTTTTTTTGGACTTTTTTCTTGAGTTCGCAGACGGTTCCTCCAGCCGATTCAGGCAGCCTCACGAGGTTAGTTTCAATTCGTTGCAATTTCCCTTGGGTTCGCGCGGGTTGCGACGGATTGTGTCGGCGTTTTTCCTTTTTGCAGGCCCTTACATGCTTGCGTTTGCAAGCGTTTCCTCGCCGCCTTCTATAGGTATCGGAAGATGAAGAGTGGGCAACTCACAGACGTACAGCGGCCCTCCTTCGGCTTCAGATATTCTTTTGGCGAGAGTCATGGCTTCTCAGGGACCGAGGAAACGCAACTCATTTCGGACACTATTATAGCACAGGATTTGGGGCCACAAGGGGCAACTTTACCCGAATCTCAGGGCAATCGCATCTTATTGCGAGAGAACTTTCAGGAGATAGTCAGTTTTCCGACCAGCTCGTTTACGTTTGGCAGCGATACCGATTTTGGCGCATTACTCCCTGCGAAGTAACTACTAAGCCACAGTGGTTGACCGGCCAATCATCCTTGGAACCATGCAGGCTCTTGTTGACCGAACTGGTGTACAGCGGCCGCCATGCTCGCCAGCCGACACGTAGCAAAGAAGGCACACGGTCGGTGAGGCATGTTTTTGTAGGGGGGCGTTGCGGGGGCGCGGAACTGTAGGGGTCAGGGGTGGGTGGGTTGAAGCGACTAGAGGGGGAGTAGACTCCGTTCGCCAGACACGATGCTGGGGAAGACTAAACACGGTCGGTGAGGCATGTTTTTGTAGGGGGGCGTTG
>MPML01000015.1 GCA_002238445.1 Caldilineaceae bacterium bin5
CGCCATCCCTCGCAGCGCCAACACCTTGGTGATCGCCGCTGTCAGCGTCGTCTTGCCGTGATCCACATGTCCGATCGTCCCCACGTTCACATGGGGCTTCGTCCTCTCAAATACTGCCTTCGCCATTAGGTTGCTGCCTCCTGCTTTTGATTAATGGTCAGATCCGCTACCTCGCTGCAAATCAAGCGAATACTCCGAAGCGCGAAAAGGACAACATCATCAGTAACTGCTGCAAACCGCCCACCAGCAATAGGTGGGCGGCAAAGATCCTGCAGCGCCTATACTTTATTGTCTGATACTGCTTTTAACGTCTGAAACGCGAAACTTCCCTGAGGTCCAGGCCTGCCCAACCTCTGCGGGCCAGCCACGTTCCTCTCTGGAGCCCACAACCGGACTTGAACCGGTGACCTCATTCTTACCAAGAATGCGCTCTACCGACTGAGCTATGCGGGCTGGTCACTTCGACATCAAAATGAACTACATCTGAAGTGGGCGGGGGCGGATTCGAACCACCGTAGGCGAAAGCCGTCTGATTTACAGTCAGATCCCTTTGTCCACTCGGGCACCCGCCCGTTCTTATTGCACGCGTATTAATGTGCTTCGTCTGCCCAGCCTCCGCCCCAAAAACCACACGTCGGCCGCGGTCTTTACGCCTAAAAGAAGAGCCGACGATCGGACTCGAACCGATAACCGGCTGTTTACAAAACAGCTGCTCTGCCGATTGAGCTACGTCGGCGCGTGCTCAGACGACACCTGAGTGATTATAACACACTCCAAGTGCTGGTCAAATCCGCATACCTCCAATTTCAAATACATTTCTTATCACCGCTCAGCCGCATCTGACGCCCAATCCCGAACGAGCCAAGCCAACCCGTTCCCTCTATTCTCTACTCTTGTATTATGGGCGGTCGGGCCTTCGGCCCTCCCTTTTGCAGGGGCTGCCCCCCCGCAACGCCCCCCTACAAAAACATGCCTCACCGACCGTGTTTACTCTTCCCAAGCATCGTGTCTAGCGAACAATGTCTACTCCCCCACTTGCCGCTTCAACCCACCGACCACCGACCTCCAACCGCAGAAGTTACTGACCCCTGACCACTGACCACTGACCACTGACCACTGCCGTTCGCAGTTCACTAGAAACTAAAAACTGACTACTAAAAACTGCAGTTCCGCGCCCCCGCAACGCCCCCCTACAAAAACATGCCTCACCGGCCGTGTGCCTTCTTCGCAACCTGGCGGCTGGCGAGCATGGCGGCGGCTGTACACCAGTTGCGTCACCAAGAGCCTCAATGGTTCCAAGGGTGACTGGCTGGTCAAATACTGTGGCTTAGTAGTTACAACCTGGGTATGAATCAGGAACCGCAGGACTATGTGGGACTTTCGGGATGACGCACGTGTCCGGCTGTCATGGCAGCCCTCGTGCAAGCGTTTACAAGCGCCCTGCGTGAGAAAATAAGAAAGTGCCGCAGGCATCCTGATCGTGGACGGCGGGCAACCAACGACGTCAATGCAGGCTCGCCAGCCGCGTCAGTACGACGTCTGGTCCAAGAGGCCCCCGAAGTTTCGCGAAAAGACTCGTGCTGCCAGGCGCATGCCGAAAGAGCCCTTCCTGATAATATATAACATATTTTAACAGGCGCGACGTCTTGGGGCTGGATGGCCTATGCTGAGAGACTATCGCGCACTCGTGCAAGCCTGCTAAGAGAATGTGGACCTGGGGCGCAACCTGGATTCGGGGTCACGCAACCTGACAGATTGGCATCCAGGTCCATCGCCCCCGAGTTATCCGAACACGCACCCCCACTTCTGCCCGCGCCCGACGCGCAGTCCAACTGCATTGATCTGAGACTAATCGCGAGAAGCTGCCCGAAACCTCGAAAATTACACATCGACTGTGTAATTTCTCCCCCTAAACCGAGGGCCCTCAAAGCAGTGGAATTGCACATCGACTGTGTAATTCCACCCCCCAATTCGAGAGCGCTCAAAGCAGTGGAATTGAACATCGACTGTCTAATTTCATCCCCCAAGTCGAGGGTGCTCAAAGCAGTGAAAATGCACATCGACTGTCTAATTTCATCCCCCAAGTCGAGGGCGCCACAAGCAGCGGAATTACACATCAACTGTGTAATTTCTCTCCCTGCGTCTGCCCTCCCCCGCCTCCCCCATAGTCGTCGCCAAAGTCCCCCAACCGGTCCTGTAGGGGCAGGCCTTGTGCCTGCCCTCCCCCGCCTCCCCCATAGTCGTCGCCAAAGTCCCCAACGCTCCTGTAGGGGCAGGCCTTGTGCCTGCCCTGTTCCCCCTCAATCAACAGACCACCGTAAGGCCAGGCCTGCCACCTGCCCTGCGCCTCTCCAAGAGCCGCTAAACAGTTCCAGCCGCCGCCGGCATAATCTCCCCACCCCAAATCCGGGATGCACCCCGAAAGACCAGTCGATTGAAGCGGCCAAAAAGACGTGATACAATCGAACGCATGAAACAACGAATTCCGCAACAGGTGCGGCGTAAACTCGAAGAGCTACCCGCCAAGCCCGGCTGCTACCTCATGTGGGACGAACATGCCAAAGTTCTCTACGTGGGTAAAGCATTGGTCTTGCGCCACCGCGCCCGCAGCTACTTCCAGCAGTCCGCCAAACATTCCTCCCGCATCCAGGAAATGGTCGGCAAGGTGCGGGATATCACCTGGTGGGTCACCTCGACCGAAATGGAAGCGCTGATTCTCGAGAACGACCTCATCAAGCGCCACCAGCCCCACTACAATGTCATGCTCAAGGATGACAAGGGGTATCCATATATCAAAGTCAACTGGCAGGATGACTTTCCCAAGGTCGAGCGCGTGCGCCAGATAAAAAGCGACGGTGCCCGCTATTTCGGTCCCTTTACCAGCAGCTGGGCAGTGAGCCGTACGCTCGAGTCAATGCGCAAAGTCTTCCCCTATCTCGACTGTGACCGCAACATTTCCGGCGACGACGAAAGCCCCTGCCTCTACTACCATCTCAAACTGTGCGGCGGTCCCTGCATCGGCGCCCAGAGCCGCACCGAATATCGCGAGAGCATCTGCCAACTGATCGACTTCCTCGAAGGCGACACCGACGCCGTGATGAACCAGTTGGAAACGAGAATGCACAAAGCGGCCGAACGCTTCAATTTCGAGCTGGCCGCCGTCTACAGAGACCGCATCAAGGCCGCCCAACGAATCGTCCACCAGCAAAAAGTCGTAGGGGTTCAGAACGATGACGAAGATGTCGTTGCCATAGCCCAGGACGTGAAATCCGGCGACACTGTCGTCCAAATCCTGATGGTACGCCGCGGCAGATTGATCGGAAGAGAAAACTTCGCTCTGCAAGGTGTTGAACTGCACGAGACTACCGCCGAAAATCTGGGCGACCTGATCGGCATCTTCATCCAGCGTTTCTATGATGACGCCGCCCATGTCCCCCCGCGCCTGCTGGTCCAGTTCGTGCCCCCCACAAGAGACCTTCTCGCCGCCTGGTTGAGCAAACGGCGCGGAACCAAGGTCGAAATTCGCATGCCCCAGCGCGGCAAGAAACGCAAACTGATGGAGTTCGCAAAGAACAATGCCGCCGAGTATCTGCGTGTACAAAAGGTCCAATGGGCCGAAGACACCAACCGCCAAACTGAAGCGCTGGCGGAACTCCAGGATGCACTCTCCCTCCAGGTGCCCCCGACACGTATCGAATGTTACGACGTCAGCACATTGCAGGGAACAAATACCGTCGCCTCAATGGTCGTGTTCGCCCGCGGCGCCCCCTTGAAGTCCGCATACAAGCGCTTCAAGATCCGCGGCAAAGGAGCGCACGGCGAGCCCGACGACTACGCCAGTATGCGGGAAGTACTGCGCCGCCGCTTCCGCCGCGCCGTCGAAAAAGACCCTGAACGGCCCGGCCGCAAACCGGCCGGCGCCAACCACTGGAAACTGCTGCCCGACCTCGTAATCGTTGACGGCGGCAAGGGCCAGCTTGGCGTAGCCAACGAAGTGTTGGCAGAGTTCAGTCTGTCCGACAGAGTGCCGGTAGCGGCTCTGGCAAAACGGGAAGAGGAAATCTTCCTTCCCCAGCGCCGCGGTCCGGTCCTTCTCCGCCGCGGCAGTCAGGCCTTCTACATGGTGCAGCGCATCCGCGACGAGGCCCACCGGTTCGCCGTCACCTACCATCGCAATCTGCGCCGCAAAGGGCAGACCAATACGGTGCTCGATACGCTACCCGGCATTGGCCCCAGACGGCGCAAAGCACTGCTTCAATTCTTCAACGGCGATCTCGACAAAATGCGCCAGGCCACTTTGGACGAACTGCGGACCGTGCCGGGAATGAACCGGAAAGCCGCGCAATCGGTCAAGGAACATCTGTGAAGGAGCATTCGCAATGACCCGCGGCAACCGGGCCGGCATCGCCCGTTATGTTGGCGTCCCTCCAACTTTGGCCCTGCTGCAATCCCTTGTCTACCTGAAGGGGTTGCCCATGGACGAGATCGCCGGGCTCCTCCAGGAAAACTCCCTCGTCGTCGACTTTTCCCCAGGGGACGAGCTCACCCGGCAGGATGATGCCGCTGAGTACCTCTACTTTATTCTCAGCGGCTCCGTTCGCATCGCCCGCCGCGACAGTAACGCAGCCGGCGTTGAAGATACACTGGCCCGCATCGCCATCGCCGGCGACATTATCGGACGTTTCGAACTGACCTTCAGCCTCAAATACATCAGCTCCGCCACAGCCGAAAACGAAGTCTCAGCCCTGTGTATCGAACGACCCACACTGGAACGACTGCTCTACCGCTATCCCGCGACCCATCAGCAGACCGTCTACCAGGCCGTTGTCAACCGTCTGCGAACCATACCGCTGCTCGCCGATGTCGATATGCCTGTTCTCGGCTTCCTGGCCGACGAGATCCGCAGCCAGACCGTAGCTGCGGGCACTATCCTGTATACACAGAACCAGCTCCCCGAAACGCTTTTCATCATCGCGCAAGGACAGATTGAACTCTACCATCCTCGCAGAACCGACAACCGCCTGCTGTTGGGCACCGGCGGCTCCTTCGGTTTCCCCGGCAGCGTCGGCGTGACCAATAACGCCCCGCCCGACAAGTACGGCCACTGGGCCGAAGCCAAAGCCGAAACAACCGTATTCGAACTGCCATGGAGAACGATCCGGCAGGTCGGCCGCCGCTTTCCCCAGGCCATTGACCCCGAAATCCAACTACTGCCCGCCAAAACCATCAGCGCCGTCTCTGTTTTTGCCGGGCTGACGCCCCACGAACAGATCCAGTTGGCCGGCTTCTGCAGCTTTCACCGCGTGCCCCAATACCATCCTATTACGCAGCAGGGAGATAGCGCCGACAGCATGTGGATCCTGTTAGAAAACAGCCTCGCCGTCCTGAGCGCGCTGGACGAGGACAACCGTGCTCTCCCCCGGGCGCCGGTGCGCGGCGTTGTAACCTTTAACGAGACCGCTCTCCTCGCTTCAAACCAGGTCGAACTGACCGTCGAATCCGAACCGGGCAGCCTTTGGCTGCGCCTTCACCGGCAGGACTTCCAGCGCTTCGGCCAAATATGCGGGCCTGAAATCATAGACAAGGTTGCCGCCCGCCTGCCCGTCCAGGCTAACGACGCCGAGCCCGAACAGCGGCAAGACTATAAGTGGTTGCGAAAGGACGAAGTACTGGTCACCTTGCAGCTGCGCCACTGGCTGGCCCTGCTGGGCCAATCGCAGGCAACCATCGTTGCTGTCGTCGCCGGCGCCGGCCTCATTTGGCTCCTCGCCTCTCTTGGTTTTCCGCTCTGGATAGCGCCTGGCATCAGCGTCCTTCTGGTAACTCTGACGGTTATCTGGGGCACTCTCAACTATATGAATGATTACTTTATCGTCACCAACCGCCGAGTCATTCAGCAGGAGAAGGTTATCTTTTTCAGTGAACAACGCCGGGAGGCACTGCTGGAACAAATCCAGCGCGTGGACGTGGCAACATCCTTCTGGGGAAATCTGTTCAATTACGGTACCTTGTCGGTCTATACCGCCGGCACAACAGGCTCCATCGATTTCAACTTCGTCTCTGATCCGGACACGCTCCGCACAGCTATCTTTCATCATCGCAGTCTGGCCCAACAGCGTTCCAGCGCCGAAAACAAGCTGGACATTCAGGACGCGCTCGAGAATCGTCTCGGACTGTCCATGGACCTGCCCAGCCGTGTGCGTACCGATTCGCCGCTCGCCGCCCCCGACGACACGAATTCTGGGCTGCGCTTGTGGCAAAAACTGCGCCGCGCCTTCACCGCGGAAAGTTCGCTCGATTGGGAATCTACCGAACGTATCGTCTGGCACAAGCATTGGTGGGTTCTCTTTGTCCAGATGGTACTTCCGGGCACTCTATTTCTTTTGGAAGTCCTGTTTCTGGCCGGTGGTTTCTCTTCGATCTCCCTGTTGGATCAACTCCTGTCCAGTTTGAACGCGCAGACACTTCTGTTGGGTGGTGGACTGGTGACGCTCGCTACCCTGGGCTGGATCCTCTGGGCCGTAGCCGACTGGTGGAATGACACCTACACGGTGACCGAAGACAGAATTATCGATGTCGAGAAGCTACCGCTCTTCCTCAGCGAACAACGCCGCGAAGCCCAACTCAGTGACATCCAGGACATCACCCTCGAGATGAACTCCCCGCTGAAGATGATGCTGAACTATGGCAACATCATCGTCCAGACCGCGGCCGGCGAGGGCGCCTTCACCTTTGATCACGTGCCCAACCCCCGAAATGTCAAAGAGGAAATCACTCGGCGCATGATCGCATGGAGGCGCGAAGACGAACGGCGCAAGGCCCACGACCGCAGCCGCGATCTGCCCGACTGGTTCGAAATGTACAATCGGCTGGAGATGGGACAAACCAGAAATGAAGAATTAGGGACTGAGGGGAGCGAGAAAAGTTAGAGGCGTGCTACTTCTTTGGCATCTGACTAGCTGGTCGAGCGCAAACTAGCTTCCATAGGTCAGGCGGTCGATCAACCGGCGCGGAAGATTGGCGACGCGCATCTGGCTTTGCGTCAAATCGATCGGGTACGCTACCCGACACTGTTCCCAAGTCAACTCCTCCAGGTCCAGCAGGGCGTATGCAGCTCTCGGATCGTTGTCCCGAGGTTGCCCTACACTGCCGGGATTGAGAATCAGGCGTTCCAGGTCAGTCAGTTCAAGGCGTACACGTTGTCCCTCATAGGGCCTCAGAAAATCAACAGTCACCGGTACACCGTTCCGTCTACCTCGCCTCGAAAATATCTTTCTCAACTGCCAGCGGTAAATCGCCGGTTTGTGCGTGTGACCCACCAGACACATCTTGGTCTCGAAGTGGGCAAAGTTTTCCAAGGCGATTTCGGGCGACTGGACATATTCCGACACCGGTTCCCGCGGGCTGGCGTGGGTTAATATAATACTGTCCGCGCCTTCCGGTTCAAGGGGTTTCGCTGGTAAACTATCGAGGAACGTACGACTCTTTTGGTTAAGTTGGCTTCGCGTCCATTCAACGGCCGCACGTGCCAAGGGGTTGAAGTGCTGTATATCCAGGTTGGGGTGTGCCAGCACAGCCCAATCGTGGTTGCCGACTACGCACAGATCGGTTTCCGCCTGAACCAACTCAACGCACTCATTCGGCGCTGGGCCATACCCAACGACATCGCCCAAACACCAGACCGCGTCGAAACGGCCCGCAGCGTCGGACATGACCGTTTCCAGGGCGACGAAATTTGCGTGAATATCAGAAATAATCAGAATGCGCATAGATCCATCTTAACACAGCCCGGATATGACCTCAAACGGTCAAGCATATTATTTGAATATGTGTGTAACGATTTAAGCTTAAATGCCTACACCACATCGCTCACGAAAGAATAAAAAAAATGACGGACGACGCAAAAAGTCCATTTCGACGTATAGGCATTCTGCACCACCCGCGTAAACCGGAATCGCTGGACCTCGCAGGTCAGATGGAAATGTTTCTGCGCCGCGCCGGCGTAGATGAAACCTGGCGCCATTCCGCCTGGGATGCCGAAGTTGTCAAGGCCAGACTCCCCGAGGTCGACCTGCTGATCACGCTCGGCGGCGACGGCACCATGCTGCGGGCCGCGCGACTTGGCGCGGCCTTCAACGTACCCATGTTAGGTGTAAAAATGGGAAGGCTCGGCTTCCTGGCCGAAATCTTCCCCCAGGACTGGCGCTCCCCCTTGGAAAAACTGCTCCAGGGCGATTACTGGATTGAAGAGCGGCTCATGGTGCGCACACTCGTCGAAAAGGCAAGACCCAACGGCGGCGAACCTCTCGTCCGCTGTACTTTCGACGCCCTCAACGATGTCGTCCTCAGCCGCGGCAGCCTCGCCCGCATCGTCCGCGTCAGCGCCAACCTTGACGACGGCTACCTGACCACCTACACCTGCGACGGCCTGATCGTCAGCACAGCCACAGGCAGCACTGCCTACGCCCTCGCAGCCGGTGGGCCAATCCTGCCGCCGGACCTGCGCAACATCCTCGTGATCCCCGTCGCCCCGCACATGAGCATGGACAGGGCTGTTGTCCTCTCCGAAGGCACGGAAGTGCGCCTGCGCGTCTACAGCGACCACTCCGCCATGCTCACCGTCGACGGTCAGTTTGAGGTCGAAGTTGACGATTCGGATGAAATCGTCGTCAACAGCAGCCCCTATCAAGCCCGCTTTGTCCGCCTTCGTCCGCGCAGCTACTTCTATCAGACGCTCATGGATAAGCTCAAATGAACGGCGAGACCCTCACGAGGCGCCCCCCTTTCGGGCGCCCGCGACATAGTTGAAAGCGAAATCAGATGTCAGACGAATCCCGCCATCCTGAGAAGGAGCATTACCGTACGCTGGATCTGCATGAGGATGCCGGCCAAGAGGAGATCACGCAACAGTTCAGACGTTTGCAACTGCTGTACCAACCCGAAACTCTGGAGTCCGCCGCAGACCGGGCCTACGCTGCACAGAAGTTGGAGGAAGTCGAAAAGGCCTACGAGATCCTCGGGGACCCTGCCCGTCGCGCCATCTATGACGGCAAGCCCGCCCCAATCGTGGTTGGGAGCGACGGCGAACCGGAAAGCCTGACCTGCGCCAATCACCCGGATCGGGAAACGCTTCTACGATGCAACAAATGCGGCAAACCTATCTGCATTTCCTGCGCCGTGCGTACGCCCGTCGGCTACCGCTGCAATGAATGTGTACGTGAGCAACAGAATATCTACTTCAATGCCCTGGGCCGGGATAACATTGTCGCCCTCGCCGTTGGATTTGTGCTTACGTTGATCTTCGCCCCAATCGTCGGTTTTCTGCTAGGCAGCATCGGCTTTTTCGGCTTCTTCATCGCCTTCATTGCCGGTTCCGGCGGCGGAACCCTGGTGGCCCGCGTCATTCGCCGCGCTGTGGGCAACCGGCGCGGCCGCAAGCTACCGCACTGGGCCCTGGCCGGCATCATTCTGGGCGTTGCGCCCTGGTCGCTCTTCTTCCTCTTCGCAGGCGGCAGAGCATTCCTCATGCTGCTCCTCTTTGCCGGCTTGGCCATCGCATCAGCCTTTCCCCAGCTGCGGTAGCGCGCCCGCCTTCAAACCAGCACTATGCCGACTCCAGCCCTTGGACTGTGTGCCTCCCACTCAACGCCGCACCCATTCTCAGGCACACTGAGCCCTCTACCGCCGCCAAACGGGCGCTGCACAGGAAAATGTCCATACCTGCAACCGTCCTCGTCCTTACGTCAGAGCACAAAACGGAAAAGCGAAAATACGCAGTCCCAACTGATTCGCAACCCTGAATGAAGCGAGCAAAAGTGCTCTCTCAACTCTCTACTATTTTATGGGCGGTCGGGCCTTCGGCCCTCCCTTGTGCAGGGGCTGCGCCCCCGCAACGCCCCCCTACAAAAACATGCCTCACCGACCGTGGTTACTCTTCCCCAGCGTCGTGTCTGGCAAACGGTGTCTACTCTCTCACCTGTCGCCTCAACCCACCGACCACCGACCGCTAATCACCGGCGTTCCACTGACGACTGGTGGTCCACTGAAAACTAAAAACTGAAAACTAAAAACTGCAGTTCCGACCGTGTCTGCGCATTCCAGCAGAGCCGCTCCACCAACCCGGCGGGTGCCGACCGAAGACGCAATCAGATATCCTGAATGGCGTCAGGGACAGAGGACAGGTCAAGATAAGCACTGTATATGGCTTAGTAGTTACGAAATTACCATGAACTTCGAAGACGCCCACGGGGGAGCGGGCGCCTTCCTATCGCAGCCGCAGTGTTCGACGGTGTCAAACCTGATTAGGATGGAGCTTTTCCCTCCAACCCACCTGAACCGTGCGCATGTCGTAAGCGGCGCTCACTCTCCGCCGGCTACCACTTCTGAACTCACCGACCGCCAGAATGATGAGCGCTGCGCTGGCGTGCCCAGCCAGTAGCCAGGCAAGCTGACCTGAATTCCTCACGCCGTGGCCCGGAACTAAGGCCGTTTCCACCGTCTCCAAATATGCCTCCCCACCCAGCGCCAGCGGTGTACGGCTGGCTGTAGTGAGCACGTACACCATCCCTGTCCTTCCGGTCACTGGCAGCAGTTCGGCCGCCGGGGCATCCTCCAACGCTGCCATAATTTCCCACTGGCCGCCGCCGTCGGTGCTCATCGCCACACTGCCGGAAGGTCCCCGCGCTGCGCCCGCAGCTAAGACTCCTGTGGCGGCATACAAAACCTGCGGATGCGCCGGGTCGACCGCCACGTCGCTGATCACTAGCGGAACGTCATCCTGGCTGCCCAGCCCATGATTGACCGATCGCCATGCCGCGCCGCTGCTGCTTACCTGCACGCCCGCGCCGGCCGTGCCCACATAGACCCTCGGCGGCGACGTGTCGGCAACCACCACCGCTGTCGGCGGGGAGGGCAGAGCGTCGACAACCACCCACCGCATACCATACGCCTCAGCTCGATACAGCTTCTCCAGAGTGCGCACAAACGCCAGTCCCGCACCCGTGCTGTCAGCCGCGATCTCCTCCACCGGCTCTTCCAACAGCAAATGCCCGCTGGCAACCAGGCCCGGCCCAACCCTTCCGCCAATATCCCGCAGACGGTAGACCCCGTCCGCATCCGTACCCGCATACAGCAGCCGGTTGGACGCGTCAAAGGCCAGAGCAGTAACGCCGCCAATCGCGTCAGAATTCAGGCGGACTTCCTTCCAGCCCTCTCCGCCTGCCCGAGAGACGAAAACGCTGAGCCTGTTGGCAGCACCGACAAATACGGTCTCCGAATCTAACCTGTCCACCGCTACCGCGTTGACGATTACACCTGCCGGCGCCGCCAGCGGCTCCCAAACGCCGTTGACCCCTGCATAGAGCCGGCCTCCATCTACCGCGTAGCTGCGTCCATCCACCCGCGCCGCCGCTGCATACGCGCGCACTTTATTCAAAGCAGTGATTGAGATTCCATCCTGCCCTGCCCCTGCCGCCGCGCCAACAGACGCCACCAGGGTCAGTAGCAGAAGGGTCGTTCCTGTCAACAGTATTCGCAAAAACATGGCTGGACCTCCGTGATCCGCTTTTCAGACCGTCAATGCCATGATTGTACGTCGTTTAGCCACATCCTTCCGGCCAACTGTCGGAACGTTTCCGGACCGTTTTCTTACGATTGACTCGTCTCGGACTGCAGATTCGGGCACCTTCCCGGCCGTTTCGCGGCCGCCAGCTCCTGCCTCAGCCGCTCCCAGTCTCGTCGCTGCCGGGGATTCCTGAGTAAACTGCCAGGCAAGGTCGGAGATGTTTCACAGACTGTAACCACGCAGCCGCAACCGATTCGCACCCCTGAACGAGGCGAGCAAAGGTGTTCGTTCTCCCCTCACTGTTGTATTTTGGGCGGTCGGCCGCAAGCGGCCTCCCTTGTGCAGGGGCTGCGCCCCCGCAACGCCCCCCTAGGCTAGCCACCTTGTTCACTCTTTTCCAGCAACGTGTCTGGCCAGCAGTGTCTCCACCCCTACTTGCCGTCCCGTGCCACTTACCACTTCCGTGCGCAGTTCACTAAAAACAAAAAACTGAAAACGAAAAACCGCAGTTCCGCGCCCCCGCAACGCCCCCCTCCAAAAACATGCCTCACCGACCGTGTGCCTTCTTCGCAACTTGTCGGCTGGCGAGCATGGCCGCGGCTGTACACCAGCTGCGTCACCAAGCCACTGAATGGTTCCAAGGATGACTGGCTGGTCAACTACTATGGCTTAGTAGTTACCACGGATTCTAGAAACTGCTTGCGATGCCATTCTGCGTGTGCTATGATTTAGAATGCCAGTAAAAAGGAAATGGCAGATCGTCTAACTGAATGCAGTTTTCTGTCCGTTTTCCGTAGGCAGAAGACACGAAAATAGAGCCCAGGGGGCAGTCGGAGCCGCCTTCTGGGCTCGGGTTTCCAGACTTTCGGCTGCTGATAGACGGGCAGTTGGCCTATAGAAGTGGAGAAGAACGATGGGCATGCAGGCGCGCTCAAATGGACGGGCAGTAGAGCACTCAACAATCGCACGGTGGACGACTGGCGCCATTCTGACACTGGCGGCAGTGCTCCTGCTCTCCGCATGTACCCGCGAACGGCTTGCCGAAGAGGTCGGCAACTCCCTGGGAACGCAAGCGGAGGAACCGGTTGTGATGCAACCGGATACACCGGAACCAGCACAAACCGAAACGCCCGTGCCGACACCGGAAGACACGCCTGAGCCGACTACGATTACCTATGAAGTCAGACCGGGGGATACACTCTCCACAATTGCAGATAGGTTCGGCACCGAAATCCAGAGGATTCGAGAGATGAATCTGTTGACCACCGACGCACTGCAAGTGGGTCAAGTGCTCCGTATGCCCTATGTGCCCGGCGTGACTACTGCCGAAGGCATCCCTACGCCCACGGCGGAGCCCTTCCAGTACACAGTCCAGCAGGGAGACACGCTCCTGTCGATTGCGCTCCGTTTCGACACCTCTTTGAATCAGATCATGGAGATGAACGGTCTGCGAGACGAGCACAGCTTGGATGTTGGCCAGAATTTATTGATTCCCGGCGTGAGTGACGCCCCTGGTCAGCCAGGCGCAGACCGGAGTACAATCGACCCGGTTCTGTCTCGCACCGCAGGCACGCACACAGTTCGTTCCGGCGAGACACTCGCCGCCATCGCCGAACAGTACGGCGTTACTATTGCAGAGATCATCGCCTTCAACAGCAACACGATTACCAATCCACATGTCGTGAGGGAAAATACCGTACTTCGCATTCCCGGTCTGACCGCCGCCGATGTCATCACCCTGAACCGGACAACTTACACCGTCCAGGAAGGGGACAGCCTTAGCGCTATTTCCCAGCGGTTCGGCGTCAGCGTGGATGCGATCATGGCCGCGAACAACATCTCCAATCCCGACCTGGTCCGTGTCGGCGATGAACTGATTATCCCCGAAAACTGATCTGCAATGTCTTAAATATTGGCTGCCGCCAGCCCTCAATGTAATGGCAGATGCGGCGCCTGCGTCCCCTTGCAACCAGAACGGTTATGCCGACCAGGGCGGACTTGAGGCGCGCCCAAACCACTGAAGCGCGGGCTTTCAGAGCAAGTCAGTCGCTGTCGATTAGTCTGTTATCGGGCTTGGTGTCGAATACCCGCGGGGCTGGCGACTATCAGGTCTGTCACCAGGTCGAGAAAAAGGCCGTGCTCGACGATCCCGGCCCGTCCCTCCAGCGCGCCGGCGATGGACTCTGGATCATCCATCGGGCCGAACCGGCAGTCGAGAATCAAATTGCTGCTGTCCGTGTTGAATGGGCAGCCGTCCGGCCCCGTCCTCACCTGCACAGACGCTCCAAGCAACTCAATAAAGGCGGCATGGCCGCGCAGGCCAAAGGAGATCACCTCCACCGGTAGCGCCCACTGCATACCCAGTCGCTCGGAGAGCTTGCGTTCGTCGACGATGATTATTTCGCGCGCGCTGGCCTGGGCAACAATCTTCTCACGCAGCAACGCGCCGCCCCCGCCTTTGATAACCCGCAGCTGAGGGTCTACCTCGTCGGCTCCGTCTATCGTTAGATCTACGCGCGGATGACTTTCAAGCGTGGTGAGCGGAATGGCCAGCCGGCGGGCGTCGGCGGCCACCTGTTCCGAGCAGGGGACGCCAAAAATATCTGAGAGTGTGCCCTCCACCAAGCGTTCAGCGATACATTCGAGCGCCTTCAGTGCCGTACTCCCCGCGCCCAACCCCACAATCATCCCGGACTCAACATGCGCCACCGCCGCTTCAGCTGCACGTCGCTTTAGGGCTTCTATGTCTTGCATCTGGTTTCTTTATCGCATCGCAATGAAAGCACAATTCTTAGCAGGGCCCTCTCCTCCAAACCACTCTCTGCCCATCTACCGGTCACAGGCCCAGCCCTAAGCGAGTATCTCTTACGCCGCACTAATCGACTCGACTAGCCGCTCCAACTCTGCTTGCGAGTTTTCCCCTAGATCGATCCGTATCACGCGCCGCCCTGCATCCAGCAGCGCCTGCCGATCTCCCAGCGACTGCGCCTGGATCAGGACGCCAAACGGCAGCGCCGACCGGGATGAGCCAGCTTCATCGGGTATGTCGACGTCCGAGGCGGGTCTGTCAATAAGTTGGATAAAGAGGCCATTGCCGCGATCCCCTTTATGCAACTGACCGGTCGAGTGAAGAAAACGGGGTCCCAAACCGGTAGTCGTTGCCAGCTTTGTCCGGTCCCGCAGACCTCTCTGCATGGTGCCGAGCAGTCGGTTCACGGCGGAGCAGGGCTGTAAGTACGCTTGTATGCTTATGTAATCCCCCGCCTCGGCCTGTTTCAGAAATGCCGCCAACGCTTCGCCCGGACTGCCGGAAGGCGCAACTCCGTCCTGCGTGTCAAGGTAAACTTTCACGCCGTCGGCTTCAAACGATGGTTGCGGCTCGGGCAGCCTTCCGCTCTCCATATAGGCCGACATCATCTGGCGCGACTGCTGCTTTGCCGACTCGACATCCGGCTGATCGAACGGGTGAATGCCCAGCCGCGCTCCGGCCACCGCCGTGGCAAACTCCCATATGAAAAACTGTGCCGCCAGATCGTATCGATCGCGGAAGCGGACGCGAATTACCGGGTTGTCGGCGTCTATCAGCGCCTGGACCGTCCTGTCCTGCACGCCCGTGTCGCTCCACTGGAGATGCACGAACAACCGGTCCGTGCCATATGCGTCTGGAGATGCCCCCGGTTCGCCCACCACCGGCACAATCCCCGTCCCCGATTTGCCCGTGCTCTCGGCGATAAGCTGTTCCAGCCAGTCGGCGAACGAAGCCACCTCGTCGTCGGCGATAATTGTCAGCTTGTCGCGGCCCGCTTTCGCCATCTCCGCCATCACCACGCCAATCTGCGCAGCCGGATTGATCGATCCGGTAATATGCCGGCCGCAGTCGTTCTTCGCCTCCTGACCCCGTCGCAGCAGACGTCGTAGATTCACTCCGACCAGCGCGGCTGGCGTAAGCCCGAAGTGCGACAGCGCCGAATAGCGGCCGCCTATATTGGGATCGTTGACAAAGACCGAGCGGAAGTTATAAGTTTCGCCCAATTTGACGAGGTCGGTGCCTGCATCCGTTATGGCGATGAAGTGCTGTCCCGCCTCCGAATCGCCGAGCTGATCCTGCAGCTGATTGTAAAAGAATTTGAATAGCGAAAGTGTTTCAGACGTAGTACCGGACTTGGTGGCGACGATAAAGAGCGTTCGCGCCGGATCCAGGCTTTCGGCCACGCTCTGAACTGCAGCCGGGTGCGTGCTGTCCAATACCCGCAGCGCGATCGCGCCGCTGCCGAATGTACGCGCAAACACCTCCGGCGCCAGGCTCGAGCCGCCCATTCCCAGTAGGACTGCCTGCGTGTAGCCCTCCTGCTCAACGTCCTGCAGCAGAGCGCTTATGCAATGGCGCTCCTCGTCCATTCGGACTGCAATGTCCAGCCAGCCGAGCCGGTTGCTTATCTCGTCCGGGCTGTCACTCCACACGCTGTGGCTCCGCGCCCAAATGCGGGTGACGATGCGTTCCTTGTCGGTCTCCTCCAGAGCATCCTCTATCTGGCCCCGGAGGGCTCCGTAAAAAAATCGGCGCGTTCTCGCGTCTGGTTGCTGTCCCCGCCGGCGATCGCGGCCACTTTTTCGGAGATTCCCGCCATCAACTCATCAAATGAGTCGGCGAAGGCGTCGACACCATCAATCATCAGCTGCGCAGTGATACTGTCCAAGTCGATGCCCAGTTCGGCCAGCTGCGCCAAATGTTGGCGGGCCTGCTCCACATCCGCATCCACGGTACGGGCAGCGGTTCCATGATCAAGAAAGGCTTCCAGGGTTTCAGGAGGAACCGTATTGACTGTGTGGGGTCCGATCAGTGTATCCAGGTAGAGCGTATCCGGGTAATCGGGATTCTTGGTGCTGGTGCTGCCCCACAACGGACGCTGCACCCTCGCACCCTGCGCCGCCAGCTTCTCCCAGCGAGGTCCGCTGAAAAGCTCGCTGAAGCGGTGATAGGCCATCTTGGCGTTGGCGATCGCAATCTTCCCCTGTAGCTCGCTGTTGCCGAGTTCACTCAGGCTGGAATCCACCTTGCCGTCCACGCGGCTGACGAAGAAAGAAGCCACTGACGCCACCCGGCTGAAATCCACGTTCGCGGCAGCCAGCTTTTCCAGACCGTGAATATAGGCCATCGCACTATCTTCGTACTGCTGCAACGAGAATATCAGTGTGACATTAATGTTGATGCCCTCGCCAGTCAGCGTCTCTATCGCCGGGATGCCCTGCGGTGTGGCCGGCACCTTGATCATTACATTCGCCCGGTCCACCAGAGAAGAGAGGCGCCGGGCTTCCATGACCGTGCCTTCCGTATCGTAGGCCAGCTTCGGATTGACTTCCAGACTGACATAGCCGTCCAGCCCGTCCGTGCTGTCATATACCGGCTGCATGATGTCGCAGGCGCGGCGGATGTCCTGGATGGCGAGCGCCTCGTATATGTCATTGACCGACCTGCCTTCACCGACCAACCGTTCAACCGCGGCATCGTAATCGGTGCTGGCGGTGATCGCCTTCTGGAAAATCGACGGGTTGGACGTAACGCCCCGCAGACCATCGGCGACCAGTTCACCCAGTTCGCCGGAGTCCAGGAAGGAGCGCCTGATGAAATCCAGCCAGATCGACTGGCCTACTGCCGCCGCTTCTTGCATCATTGTCATGGTTGCTCTTCTCCTCGAATTCGTCTTTGCTTTGCTATGCTGTGAGTTCGCATAATGTGGTGAGCCCGCGCCCCGTGCTCTAGTCACGTAGTGGGATTCTCGGTGCTGCGTTCAGTCGGCAATCTACCCGTCGCTGATTCGTGAATAAGATTTCTCGAAAATAGGCAGAGTGGCAGCACATTCAGTCTTACTCCGGCTCATAAAGAATGGCGGGATCCAGCTCGGCATCCCCATTGCCTTGAATCAGGGCATGCGCTGCCATCGCGCCGCCAATCAACCCGGCATGATTGCGCATCTGGGCCGCCACAATCGGCGCCCTCACGTCAATGTACTTGACATATTTGTGGCTTCTCTTGCTTACACCTCCGCCAATGATAAACAGATCCGGCGAAAGCAGAAATTCAACAGTCTGAAAATATCTGTTGAGCCGTTTCCCCCACTTTTCCCAACTCAACTTTTCCCGTTTGCGGGCGCTGCTCGCCGCCCTGCTCTCGGCGTTGTGGCCGTCAATCTCCAGATGCCCGAACTCCGTATTTGGTGCCAGATGTCCGTCGACAAAGAGCGCCGAGCCTATGCCAGTGCCCAATGTGAGCAGCACGACGACCCCGGGTTGGTCTCTGCCCGCGCCAAACACCATCTCCGCGATTCCGGCCGCATCGGCATCATTGACGATCGACGCCGGACATCCTGTCACCCGCTCAAACAAGGCGGTGGCATCAGTGCCGATCCATGAACTGTCTACATTTGCAGCTGTACAGACTACGCCATTGCGAATCACTGCCGGGAACGTGCATCCCATAGGCCCTACCCAACCGAAGTGACGGACGATCTCCAACACTACCTCGGCCACGGCTTGCGGCGTCGACGGGTCCGGCGTTGCAATTCGCCGGCGCTTGGTGAGCAACTCTCCTGTCTCCGCATCCACCAATGCGCCCTTGATGCCGCTACCGCCGATATCAATACCTAAGATTTCCATCATTCCCTCCTTGGGCAGGAACGGAACGCTCCTGGTCCAAACGATAACGGTAAGGTTGCAACAGCCGAGAGTCCCCTCGCGGCGCATTCGTCCTCACTTCGTCCGTGGGCCTGCCTCCTTCCGGAAACAGAGCAAAGTCCGGGGAATTTTAGAATCTTTGTAACTACGCAGCCGCAACTGATACGCAACCCTGAACGAGGCGAGCAATGGTGTTTTTTCTCCCCTCATTGTTGTATTTTGGGCGGTCGGGCCTTCGGCCCTCCCTTGTGCAGGGGCTGCGCCCCCGCAACGCCCCCCTCCAAAACCATCCCTCACCGACCGTGTGCCTTCTTCGCAGCGTGTCGGCTGGCGAGCACGGCGACGCCTGTACACCAGTTGCGTCAACAAGAGCCTGAATGGTTCCAGGGATGACTGGCTGGTCAACTACTGTGGCTTAGTAGTTACGAATCTTTTCAATCCACTTCGTCACACGTGTCTCTCAACCCGCTGTAAAGTTCCCGCCTGCGCCGACGCCAACATCGCCTCCACGACGGCTAGATCCTGCAACGCCTCCTGCGGCGAATTCCGGTGCGGCGCGCCATCCCGCACGGCCGCCAGGAACGCCGCCAACTCCTCTCGCACGCTGATGAGGACATTGAACTCCTGGCGCTCGCTCTCCTCGCCGCGATTCAGCACAAGCTCGCCGCGCGAGACACGCAGGCTGCCCTCAGTCCCGCCAATATGAACCGCATCCGTTCCCAGTGTACTGCCGACCGCATACGTGATCAAATAGGTGCCGACTACGCCGCTGGCAAAGCGCAGCGCCGCGCTCATCGTGTCCGCCGGCGGCAGGTAGGCTCGATGCGCTGCCGTCAGCGCGCACACACTCTCAATCTCTCCCAAAAGCACGCGCAGACCGGCAATATGATGCACGCCGCCATCCAGCAGATAGCCGCCCAAAACCTCGCCCGAATTGCGCCAGGTAGTCTGTACATGCAGCGAGTCGGCCTGTACCTGCAACTGCAATGACAGGTCGCAGAAAAGGGGTTGACCGATCCGGCCGGCTGCAATCGCCTGCGCCGCGGTATGAAAGGCCTCTTCGTAGCGCCAGTTTTCGCCCACCATCCACACCTGGTTTGCGTAGGGCCGGCTGCGTGCGATCAGGTCCTGCGCCTCGGCAACCGTCTGCGCGATCGGTTTCTCGCTGAAGACGTGCTTTCCCGCCGCCAGCGCCTGAGAGACAACCTCCGGCAACATCGGAATCGGCAGGACGATATCGACCGCCTCAACACCCTCGTTCGCCAGCAGCGCTGCGATATCCGTGTAAATGTCAACATCGTAGGGGATGGCGTCCGCCACCGTTTCGGCGGATGCCCGCGTGCGGCTGTACACTGCCACAATCTGCGCCGCGTCTCCCAGCTCCAGCAAAGATGGTGCATGCGCTTTACGCACAAATGTGCCGGCTCCGATCAGAGCAATGCGAACCGGTCTACCCATCGAATCTCTCCGAGCACGCTGATGATGCCGATATCTTCATCCGTTTTGCTATCGCTGGCAACTGATGCTATCGTGGACGCAGATAGCGCCTACCGCAGGATGAGGATTAAGTAGCCGTATTATATCACATTGCGTCCGGGGAAACAGTTGAAACCGCTGCTGCTCCTGCTGGCCGTACCGCTTCCACCGCAATCGTTGGAAGCCATCGGCCCTCTCGTCGAAGAAAGTACCGTCGATACCCAGTTCGGAACCGTTGGCCCTCTCGCATTGCGCGGCCGACCGGGCGCCTCATCAGTCTGGATACAACCCTACTATGGCTTGCCCTCCCGCACCGATCCCCGGGCCACGCTCCACGCTGCGCAGGCGCTGAACGTCAGCCAGATTGTCGCGCTGGATAGCGTCGTCGCCGTCAATCCTATGTTGGGGCCGGGCCATCCCGTACTGATCACCGATTACATAGACTTTACCCGCCATCAACCGCAGACTTTCTATGAGAATGAGGGCACGGGCGGCCTCAGCCAGACCCCGGCTGTCTGTCCCCGCCTGACAGAGGCGCTGTCGCGCATCCTGCCGATGGCGCCGGGGGGCGTCTATCTGGGTGTGGATGGCCCCAGGCGGGAGACCGCCGCCGAGGCGCACATGTTTCGGACCTGGGGCGCCGACGTTCTCGGCCAGAATCTGGTGCCGGAGATCGGGCTTGCGAAGGAAGTGGGCATCTGCTTCGCCGGACTTGCTATTGTTGACGAAATCAGCGCTGAGCGGCCCCCCGCGTCTGCCCAGGCGACAGACTACAGGGGGTTGGAGGCTGTGGTGCAGGCGCTTTCCACTCTCTCGCAATCGGTGGAGGCCGACGCCTTCTGCGACTGCGGTGGACAATCTGACCGGCGCCAAGCAGCCGGAGACACAGGCGCAGACAGGCATACCGGTCAGGCGCCCATTCGATGAAAATTTCCCAGCTCTACGACCAGTTGGAACTGTATAGTGAAGGCGAACCCCCTTCCCACTCGCTCTTTGTCCTGGCGCGCCTGCTCGGTACGCCCGACAGGCTTCTGATCATCGACCCTCCGCCTGATGTCGACTCACGCTTCGATGTGGCTGAAGAAACAGCGACACTCTTCACCAGTTCTGACCGCGATGTCGGACTGCAGCGCGTTGAAACTCGCCCGGGCGGCGTAGCCCACATCAATGTCGGCCAGCACCTGCTGGATATCTACTCCCAGCAGCATGCCAACCTGGTCTACTTCCCGGCAATGGGGATACTCTGTGGGGGCGCTTTTGGCAGCGATCTTACGCTGCCGGAGCTGGGGCAAGATTCTGACGGCGAGGATGAAATTGAGAGCCTGCGCCTTCTGGCACGCCTGGTGAAGGGACGACGACTACAACTGTACATTCCCCGCATCGGTTCCGTCTCGTCGGACAAAGTGGAGGTGATGGGGCGGTTGGCCGCCGACGTCGGCTATCTCCACGGACTGCGGCGGACCGTATCCCAGGCGGCTGCCGAGAACTCTTTCTGGAGCCGGTCAGAGGAGATTGCCGAATCCCTTCTGCCCGAAAATCGCCGCACACCTGCCGCCGTTGCCACCCACCGGCAGAACATCGAACGTCTTTACAACGCAACTCTGGGGTGAGGTGTCGTTTCCATCAGATTTATTCCACGCCACTGAATTGCGACTGAACCTGCGTCAGCAAGGCTTCCACGAGGCACAGGCCTGCCCGCCGGTCAAGTGGCGCTTTATCAGCCCCGATGGCTTCGTAGCGGAACTGAACAGCATAGGGCGTGTATTCGATAAGCGCCAAAAAGGCCGACGCGGCGACGCCTCGTTCTTTGATGAGATTGAATAGCAATTCAAGATCATGTGTTAGCGGATATGTTTCGCCCAACAGTGCCAACCATGCCTTGACCAATTTCTCGCTAGCCTGTTGCACATGGAAGCCGAAGATTTCATCGGCGAAAACGGAGGCATCGCTCATGCCCCTCAGGGCTTCGACATCCCTCTTCGAGGCCTCCACTAACAGGTGGGCGCATTTAACGTCGCTCATAGAGTACACGTCCTTCT
Source organism: Caldilineaceae bacterium bin5 (assembly GCA_002238445.1). Classification (GTDB taxonomy): domain Bacteria; phylum Chloroflexota; class Anaerolineae; order Caldilineales; family Caldilineaceae; genus Bin5. Next base: position 21,751 of record MPML01000015.1, read on the forward strand.
CGCAGCGCCCGCGCCAGCACATGGTTGAGGGAATCGCGCCAATACTCGACCTCGTCGCGGCTATAGAGCAAAATGTCTTTGGCAACGCCGAATCCTGCCAGGGTGTGATAGAGACGGACAGTTTCCAGACGCCGGCTCCTCTGCTGACCAAATGGCTCAGATTCCACTACAACTAGATCTACGTCCGACCCTGCTCGCGCGTCACCTCGTGCGCGCGAGCCAAAGAGGATGATCTGATCGGGATCCACCTCCTCCACAATCTTCTGTACCATTCGGTCTAAGAGTGAATCTGACACTTGGGTCATTTTTTCATCTCCGTGCGTCGCACATCCTGCCCCGCAGCGATCCTTCTCTTACCGGCACCGACATTCGCTGTGAATTCAGGCTTCTTGCGCTGCAGTCCCCGAGCCTCTCATTCCGTCCCGCTCCCGAACAGACTACTTTGCTCTGGCGACTCCGGATAAGCCGCACCAATGTGATCGTAAGCCGCTTTCGTGGCCATACGCCCGCGCGGCGTGCGATCCAGAAACCCCAATTGGAGCAGATAAGGCTCCACCACATCCATTATCGTGTCGTCCTCTTCACTGATGCTGGCTGCCAGCGTCCCCAGCCCAACCGGACCGCCGCTGAACTTGCCGACAATCGCATCCAAAACGCGCCTGTCCAGATCATCCAGCCCCAGATGGTCGATCTCATGAACGGCCAGCGCCTCACCGGCCAGGGCCACTGTAATGTTGCCGTCCGCCCGCACCTGGGCATAGTCGCGCACCCGCCGCAGTAGCCGCAAGGCCACCCGCGGCGTTCCCCTGGACCGGCGCGCGATTTCGGAAGCGCCGGCGCCGTCGATAGGCGTTTCAAGCATTTCCGCGGCACGGAGGATTATCGTTTCCAGTGCCTCCCGGCTGTAAAAATCAAAGCGTTCGACAACACCGAACCGGGCGCGTAAAGGCGCCGTCATCAGGGCCAGCCGCGTGGTCGCGCCGATGATGGTAAACCGGGGCAGCTTAAGGCGAATGCTGCGTGCGCTCGGGCCGCTGCCGACCGTAATGTCGAGCACGAAATCTTCCATCGCCGGGTAGAGAATCTCCTCGACCACGCGGCCCAAGCGGTGGATTTCGTCAACAAAGAGAATGTCCCCTTTGCGCATATTTGTGAGTATGGTCGCCAGATCGCCCGCCTTTTCGATTGCCGGCCCCGACGTCGGTTTGAGATTGCCCTGGATCTCATGCGCAAGAATGTGGCTGAGCGTGGTCTTGCCAAGCCCCGGCGGACCATATAGGAGTACATGATCCAAGGCCTCGCCGCGCTGACGCGCCGCCTGCACAAGAATACGCATCTTCTCGCGCAACCTCTCCTGACCAACCATTTCGTCCAGGCTCTTGGGACGCAACGCATAGTCGACGCGGCCGTCCTCGGTCTGCCTTTCGCCGGAAATCTCTCTCTTGCTCAGCCCTGAGAGTCTCTGGACGTTGCTCTGTGCCGCGCTGCGTTCATCTGCCATGCTATAATCCATTTGGGATTGCAAGAACGATTGTGCTAGAGATAGTATACCAAAGGGGGAGCTGGAACAAAACAGCGCATAATGATCCTACCCCCTGAGTGCATTTGCCTATTGACGGAACGAACAAAAGCTGCTATAACATTTCCCACATTTTCTACCTTATTCGTGAATGAGAAGGAACTGTCATGCCGAAAAAATCAACAACCGACCGCAAAAGACTGCTTACCAACCTTGAACAAGTTAACGAAGAGTTGGAACATCTGCGAAATCTGATGCAAGGTGAAGTGGACGTTGAATTAGACGAAGGCGACACGGAAATTGTCGAACGAGAGAAAACTGCCGCTCTGATCGTCGTCCTTGAGCGTCGTCAGAAGGACATCGAACACGCCCTGCGAGTGATCGACATGGGGCAGTATGGTATCTGTGAACGCTGCGGCGGTGAAATTCCCCCGGCGCGCTTGGAAGTCAAACCTGACGCAACCCTGTGCATGGACTGCCAGCGAGAAGTCGAATCCATAAATCGTCGCAGCCGGTCGCCCCGCGCGGCGCCGGCCCGCTGGTAACTGGAACCCGCAAAGGTGGCAAACAATGATTTCCGACTGAACAAGGGACCCGCATGCCGACTAACCTGTATGTGTCAGACCATCCACTGGTAAAGCACAAGATTACGCAACTTCGCGACACGACGACCGACTTTCGTCAGTTTCGTTCCATCGTTGCCGAACTGTCAATGATCCTGGCCTACGAAGCAACGGCCGACCTGGACACAAAGACGGTGGAGGTGCAGACACCCCTCACTACTACCACCGGCAGCAAATTCGACGAACGCGTCGGCTTGGTCCCGATCCTGCGCGCCGGCCTGGGCATGGTAGACGGAATGCTCAGCCTAATCCCCCAGGCAGAGGTCTGGCATCTGGGTTTCTACCGCGACGAGGAAACACTGCAACCGGTAATCTACTACAATAAACTCCCCGACGATCTCTCCACCCACACCTGTTTCGTGCTCGACCCCATGCTGGCGACAGGCGGCTCTGCGCTGGCCGCCGTCGACATCCTCAAGCTTCGAGGCGTCACCCGTGTCAAGTTTGTCGGACTGCTGGCCGCGCCGGAGGGGATCGACGCGCTGCAAGGCGCCCATCCCGATATCGCCGTGCATGTGGCGGCCGTCGATGAACGCCTGACAAACGCGAATGACGCCCCCGCTGGATTCCCGCCCGGATTCATCTGGCCCGGTCTGGGCGATGCAGGGGACCGGCAATTCGGCACCAGATAGACCAGTATACAGTTCAGTAGAGCAACCTGGGCTCCGTTTTCGGAGTCGCGGCTAATGCAGCGCTATCACCGTCGCCGCTTCGTCCGGCGCACTGTCCGGCCCGCTGACGACAAGCGTGTCCCCGCTCTCGTGGACAGGAAGCGTTGTGCCTCCCGCTAGCAGTCGCGCGCCTTGCGCGGTCACCCCTTCGACCCGAATCTGCCCGCCGGGCGGCCAGTCAAAGATATGGAGGTAGGTAACGCCCTCCTTGCTGGTCGTGCGCAGGTCCGCTCGTCCCTGGATCGGGCCCGGCTGCGTGCCGTAGATCGCTTCGCCGTTTACCTCCAGCCAGCGACCCATCGCCTCCAGGCGCTCAACGCTCACCTGGGGGATGACACCCTCCCCGGTGGGGCCGACATTCAACAGGTAGTTGCCACCTTTGCTGACGATATCGACCAGCTTGCGAATCAGGTCGAAACTGGACTTCCAGTTGTGATCGTTCAGCTTGTATGACCAGCTGTCGTTGAGCGTGGCCGGCGTCTCCCAGTCCAGGTCCAGGACGGTTTCGGGGATGCGGTTGTCGCCGGCCGTGGCATAGTCGCCCAGCGCGTTGCCCAGCCGCCCGCAGACCAGGCAGTCCGGCTGCAACTGGTTGCACAGTTCCAACAGGGACCGGCTCTGCTCCTCTGAGATCCCCTTGGGCGTATCAAACCAGATGATGCCGATAGGACCGTAGTTGGTCAGGAGCTCCCGTACATGCGGCTTCACATACTCTTCAATATATCCGGCGAAATCTTTCTCCGCCGGGTCGAAGTCCCAGTCGTTGCCGTCGCCGTCCGGGTGATGCCAGTCCTGTGTCTGTGAATAGTAGAAACCCAGTTTGATGTCCTGCGCGGCGCACTCCTCCGCCAGCTCCTTAAGCACATCTCGCTTGAACGGCGTCGCATCCACCATATCGTAGTCGGTAACCGCCGAGTCGAAGATGCAGAAGCCGTCGTGGTGTTTTGAAGTGATCACCAGGTACTTCTGGCCGGCCCGTTTTGCCAGCGAGACCCACTCCTTGGCATCAAACTTGACAGGGTTGAACTGCGCAGCCAGCTTCTCATATTCCCTGACAGGGATTTCCGCCCGATACATCATCCATTCGGCGATACCGGGCCACTCGCGCCCGTTCCAGACACCGGCGGGAATCGAGTACAGCCCCCAGTGGATGAAAAGGCCGAATCTGGCCTCGCGCCACCAGTCCAGGCGCGGGTCGTTGCGAGCGCCGGGCCGTTGGCTCCGGTCCGGCTCAACTTCAGGCCGCGTGACCTCGAAATCGTATCCCCGCCGCAGAAGCAGCAGGGCCATATCCTCCAACGATTCATTCTCTTCAGCAGCCAGGCGCTGGATGCGTTGTACAAAAGTGGAGGGGATGTTGAGCGTGAGTTCTGGCACGGTTTGCCTCCTGCGGGCAGTAATCTGTGGTGAACACGGGTCAGCCGCGAATGGCTGAATCATCAACGCACAGGATGCTCGAAGTTAGCCCCTGACCGCTGTAGTTAGGCTTGGATTCCGGACAAAATTACGCCGCGGATCATCAACTTCTGGGCAAAGAAGAAGACAATTACCACCGGAATGACCATGAGAAAAGACATCGCCATCATGTAGGGGACCTGTGTATTGTAAAGCCCTTTGAAGAAGGTGATGCCCAGGGCAAGCGTGTAGTTCTCCTGGCTTGTGAGGAATATCAGCGGCCCGAAATAATCGTTCCACACGGCCTGAAAAGTGAATACGGAAGTGGTGGCGAGCACCGGCCGCGATAAAGGAATGAAAATCTGCCAGAGGATGCGCAACCGGTTGGCGCCGTCAATGAGCGCGGCCTCTTCCAGTTCTATCGGAATCCCCTTGAAAAACTGGCGCATCAGGAAGATGTTGAAAGCGCCCCCGCCGAAAAAGGCCGGTACAGTCAAGGGCAGAAACGTGTCCAGCCAGCCAACGCGATGAAAGCCTACGAACAGTGGAATCAGTGTAACCGTGCCGGGCAGCATGATCGAGGCCAGGACCATGATGAACCACACGTCTCGCCCAGGGAAGCTGATACGCGCGAATCCATAGCCGCACAGCGTGGCCGATATCAAAGTGCCCACCATGACGGAAGCGGTGATTGTCAAGGTATTCACCAGCCAGCGGGTCCACTGCATGCTCTCGTACGTCCACCCTTCCGGGAAGTTCTGCCAGCGAAATGTCTCTGGGAAAAAGGTGGGAGGGAAGACGTAAATTTCAGCCTGGGTCTTTAGCGATGTCGTGGCCATCCAGAGGAGGGGCAGCAGGAAAACGACTGCGCTAACAATCAATATCAGGTAAATGAAAAGGATGCGAGAACTCTGCTTCGGCCTGCGCCGCCAGTTCAGGTCAAAAATACCACTGTAAACTTCCTGATCGCTGACCATCATTTGACCTCCGCTTCGTAGAAGACCCACAGAGCGGACGAACGAAACACCAGGACTGTCAGTACCAGGACAACAAACAGCAAGAACCAGGCCATTGCCGACGCCATACCCATCTGCGTCCAGTTGAAGGCGCGCTCATAGAGCATGAGGTTATAGAAGTAAGTCGATTTCAGTGGGCCGCCTGATGTGAGGACAAATGCGTTCATAAAAGTCTGAGAGGCGGCGATAAGGCCCATAACCAGGTTGAAAAAGATCGTGGGCGTCATCATCGGAATCGTTATGTTGATGAAAAGTTGCAATTCGTTGGCGCCGTCCAACTTGCCCGCCTCGTACAGAGATTCGGGGATTCCCTGCAGCCCGGCCAGGTAAATGATCATGCCGGCGCCGACCCCCCACAGACTCATCATTACCATCGATGCAAGCGCTGTCTCCGGTTCGGCAAAGAACGAGAACTTGGGGAAGCCCAGGCGCACGAGGACGGCATTGATCAGACCATAGTCGCGGTTCATGAGCCATCCCCACAGGATGAGACTGGCGATGGCCGGTACAATGGCGGGCATATAGAAGCTGGTGCGGAAGAAAGCGATACCCTTGACGCGCTGGTTGAGGAGGATGGCAAGAACAAAGGCCCCGACCAGTCCCAGCGGCACCGAAGTTCCGGCGTAGATGAGCGTGACCTTACAGGCCTGCCAGAAGTTCTTGTCGGAGGTGAACATGATTACATAGTTGCGCAATCCTATCCACTCCGGCGCCCGCAAGAGAGGAAACTTCGTGAAGCTCATGTAGAAGGAGGTCAGCATAGGGCCAATCGTGAAAATTATCAGCCCCAGTACGACGGGGCTGATAAAAAGATAGCCCTGGACTGTGTCCCGCATGCGACTGTTCATGAGCCTGGTTTGTCCTGCGAATTGTAATCGAGCGATGGGAGGGTCAAACTAACTTTGCGGGTGCCCACCTGTAGATCATTCAGGCAGCCGCTTACTGCGCCGGCGAATAGTGGCCGGCGGCCGCAAAGACCACCAACCACTATCCACCATTCACTATCCACTGCCGTTATGCGTTCTGATCCAGGCATGACTGAATCGTGGCATCCGTCTCGGCGAATGCATCTTCTGCGTTCGCATCTCCGCGGATCACCGCTTCCAGCGCCTGCCGGTAGCTGTCACTCACCATACCGGCGTAGAAGCTGCCGCAGTCGCCCGGGTGCTCGATTACGGGCAAAATGGCGTCGTCGGCGCCATTGATGAAGGCCATCAGATTGTTCGGCGGCGTTGGCAGACCCTCCATCCAACTGGGATCGCTGGCAACCGACCTCAGGAGCGGCACACCAAGTTCCGCTTTGGCTGCCTCGAGCTGGACTGTCGGCCGGATCAGTTGCTTGATGTACTCGTAGGCCATATCGAGGTTCTGCCCACCAGCATATGCCGACATTCCCCATGTGCCCATACCGGTTCGATGCCGGCCGTCAGGCATGAGCGGCATAACCTGTACGTCCCATTCGAACTTGTCGGCGGCGGCTTCACGCACGGGGCCGCGCAGGCTCTGAATGTGGGTGTAAACCGCGGCCCGACCGAGGAAGAAAGAGTTTCCGCCAACATCAAGACCCAAGGGCTGGGCAATGTTATGTTCGTTCCACATAGAAGCATAGGCTTTCAGCGCGGCAACCGTGTTCGGATCGGACCAGGTGGAAAGATTGTTCTCAATGTCGAGAATCTTGCCGCCGTAGCCGACTACCCAGGGGTAGACAGTAGCCCACCAACTCCAGGTGGCGTTGGAGAGACCCCAGTAGCGGGGCGTGCCGTCCGCCTCGGTCTCGAGGGCGGTAATCTTCTGGCAGTTGACAATGAAATCGTCCCAGGTCCACTCGTCGTTCGGCTCTTCCGCTCCGGCTTCTTCGAAGAGTGACTTGTTGTAATACATCGTCACCACATCCAGCGCTGAGGGCAACATCTGGATCTTGCCGTCAAAAACACCGAGGCCGAGCATATTGGGGAAGACGTCGTCAATGTCGACATCTGGGTCCCCTTCAGTGTAGGGCGTCAGATCCAAGGTGACGTTGTTGTTGGCAAAGGGAACGACGAACAGATCGGCGCTGAAGAATACATCAGACAGCGTGCCGGCCGCCGCCGCCGTGTAATACTTCTCAGCCAGGTCACCCGAAACCATGTTAAATGTGACCGTAGCGTCCGGGTGCTTCTCGTTGAACGAAGCCTTGATCAGTTCATTTACCGGTTCGACCGGCGCGCCTGCCAGAATGGAAATCTCCAACTCGACAGGTTCATCTGCCATAGCTGCGCCTCCGCCGGCCTCCGGTGCCGCCACTGGCGCGCAGGCTGCCAGCGCCGCCGTGCCGCCGACCGCCGCCGTCACTTTGAGAAGCCCGCGTCGGGAAATGGTAGTCTGACTGCTCAGATCTCGGATGGACATTGATCTCTCCTGAAGGTTTGTATTCGATTCTGAATTTGGGATTCTACCAATAAGATGGTATTTCCATTATTCCAGAAACGCGACTTTCAAACAAATTTTGACACCTGTCAAGAGAGCAGAACGCCTCTGGTCGCGTCGCTGCTGCTTGTGGTCAGAGTCTGGCGCCGGGTAAACGACTTTCTCTCTCTTTTCTGGAAGTCAGACATCTGAACCGCGTAACCAGCACACGAATAACCGTCACAGACCGCAGAGTACAGGCTCCGACCTTTGGAAAGCGGCTTCATAATTGCGTACAATGCGCCAAGCGGTGAACCGCACATGCGCCACTTGTCTGCCTATCGCCGAATGGCCGAACTGTTGGAGCTTGAAATGGGCGAACCGCTATAAGAGCGGTACCCATTACCCACACCGAAAGGATCTGCTATGAGCATTCTGAAAGTTGGCCTCGTCGGCGTCGGCGGCATCTCCCGCACGCACATGCCGGGATGGGCCGCATCCGAAGAAGCCGAAGTCGTGGCCGGCAGCGACATCAGCAACGAAGCGCTCGAACAGTGGGGCGCGCTCCACAATGTCAAAAGGCTGACGACTAACGCCGACGAGCTCTTCTCCGACCCTGATATCGACATCATCGATCTCTGCGTGCCCAACATGTACCACGCGCCCCTGGCTATCGCCGCGCTGGAAGCAGGCAAACACGTGATCTGCGAGAAGCCGCTCGCGCCCACGCCCGAGGATATCAAAGAGATGATCGCGGCGCGTGACAAATCCGGAAAGCAGCTGATGACCGCCCAGCACTTCCGCTTCGCCGGCGTATCGCAAGCCATGAAGGCAGAGATCGACACCGGCTCGCTGGGCGATGTCTACCATGCCCGCGGCTGGATGTTGCGCCGCAATGGACTGATCCCGACCGCGACCTTCATCGAAAAGAAACACAGCGGTGGCGGCCCCTGCATCGACATCGGCGTGCATATCCTCGATCTGACCCTGTGGATGATGGGCAATCCCCGGCCGGTCACGGTCTCCGGTGTCGCCGATGCGCGACTGGCCCACCTTCCCGGCGCGTTCGCCACCTGGCGCGAAGGACCAATTCCCAGCACATTCGACGTTGAGGACTACGCCGTTGCCTTCGTGCGCTTCGAAACCGGCGCTACTCTCGTGTTGGAGGTTAGCTGGCTGCTGCATCATGACATTCGCGGCGAAGATATGCAGGCCTGGATCTACGGCGACGCGGGTGGCTGCCACTGGCCGTCAGCCCAATTCCTGGATACGAACTACACCACCCGCCAGTTCAATAACCGTACGCTCCAGCTCACCCAGGACAAGATGGAACCGCATGCGCTCGAGTGCGTCGAATTTGCCAAAGCCATCGCCGCTGGCGCGCCCTCACCGGTGCCCGCGGAACAGTCCTTGCAGGTGCTCGCGATTCTCGACGGCATCTACCGCAGCCAGGCCGAAGGGCGCGAAGTGTCAATCGATCTCTAACAGTTCAAATCAGTTGCCGCGGCACACGGCACTCTTGCCAATCGCAGGCAGCGTTTCGCTGGCAAACCCAGCGCAAGGGAGATTCCTATGATCATTGAATCGATCGCCGACTACGCCTGCGAAACAGGCGAGGGCCCACTTTGGCACCCGGACGAAGAACTTCTCTACTGGGTCGATATTCCTCCAGGAAAACTTTACCGCTATGATCCGGATACCGGTGCGCATGGCCTGGTCTTCGACGCCGGCGAAGCGATCGGCGGCTTTACCATCCAGGAGGACGGCGCGCTGCTCCTCTTCATGGCCCGCGGCCGCATCGCCCTCTGGCGCGAAGGCCAACCGCTCGAAAATCTCATTGACGAGATTCCGGCCGAGCGCGAAGGACGCTTCAACGACGTGATCGCCGACCCGGCCGGACGTGTCTTCTGCGGTACAATGCCTCGCAACGGCAGCAACGGCGTCCTCTACCGCCTGGATACCGACGGCAGCCTCACTGTCGTGATCGAAGATGCCGGGACTTCCAACGGCATGGGCTTTACCCAGGACCTCAAAACCTTCTACCACACCAATACCAGGCGCGGCATCACCCGCTACGACTATGACATCGACAGCGGGCAGATCACCAACCCTGAGTTTGCCGTCCGGGAAGGCGCGTCGTCGAACGGCCGTCCGGACGGCATGACCATGGACGCGGCCAACTGTTTTTGGTCGGCCCGCTGGGACGGCTACGCCCTCGTCCATCACATGCCCAACGGCCGCGAAATTCAGCGGCTTACCTTTCCCGTGCCCAAGGTGTCCAGCGCCACCTTCGGCGGCCGCGACTACACCGATCTGTACGTCACCACGGCCGGCGGACATAGCAAAGAGACGGACGGGCCCCAGGCCGGCACTCTGTACCGCGTACAACTGGGCGTGATGGGCAAGCCTCCCTTCCGCTCCAAAATCAATATATAGGCGCCGGTAGTCCCGCCCCCACTCACGGCGCATGTCGGCGACCTGGGCGGAGATTCAGCGCTCCGGTCGCCGAAACTGACCGTCCGACCAGGTTCGACACAAAGTTCACTTCATCGAAAGGATTGGTGATGACATCTAAATCTGACCCTGCCGCCTACCGCGTCGGCATCATCGGCTGCGGACGCCCTCTCAGGACCGAAGGGGCAACCGGCTTCGGTATGGCCCACCGTCATGCAATGGGCTATGCCGCTTCACCACACACGCAGCTGGTGGCCCTGGCCGATATCAGCCGCGAAAACGCTGAGGCTTTTCAGAAAGAACACGGCGGCGACGCGATCTTTGAGGACTACAATCAGATGTTGGCCGAGGCAGACCTCGATATCGTCTCCGTCTGCGTCTGGCCGCATCTGCATGCCGAAATGGTGTTGGCCGCTGCCCCAGCCGGCGTACAGGCCATCCACTGTGAAAAACCGATCGCGCCCACATTCGGCGAGGCCCGCCGCATGCTGGAATCCTGCGAGCGCAACGGCGTTCAGTTGACCTTCAACCACCAGCGCCGCTTTGCCCCCCCTTTCAGTGTCGCCCGCCGGCTGGTGCGGGAGGGCGCAATCGGCGACCTTCAGCGTATTGAAGGCCGTTGCCCCGACATGAACGACTGGGGCACCCACTGGTTCGACATGATGCACTTTTACAACGATGAAACCCCGGCCGAATGGGTCATGGGCCAGATTGATACCAGCGAGATCCGTACCATCTTCGGCATGGCCCACGAATCACAAGGCATCAGCCACGTCCATTTTCAAAACGGGGTCGAAGGGCTTCTCCTGACCAGCGCTGCTATCGAGATGGGGGCGGCGTTCCGGCTTCTCGGCAGTGACGGCATCATAGAATTCGGCCCCGGCCGGGATGGTGGGCTTCGTATCTTGAACGGGCAGTCCTCCGGTTGGCGTGACGTAAATCCAGAGGGCACGATGCACGACCTGGACGCAGTGCAAAAGGGGATTGTCGACCTGGTCGAGGCACTGAGAGACGGTAGCGAGCCGGAACTCGCCGGAAGACGCGCCTATCGGGCAGCCGAGCTGACCTTCGCTACTTACGAATCAAGCCGCAAACGCGGACGGGTTGACCTGCCCCTGGAGATCGAAGACTCCCCTCTCATGGATATGCTGGACCGCGCCGCAACGTAAATTGGAACCATGAAACAACGGAAGGGCGAAAATTTGACATATCTGACCCTGCTGGTTATGTTTAGCGCCCAACGGCGTCGCGCTTATCTCCCCCAGGCGCCCGAACGCCAGCAAGAACGTCCCTGCAAAAAGCGCACCATTGCCTTCTAGGTTCAAGAACCCTTTGGTTCCGATTCAATTTACATTCGTAGTTTTCCTTAAGGAGGAAAAGTAATGACACAAGCAAAAGGAAGCCTCTCCCGTCGCGACTTTGTCCGCTGGAGTGGTATGGCTGCCGGCGCAGCCACCTTGGCCGCCTGCGCCCCGCCCGCCGCCCCTGCTGGCGGCGATGCCTCTGCCGCCCCTTCCGAGGACATGGAAGTGGTAGTCGAAGCCTGGGCGCACTGGGAACAGGGCCTCGGTTGGATTCAGAACTCTATGGATAACTATGGCTTCTCAGAAGAGAACCCACATATCACGTGGAACCCGGTTGTAGCGCCCTTCGCCGAGATCCACGACAAAATGCTGGCCGCATGCGCCTCTGGCGTAGGCGTTCCCGACGTCATGCGCGTCGAGCAGGGCCGCATGGCTGCATTCTTCAAGGGCGAGGAAATCTGCTTCATCGATCTGACCGACCGCATCGGCGAACGCATGGACGACCTCGTGCTCGGTTCTGCCGTCGACTACTGGTCCTGGAAGGGCAGCGTCTATGGCATCGGCAACGAAGTCAACGCCTGCTCCCTCGCCTACCGCAAGAGCGTATTCGACGAAATCGGCATCGAAACACCCTTCGAGACCTGGAATGACCTGATGGAGGCCGGCGTTGTCCTCAAAGAAGCCAAGGACATGGCTGTCATCTCCTGGCACGACCTGCATGACGGCGACTTCCAGATCATGCTCTTCGCGGCCGGCGGTGAAATGTTCGACGAAAACGGCGACTTCGGCGGCATCAATGACTTGGGCAGAGAGATCCTCGAGTTCCAGCGCATGACCATCCACGACCTTGGCATCGCCATCGCCGCACCGGTAACTGGTGATTCGACCTGGTCGCCTCCCATCTACTGGGAATCCTTCCGCCAGGACCAGATCGCCTGTACCCTCGGCGCTCCCTGGCACAATGGTAAATTGGGCCGCGAGGACAAGATCGGCCCCGGCCAGGAGAACGAATGGCGCCTCCAGCGGATCCCCGCCGGCTTCGGTGATAACGGGCCCACTGCCACCCATGGCGGTACCAGTGTCAGCATCCCCAAGCAGGCCCAGCATCCCGAAGAAGCATGGCAGATCATCGAGTTCACACACCTGACAGAAGCCGTCCTCCAGGACTCCATCGAGCGCGGTATCTGGCCCTCCTATATCCCCGTGCTGGACGATCCGGTACTTAACGAGCCGTACGACTACTACGAAGGCCAGGTAATCGGTGAGCTTTATAAAGATCTCGCTCTGCAGATGCCTCGCATCTTCCAGTCGCCGTGGGCGCCCGAATTCCACACGGCCATCAACAACTTTGTGATTACGCCGGTCCTGCAGGACTCGGCCGACATCGATGCAGCCTTCTCTGAACTGGAACCTGAGCTGGAACGCATCAAGTCGCTCTAGCAGCAACAGGTAGTGTAAACACAGGTTCCGCTTGAACTGGAAGTCATCGAAAGTAGGGACACTTGTAGTGCTTTCGAAAATGAAAGGGAGGGGCAGGCGCCTCTCCCTTTCATTTCAGATTCCTGTAACGCTGTACAGATATCGGCAAGATCCCCTATGGGCATCTACTCCGCCCATCTTTGGTAATTGAGTCGTAAACCACGGAGCTATGCATGGCATCGTCAAGCGAATTTTCCCCAACCGGTCGCCGTTACGCGCCTGGAACGCCCACAGGTTTCAGGCTGTGGTGGCACCGTCACCGCCTGACGATTATCCCCTATTTCTACATCGCTCCATTCTTCATCCTGTTTGCTATCTTCCTGGCTTGGCCGGTTGTTCGCAGCTTCTACCTGAGTTTTCATAAGCAACAGGGCATCAGCACGCCTACTTTTATCGCTCTCGACAACTATATCAACCTCGTGGCCGATCCTCGATTCAAACAGTCACTGCTCAACACGACAGTCTATGCGTTGGGAAGCCTTTTCGTACAGATCCCACTCGCATTCATACTGGCGGCGGTTGTCAACTCAAAGCTTGTACCCTGGGCGAATGCGAAGAGCTTCTACCGCCTATCCTACTTTGTTCCGCTGCTGACGTCTGCCGTCATCGCCAGCCTCATGTTCAGTATTCTTTACGACTATAACTCCGGCCTGATCAACAGCTATCTGGTGCGGTTGTTTGGTGAAGAAGCGAAAGTGGGCTGGGTTCGCAACGCAAGTGTGGTGAAAGTCTCCATTATCCTGCTGCTGGTCTGGCGTTTTACCGGCATCAACTCCCTTTACTTTGTCGCGGGCCTGCAAAATATCCCCAAAGAGCTGGAGGAGGCGGCCTCTATCGACGGGGCCAACTGGTGGCAGGTGTTGATCGGCATTACTATTCCGCTGATGCGGCCGGTAATCCTCTTTGTAACGGTTACGGCAATCAACGGTTCCTACCAGATCTTCGCCGAGCCATATCTGCTTACCGGCGGCGGGCCGCGGGACCAGTCCCTAAGTATCGTTCAGTATCTCTACAATACCGGCTTTTCTTACTTTAATCTGGGCTATGCATCCGCCATCGGATATACGCTGGTCACGATCATCGTAATCCTGGCAATTCTCAATCTGCGCTTCTTTGGCGCTTTTCGCGAGGATCAATAGGACTGCAATAGGGCTACCATGACCGCCCAGGCATCTTTCCAGACTGCGCTCCGCTTATCTGATCAGATTCTTACCGATCAGAACTGAGGGTATACATGACAACAACTGTTCAGACCACGCCTGCATCTGGGCCGAGATACTCCGGCATACAAATTCGTAACGGAGCTCTTGTGAGCCTGGCAAACTTTTTCTTGCTAATCGGCGTACTGCTTGCTGCCGTCCCCTTCATATACATGATCTCGGCGTCATTCAAGCCACAGAATGAAATCTTCACCTTTCCGGTCCAGATCATTCCCAAAGAGCCGTTCTTCGACAACTACACAACCCTAATCGGAGAAACTCTGTACCTTCGCTGGTTCCTGAACACAGCAATCGTCGCCGTCGGGCGTACTTCGCTCTCTCTTTTACTGTGCATGTTGGCCGGGTTCGCCTTCGCCAAATATGACTTTCCTTTCCGGCGCGTTCTCTTCGTGATGGTCTTGGCCAGCTTTACGCTTCCATTCGAGGTGGTGCTTATCCCTCTCTATACCATGATGGTCAGACTGGGCTGGCTCAACACCTACTGGGTTCTTATCGTACCCTTCGCCGCCAGCGCTTTCGGTATTTTTCTGGCCCGGCAGTACGCGTTAGCCCTGCCGACGGAACTGATGGAGGCCGCCCGCATCGACGGCTCCAGCGAATTGGGGATCTTCTTCCGCATCGCAATTCCCAACCTGCGTCCGGCCTTGGCCGTGATGGGCATTATCTTTTTCCAGGCTTCCTGGAACGACTTTCTCTGGCCCCTGATCGTCCTCAATGATTCGACCATGTACGTGATCAACCTGGCACTGCCCACACTGCGCGGCCCCTACGGCGACCAGTATGGCCTTGTCCTCGGCGGCGCCGTAATCGCCGTTATTCCAATTATCATTATCTTCTTTGCCATGCAGCGCTATTTCATCGAAGGCATTATGGCCGGTGCGCTGAAAGGCTGATTGCAGATACCTTTCTGCGTTCTGGGAGTCTATCCATGCACGAAACTCACGTCCCCGCAATCCAATCCGCCGTGCAAGAGTACAGCGACGACATCATCACCTTCCTCCGGCAGATCTGCGCCATCCCCTCGCTGGATTCGCAGATCGGGCCCGTGGGTGAACGCGTCCAGGAGGAATTGCGCAAACTCGGCTTCGATGAAGTCTGGTTCGATTCGATGGGCAACACCGTCGGCAAAATCGGCGACGGTGAACGCATTCTCGTCTACGACAGCCACATCGACACCGTCGGCATCGGCGCCGCCGACGAATGGGATTGGGACCCTTATGAGGGTAAAGTCGAGGATGGCATCCTCTATGCCCGCGGCGCCTGCGACGAAAAGGGCAGCACGCCCGGTATGATCTACGGGCTGGCCATCGCGCGCAGCCTGGGGCTGCTCGATGGTTGGACCGCCTACTATTTCGGCAATATGGAGGAATGGTGCGACGGCATCGCTCCGCACGCCTTCGTCGAACACGAAGGCATCCGTCCCGATTTCGTCGTCATCGGCGAGCCGACCAAAATGCAAATCTATCGCGGCCATAAAGGGCGTGTCGAGCTGAAAGCGGTCGCCAAAGGCAGAAGCGCCCACGCGGCCAGCAATCACCTTGGCGACAACGCCATCTACAAAGCCCTTCCCCTTCTCGAAGGCATCAGCCGCCTCGAGCCGCAACTGGGCAACCACCCCTTCTTAGGCCCCGGCAAGATCACTGCCACCGACATCGAAGTCGAAACGCCCAGCCTCAACGCCGTCCCCAATCAGTGCACCGTCTACATCGACCGCCGCGTGACCTTCGGCGAGGATCTGGAAGCCGTGATCGAGCAGGTCCGCGCCCTGATCCCACAGGCAAATCAACAGGCCGAAGATGTGACGCTTGAGATGCTTTTCTACGATGAACCCAGCTATACCGGCTTCGTCTTTCCGGTCGAAAAGTATTTCCCCGCCTGGGCTCTGGAAGAGGACGAACCGCTTGTGCAAGCAGGACAGGCGACCCGCAAGCTTATCGGCCTGCCGGACGCACCCACCGGCAAGTGGGATTTCAGCACTAACGGCATCTACTGGCGCGGCAAAGCCGGTATCCCCAGTATCGGTTTCGCTCCCGGCGATGAAGTGACAGCCCACACCGTCCTCGATAGTGTTTCGCTGGCCGAAGTCGTGAAATCCACCGAGTTTTACGCGCTCCTTCCGGCGCTGATCACGTAAAACGCATCCTCTCCGATTGCCTCCATTTTTGTTTCTCCTGCCGGCCGGCGGCCACCAAGAAACGCGATTGGACGAAATCCGCACAATTGGCGAAAATAGGGTTAATCTCGTGGCGTTCTCCCGGCTCGGAGGATGCCAAATTCAGCAGCCTGAAAGAGCAGCGGAGCCGCAGTGCATCTGCCGATATGCCGACTGTGATGAATTGAAATGACGATTGCTGAAAACCTGCGCCAGGTACGCGCACGCATGGCCCAGGCCGCGCAACGCGCACAGCGGTCCCCGGACGAGATCACGCTTGTGGCGGTGAGCAAGACAAAGCCGCTGGCGCTGATCGCCGAGACCGCCGCCGCCGGCCAGGTTGATTTTGGCGAAAATCGGCTCGAAGAACTTTGGCCGAAGGTCGATGCCGCCGCTGCGGCCGGCTTGAACGCGATTCGCTGGCATGCCATCGGCACTATCCAGAGCCGTAAGGCAAAACTGGCGTTGGGCCCGCCTACCGCTGAATCCCGGACGACCAGTGACGCGATCTGCCTTATCCATTCAGTGGACAGGCCGAAAATCGCCCAACGTCTGAGCCGGCTGGCCGCCGACAACGACCACCCGCTCGACGTCCTGCTGGAAGTCAACGTCAGCGGTGAACTGAGCAAGCACGGCTTTTCTCCAGCCAGCCTGGTCGACGCGCTGCCCGCGCTGCTGGACCTGCCATCACTGCGTTACTGCGGACTGATGACGATGGCCCCCTTTGTCGACGATGCCGAAGAGGTAAGGCCGCTTTTTCGAAAATTGCGCTGCCTGCTTCAGGAGTTGCGGCACACATTCCCGCCGGCACAGTTTCCTCAGGCCACCTGGCAGCATCTGTCTATGGGTATGACAAGCGATTTTGAAGTCGCAATCGAAGAGGGCGCCACAATTGTGCGCGTCGGCACCGCGATCTTCGGCCACAGGGAGTACGAATGAATCAGCTACAAGGCAATATAACTTTCATCGGCGGCGGCGCCATGGGTGAGGCCATCATTGGTTCACTTATAGGAAAAGGGCTCCTCACACCAACTCAAATCTGCGTCTCCGAGCCAGTGCCCGCCCGCCGCGACTTTCTGAACAGCACATACGGCGTGACTACCGAGACAGACAACGGCCAGGCCGTGGCCGGCGCCTCCGTCGTCGTTCTGGCGGTCAAGCCACAGGTGCTGGCGCCGGTTATGGCGGACCTGAATGGAAACCTGTCCGCCGCCGCACTCGTAGTCAGTATCATGGCAGGGGTGCGCATCGACACGCTTACCTCCGGTCTCGGCCATGACAAGATAGTCCGGTCCATGCCAAACACACCGGCCCAGGTGGGCAAGGGTATGACCGTGTGGACCGACACCGCCGCCGTGACCGAGTCCGACCGCGCCGCGGCCCAGGCCATTCTCGAAGCAATGGGCGAAGCCATTTACGCGGCAGAGGAGCATTACCTGGATATGGCCACCGGGTTGAGCGGTTCCGGTCCGGGATTCGTCTATCTCCTGCTCGAAGCAATGATCGATGCCGGCGTTCACATTGGTTTCAGCCGCGACCAGGCGCAACAGATGGTGTTACAGACCGTAGAGGGTAGTGTGGAGTTGATGCGCCAGGGCGGTCTCCATCCCGCTGACCTGCGCAACCGAGTAACCAGCCCCGCAGGCACGACCGCCGCAGGTACCCTCGTGTTGGAGCGCGCCGGCGTGCGCTCAGCACTGATCGATGCCGTGGATACTGCCTACCGGCGCAGTCAGGAATTAGGCGGCAGCTAAATTAGCGCCCGGCGACTTGCACAAATGTGGGCCGCCAGGCACAGGTGATTCGTTCGGATAGTTCTAATAACGTAAGGAGTAGCCGTGATCTTCCTGCTCTTGGCCCGTGTACTTCAGATTTATACCTTCATCCTCTTGATCAGAATTCTGATCACATGGATCCCGAACCTGGACCCCCATCACCCGATCGTCCAGCTTCTCTTTCAGGTGACGGAACCGGTGCTGGAACCGGCCCGCAAGCTCATTCCCTCAATCGGCATGATCGACATCTCTCCGATTGTCGTCTTCATCGTCTTGGGTATCTTGCAGGATCTACTGGTTCAGCTCGCCTATTAGAATCAGATCGTAGTTTGAAGGCTTCTTCTCCAGGGCAAAGGGAGAAGACTGCACTTCCCACCTGCGATCACAACACGGGGAGAAACTGTGCCTGAGATTTCCAAGGAAAGAGGCGCTCTTCGCT
The DNA here is from genome assembly GCA_002238445.1 of Caldilineaceae bacterium bin5. Lineage (GTDB taxonomy): Bacteria > Chloroflexota > Anaerolineae > Caldilineales > Caldilineaceae > Bin5. The sequence goes on from MPML01000015.1 coordinate 40,183, forward strand.
GGCGGCCGCGGCTCTCGATTGCAACAAAGGTCGCCGCCGCGCTCATTGTTGCTTCGTTGTTGCTGAGCGCCTGCGGCATCCGGCGGTTCCTGGGGCCGAGAGCAGAGCCGACCGCTGTGGAAGAGGAGGCTGATGAAACTCTGTCCCGGCTGATCGAGCGGGCCAAAGAGGACCTGGTGCAGGCAACCAGCGCCGAAGCCGATGAAATCATCCTCGTAAGCACCGAAGAAGTGGAGTGGGGCGACACCAGCCTCGATTGCCCGTATCCGGATGAGATGTACGCCCAGATGATAACGCCGGGCTACGTAATCGTGTTGGAGAGCGGCGGCACCACCTACGACTTTCACACTGGCGCCGATCCCGAAGGGCCGCTGGTGCAGTGCACAGAAGACGGGACGCCTGCAGGTGTGGCTGCCGTACCCACCGAGGAGCCCGCAGAAGAGACCCAAATGGTTGCTGACGACGTGCTGCCGCGTCTGATCGAAAGGGCGACAGAGGATCTGATGCAGGCAACCAGCGCCGAGTCCGACGCAATCTCCGTTGTCAGCACCGAAGAGGTAGAGTGGAGCGACACCAGCCTCGGCTGTCAGGAGCCAAACAAGATGTACGCCCAGATGATCACGCCTGGCTACCTGATCGTCCTCGAATCAGACGGCAACACCTATGACTACCACACCGGGAACGATCCCGAAGGACCACTGGTGCATTGCACCGAAGACGGGACGCCCGCAAGCGCGGCTCTCACCCTCCCAACGGAATCCGTAGGAGTAATCACAATGGACGAAGGCGCGCTGACCCTCCTGATCGAGCGGGCCAAAGAAGACCTGGTGCAAGCAACCGGCGCCGAGTCCGACGCAGTCACCGTTGTCAGCACCGAAGAGGTTGAGTGGAGCGACTCCAGCCTTGGCTGCCCGGATCCGGACGCGATGTACGCCCAGGTGATTACACCGGGCTACCTGATCGTCCTGGAATCCGACGGCAACACATTTAACTACCACACCGGCGCCGACCCCGAAGGACCACTGGTGCAGTGCACCGAAGACGGAACGCCCGCCGCGTCGGAGATGGTCGAAGTCGCGATCCAAATGGTCGCTGAGGATGTCCTGTCCCGCCTGATCGAACGGGCGACAGAGGACCTCATTCAGGCAACAAGCGCCGCGGCCGACAAGATCACCGTTGTCAGTACTGAAGAGGTGGAATGGAGTGACACCAGCCTGGGCTGTCCGGAGCCGGACGGGATGTATGCGCAGATGATCACGCCGGGCTACTTGATCGTACTGGAAACCGGCAGCGAAACTTATAAGTATCACAGCGGGACCGACCCGGAAGGCCCGCTGGTACAGTGCAATCTTGAGGCCGACAGCGAAGAATAGACTGTTCGGTCAGGCCAATGAACGCGATCAGGAATCAGGATCAGTTCGACGAGTTGGTCCTCAGAGCCATAGAAGACTTACCCGAAATTTTCCTTGACTGCCTGGAGAACGTAGCTATCGTCGTCGAGGAGTGGCCCGACCGCGCCGTCCTCCAGTCCGTAGGCGTGCGTCAGCGCAGCCATCTCTTGGGCCTGTACCAGGGCATCCCCCAGACCGACCGAACACACGGCTACAACCTGGTCATGCCGGACAAAATCAGCATTTACCGCCGCCCGATTCTCATGCGCTGCCGCAGCGATTCGGAAGTCCACGAACTCGTCCAAAGGGTCGTCCGCCACGAAATCGCGCACCACTTCGGCATCGACGACGATCGACTTACCGAGATCGGCGCATACTGACGTCCGGTACCGGTCCCGCAACGGCGTGTGAATAGCAGACCCGCTGTAATCGGCAACGACAAACGCCGCGCCCCATCGACAATCCTCCAATAATCTCTATGCATTAGTGAGACGCGTTTTCTATCGCGAACTCTTGTAAACTCTCGTGATCTCTCGTCCAACACTTGTCAAGTGTTCGCAAAGCTGGTTTCGTATCACCAACCTGACAATTTCCCTCCTTCAACCCCCTCTTCCTCACGCAATCAAAATCGTGGGCGGCCACTCTAGGTCTGCCGGCTTCTCGCCCTCACAGCGCACTGCAGTCCGGAGGAGGCCGGAACTCGTTCCCATCCAGGGATAAACCCGATTTTTTGAGATGCATTGGCAACTCTTTCCGTCTATGTTAGTATTTCTTGCGCAAGTCGTATTGTTTCCTATCCGCGCCCCCTACGAGAACAGGCGCATTCACGAAGCATTACAGTTCCTCCTCAACCGAAATCAGGCGCCTCCACCGCGCCCCGTCGAGCCTAAGACGGCGTTTGTCCTATTTTCGCAACTCGAGATTTGCTGAGCAGAGGCGGCGTGAATGCTGAATACTCCGGGCACCCTACTAGCTGTGAACTGGCTTCACAGAGTTTGCTAGTCACAAGCTACCGACAACCAGCCACCGGTGTTAAGGTGTCATATGATCGCTTCCAGCAGTTTCCGATTCCGCCTTGAGTCGATCCTGATCTATCTGGGTCTCGGTATCTTCGCGTTCATCGCAGTGACGCCCTTCCTCCATACCATCGCCCGTTCTTTCAGCGCCGAAGCCCCAATCCTCCGCGGAGAAGTCTACATTTGGCCGGTAGGCTTCTCCTTTGATTCCTACGAGCGCCTTATCATAGGCGGCACCTTCTGGCTGGCCTATCGCAACTCCTTCCTCATCACCTTCTACGCGACCCTGGTGCAGATGACCATGACCATTCTCTGCGCCTATCCGCTCTCGCGTACCTACCTGCCGGGCCGGGGCATTTTCATGGCTCTGATCGTCTTCCAGATGATCTTTCCTCCCAGCCTCATTCCCTTCTATCTGACTGTGCGGGAGGTAGGCCTCATTGACAGTTGGGGGTCGCTAATCTGGCCCTATGCGATAAATACCTTCAACATGATCGTGCTGAAGAGCTATTTTCAAGCGCTGCCAAAGGAACTGGAGGAATCGGCCATCATCGATGGGGCCAACGACTTCAAGGTGCTCATCTATATCATGCTGCCTCTTTCCGTCCCCGTAATTCTTACGTTGACCTTGTTCTACGTCGTCGCTAACTGGAATCTGTTCCTTCCGGCGATCTTCTTCATCAACGACGGCAACAAGCAACCGCTCCAAGTGATCCTGCGCGACATGATCTGGTCCATGCAGCTCGCTACGCAGACTGCAAGCGCAGATGATTTTGAGCGGCTGGCCGGCATGGAAGCGCTCAAGGCCTCCAGCGTGATTATCGCCGCGATCCCTATGTTGATCGCCTATCCATTCTTCCAGCGTTACTTTATCAAAGGCATCCTTCTGGGCGCCATCAAAGGATAGGTAACGCTGCGAACCGGTTTCCCTTGAACGGTTGTCTACCGTGTTTCCGAGAACTATCCATTGTAGCTGACGTGAGGCGAAGTTTGTCTCTTTCACTCGATCCAGAATTCGGATCCCACAGGAGGAATTCAAACATGTCCGCACAATCCAGGTTCACCCGCCGTCAAGCCCTCAAACTGATGGGGGTAGGTACATTCAGCGCCTACCTTGCCGCCTGCGCCGCGCCCGCCGGTCAGTCCGACATGGCCGACTCCGGCGACTCGGATATGCCGTCCGGCGAGAAAAAGGCCATCTCCATTTCCCACATCGGCGGAGGCAGCGTGGAGGCCTCCGAGAAGTCGCAGCGCATGATGCTTCTGCGTGCCAACTTCCCCGATATTGAGTTCGAGAACCGCTGGGTCAGCTACGCAGCCTACCTGGACAAGATCCCCGTCCAGATTGCAAGCGGCGACCTCGCCGACCTGCAGTTCTGCAATGCCTTCAATGATATCCCGCTGATGATGGAAAATCAGATCCTCATCGAAACCGGGCCCCTGCTGGAACAGTACGGCCAGAACATCCTCGCCGTCACGCCTGAAGGCGCTTGGGCCTCCACCGTCTACGATGGCATGCAATACGCCGTTACGCACAATATCTACGACCTGAACATCTGGTGCAGCCAGTACCGCGGCGACTGGCTTGAATCGCTCGGCCTCGGCATCCCCGAAACGATCGATGAGTACGGCGAAGTGCTGCGCGCCTTCACCAACAGCGACCCCGATGGCAATGGCCAGGACGACACCTATGGCCGCCTGCTTTACAACTCAGTCCGCTTCGACGATGACTTCTTCCATGCCTTTGGCGTCGCCGTCGGCCATCACCTCAACGGCTTCTGGCGCCAACGCGACGGTCAACTGGCGCTGGACTGGGTACAGCCAGGCATGAAAGACGCGCTCGCCTGGATGAGCTCCGTCTGGGCTGACGGCGGATTCCATCCTGATTCGATTAGCATCCCGCTCGGTCAGAAGGACAACGCTTTCCGCGGCGGAATCGCTGGCAACGTCTATACCGCCTGGAGCGCCGTCGATTTCGCGCAGGATCAGATCAGGACCGTCGCGCCCGAAGCCACTGTCGTCGCCGGTCCCGCCCCCGAAGGCCCGGGTGGGCGCGGCTATACTGGCGAAGGCTGGCCCTGGTGCTTCGTTATTCCTACCACCGCCGAGTATCCCGATGACTGTGTGCGCGTAATCGACTGGTTCTTTACCCCGGAAATCGCTTCCCAGATCATCTGCGAAGGCGTTCTCGGCGTGACCAATAAAGGTCTCAACGAGAACGGATGGTGTGTCGAGTACACGCCGGAAGAGAAAAAGGCCATGGGAGACGAGTGGTCTCAGAAACAGAATGAGGTCCAGGACATCAACGTCTTCTGGGGTCTCTGGCTGACTATCGGTACCTTGGGTGGTGTGCAGCCCTTCCCCACCTTCCCGGCCGACATGAAGAAGCATTTCGAGGATATGCTCGCGGCAAAGTATTCCGAGGAATCGCTCGCCGCTCAGGTTATCTCCCAGGAATACCTCAAGATCACAGAGAAGCCCCGACCCGTTGCCGCCGACAAGGAGCACTGGCCCGGTCTGCAAACCCGTTTCGGCGAGTTCATCTCGCAGGCAGTTGCCGGCACCATCGACCTCGACCAGGGCTGGAGCGAATGGCTCGACTTCTTTGAAAAGAACGGTGGCCCGCTGCTCACCCAGCAGGTCAACGAAATCTAGTAGACTGTAGGCAGTTTGTAGTAGACAGCAATCAGTGGTCGGTGGCCAGCACAGAAACTGGCCGCCGGCCACAGCCGCAATAGGATGGCAACGTGGCAACATCAACCGCTTCAAAGTCGATCGGACCACCGGGGCGCCGCCGGGGCTTCTGGGCGCAATTTCTCTTCAACGCCTGGACGTATCGCTATCTCTACCTGATGCTTGTCCTGCCCTTTGTCTTCTTCATAATCTTCCGCTTCTACCCCATGTTCGGCAACATCATCGCCTTCAAGAAGTATCAGCTGATGAGGGGCATCTGGGGCAGCCCCTGGGTTGGACTTACCCACTTCAACACGCTTTTCGACGACCCGGCCTTCTTGCGCGTTCTCCGCAACACCGTCTCCATTGCTGCATTCAAGTTGCTTGTCACCTTCCCCGCCCCCATCATTCTGGCGCTTTTCATAAATGAAATTCGCCACATGGCCTATAAGCGTTTTGTCCAGACCGTCGTGTACGTGCCTCACTTCCTTTCCTGGGTGATCTACGGCGCCATACTCTATATCGTACTGTCGCCGGCCAACGGCTTGATCAACAACATCATCTCCGCATTTGGCATGGAAAAGGTCGCCTTCTTCCAGAAGCCGGCTCTCTTTCAACCGATTGTCATTATTTCATCATTGCTCAAAGAGACCGGCTGGGCCGCAATCATCTATCTGGCCACCATCTCGACCATCGACCTTACCCTCTATGAGGCTGCCATAATTGACGGCGCCAACCGCTGGCAGCTGATGCGCCATGTGACCCTGCCCGGCCTGGCATTGACCATCGTCACTCTCTTTATCCTGCAAATAGGCTTCTTCCTCAATGTCGGTTTCGAACAGATCTTTATCCTGCAGAACAATATGATACTCTCTACCGCCGACGTGATCGAAACGTTTATATATCGAGTGGGCATCCGCCAGGCGCGCTTCGACTTTACGACAGCCGCCGGTCTCTTCAATGGACTGGTGGGCATGGTGCTTGTGCTGCTCGCCGACCGGCTGGCGAAACGCCTGGACCTGTCCGGAATATTTTGATGCCTATTTTCCATTTTCAGTTGCCAAGCGGGGGTCACTACTGTACACTGAAGATTCGTAGCGGAAGGAAGGAAGATGCGGCTGAAGGAGAAAGTCGCCATAGTTACCGGTAGCGGCCGCGGGATCGGGCGTACGATCGCCAGACAGTTTGTTGAAGAGGGGGCGAGTGTTGTCATCGCCGAGCAGGATGAGCAGTCCGGGCGGCGCGTTCATGACGAGTTGCAAAGCGCCGGCGGCACTGCCATCTTTGTCAGGACAGATGTATCCAGCCGTCCTGACGTAGAACTACTGGTCGACGAGACGGTGCGGCGCTTTGGCCGCATCGACATCCTGGTCAACAATGCCGCTGTCCTCGGCGAAAACGGCCATTTCCTCGAGATATCCCAACAAGTCTGGGATCACGTGGTTAGCGTCAATCAGACGGCGGTTTTTGTCTGTTCACAACTGGCGGGCCGTGTCATGGCGAAGGCTGGCAGGGGAAATATCATCAACATCTCCTCCATCAATGGCATCGTCCCCCTGCCCCGCTGCGCAGCTTACGTCACTGCCAAGAGCGCGGTCGAGTCCCTGACCCGCATTGCGGCCAACGATTTGGCTCCTTACAATATCCGCGTCAACACCATCGCTCCAGGTCCCATCGAGACCCGCCCGCCGCACTTGGAATCACCGCGCCCGACCGATGATACGCTGCTCCGCCGCAACGGCCTGCCGTACGAGATCGCGGCCGCCGCCGTCTTCCTGGCCTCGGACGAGTCCAGTTTCATCACCGGTGAACGGATAGCAGTTGATGGCGGCATGTTGGTAAACGGCTATCGCATCTACGGCGTCGAGCGCCCTGAATAATGCATGCCGCCCGCCAGACATTTCTCGGAGCAGCTGCCATAGCCAAAGGGGCGTGCCTGCATGGATTTTCTCTGGCCGGGTTGACCGGGCAGAAGCAGAAGAAAAGGACTGGATCTTGGCGGAGAGGAGCGCGAATGCTTCAGAAAAACTACGAATACACATTGCTTATCAGGAGTGCCTGTCAGTGAGATTCTTGCACCTGCTTCCTTCTACGCTCATCGCGCTAGTTCTACTGGCCGCCTGCAGCTTCCCCGATCTGCCCGGCGCCCCCCAAATGCCTAAGCCGCCCTCGCCGCGTTCACTGCCAGGCTTCGATGACCTGCTGGATCAACTTCCCGGTTTTGACCTGGATCTGCTGAAAGAACTGGAGTTGCCGGACTTGAGCGAGATCGCCGATTTGCCGCAGCTTGGCGACATCCAGGGCCTGCCTGTCCCCGAAAACGCGATTGCTTTCGCCGGGCCGACCGAGATGCGGATAGATGTCGGCGATTTTATCCGCGGAACCGATATTCAGTTGACCGGAATCGTTGACGGACGCGCCGAATTCCTTTTCTCCGGCCTGCGCGCAGAGCGCATCGCCGGCGACTCGCTCGACTTCGATGGCCCCTGGCCTAACATCAGCAGCGTCGACTATATGCTGCGTCTGCGCGTCTATCGGGTGGCGGAAGGGTACGTCCGCGCCGCCGGTGTTCATCGCACTGTGATAAAGGACATCCGGCCCATACATCAACCAACCATGGCCTTGCAGGGGACACCTCTCAAAATCACATACACTTGGTCAGCCGCCCCGGGAGATCTCCTTAAGGGCACAACCTTCGGTTACGCCGGGCTCGACGAGCGCGGCGCCGAAATTATGGGTATCCCGACCGGCGATTTCCCGTTTCGCAAAACCGGTGATAGTCTGCGTTGGCAGGGTATGCTGAGGCCGGACTTGCCCAGTCTATTCGACCTGCGCATTGTCCTCTACGGTGAAGAGTCGGTTCAGGTTGCCGGAATCGTTTCCCTGCAACTTCCCGAATAGAGTATCTTGGCAGTCAACTGCCTGCTTATCGACGAAAAACGACGATTCGAGGACTGCTTCAGAACAAAGAACTTTGGCCTACACATCCGCGATTACGCGAAAGAAAGGCGAGCAGGGAGTAAAAAGGCGAGCAGCGGTGGCAAGTATTGAAGTGTGCTGGAGAACAGAACGATGGTTGAGGCTGTGAGAAACCCAGGTACGTTGAGTGTGATTCGCAGGTTCAGACCACACGCCGACCTTCAGGGAATTCGCGCCGACTATTACAATCTGACCGACCTGCAAGGCGCCCCCCTGGCCGGCCTGCTTGTACTGATGGACCGACGCGGACGTCCCGTACGCGCCGAAATCCATATGAACAACACTTCAGCCGACGCACTCTATGAGATCGCTGTGCGCCAGAGCCTTCGCCTTATAGAAGACCGCTACAAGAGCGACCGACCTGTCCGCCTTTACCCCCTGCGGATGCAGTTGGAAAGCGATCCGCTTTCGGTCCAGCCCAGGGGTAGAGCCGCTACTGCCGGTTTGGCGCCTGCGCCGGCAACGGGTAACCCCCTCTTGCTGCTGGGCGCTATGCTTTTCGCGATTTCTGCCCTGTTCGGCGGCTGGTTCCTCAACGAATGGTTGAGCGGCGACTTGACCCAGTCTGGATCGTCGTCGGCATTTTCTGTCGGGTCATCCTCGGGGGCCGCTGGAACCGATGTCGTCATCTTCGAAACCAATGGGCTGCCCCCAAGTCGCAACGCAATCCCGATGAACGTGGGCGATCGCGTCCGTCTCCTGCCCGAGTATAAGATCTCACTGCGCTCCGAGGCCGGGGCACAAGCCGGGGCCATCGTCACCGACCTGCAAAACGCCGATCATATGACAATTCTCAACGGCCCGATCTGGCTGGAAGGCAACAGTGATACCATCGTCTGGTGGTATGTGCGATTGGATAACGGCGCCCAAGGCTGGGTACCTGCCAATACCAGTGAACTGACACTTCTGGAACCGCTCACTCAATAAATTCATCTATCTGGGCAACCCCGAGAATGAATGAAGAAGACCGAACCCAACCAAATATAATCGTTGTCACTGCCGATACGCTGCGCACGGCGTTTCTCGGCTGCTATGGAAACGAGTGGATTCACACGCCTTCTATCGATCGATTTGCCCGAGAGAGCGTCCGCTTTTCCCGTGCCCACCCCGAATGCCTGCCTACTATCCCAACCAGGCGCACGTTGCATTCCGGGCGTCGGGCCTTCCCGTTCAACGACTATAGACCGGTCCCCTGGGACAACGTCTACCTGCCCGGCTGGCAGCCAATGTCCGCCGAGGAAAGCACAATTGCCGAAACGCTGCAACAGGCAGGCTACCATACCGGATTCATCGCTGACGTGCCCCATTATTTTGTGCCGGGTATGAACTTTACCCGCGGCTTTCAGCAGTGGGAATTCGTACGCGGTCAGGCCGAAGACCGCTGGCATGCTGTCGCCGACGCCGACCCCGCTCTGTTCGACCGCTATCGCGCCGGCGCCAATGAGCGGATCGCCGCCCATCTCGTCAATGTGCGGCCTCAGCAACCCGAGGAAGATTGGCCGACCGCCCGCACCTTTCAGCGGGCCATCGATTTTCTGCGAGACAACCACGCTCCTGGCCGCAGCCACGACACCTCTCCTTTCTATCTCTACGTCGACAGTTTCAGCCCCCACGAAACATGGGAAGCGCCTCTGCATTACTATGATCTTTATGGCAGCCGCGCCGAACGCGAACCAATCTGTCTGACTGCCGCCTACGGGCCGTTCGCCGGTCAGTACGCCGACCGCATTCCCAGCATCCGCGCCAATTATGCCGGGCTGGTCACGATGGTGGACACCTGGTTCGGCCGTCTCCTGGATACCGTCGACCGGCTCGGGCTGCGAGAAAACACGCTGATTTTCTTCCTCAGCGACCACGGCACCAATTTTGGTGACAATCCCGACAAAATCATGGGCAAACCGGCCGACTATATGTACCCTGGCACCATGGACATTCCCCTGCTCATGCGCCATCCCGCCGGTCTGGGAGCAGGCCAGGTGCGGGACGAACTGGTCTACACCCTGGACGTTCCCGCGACAATTCTTGCGGCGACTCGGCAACAGTCGGCCCACCCGGTTGAAGGCCAAAGTCTTCTGCCGCTGCTTGAAGAAGGCAGCGAATTCGCCCCGCGCGAATATCTGACCTGTCGCTACGGCAACTCCGTCTGGTACCGCGATGACCGCAACTGGTTCTTCAGCACCGTTGATTGGCAGACGCAGCCGGCGCAGAAATCGGCGTCCGCTGAGCAGAAGTTGGGCCCGCGCCTGTTTGACCTCGAAACCGACCCCGCCTGCCAGGTGAATATAGCCGATAGCAGCCCGGACCGTGTCGCCCTGGCCCGGCAACGCATCCTCGCCGATGCCGGCGGACATCTCAACTACTATGAGCGTCACGATTCCACCGACGCTCTGGGACGTCCGGAGTTTTCCAGCAGGTAACCGTCTATTATCCTGTGATCGTTCACCACACGCCCAGCTGACTGCGCTGCCAGCTGACCACAGGCAACTGGAGTTTGCACCATGCCACAGATTGCTGCCGATCGACTCGAACGGATCGCAGGACGACTCCTGGTAGCCGCGGGCGCTTCCGCCGCTGAAGCCGGCATCGTCTCGCGCCACCTGATTGCCGCCAATCTGGCCGGCCACGACTCCCACGGCATTATCCATATTCCCGGTTACATTGCCTCTATCCAAAGGGGGCACATGCAGCCCGGCGCTCCCTTTGACATCATTCAGGAAAGTCGGGCGACAACGGTCGTAGACGGAAACTGGGGCTTTGGATTCACAGTATCCGAACGAGCGATGCAACTGACCATCGACAAAGCGCGCCAAGAAAACGTCGCCGCGGCCACAGTCGTGCGTCAGGGCCACGTCGGGCGTCTGACAGACTACCCGTTGATGGCCGCCGAAGCCGGCATGATTGGCCTCATGACCGCTGACTCTGGCCGCGGCCCAAAGAGCGTCGCCCCCTTCGGCGGGCGTGAGCCTAGATTGGGCACAAATCCAATCTGCATCGCTGTCCCCTCCAATCTGGACGGTCCCTTCTACATCGATATCGCTACCTCTGCTGTTGCCGGCGGCAAATTGGGGGTTGCCATTGAGCGCGGGCAGTCGATACCCACTGGCTGGGTGATCGACAGCGAAGGACGCGCCGCCACCGACCCCGCCGCCGCTCGCAAAGGCGGGGCCATGCTGCCCCTGGGCGGTTCGGAAGGTCACAAAGGCTACGGTCTGTCCGCGATGGTAGAGATACTCTCCGGGCTGCTCACCGGCCTGGGATTTGGGATTGAACCGACGGGCCGCCACAATGACGGCTGTTTCATGGCCGTTTTCCAGGTTGATGCCTTTCGTCCGCTGAAGGAGTTCAAACAGGAAGTAACCGAATTCGCCCAATATCTGACGGCAACGCCTCCCGCAGAAGGTGTCGAACGTGTCTATTACCCCGGCGAACTGGAGTATCTGCGAACCCGAAAGGGTCGTGTGGATGGTATCTACGTCGAAGATGGGACTTGGCAGAAGCTTATCGCTCTGGCCGCCGAACTGGGCGTGGATGAAAAACTCTTTTCTGATCCTGGTCGGCGCTGAGTTTGTACTGCGCCTGCCGCTGGCCACCCGCAGCGTTGGAAAACGCCGCACTTCAGGCTACAATAGCCGTGGTGTTTCAGAGCATTGCCCACATTGAATTATGCAAAGCCTGATGAATAAACCGGGCAGTGCCATCACGCAGAGTCTGCGTGGCATGGCGCTGTGTCACCCGGACACAATCAAAGTACATTTTGACCCGGACTTTGTCGAGCGAACGGTAACGGCCCGTTCCGGAAAAGTCGCGGTTATCAGCGGCAGCGGCAGTGGACACGAACCTTTGCCCACCGGCTATGTCGGTCTTGGTATGCTGGATGCCGCCTGTCCCGGCCCGATCTTTACCAGTCCTTCCCCCATTCAACTGCTAGCGGCTGTCCATTCGGTCGATCACGGTGGAGGCGTGCTTTTCGTCGTCAAAAACTATGCCGGCGGCGTACTCAACACCGAACTGACCATCGAGCTTGCTCTGCAGGAGGGAATCGACGCCCGCTTTGTGCTCGTCAACGACGACGTATCGATTGCGAACGTCGCCAACCGCCGCGGGCTCGGCGCGGCCGCGCTGGCCTGTAAAATCGCCGGGGCTGCCGCCGAATCCGGATACACGCTGGACGAAGCCGTGAAAGTAACGCGGCGGGCTGTCGCCGCTTGCCGCAGTATGGGCGTGGGCACCAACGTGAACACGCTCCCGCGCAACGGCCCCGGGGCCATACTGGCAGACGATTCGATCGAACTGGGTGTAGGCATCCACGGTGAACCTGGCGAAGTGCGTTCTGTCAGTAAGGGCATGTCAGAGATCGTCGGCCTGATCGGACAGCCCATTCTCAAAGACCTGCCCTTTGCCGCCGGCGATCGCGTACTGCTCTTGATTAGCGGGATGGGGGGAACGCCGCCGCTGGAACTGTATCTCTTCTCCGAGGCCATTCACGATATGTTGGTCGCAAATCGAATTCGGGTCGAGCGCCAATTGGTTGGAAACTATCTGACCAGCCTCGGTCGCGGCGGATATACTGTAACTCTGATGAGACTGGATAACGAACTACAGGATCTGTGGGACGCGCCCGTCCATACACCCGCGCTGCACTGGTGACTGAATTGTATAGGAATCACGGAAGACGAAAATGGGTCAGGAGATCACAGTAACGCAGCTTCGCAGATGGCTTTTGGCTTACGCTGCTCGTATCATCGAGAACGAAGACCATCTGACCGAGTTGGATACAGCAATTGGCGATGCGGATCACGGAGTCAATATGCGTCGCGGTATGGGAAAGCTGCAGGAGCGTCTACAGGATGAAGAGCAAACGGAAGACATTGGTTCCTTCCTGCGTTCGGTTGCCATGACGCTCATCAGCGGGGTCGGCGGGGCTGCCGGCCCACTGTATGGAACCTTTTTCCTGCGCGCCGCCACCAGCCCGACAAACGGCAGCTCGGTCGACCTTGCCCAGTTGACGCAGATGTTCCGCTTCGGCCTGGACGGACTCCAGCAACGGGGCAAGGCCCAGACCGATGACAAGACCATGATCGATACGATCCAGCCGGCGGTGGAGGCGATGGAAGCAGCGCTGGCTACCCAACAGAGCACCGCTGTCGTCCTGGCCGCAGCCCGCCAGGCTGCCCATTTGGGCATGAAACATACGATTGAAATTGAGGCCAGAAAAGGACGCGCCAGTTACCTTGGCCCGCATTCCATAGGTCACCAGGACCCGGGCGCGACCAGCGCCTACTTCCTGTTCGAAACCGCTGCCGAGGTGTTCACGAAAACTGGTGCCGACTGATGCCTCAACTGATTGGCGCAATCGATTCCGGTACGACCAGCACCCGTTTCATGCTTTTTGACCAGAATGGTGCAGTTGTCGGTTTCGACCAGCAGGAACACGAACAAATCTTCCCTCGCAGCGGCTGGGTCGAACACGATCCGCTGGAAATCTGGCAGCAGACCCAAGACGTGATCCGGGCGACCCTGTCCAAGTGCAACGTCCACCCCAGCCAGATCGCCGCTATAGGCATCACCAATCAACGCGAGACCGCGGTCATGTGGGATCGCCGCACAGGCGTACCGGTCTGCAACGCCATCGTTTGGCAGGATACCCGCACCGACCGCATTTGTCGGCGCCTCGAGGAGGCCGGCCACGCCTCCACCGTCAGGCAGAAGGCCGGTCTGCCCCTGGCAACCTATTTCACCGGCCCGAAATTCCGCTGGATCCTGGAAAACGTAGATGGCGCCCAGGAAAAAGCCGACGCCGGCGAACTGATCTGCGGTACCGTTGACAGCTGGCTGATCTGGCAACTCACCGGCGGCGGTGTGCATGTCACCGATCCCACAAACGCCAGCCGTACAATGCTGATGGATCTGGAAACCTTGGCTTGGGATGCCGAACTGCTGGACATCCTGGATATTCCCTGCTCAATGTTGCCGGAAATCCGGCCCAGCAGCGCACCGGCCTTCTACGGCAAGACCGCACCGGATGGCCCTTTCGCCGCTGAAATTCCTATCTGCGGCAACCTGGGCGATCAGCAAGCAGCAACCGTCGGTCAGACCTGTTTCAGTCCTGGTGAAGCCAAAAACACCTACGGGACCGGCTGTTTCATGATTCTGAACACCGGTAAGGAGATCGTCCACAGCCGTAACGGGCTCCTGACAACAGTCTGCTACCAGATGGGCGAGTCGGCGCCCGTCTACGCCCTTGAAGGCTCGATAGCAATGGCTGGCGCCACAGTACAGTGGTTGCGCGACGAGCTGCAACTGATCAGTTCGGCAGCCGAGACCGAAGAGATCGCCCAAAGCGTTGCCGATAGCGGCGGTTGTTACCTGGTACCTGCCTTTAGCGGCCTGTTTGCACCGCACTGGCGCAGCGACGCCCGCGGCGTCATCGTTGGCCTTACCCGCTACGTGAACCGGGCACACATCGTGCGCGCCGCGCTCGAATCCATCTGCTATCAGACTCGAGAAGTGTTGGAGGCCATGAACGCCGACAGCGGCGTGCCACTGCGTCAGCTGAAGGTGGACGGCGGCGCAACGGTTAACGACTTGCTGATGCAAATGCAGGCCGATATTGTGGGAACTGAGGTGATCCGGCCCCGCATCGCTGAAACAACCAGCCTCGGCGCGGCATATGCAGCCGGCTTGGCCGTCGGATTCTGGCCAGACCTGGAAAGTCTGCGCCGGCAATGGCGGGTGGACAAGGTCTGGCAGCCGCAGAGCGACGAATCCGAACGGGCGCAGGGCTACGCCGGCTGGCAAAAAGCCGTCGAACGCACGCTCGGTTGGGCGGAGTGAGAATGGATTTGACCCGTCACTATTGTTGTCGGTCCCCGGAGTTTCAACTGTGATCGGTCTGGTAATCGTCTCCCACAGTGCCAAACTTGCCCAGGGCGTACATGAATTGGCGGCACAGATGGCCGGCGACCAGGTTGGCATCAGTGATGCCGGCGGGCTCTCAGATGATAGTGAGACATTTGGCACCGACGCCTTCAAGATACTTTCCGCTATTGAGGAAGTCTGGTGTGATGACGGTGTACTGGTGTTGATGGATCTCGGTAGCGCCGTTATGTCGGCGGAAATCGCGCTGGAAATGTTACCGGAGCAGCAGCGGCAGAACTGTCTCCTGAGCAATGCGCCGCTGGTGGAGGGTGCAATCGTCGCCGCACTTCATGCCAGCCTGGGTGAGCCTTTGCAAGCAGTGAACAGAGTCGCCGAGGCCGCACTATCGGCGCCGAAACTGGCAAACACCAGCTGAACTAAACCAGGTATCGTAACCTTGGAATTCTGAGATGGAGAATCAATCTTCACCTTTCTCCCCTTTCGAGGGGAAAATAGAGAGGAATGAGCCGCACCAAGAGGGTGGAAATAGCAGTAACTCCCACGCCTCTCCCCCCGACGCTCGTTCTTCACAGTTGGAGCCGCCGCATCAACTTTCCAAAAGTGTCGTGGTCACTGTCAGTGATCCCCGCGGCCTTCATCTGCGCTCCGGTAGAGATGTCGTGCGCATTGCCAGCCAGTTTCAGGCGGAGATTACAGCCTCCAACCTCAGCCGGAACAGTAATGCCGTCGATTTGAAGAGTATTCTCCAACTGCTGCAGCTCCAGGCCCGCCAGGGGCACAGCCTGCAACTGGCCGCAACCGGCCCGGACGCTGACGCAGCCATCGAGGCGCTCTGCTCACTCTTCTGAATCCAGCGAGAAAACCTGTGCAGCAGCTTTTTCACGGCCCCTCAGCAGCACCCGGGGTCGGCATCGGCAACCTATACAAATACTCCCCGGTCCCCGCCGACGATTCAGGCGGGACGCCCGCGCCGCCTGTCGGCGACCCCGAAGAGGAGTGGGAGCGCTTTCTGGCGGCCCGCCTGCTCGTAGATGAGGAATTGGCACGCCTCGCCCAGATTGGGCAGACAGCAACTGCCGAGATCTTCCTCGTTCACCGCGAGATCCTCCATGACAGCACCTTGACCGACGCAGTGCGCGCCGCCATCGACTCCGGTTCCGACGCTACCAGTGCCACCCGGCAGGCGACGGGGCAACTGGTCAAACTCTTCCAGGACCTCAGCGACCAGTACTTCGCCAGCCGCGCCACCGACATCCGCGATGTAGGTCAGCGCCTTGTCTACCGCCTGGGGGGCATAACTTCCGCCCGCCAGTTGAATCCACTGCCCAATGGCACCATCCTGGTTGCCGAGGACTTGACCCCCTTCGATACCACCCATCTTGACCAGGCGCACGTTGTAGGCATCGCATTGGCCGCCAGCACACCCACCGCCCACACCGCCATTCTGGCCCGCAGTCTGGGCATTCCTCTCGTCTGCAGCGCCGGGGCGGAGATTCTGCAGCTGCACAGCGGTATGTTCGGCGTGGTCGATGGAATCCGTGGCCGTCTCCTCGTGGACCCGGATGAGGAGACGCTCGAACAATATGAACTGACCAGGTCGCGGCTGCGGCGCTTTCAGGCCGAGGCGCTCTCGCATTCCCATGAGCCTGCACTCACTCCGGACGGCGAACGCATTCCCGTACGCGTTAACGTCAACAGCCGCGAAGATCTCCTGCACATCCACACCAACGGCGCCGAGGGCATCGGTCTCCTGCGCACTGAAAACCTGTTTCAGCACCGTACCAGCCCACCTACCATTTCCGAGCAGCTGGATGCCTACCAGGATGTGCATTCATACACCAACAGCCATTCTCTGACCGTACGATTACTTGACATCGGCGGCGACAAGCCGGTTTCCTACCTGCAGCAACCCGCCGAAGCCAACCCCTTCCTCGGCGTGCGCGGCATCCGCCTGCTGCTTCGCCACCCCCAAATGCTCATCGATCAGGCCCGGGCATTGGTCGAACTGGCGCACAACGTATCCCCCGTTTCACGCATTCGAATTCTCATCCCCATGATTTCGAAAGTGAACGAAGTTCAACAGACGTTGGACCTGCTTGACGAGATTCCCGGCTACCAGCATTGCCGTCAACAACTCGGCACCTTGGAAATAGGCGTCCTGATCGAAGTGCCGTCAGCCGCTCTCCTGGCGCATCACCTCGCGCCGCAGGTCGATTTTCTCAGTATCGGCACCAACGATTTGGCCCAATATACGCTTGCCGCCGACCGCGTCAACAGCGCTGTCGCCACACTCGCAACCCCGCTTGACCCTTCTGTCCTGCGCCTGATTGCCCTGACCTGCGAGGCGGGCCGAGCCAACGGAATCTCCGTCGCCATCTGTGGTGAAGTCGGTGGAGACCCGTCTGTGCAGCCCCTGCTGCTTGGCTTGGGGTTGAATGAAATCAGCGTCGCCGGCCCCGCCGTTCCCCTGGTCAAATCCGCCATCAGGCGCGTGGACATGGATTCGGCCAGGATGCTCGCCGCCAAAGCGCTTAAATGCAGCCGCGCCCAGGAGGTCCACCAACTTCTCCACGACTTTGGATAGTCCCCGATGAAACGGATGCAAACGGAAATCCTTGTGATCGGCGGCGGCGCAACCGGCGCCGGTGTTGCCTGGGATGCCGCACTGCGCGGTTTTCGCACCGTCCTCGTCGAAAAACGCGACCTGACCCACGGCACCACCGGGCGATACCACGGCCTGCTGCACAGCGGCGCACGATACGTGTTGAAAGATGTCGACAGCGCCGTCGAATGTAACAGCGAAAACCGCATCTTGCGCCGTACTCACACCCACTGCATCGAAGACACCGGCGGATTCTTCGTCGTTACGCCCGAAGATGAGGACGATTACCCCGATCGTTTCGCGGCCGCCTGCCGTCGCCTCAACATTCCCTGCACCGAGATTCCCACTGTGTCGGCTTTGCGGCGTGAGCCTCTGCTGAATCCCCGCATCAGTCGCGTCTTCGAACTGGCCGACGCGGCCGCCGACAGCTTCCTCGCCACCCACGCCACTGCCCAGGCCGCGCGCCAGGCCGGCGCACTCCTTCTTCCTTATCACGAGGTCACGGGTCTCCATCTTTCCGGCGGCGACGGCAATCGGGCAGTGTCCGGCGCCACCGTTCTCGATGCCGTTTCAGGCGAAAATCTGCGGATTGAAGCCGACCTCGTAATTAACGCCGCTGGCGCATGGTCCGGCAAGGTCGCCGCGCTGGCAGGTATAGATGTAAGGATGATCCTGGGCAAAGGCGTAATGCTCGCGACCAACCGCCGTCTGACAAACACGGTCATCAACCGCTGCAAAATGCCCAGTGACGGCGATATTCTCGTGCCGATTCACACCGTCAGTGTCATCGGCACGACCGACGAGCAGGTGGCCGATCCCGAAAATCTGCCGATTGAGCAGTGGGAAGTTGACTTGATGCTGACCGAAGGCGACAAACTGGTGCCCGGCCTCAGCAGTTGCCGTATATTGCGCGCCTGGGCCGGCGTTCGCCCTCTCTACCAGGAACCGCCTACGCCGGAAGAGCCGGCTCACAGCCGCAATGCGTCCCGGTCTACGCAGCTGCACGAGCAGGAATCACCGCAGGAGAGCCGCGACGCGACCCGCGCCCTGGCACTGCTCGACCACCAGCAGCGCGACGGTGTCAGCGGTTTCCTCACCATCACCGGCGGCAAATGGACGACGTTCCGCCTGATGGCTGAATCAGCAGTCGACGCCGCCTGCGCGCAGTTAAGTGTCTCACGCCCTTGCCGTACTGCGGAGACAACCGTGCCGGGTGTCGAACAGGGCCACTACTGGCTCGGTCACAGACTCAATGAAATCGAAGAGGAAGAGCTGCAAACGGAACTGATCTGCGAGTGTGAGCTCGTCACCCGTTCGATGTTGGAAGGCGCTGCGCAACGCAACCCGACCGTCACACTGGACGATCTGCGCCGCGACGTACGCCTTGGCATGGGGCCCTGTCAGGGGGGATTTTGCACCTATCGCGCAGTTGGCATCCTGCACGAAATGCGTGCCGCCGATAACCCGCCCGTAGCCGGAGAATGGGAGGTGGCCCATATGCAATCTCCGGCCCATCATCACAACGACGGCTCCGTTGCAGAAGACGCCGACAATAGCCCGGCGTCGTCTCCCTCCCACACTCTTGTTCCCAACGCGCCCCAGCGCTCAGCCGCCATCGACCCGCAGGCGGAACTTTCCGAGCCGAATCTGCTCTTGCGGGACTTTCTGCAGGAACGCTGGAAGGGCGTCACGCCGATCCTGTGGGGACAGCAACTACGCCAGGAGAGACTGGACGAACTGATTTATCTGAGTATTCTGAATGCCGATCATCTGCCGGTCGATGACAGGGAAAGCCCGCTCTCGTCCTTCTATCGCTCCAATTCTTGATTCTCGGACACAGTACTTGAGATACTTCGTTCGAAAGAAACTACTCAGGCGCAACTAATCTGCGATCTGGAATGAGGCGAGCAAAGGTGCTCTCTCAACTCTTTACTATTATATGGGCGGTCGGGCCTTCGGCCCTCCCTTGTGCAGGGGCTGCGCCCCCGCAACGCCCCCCTACAAAACCATCCCTCACCGACCTTGTGTGCGCATTCCAGCGGTGCGGCTCCAGCAACCTGGCTGCCGCCAACCGAATATGCGATCAGATAGCCTGAATGGCGGCCGGGATAAAGGGCTGGTCAAGACAGACACTATATATGGCTTAGTAGTTTCGTTCGAAAAGGAAATGAAAACCTGGACCGCCGCGAGTGCCGCACGGTTGTGATTCCAAATGCCGGAAACTCCTAATGAAAAACAGTCTTCACGCATGCTCGATCTTCTCATCATCGGCGCCGGCCTGACCGGCCTCTTTGCCGCCTATACGGCTGCCCGCGCCGGTCTGCGGGTGCGGGTGATCGCCAAGGGCATGGGGGCAACACACTGGCATGCGGGAACAATTGATCTTCTGGGCTATCTACCTGATGTTGAAGAACCGGTCACGAACTGGATGCATGCCCTTCCCGCACTGCCGTCCTCGCATCCCTACCGGCTGCTCGGCGAGGAGACGATTACGAAGGCACTGGGCAGTTTTCAACGGCTTACCGTCGCAGCCGGCCTGCCGTACGAACGCGCCCACGCCAACATGAATCTGCCAGTTGCCAGCGCGTCTGAGGAACAGACCCCGCATAATCTTGAGCCTGACGGATATGTCCGTGACGCCACTCCGGGGCAAAACTGCCAGCTCATTTCACCGGTAGGCGCGGCGCGACCGGTCTACCTTGCGCCGGCGGCACAACTGGCCGGCAATTTAGAGGATGAACAGCCTTTGGTAATAGTCGGCCTTGAAGGTATGCCTGATTTCTATCCGGCGCTGATCGCCGAAAACCTGCAAAAGCAGGGCCACCGCGCTCGCAGCGCAACCGTGGCCCTCAGTCCACTGACCAGGCGCAGTGATAACAGCCCTCTGCAGGTGGCCCGGATGCTGGATCAGCCTGCCGCACAGGCACAGCTGGCAAAAATGGTGGTAGACGTAGTCGAGGCAGGTGAACGGGTGGGCCTCCCTGCCGTGCTGGGGCTGAGCGCTCACACACGCCTCCTTACCCAACTGCATGAGACAATTGTCGATCGAGGCAGTCGAACTTCCCAGTCACACGACGGACCGCGAGCGGGCCTTGCCGTATTCGAGATTCCCACACTGCCTCCCAGCGTGCCAGGAATGCGTCTGGACACGACGCTGCGCGCCCAACTAGCCCGTTTGGGCGTTCGCGTTGAAATCGGCATGGAAGTTTGCGGGGTCGGCGCAACCAATCGGCGCATTGAATGGATAGAAACCGAGACTGGAAGCCGTCCTCTTCGCCACAGGGCGCACAACTACATGCTGGCAACCGGCGGTATCCTCGGCGGTGGCATCCGCGGCGACCGCTGCGGCCGCGTGGAGGAGACCGTTTTCAACCTGCCTCTGTCAGCACCGCAGACACGATCTCAATGGTTGCGCCCTCTCTTCCTGGACCGGCAGGGCCATCCGGTCTTCCAGGGCGGTGTTTCCGTTGACGCCCGCTTTCGTCCGCTCGACCAGGCCGGCGCGCCAGTCTACGATAATCTGTGGGCCGCAGGCGCGGTCCTCGCCCACACCGATCCGATCCGCGAGCGCAGCCGTGAAGGAATCGCATTAGCTACTGGCTACGCCGCGGCAACCGCTGTGGCCAGTGGCCTGTAACAATACTGGCCTGTAGTGGCCGCCTGACGCTAACCACCAGCACCGATCCTATGCAAACCGTTTCTCTGAATTCAGTCGGAATGACCCTGGACGCTTGTATCAAGTGCAATATCTGCACCAGCTACTGCCCTGTGTCCGAAGTTACCGACAGCTTCCCCGGACCCAAGTACGCCGCGCCCCAGTCGGAACGATTCCGCGAAATCGGACTTCCCCTTTCCGAGGCCGCCGCTGACCCCAATTCAGGGGCACCTGGCGCAGGGCACTCGCCCGACGCTTCGGTGGACTACTGCTCCGGCTGCCGGGTCTGCAATGAAGTCTGTCCAACCGGCGTGCGAATCGCCGAAATCAACGCCCGCGCCCGCGCCCGCATGGTGGCAACGCAGGGTCTCTCCTTGCGCAACCGGCTCCTGGGACGCAATGAACTGATGGGCCGGGCAGGCAGCTTCGCGCCGGGCTTGGCAAACTTCATCCTGCACAATCCGCTGAGCCGTCGGCTGGCCGCTGTCCTGTTTGGCGTGGCCGCGAAGGCGCCGCTGCCCCGCTGGCACCATGAAACGCTCAACCGCTGGCTGGCCCGTACCCGCGCCCAGCGGCTGCGCAGCGAGCGCAAAGTCGTCTATTTTCACGGCTGCGCCACCCAGTATTACGAGCCGTTTGTCGGCATCGCCGCGATTCTGGTGTTGGAGCATCTCGGATACGAAGTAGTAGTGCCTCCGCAGAACTGCTGCGGCCTGCCGATGCTTTCGAATGGGGAATTTGGCGCTGCCGAGGGCTATCATCGCCGCAACGTGGCCAGCCTGGCCGACTATGTCCGCGCCGGTTACCCAATCCTTGGTACCAGCACCAGCTGCACGCTGACCCTGAAGGAAGAGGCGCCCGAACTGCTCGACCTTGAGGACGATGCAGGCTCGCAGTCCCTGAAATTTGCGACCTGGGATATCTTCGAATGGCTGCGCGACGGTCTCGATCAAGGCCAATTGCCCTCCGATCTGCGTCCACTTAACCGTACTGAGCAGCCCTTTATTTTGCCTTATCATGCCCCATGTCAGTTGCGGGCACATCGCATCGGCAAACCGGCTCTGGACGTGCTGGCCCGGATCCCGGGCCTTGACCTCCGCGAGAGTCACGCCCGCTGTTGCGGCATCGCCGGGACGTATGGCTACAAGACCGAAAAATATCAGATAGCCATGGACGTGGGCGCGGAGCTGTTCGATTATGTCGCCGCGCAAGCTGAAGAGTCGGATTCGGTCGCCGCGGGGTCGGTTTCCTTTACCGCCTGCGATTCTGAAACCTGTCGCTGGCAGCTGGAACACGGGACCGGTCTCCCATCGCTCCATCCCATTGAACTGTTGGCGGCATCCTATGGCCTCTACGACCTGCAAGCGCGGCGGCCCGCCGATGGAAACTGACCGATGAGCTCGCTTCGCATCCTGATAATCGGAGCCGGGGCAATTGGCTGCTTTGTCGGCGGCAAGTTGGCTTCGGCAGGGCACAGCGTGACCTTGGTCGGCCGCGCCCGCACATCCGCGGCTCTTCAAGCGCGCGGTCTGAAGTTGCACGCGGCTGATGGTGCTGTGCAAACAGTCCGCACGGTCGGCGCGGCAGCCTCGGTGCGAGAGGCGTTTCCCGCCCCTTATGACATCGTAGTTTTTGCAGTTAAGAGCTACGACACGGCAGCTGCGCTTGATGAACTGGTCTCGATCGGATCCACGCTCCCGCCAAATATCCTCAGCCTTCAGAACGGCGTCGGCAATGAGAACGAGATTGCAGCGCGTTTTGGCGCGCAGCGGGTCGTCGCCGGAACGATTACCGCGCCGGTTGAGGTACGGGAGCCGGGCGTGGTCCAGGTGACTAAGCCAGGATTTGCTATCGGCCTGGCAGAATTCTGCGAATCGAGTGAAGCGAAAGAAGCCAACCCTCGCGCCTCTCTCCTCACTTCGCTCTCCTCGCAGTTTTCCGCTGCCGGTCTCCCCACAAAAGTGTACGAAGATGCCCAGGCCATGAAATGGTCCAAGCTGCTCATGAACATGATCGGCAATGCCACCAGCGCCATCCTGGCCGAGCCGCCCGGCGTCACTTTCGCCGACCCGCGCATAACCAACCTGGAGATCGACGCCCTACGCGAGGCCCTGCGCGTGATGGCTGCGGCCAACATCCGTCCTCTGAATATGGAAAAGTATCCGCTAGGTACACTCGCCCCTCTGTTGCGCTTCGGCCCGCGCGCGCTTTTACGGCCCGCTCTGCACAGGATCGTCGGCGGCGCGCGGGGTGGAAAGATGCCCAGCTTGTTTTTGGACTTGGAGGCAGGTAAGAGCGGGAGTGAAGTGGGCTGGTACAACGGCGCCGTCGTGCGCCTGGGGGGTGATGTCGGCATCGAAACGCCAGTCAACCGTTTGCTGACCGAAACTGTCCAGCAGCTGGCTGCCGAACCCCAATCGCGCTCGGCCTGGCGAGGAAATTACGAGCGCCTTACTGCATTGGTCAGAGAGGTTTCCGGCTCCTAGTGCACAAAGCCCCCTGCAATTGAAGGTGCGCACCAGCAGTCGACTCTAAGAAACGTCAGTCTAAAGTCCCGGGCCGATCAGCACAATCAGCACCAATGCCAGAATGGCAAAAGCCGAATACTCCAGCACAAGCTTGCGGCTGAGATGGCCCTCATGCAGTGCGTGGCGCGCCAGCCCCACGAACAGATAGAAGATCAACAGCAGTACCAGCCCACCACTTGCGCCCGACAGCGGCCAATAATTTAACGCCCACGCCGCCTCTCCCAGTACCAGCGCAACTACTGCCGCATAGCTGAGCACGACGTTCACTCTTGGCGTTATGTCGCGCAACAATTCTACCGCCAGCAGCGCGGCCGTCGCTGCAATCAGAGAACCGGAGAGCAGGCTGCGAGTTCGGGTCTGATACACCAACAAAAAGAGGGCTAGTGCAGCAGTATAGGAAAGTACATTGAGCAGGATGCGGGCCTGCCGGTAGCCTGATGATTCGCGGTCTGCGGTGGCATATAAATTGAACAAAATAATCGCGATCAGCCCGCCGCTTAACAACGCCGTACCCGCCTGGAAAAGCGGCGTGGTGACCACTGGCGCCATCAATACTGCCAAAATCGAGACGGCAGCAGGGAGACCCCAGAACAGCCAGGTGTGCCCGCCATTTTCCGGTTCATGACCCAGCGGATCCCCGGCGAAAAGAGGATGTGTACGAATTGCACGCTCCGTGCCGCTGGCAGTGAGCAGCGCGATAAAGACGGCGATGACGGTCGTCTCGCTGATCCTGATCGACATGGGCGAGCCAAGCACATTCAGAGTCAGAACAACTGTCGGCAGCCGCAAGAACAGGCTGATCGATACAGTAGCCGCCACCGTCCATGCCAACACGCTCACGCGCTGCACGAAACGCCGGTTTGGACCGGCTGCACCCAAAGATGGCCCTGATCGTTCCATCCCTATTTCGGCAAAGGTTGATTGGCTGACTTCAGATTGCCGTGTATTCTGTTGGCCGCCGGCCGCAAACGGCGAATACCAGTTCTCAGTCCCCAATTTTCAGCTTCCAGTTTCCAGTTGCAAAGGATGATGTTACTATAAAACAAAAAGCACCAACTGGAAACCGCAGTTGACCCAGTACAGAAACTTCGACATTACTATTACCAGGGATAGACCGCCCTATGCAGTGCTTGCATCCTATCGCGGTCTGAGCGGCGCCTCTACCTTCGGCCAGGAAGCCCTCCAACCTGTCTGGCAGGAATACCTGTCCAGGTTGAGTGATCCATTTCAGACGCAGGGGGAGCATCTCCTGGCCGAAATCGGCAGCAGGCTTTTTTCGGAACTGATTCGTGATCAGGTGCGAGACCTCTGGGCCCAGGCGCGCACCGACCTGGACGATGGCGGCCGTCTGCGGCTACGGCTCATCCTGCATCCACCTGCGGTCGCCGCCCTGCCGTGGGAGACACTTCACGATCCCCGTCGCAATCAATCCTTTGCCGCCGACGCCAATATCTCCCTAGTCCGCACCCAGAATCTCGTGAGCTATGTTGCCCGCCCCAGGGCGCTGGAGGCGACGCCGCCGCTGAAAGTCTTGTTGGTGACGGTCGATACAGGTGCACCGGACGAACACATACCGCATTGGACCGAACAAGGCGAGCACAGAATCCAATTGGCCGCACAAGAGGAGAGCACAAAAATCCGTTCTGCATTCGCAGGGCTGTCGTCCGGCCGCGTGAAACTGGATCAACTGAACGGGCGGGTCACGATTCAGCAGATTCGAGAGCGGCTGGTGACGGATTGGCCTGACGTCCTGCACTTTGTCGGCCACGGCAATGAGGACGGTCTCCTGCTCTGGGCCGATGACGCCCCCGCACTCGTTTCGGCCGCAACGCTGCGCACGGTATTGCAGCAGGCAGAATCGGTGAAACTGATCTTTATCAACGCCTGCCTTGCCGGAAGTGTAGATGGTGCCCGCCCTTTCGCAGGCATTGCCCACCAGTTGCTTCAAAGTGGTCTGCCTGCAGTGATTGCCATGCGCTATGAGATCCTGGACCGCTCCGCCGCGAGTTTTTCCTCGGGATTCTATGAAGCTCTTGTATCGGGCCAAGGGCGCGGCCACATTGACGCCGCGGTCAGCACTGCCCGCAACAATCTCTACATCAATGATCCGAATCGAGTGGACTATGCAACGCCGATCCTCTGGCTCAATGCGGAGGATGGTCGCATTCTTCCTATCGACGATGAGCACGGGTCGCCTGAATCCACCTCCCCTCACTCACTCCCCCCGCGTTCCCAGATGGCGAGTTCCTCGCTGCGGCTCGAATTCAGATTGGAAGAAAAAGAAGCCTGGTTCCGCTCCTTGCCGGAGTCGATCTCTGATCCCCATCTGCCCTTTGAGTATCAGCGCCGCCGCCGGATTGTCGGCCTGTTACTGAAGATTCTGCAGCAGGCAGTAGAGGAACGGGAGCAGGGCCAAGTCATCGATATCAGGTCTGTACAGAGACGCCTGTCAACATTCGAAGAGGAGAGGCGTCACATCCAGAATATCCTTGACCATTGCCTGAACTGTTCGTAAGACCCGATGCCGTGGCGCGGACCAGCATACGACTGATTCGCCTCGCCTGCCTTTACGCGATTATCTGTTACCTGGGCGTAGAAATCGCTCTGTCGCTGCGAGAACTTCGGGAAACTGACGCCAGCAGTCTACAACCTCCTGTAGTGGCCTCCACTAGTTCTTCTTCAGCAGATCAGATCCCTTTTCTCGGCGTCACCGTCGAGCTCGAACAGTACGAAGACCCGCATCAACGGCAGCAAGCCTTGCATCGCCTGCACGGCGCCGGTTTCGGCTGGGTACGCCAACGTATTGACTGGGGCCTCATCGAACCTCAGCCGGGAGAGTTTCAGTGGGGGTGGACCGATGAAGTCCTGTCCGCAATTTCCGTCGCCGGGCTGGTTCCCGTAGTCGTCCTGGACGGCAGCCCCGTCTGGGCCCGAGACAGTAGAGATAGGCCGCCCCAAGGACTCGCTGCCCATGACCGGCGATCACGACTGGCGCCCCCTGCCACTCCTGATACCTTTGCCCGCTTTGCCGCGGCGTTCGCCGCCCGCTACCAGGACACAGTCCGCTATTATCAGATCTGGGATGAGCCGAACATAGCCCCCCACTGGGGAAACCGGCTCATCGATCCGGTCGGCTACGCCCGGTTGCTGCGCGAAGCCGCCGTCGCTGTACGGACCGCTGACCCGGACGCATTTATCCTGGCCGCCGCGCTGGCGCCCACCCAGGACCGGGGCCACACCGCGATCGACGAAGGCTTCTACTTGCAACGGCTATACGCGGCCGGCGCCGCGCCCTTCTTCGATGCTGTTCTCGTGCAACCGTTCGGCTTCGGAACTGGGCCCGAAGACGCGCGCAGCCGTGTCAACGTGCTCAACTTTCATCGTGCGGCCTGGGTGCGGCAAGTAATGGTCGCGGCCGGTGACGGGCAGACACCGGTATGGGCAGTCCGCTTTGGATGGAATCGGCAGGTCCAGGATCCCTGGAAGACCGTTTCGGCGGCCGATCAACTTCGTTTTACCGAGGAAGCGATCCGGCATGCACGGGCCAACTGGCCTTGGCTGGCTGCGATGGGCTGGCCGATAGACCAACCGGGCGCGCCCCCCTCAGATCCGATGTGGGGCTTTTCTCTCATCGCCGCCGACGGGACAGAGCAACCGCTGCTGGCCTTGTTTTCGGCTGCCGCGCAGGCAACAGCTGACACCAGAGCGCCCGCACCCAACGATCAGCAACACGCAAGACTTGCATTGCTGCTGTTGGCTGCCGGATTTCTCCTCTGGTGGTCGATACTTACTGCTCGCCGTCTGCCTCTGCGTCAGTGGCAGACGGCCTATCGCAGCTGGCCGCCGCTCCCCAAACTCGCCGTCTGGGCGCTCCTGTTCACTGTTTACTATCTGGCTGTCTGGCCGCCTCTGATCATCTTCTGCTGGCTATCTGCCGCTTTTCTCATCGCAGCCGCACCGTCTACAGGGCTGATGATCGCGGCGGCCGCGCTGCCCTTTCATTTTCAGCACAAGGAGTTGCAGCTCGTCGGCGCCGTCTGGGCTGTGCCGCCGGCCCAAGCCGCGCTGCTTGCCACGCTACCTGCCCTCGCGCAACGCGCCATCCGCGCTACTGAGTGGCGCATCAGCCCTGCTCTCAAAGTCCTTTACCCGCTTCGCCATGCATTCTACGCCGTACGAGATATGCAATTCGCCACTCTGCTGGTCGCAGCCTGGATTGTCATAAGTCTCCTGGCCGTCCGCAACGTCTGGCACTGGCCGGGCTACTATCGCGGACTGTGGGAGCTTGCTGTGGTGCCAACCCTGCTCTATGCCGGCATCAGGCTGCTTGCACCGGGATCCCGTCAACGTCGGTCCGTGTTGATTGCGCTTTTCACAGGCGGCGCTCTCGCGGCGGGCGTGGGGTTAATCGACTGGCTGATCGGAGGCGGCGTATCCGTCGACGGCGTGCGCCGCCTGATGGGGGTCTCCTTTTCACCCAATCAGACCGCCCTCTATCTGCTGCGCACAATGTTTGTCGGTGTTGGACTCCTGGCAACCTGCCGGCGCTGGCGGCGCGGCCTGACCGCGGGCTGTCTTCTGGTGGCGGGGACACTGCTTCTGACAGCCAGTCGCGGCGCCATCCTGCTCGGCCTGCCCGTTGGCGCATTGGTCATGGCCGCGGCCGGACGCCGTCATGTACGCTTCCTGCAAGGGAGGCGAGTCGCCATACTGCTGGCGCTGGTGGTCGGCCTGGCCATAGCGGTCGGCCTGGAGTATGTCCTCGTCTACGGCGACCGACTGCTGAACATCGAGACAATGCTTTCCCGCCTCGCCATCTGGCAGGATGCCGCGAGCCTGTGGAGGCATTTCCCCTTGCTGGGAGTGGGGCCCGGTGGATTCTACTGGAACTATCCGGCCTTCCTGCAACCTTCGCCAACGGCCGATCCCAATCTGCTGCACCCCCACTCTGTCTGGCTTGAATATGCAACCGGCTGGGGTGCTGTCGGTCTGGTGTGGTTTGGCGCGTTTCTTGGTATGATTGTGTTAGTGTTGAGACGCTCGTTGCGTGCGCCGCGCGCATGGCATCGGATCGGTATGCTGGCCGCGCTTGCCGCCGGCTTGGCGCATGCGCAGGTGGACGCGTTCGCTGCGTTGCCGGAGCTGGCCGCTTGGAACTTCGCGGCGCTGGCACTGTTGGCAGCGCCAAAGCGCGAAGACGTGTGACTTCCGGACCTGGTTATTCCTTATTCAAATCGATAAAGCTATGGGTGCAACAGAGGAGAGACCAACATGGGAACGACGCGACTCACAGAGCAGCAGTTGGCATTCTTCGAGACGTTCGGCTTTCTATACTTTCCGGGGCTACTGGCGGACTGCGCTGACAAGATCATTGACGAGTTCGAAAAGGTCTGGGCCGCCCACGGCGGCGGCCACTACGGGCAGGAACACGATGGCGAGCAGCGGTCCTGCATCCTTCCTTTTCCCGACCAGAGCGTGTTCCTCAGTTCGCTGCTTGACGATCCGCGCATCCACGACATTGCCGCCGGCATCTGCGGCGACGACTTCAACTACACCAGCGGCGACGGCAACTACTACGCCGGCGACACTCGCTGGCATTCCGACGGATTCCGTGCCGATCGTATTCTCAGCATCAAGATCGCCTTCTACCTCGACCCACTCACGCGCGACAGCGGCGCGCTGCGCATAATTCCGGGCAGCCACCGCGCCGGTGACGCCTACGCCGATGCACTGGAGAAGGATATTCGGGAGAGCGGCAAGATTTGGGGGCTGGAGGGACCTGACGTGCCGGCCCTGATCCTGGAGACCACGCCTGGCGACATCGTTGTGTTCAACCACAATCTCAAGCACGCCGCGTTCGGTGGCTCCGAGCGCCGCCGCATGTACACGATGAACTTCTCGCGCCGCTATCCTGAGCACCGGCTCGAAGAGTTGCGTACTGTTCTCGGCAGCGAGGCCCGTTTCTGGATCGACCGCATTCACGGCGAGGCCATGATAGCAACGGCCGGACCCGAGCGCATGGTGCATCTCGAGCAGGTCAGGGCCAACGATACCCACTTGGCAGAGCTGACGCGTGAACTGAAGAGGACGATGAAAGAACCGGCGCGCGGTTGAAGGCGGGAGTCCCCCCGGTCGCAAGCACGCGTTGGCCAGAGGTCGGTGGCGAGCGGCGACCAATCATACTGCCTACCCGGCAACCTGCACCTTTTCCCCCGTCTGCGCGCTCAGGTATATTGCATCGAGTAGCTTCATAAAGGTCAGCGCGTCCGCCGGCGAAACATCGGGCGGCTGCTCGCCGCGGATCGCGGCCGCAAAGTCGCGGATCTCCCCGTCAAAGTCCCCACTGCCGTGCTCCGCGTGTTCATCCACAAAGGTGTCGCCTTCAGTGTAGATCGCGCCCAACAGGCGTCGCGTGCCCGAACGTGTCTGCCCCGAAGCCAGCCGGGTCGACTCGACTTCGATTGTCCCAGCTGTGCCCAGGACGCGTAGCCGCAGGTCCCACGCCCGGTCAGCCCAAGTGGCAATGACCGCCGAAGTGTCCATCTGAATCGTGATGCCGCCGTCACAGCCCACCAGAAAGCTCATGTAATCTTCGGAATGCCGCTCTACCTTAAGTCGCGTCGGAAACGCACTGTGGCTGACGGCGAACGCCCATTGCGGTTGCGGGCAGCCCATCAGATACCAGGCTTGGTCGAGGTAGTGCGAGCCGTGTTGCCCCAGGGCGCCGCCCTTAAGGCCCCAGCGGTACAACCAATCCCGGCCGGCTGGCGGCTCATAGTCGACGCCCCGCTCCAGGTAATGGTAGTGTACGTGTGCATGGTAAGTATGCCCGATCCTTCCATCGGCAATCAGTTGGCGGCTCCTCTTGTTCTCCTCTTCGTGGCGCATAAAGTAGGAGTAGACCAGTGTCTTTCCGCTGCTAGCAGCTACCGCATTGATCTCCTCGACCTCCGCAGCGTTGAGCCCGTGCGGTTTCTGCACCAGCACGTGCTTACCAGCGTTCAATGCATCAATGACCATCGGCTTGCGCACATCGGGCGAAGTGGCCACGCCCACCGCGTCAACCTCGTCATCGGCCAGCAACTCACGATAGTCGCCGTAGACCCGTGCGACATCGTTCTCTTCTGCAACCTGATGCGCCAACTCCTGATTCAGATCGGCGACCGCCCAAGCGACAGTATCTTCGCCCGCGTGTGCGCCCTCCACCCAGGCCCGACCGACCCGGCAACCGACCACTCCAATCCTGATCCTGTCTGACATAGCGCTATCCGCGGGCTGGTTCGGCCATTTCCTGACGCGCCTTGGCAGACAGCGCCGGCAGGTGGCTTTCGTGGGCCATCACCTGTTCCAGATGCCGCATCCGTGAAGGAGAAGCGGTACTGCGCATGATCTCGGAGTGCATCTGGTCCTTCCAGAAGCGCGCGCCGCCGGCCACGAATTTTTCCAACTCCTCAATCTCTACCGGCGTTTCGCAGTGGGCGCAGCAGTTGATCGTGAACATGCGCCTGGCCGTGTCTCCTCCAAACGAAGAGTGCATCAGATTGTGATTGAAGGCCACAACATCGCCCGGTTGCGTCTCCAGCGCCGCGTGCGGAACCTCCAGTTGCGAAATCCCCCACAGTTCAGAGGCCTCGCGCGCCTGCCGCGCCTGCCAACCTTCCAGGTCCGGCCGGTGGGAGCCCGGGATTACCCGCAAACAGCCTGTATCAGCGGTCAGTGGATCTAGATAGAATGCTACCTTGAGATATTTCCCGATCGTGTGAAAACCGTCACTGTGCCAGCGCGTATCGCCGGTGTAATAGTTGCCGTCGCCGCCGAGGTAGTTGAAATCTTCGCCCAGGATGCTACTGATCAGCCCGTCGATGCTGGGGTGATCCAGCAGTGTGCAGAGGCGCTCCTGCTGATCGATAAAGGGCACAATGCAAGAACGCTGCGTCCCATCATGGACCTGCCCGCTGTTCGCAAAGATCGTTTCGAAATCCTCGATAATCCAACCGACCTCCTCCTTCATCAGACCTGGGAAATGGAGATAGCCGAAGGTTTCAAAAAACTGGAGCTGCTGTGGGCTGAGTTTCATCAGTTGGTCTCCTGAGAAGCGTGACGCTAACTTATGGAATGCCTCCAATTGTACCAATCATAATTCATTTGTCCGTGTTGGCGAACATCCTTTTTCCGAAACTACGCTGCCGCTACTAATTTGCGATCCTGAATGAGGGGAGCGAAAGTGCTCTCTCAACTCTCTACTCTTCTATGGGCGGTCGGCCGCAAGCGGCCTCCCTTGTGCAGGGGCTGCGCCCCCGCAACGCCCCCCTCCCAAACCATCGCTCACCGACCGTGTCCGCGCATTCCAGCAGTGCCGCTCCACCAACCCGGCTGCCGCCCACCGCATACGCAAGCAGATCACCTGAGTGGCGGCAGGAAGAAAGGGCTGGTCAAGACAGGTACTGTATATGGCTTAGTCGTTTCCTTTTCTCTATCAAAACTGCAGGGGAGTGTCTGACTTCCCTGGTCAACAGTCAGTCCTGTTTTGCCCGCCGCGCAATGCGTCTACTGACTCGGCGTCACCGGGCCATGGCGGACCACGATCCTGCGCGTCTTATGCAACAGCCTTGTTCAACGCCGGCATTAGCTCGGTCGCGAACAGTTCAAGGTTGCGTACCCAGCTCGCCTTATCGTCCCAGTCAAAGCCCATCAACACCAGAGTGCCGAACGGTCCGCTCTCCTCCATCAGCGCCAGCAACCGTTCCAGCACATGGTCCACGTCGCCGGCAATGATCTGCTCCGACATCCAGTAATCCATGTTGCAGTCAGCGTTCGACATCTCAAGATCCCGCTTGAGAACGTCCCGGCCCCGGGTCTTATCCATGAGGTAGGCGAGGTACTCGAAGTTTTGCCCCACCGAGTTCGTCCGCGCACGCGCGACCGCTTCTTCAGTCGTATCGGCCAGGAATATGGCCCTCGCCACCCTCCAGTCGGCTCTGTCCGGCTGTCGTCCCGCCTCGACCGCACTGTTCTCGTACGTCTCCCAGTTGTTCGCCAGAACGTTGCCGGCCGCCAGAGCAGCAGAAAACGGCGCGAATCCGTACTGTCCCGCCAGTTTCAAGCTGTAGGAATCGCGGGTTATACCCGGCATGAGAATAGGAGGATGGGGCTGCTGCAACGGCTTGTGAATAAACCCTATCTGGCTCACATCGTCGACGTTATCCTTGAGCGAGAACTGCCAGAATTGGCCTTCGTGCTCGTAGGGCGGATCAGTCGCCCATAGCTTCAACATGACGTCAATGGCCTCTACAGTCATCCTGCCGCCGTCTTTCGGATGCTGGCCGTAGAGTTCAAAATCCGTAATCGTGCCGCTGGGACCTAAGCAAAGATTGAGCCGCCCATGGGCCAGGTGATCGAGAAAAGCAAGCCGCGTCGCCAGATATGCAGGATGATGCAGATTGACGCAGATCGGCGCCGGTCCGAAGCGAATACGCTTCGTCACCCCCAGCGCGCGCCCGATAAAGACCTCCGGCACGACAACGGACTCGTACTTCATCGTGTGGTGCTCGCCAATCCAGAATTCATCATACCCCAATTCATCTGCCAGCACCGCTAGCTCAATATCCTCGTCATAGCTCTGCGCCAGCGGCTTCTCCGGCGGATGGAACGGCATGATGAAAATGCCGGATTTGATCGGCTGTCCATTTGTCGTCATAATCCGTACTTCCTTTCAATTGGCTGTTGGCAGTCCCGCGATTCCCTACTCGTTCTCCGCCGTATTGACACGGAAACTGTATAGTTGGGCAGTATCCAGGTGAAAACGCAGACGCAAAGGCTGGTCCGTCGGTAACCCCTGCTTATCCTGCCAGCGCACGACATGGCGCACACTGTCCGAGCGGACCGCCGTGCAGTCCTGGCTTGAGAACCCTGGCAGGGTCTCGCCGGCCGCCGAGAGGAGTTCGACCGCCACGCTGCCTTGCGAGGCATCTGCATTAACCACGAGCTGCCCGGACGGCAGGTTGAGCGGAACCGTCTCGACGGTCCCGCCAAAATGACCCGCGTCAATCGAGACAAAGCCGTCCAGCCGCCACGAGGCGCGGGCGATGGTAACGGTCTTCGGCGGCATCGGGCCGCCGTGCATTGTGTTGATGGCGGTATAGTAGTGCCAGACCTCGTCGCCATGGACGATGGGCCGGTCGGCAGAACAGAGAATGCAGCCGGCGTCGAAGCTGCCCGGCTCGCCGCGGGGAATGATGGCAGAGCGGTCGGCGAAACGTTCCCATGTGCGCCCGTCGCGGCTATGCGCCAGTTGCGCCTCGATCGGCCCATCCCAGGGGCTCTGCTCTGCGCCTACCTCCTGACCTCTCATGTCGCGGTAAACGTTGAACACGGGCAGAAAGCCCAGAAACTGTCGGCCATAAACGAAGCCCGCCATGCCGTAGAATTCGCCCCGCTGTTCAGGATCCTGGATCCAGGCATCGTCCTGTTCATCGCTGACGATGATCAGTTCCGGCTCCGACCAGTCCAGGAAGTTCCGGCTGGTGCATACGGCAATCAGCCGCCGGTCGAATCCGCCTACGTCGCCCCAGCGCCTGTGGAAGGCGAAATACTCGCCCCTATGGCGGTCGTGCGCCACCGTGATCGTCTCCAGCGTCTCGGTCGAGTTCATCAGTATTGGATTTACATCGTACTCGTTCCAGACCAGGCCATCGGCAGAGTGGGCAACCCAGTAGCCAAACTGCTCGCGGCTCCAGTCCCAGGCCGCCATCTTGTAGCGTTCCGACGGGTCGGCCGCTTCGTCAACGATCACGGTGGGGCTGTGCTTATCGAAGATGAGGATATTGTTTGCGCGCGAACCGTCGAACTCATGCAGGCCCAACTCCGGCTTCTCCCAGTGGACGCCGTCAGCGGAGGTGGCGTAGAGGATCATATCCCCCTGCCGTTCGCGCAGTCCGGGCGCGCGGTGCTGATGCCCGCGGCCAAGGCGCGTCAGATACCACATGCGAAACTGCTGCGCGTCGGCATCGTAATGGACCGTGCCGTAGATGTAGATCCGGTTCCCCTCCCACGGTTGATCCGGCACGACCACCGGCTGCTCCAGCTTCTTCGCCGGATGCAGCGTACGTACGACGCCGCGTTTGGCGCTGACGAGGGCGTCATCGACGAAGAGCTGAGTCTCCGAGCCGATGGAGTGCGCTTGATTCTGGTCCGCGTTCTGAGAGTCCATCTACTTACCTCCTGGCGGCCGCGAGCGCCGATCAACCGTTGTCGACAAACTGAAAGGAGTACAACTTACAACCGTTCATCATGAAGCGCAAGCGCACCACGCGCCCCGCCAATTCCCCGACACGCGCACCGCCCGCCCAGGCCGCGAAATGGCGAACCGAATTGCCGTTCACTTCGTCGGCTTCGCCCATGCCATAACCCTCAATCGGTGTGCCGTCTTCCTCCTCGATCTGAACCCGAATTGCACCGCCAGCGCTCGTGTCGGCGTTGAGAGCCAACCGATCGCCGCGAAAGCGCAGTGGCACGGTGACCAACTCGCCGCCCTCATACGGGGCATCGGCCGAAATGAACCCGTCCAATCGCAGCCGGGCGCGGAAGTATGCTCCCCTCTTGAGCGCGACCCCCTCGCTGATGCCATAGCGGAAACCGCCATAATATATCCACAATTCATCGCCCACCCGCACCGGCTGGGTGAATGCGTAGATCATCCTGGAATCACCGGCATCCGGCGGCCCCAGCCGCAGGAACGGGTTGCGTCCCCCGGCCCGCTGCCACTCGATCCCGTCGCGACTGGTGGCGAGCTGCACGTCGACCGAGTCCGGAAAGCCGCCCATCTGCTCCTGGACTCTCCCTTCAGCCGGAAACGGATTCGCAGACCAGTGCCACCAGACCTCAGGCAGCGCCAAGTAGGCGTCAGATGTTCCGGGATACTTGAAGACACAATTGCCGTGGAAGTCCATGATCTGTCGACTCTGTCGCTGTCGCTTCACCGGCAGCGCAAGGTCGACCTCGTCCGCACCCAATACGTGCCCCATATCCTCCCACTGTTCAAAGTCCGGCGACACCAGCCGCCGCACCGCCCGGTAGCGGTCCCCGCGGCTGTCCGCGGTCCACAGCCGGGAGTAGCCCACATACTGTTGGATTCGCTCATCCCAAAAGACCACGTTCAGACAATCGCAAGGGCCTGGTAACGGGTAGTTCCCGCAAGCCGTCCAGCGCAGGCCGTCAGGAGAACTGAAACCGGTCAAGCCGGACTTGCCCTCCTCCCCGACCTTGATTTCGCTCCAGAGTTTGTACCGGCTCTGCGGGGGCGCGGTCGGGTCCTTGAAGACTGTGCCGGCGTTCCAACCGGCCTGCTGCACCGGATCATGCCTGGCCGGACCCAGGATGTTGTTATCCCCGCCGCCGCGGTATTCCACTAAGCCGAGATTAGGGCGCTCCCAATGGACGCCGTCAGTCGACTCCGCGTAGCATAGCCTGCCCCGCGTATGCCTCCAGAAGAGCCTCGCATCCTCCGCAGTCCCCGCCACCGGCAATTCCACCCCCGCCGGCGGGTCCCACTCATACGCCAGATACCAGAGGCGAAATACATCCCCCTCCCGCATCACCGTCGCATACGGATGAATGCGGTACTCCCAAGGCGCCTCCGGCAGGAAAACCGGTTCGTGGTCCTGGTAGGGCGCGTTCATGGTCAGGATGACGTCCGTCATCGACGCGATTGGCGCTTCGTCGATGAAGAGCTCTTTGTGACTGCCGATGTCGCGTACTTTGTCTGTCTGGCTCATGCCATCGCCTCTATATTTTTATGACACAATAGTCTAAGTTGTGCTCTCCCAAATTGGAGGACACTGGACAACTAAGAGATACGTTCAGGCAGTCTTCTCTAGATGGAGGCGACGGGCTTCGTCTCGCAAGAATTCAATTCGGTGGGCAATCGCCTTGACGCGATCGAGTATTTTTTCAAGTGAGCCGGACAGGTCAAGGGCGACGACCTCAAGTTGCTTGCAGGTGTTCCGGATCTTGTAAGTCGCGGCCTCGTCCTCTCCTTGCGCGTAAATGAGTAGTCCTCCCGGAAGATCGAGGGCAGTAGTGTAGGCCAGCATCTGATACAGGTCGGCATTGGGCACGGAACTGTGGACTATCTTCTTGTACTTCGCATCGCCTACAAACATACAGGTGTCGCCATCCCACCACGAAAGATCAGGCTTGAGTTGCACCGTGTCTTCTTCGGCGAGCGTCAACCTGTGTAACCCCTTATCATCGCGAAGTGTTCTGTCAGAAACGTTGAGTACCTCACGTAAAGCTTGTGTGACGAATTCCTGAAACAGGTCGTTCATGTTGATAAGGAAGCCGGAGGCGCGCACATCTCCCCGGAAGGACTCAAACTCGCTGTGCAGCAGGATCAACCGCGCCAGCCCTACGACGTGCCGGTAATGTTCATTGAGCCGGTCAAAGCGGACCTCTGGCACGTTTCGCCGTCGAAATTCGAGCAGCGAGACGTTTTCGAGAATCGCGGCGATCCAGCCCAGCCCCTGTCGCGCCTCCGACGAATGCAGGGGCATGTGACGGAGCCGGGCTGAGGCCGCCTTCACCAGCCGGTTGGCCAAGATGTCCTCAGTAAACTCGTCGAAGCGCAGTTCGACCGGCAACGGGATGCCGTAACGGCGACGTATCTGCTCGTCGAAACGGATGCGCCCGCGCACCGTGTGCAGCGCCTCCTCCACAATCAGGTACCCACGTAGAAGCCCCCGTCCAAATGCTCTGCGAGCTGCCGCGATCAGGGTCAAGGCTAGTACGTCTGGTAGCGTTCTTGCCTTCTGGAAGTCAAAGAGATGCTGTTCTTGTGGCCTGTACACGCCCATGGCATAGCAGGCCAGCGACAGCAATTGCGGGATACCGATTTTAGGCTTGATGAGTACCGACAGGCCGTCCATTTCAAGCGCGCCGACGATTGGGCCAGGTCTAAGTCGATACTTGTTGGATGCGTGCTTCACCGGTTCGATAGAGACCGAAGAAAGTAAATCCCGTAACAGGTCCCGCTCATCCACTTCAAGAGGGATTGGATTGCTCTCCTGGTACTCCTGAAGGTTGATCTGTTGCATCGTTCACGACTTCCGAATTGCTGTTCGCATTATCGTCTTTATTCTCATCGCCATCGCTCCAATAGATGTGGGGTGCGACTGTCTCGCAAAGTTCCTTGAGTTGTAGCTGGTGGATTTTGGTGTCATCCCCAAAAAGGAGTTCCTCGATGTACGGTAAGACGCTATGTTTCCAGATGCGGGGGACGTCTTCCTTTCGGAGACCATATTTCATGAAGTAGCTCGGTCCGATGGCGGCGTGCTTATATTCTTCCAATTGTCTGTTCGCCTCTTCGACGACATCGGCTACCCATTCCAACTCAGATCCCTCTCCCAGCCATTTACGGAGCACGCTCTTCACCGGCTCATCGTCTGGGTGAAACTCGATAAAATAGAAGCGGCGGCGAAGGGCCAAGTCTACCAGTGCGATAGAACGGTCCGCCGTGTTCATAGTGCCGATGATGTAGAGATTTTCTGGCAAAGAGAAAGTCTCCCCCGGCTCCCGTTGGTACTGCAAACTGATTTTCCTGTCGCGGTATTCCAGCAGGAAATATAACTCCCCGAACACTTTGGCGATGTTGCCGCGGTTTATCTCGTCGATGATGAGAAAGTGTTTCGCTTCGGGATCCACCTCTTTGCCAGCCCGCGCCTTCTCGGCCGCCTGCAGTAGCGGTCCATCCTGCAATTCGAAACCGACCGGTCCACCCTCAACTGAGGGACGAAAGCCCCGCACGAAGTCCTCGTAGGCGTAAGAAGGATGGAACTGCACCAAAGTGACACTGTTTTCGTTTCCACCAGCGAGACACTCAGCAAGTTCCTGCGCGACGTATGTCTTTCCCGTGCCTGGGGGGCCTTGGAATATGACCTGACGACTGCTGTACAAGAGATCTTGAATTTCAGTGAGGAAATCGGAAGTAAGGTGAAGTTCGGTTTCCAGGGCCTTAAGATCGCAGGTGTACAATTTCTGGAGGGCGCTCTCTCCATCTGGTGCTACAGCGCTCACGGTCGTACTCTTGCCGTATCGGTCGCCCCAGAAAGGGGACTCAAGGAAACTGTTGATATCTTGGGGTTTTTCCTCGAAAGCAAACTCGATTAACGAATCCTTCTCCC
The DNA here is from genome assembly GCA_002238445.1 of Caldilineaceae bacterium bin5. Classification (GTDB taxonomy): domain Bacteria; phylum Chloroflexota; class Anaerolineae; order Caldilineales; family Caldilineaceae; genus Bin5. The sequence goes on from MPML01000015.1 coordinate 79,082, forward strand.
AAGTACCAGGTTCGACTTTCCAGACCGTAGGTTGGTACGTATAGAAATACCATTCTCTCGGTGGATCGATGCGCTTCCAGTTGACCCTTAGTGTGCGACCGGTCCCCAGGTTTTCCTTTACCGTGCCAATTGCTTTGATTGCCATAACTGAAACGTAACGGTCTTGGTTATCGAAGGGCAAACCACGCTTGCGAGTGTAAGTTGATTTTATGGCGATCCGGTCGCCAACCTGGATGGACTTCACCTCGTCAATAAATCTGTCCTTATATCCATTTTCCCAGATTCCTTCTCTCACAAAACGGTGCGACTGATCGTTAGTGCCCCCAAACGCGGCGCCGACAAACCAGCTGGGGCGGGTACTATCTCTTTCAGAATCTGTGCTCATGGTGTGGGATCCTATCTGTAATTGCTTTTAGCAAGGATGAGTCTTCTGGCACATTTCGTGAGAGCAGTCCGGGTCTCATCCTCGCACTTAAGCCGGTAAATTCGTCCCGTAGTGAGAAGGAGAGGCGACCTCCTCTCTATGGCGTAGCCTACTGTTTGCCTCCCCCCCTCACCACAACGACCCCAACGGCTCGCACGCATTAAACAAATCACACTCCAGCCGAATCGCAAACAACTCCGCCTCTAGCATCGAGACCTCCACCCGCACCGGCCGCCCCACCAACTCGGCAACGTCTTCCCGCTCCCGCCAGCGCGGCCGCGCGTAAAGATGGTCCCCGCTGATCGGCAACGCCTCCTCCCACGTATAACCAGGAATCGGCTGCGCCGTCACCCCATCCAGCATCTGAACCCGCACCCCCGTATGCGCCATCGTGCGCACATTCAGCCGGATCTCACCATCGCGCGGGATGATAACCTTCGTGCGCAGTACACCCTCGCGCCCCCACGTCTTGAGCGAACAGAAACCGTCCAGCCGTATCTCGTAGATCATCGGGCTACGGTAGCCGCTGCCATACGGCCAGTCGATCTCCTTGTCGACGCGGGCCGCATGACCGCCATAGTCGCCGACCACAAAAAAGAGCAGTCTATCGTCCTGCGTACGCAGCATCTCCTTACCGTAAGCCGACCCGCCCCCAACCTGGCCATAGTCGCGCACCCCAATAAACGGCTTGCGCTCAGTGCGGTACCAGTACAGTCCGTTGTAGCTGTAAGCCAACTGCGTATCCATGCGCCCGAAATACTTGATCTGCGGCCAGTCGCTGCTGAGGCTCACCTCCTCAAATCGGTCACTGGTCATGATGTTGAGCAGACCAATATAGAAGTCCTCATACGAGCGCGGCGGCATGTCGTACAGTTCCGTCCCCACCCGGTCCAGCGCATCCGGCTGCATGATCGTAACCGGCCGCGTAAACTGCGTGAAATCCGCTGTCGTCGACATCGCCACGCGGCGGTCACCGTAGACAGGGCGCACGAAAAGCTGATAGAGCTCGGCCTCCCGGTTCCACAGAATATCGCCCGCAATGTCTGAACCCGGATCCAGCCACGGGCCTGACCGGTCGACCGTAAACTGCACACCGTCATCCGAGAATCCGCCCCAGGTAAGATGACGCGGCACATCGAGCACCGCCGAGGCGTAGCCCCGCTCCGCCAGCGGCGTGCCTGCCAGCGAGTGCACCGCGTGCGCCCAGATAGGCGCGCCGTCTTGGTCGACGACGACATCGTCGAAGCTCTGCCAGGCTGGGCCGGGCGTAGCTTTGTAGACCGGATTGGGCCAGTCAAAAGGGTCGTCGGACAGCAGGCGAAACTGGAACTCGCCCGCGCTGATCCCCGGCGTGCGATCGCGGCTCTCACGTCCCGGAAACGCAATCAGGTAGAGCGCGTATTTCCCCAATCTCTCGTCGTAAAATGCGGTCGGGTAGCCGCCGTAACCGTCCCAGCCGTCCGGGTAGAACTCTGTGAAGATCTCCTTGACGAATGTCGGCTTGCCCCAGACGCGTTCCAGGCAGTCGCGGCGTTCGAGCATCCAGTCGTCGAAAAACCAGATGCCTCTCATTGCGTCCCTGCTTCCCTGCTGCGAAAGCTGTACAGCCTGGCATCCTGCAAATGGAAACGCAGGCGCAAGGGTTGCCCGACCGGCAGGCGCGCATCCCCGCTCCAGCGCACGGCCTCGCGCACACCGTCAGTATCGATCGTCTGACAGTCCTCGCGAGTGAAACCGGGCAGAGGTTCGCCCTCGGCCGACAGCACCTCCACCGCCAGGCTGCCTGCTCCTGCATCCACATTGACCTCCAACTGCTCGCCCGAAAGCTGCAGCGGAACCGTCTCCACCACGCCGCTGAAATGCCCGGCGTCCAGCGAGACAAATCCGTCCAACCGCCATTTCGCAAGCCCGATCGAGATCGTCTTTGGCGGCATCGGACCACCGTGCATCGTACTGACCGCCGTATAGTAATGCCACAACTCGTCGCCGACTACGATAGGCCGGTCAGCCGAGCACAAAATACAGCCGGCGTCAAAGCTGCCCGGTTCTCCGCGTGGGATTATGGGCGAACGGTCTTCGAAACGATGCCAGTTGTATCCATCTCGGCTGTGCACGAGTTGGGCCGCAATCGGGCCGTCCCACGGCGCCTGGTCGATCTCGGCGCCCGACTCCGATATCTCTGCCGGCGCCTGCAAGCCTGAACTGCCATCGGCGGCAACCGACGCAGGCATCCCGGACTCGCCCCGGGCATCCTTGATCACGTCAAATACCGGTAGAAACCCGAGAAACTGCTCGCCGTACACAAAGCCCGACATGCCGTAGAACTCCGTGCGTTGGCCGGGGTCCTGGCACCATGCATCGTCCAGCTCGTCGGGAACCAGACACACGTCATGGCTGGTCCACGTCGTAAAGTCCCGGCTCGTCGCCACCGCGACCAGGCGGCGCACATGCCCGCGAACCTCACCCCAGCGGCGATGAAACCCATGATACTCACCCGTCTTCGGATGGCGGGCGACGGTGACCGCCTCTAGAATTTCGTCGTCGTCCAGAAGAATCGGGTTGCCATCGTACCCGCGCCAGTCCAGCCCGTCAGCAGAAAAACCAACCCAATAGCCGTCGTTCCCCTGTTCCCAGTTCCAACAGGCTATCTTATAGCGCCGGTCGGGCCGCGCATCGGTGTCGACAACAACCGTAGGGCTGTGCTTGTTGAAGAGAAGGATATTGTTGGAAACTGTGCCGTCAAATTCATGCCGCCCGAGATTGGGTTTGTCCCAGTGGATACCGTCCTCGGACGTTGCGTACAGAATAATATCGCCCGTTCGTGAACGCAGACCCGGCGCGCGGTGCTGGTGTCCCCGTCCCAGGCGCGTGTTATACCACATGCGAAAGAGACCAGCGCTGCAATCGTAGTAAACGCTTCCATAAATGTAAACGCGCCGCCCCTCCCACGGACGATCGGGCCGCAGGACCGGCTGCTCCAGCTTGCGCGCCGGGTGCAGCGTGCGCACGACCCCGCGCGTAGCGCTGATTATCGTGTCATCGATGAAGAGTTGAGGCTCTGAACCAATTGCAACTGCATCTTCAGTTGTGTGCACCGAGATTGTCCCTCCAGAATGGATTTGGGTTGGTCCGATCTCGTCTGGCGGGGACCCATGCTGCCACTACGCCAGGTGACAGGCCACCCAGTGCCCCGGCTGGATTTCGCGCAGCGCCGGCGATTCGTGTTGGCAGCGCTCTTCGGCAATGGGGCAGCGGGGATGAAAGCGGCAGCCGGAGGGCGGGTTGACCGCGCTCGAAACCTCGCCTTCCAGAATGATGCGCTGGTGTTTGCGCGCCAGCCTCGGGTCCGTCCACGGCACCGCGCTGAGCAGCGCCTGCGTATACGGGTGAAGCGGCTCATCGTAGATCTCCAAACCCGGGGCCTGTTCCACGATCAGGCCCAGATACATCACCGCGATGCGGTCGCTGATATGACGCACCACGCGCAGGTCATGGGCGATGAACAGATAGGTCAACTCCATCTCGTCCTGCAGGTCCTGCAGCAGGTTGAGTATCTGCGCCTGAATCGAAACATCAAGCGAGGAGACTGGCTCGTCGAGGACAACGAAATCAGGGTCAACCGCGAGGGCGCGGGCGATGCCGATCCGCTGGCGCTGGCCGCCGCTGAATTCGTGGGGATACCGGTTGATGAAGTAGGGGTTCAGCCCGACCCGCTCCATCAACTCCTGGACCCGTTCTCTGGCCTCATCGCGCGTCTTGCTGATCTCGTGAATCATCAGCGGTTCGGCAATGGCCTTGCCGATCGTCATGCGCGGGTCGAGTGAGGCGTAGGGGTCCTGAAAAATGATCTGCATGCCGTTTCTGAAGTTGCGAAGCTCCTTGTCGCTCAACTGGCAGAGATCTGTGCCGCCAAACTGAACCGAGCCCGACGTGGCGCGCATCAGTTGCAGAATTGTGCGTCCGGTCGTCGTCTTGCCGCAGCCGCTCTCGCCGACCAGACCCAGCGTCTTACCGCGCGAGATGTCGAAGCTCACCCCGTCAACCGCGCGCACAACGTCCGGCGGCCGCAGCAGGTTCCGCCGCGGCATACGAAAATGCTTTACCAGATCCTGCACGCTCAACAGGGGTTGATCATCCATCCTGTGCTCTCTCACCGATTCATTTCGTTGTGGCCAGCTTCTAGCCGTTGAAACAGAGGTCTGAACACGAATCGCAGTTCGCAATCGCCGCTACGACTCACGCAGCGGCATCACCTTCCAGCACGCAGCCCGCGACTCACCATACTGCTCCAACACCGGCTCCTCCTCGCGGCAGCGATCATCCGCCAGCGGGCAGCGGGGCCAGAACTTGCACCCGGGCGGCAGGCTGACCAGGTCGGGCGGCAACCCGCTGATCGAGTACAGGCGATCGCCAGGCTCACTTTCCAGTGAGGGGACCGAACCAAGCAGCCCTTGTGTGTACGGATGGCGGGGATTCAGCAGTACGTCATCGACAGGCCCGTTCTCGACCATGCGGCCGGCGTACATCACCGCAACGCGGTCGCAACTGCCTGCCACGATTCCCATGTCGTGGGTGATGAAGAGCGCCGTCATCCCGGACTCCTGCGCCAACTCTTTGATCAGGTCCAGGATCTGCGCCTGCACAGTCACGTCGAGCGCGGTGGTCGGCTCGTCGGCCAGCAACAGACGCGGCTGGCACGAAAACGCGATTGCGATCATCACCCGCTGCCGCATGCCGCCGCTGAACTGGTGGATGTAATTGTCGAAGCGCTCCCTGGGCGAGGGGATGCCGACGTGTTCGAGGAGTTCCAATGCGCGCTCCCGCGCCTCCTGCCGGCTCAGGCGGAGATGGATCTCCATTGCCTCGCTGATCTGGCGGCCTATCGTCATCGTCGGCGTCAGGGCGGTCATCGGCTCCTGGAAGATCATCGCGATCCTGCCGCCCCGGATCTGCTTCATTTCCTCAGCGCTGCACTGCAGCAGGTTCTTCCCCTCAAAATTGATCTCGCCGGCAACCGCCTGGCCATTTCCCGGCAGCAGGCGCATAATCGACAGCGCTGTCATCGTCTTGCCGCAGCCGCTTTCGCCGACCAGGCCCAATACCTCGCCTTCATAGAGGTCCAGCGACAGGCCGTCGACAGCCCTGACCGTCCCCTGTTTAGTCTCAAACTGGGTGTGAAGCTCCCGGATCTGGAGCAGGGGTATCTGATCCGGTTCGGTGCCGTCTGTCAGCGGGATCTCTGGCTGAGAACTACCGTACGTACCCATTGCTTCAACGCCGCCTTTGCTCAGGGTTGAGCGCATCGTTCAGACCATCACCGAGGAAATTAAAACCAAGCACTACGATAGCCAGTACAACCCCCGGCATCACCACCAGGTGTGGATTGAAGCGCCACTGGCCCAGATTGTCACTGATCATCTCTCCCCAGCTTGCGCCCGGCGGCTGGATGCCGACGCCCAGAAAGCTGAGCGACGCCTCCGACAACATTGCGCCGCCAAAACCGACCGTGATTGAAACGATCAGCGGCCCCAGGCTGTTTGGGACCAGGTGGCTGAGGATAATGGTCCAGTTCGACGCGCCCAGCGCCCGTTCGGCCTCGATAAACTCCTTTTCACGCAGAGAAAGGATCTGCCCCCGCACCAGCCGCGCCTTGCCATACCACTGCACCAGCGTCAGCGAGCCGAAGATCACTAGGTAGTCCAGATAGACGCGATTGCCCTGGGATAGTGTCCACCCGTACTGCTCCTGCAATTGGAGTTGCAATTCAAGCACTTTTTCGCGAAAGACGACGCTGATGAAGGCAGCCAGCAAAATGTCGGGGAAAGCCATCGTGATATCGGCCAGGCGCATGACGAGGGCGTCGACCCAGCCGCCCAGAAATGCGCCGGCCGCGCCCAGCACAACGCCCAGGACGGTCGTGCCGATCGTAACGATCAGGCCGACCAGAAAGGCTGTGCGCGCGCCGTGGAGGATGCGGGTGAGCATATCGCGACCCAGGCCGTCTGTCCCCAGCCAGTGATCGGCGCTTGGGCCCTCGTTGATTCTGAAAAGATTCTGTTGGGTGTAGTCATACGGAGACAGCCAGGGGCCGAAGATGGAGACGAAAACAAGCAGGAAGGCGACGAAGACCCCAAAAATGGCCAAGCGGTTGCGCATCAGCTGCTCCAACGCATCCTGCCACAGGCTGCGTTGCTCCGGCATGGCAAACAGTTCGTGCTGCGCGCTGACTTCTTCGGTCACTCGAATATCCTCAAGGATTGTTTGAAATCTGGCATTTTCACAATTTCTTGCTGCCGCGCGTCGCCGCGACCCAGCCGATGCCTTGAACAGAGACGCATACGTTGCTCTGGGGGACAGTCTGAATTCCGCACTCTGAATTCTGCGTTCTGATCAATCATAGGTGACGCGCGGATCCAGCCCGCCGTATAACAGATCGGTCAGCAGGTTGACTGTCACGATGATCAAGGCTTGAAACAGAACGACCCCCATGAACACTGGATGGTCCCCCGACATTAGTGTCTGAATCGCCAGTTTGCCTATGCCCGGAATGTTGAATATCTGCTCGACAAAGAGACTTCCCGTCAGCAGCCCGCTTGTAACAAGCCCCATCGAAGTCAGCACCGGTATCATAGCTGTTCGCAGCATATGGCGGGCCACCACCAGCCGCTCTGGCAAGCCCTTGGCACGGGCCGTGCGCACGAAATCCTTGCCGAGCACCTCCACAATCCCCGCTCGCGTCTGGCGCACAATCACCAGCATCGGGCCGGTTGCAAGTACGATGGCCGGCAGGATCGCTTGCCGCGAAAACATGCCATCCCATCCCCCGACCGTCTTGAAAACGGGGATCTTGAGTACGAATATGATCAGCAGGACCGGTCCGATCACATAGGCCGGGATCGAACTGGCGACGATCGAACTCGTGACGATCGCGTAGTCGATGGTTGTATTCTGCTTGACCGCAGCCAGAACACCGAGCAAAATGGCGAAAACGGTGAGGAAAACCAACGCCCATAAGGACAATTGCGCGCTAATAACTAAACGGCCGAGAACCATCTCCCGTACACTCGTACTCGTGCCGGAGTAACCCGCGCCGCGACCCTCGCTGACCGCCCTGTCACTGGCAGTGCCGCCGAACGCCGCCAAGGATTGCCCCCAATTGCCCCCAAACATAGTCCCCATATAGTCAAGGAACTGGATCATGAAAGGCCGGTCCAGGCCGAGCGCTTTCTTGACCTCTGCATACCGCGTTTCGTCCTCCCACTCCTCCCCCAGCACCGCGCGCACCGGATCGATGGGACCATAATAGCCCAGTGTGAAGGTGATTAGCATCACAATGATGACGGTTGGCGCCAGCACCGCGATCCTGCGAACCGCGTATAAAAGCATATCGATCGCCAGTATGAAAACGAAAAACGAGGAAAAGGGAACGAGGAGAGAGATGCTGGAGACAATCTCTCTCCTCTGTACTTCCTCTTGCTACAAATTCAATTCAAATCATCGCCCGCATCGCTACCGCGCAGCGATGAAGAGATGCTCAGGATTGCGCACGCCGTGGTCCAGGCTGCCGAACAGGGAGTTCCAATCGCTGACCCAGGGTTTGACAAGCATGTAAGCCGGCTCGGTGAAGTGGCCGATACTGTACACTTCCTCGAAGAACAGACGTCCTGCCTCCTGGTACATCGGTATCGCCTCGGCGAGATCCATCGTCGAATCGGCAGTCATGCACAACGATTCTGCCTCCGGAGGACCCCATGAATCTGCGCGTGAGCGGTTATACGTCCCAATCGGCGACGCGTTCTCACACACAGCCGACAGGCCGGGATAGCGGGCCGCATACGAGCGGCGCACGATCTGATACAACTCCGGATTGGCTTGGAAAACGTCTCTCGAGCGCTCGATCACGACTTCTATCCCCAGGTTCTGCTTCCAGTACTGCTGCATCGCCTGTGCGATGCGAGTCAGATGGCCAACCTGGCCGCCAAAGCCGGCCTCACCCACGTGCATCCGAATCTGCGGGATGTTCTCGGCCGAGCCGTAGCTGGATTCAGCGATCAACTGGCGGGCCAGCTCCGGATCATAGCTGGGTGTGTGGCACTCGCCATCGACAAAGCCCGGCCAACCCATCGGAATCAACTGACAGGCCGGCTGCCACATGCCCCGTAGCAGCGTATCCGCAATGACCTTGAAGTCAACCGCATGGGCCAGCGCCTGCCGCACTTTGGTATCATCCATCGGCGCAAGATCGCGGGCGATGTAGAAGCTGCGGCTAACCTCGTACTGGAACGGGAACATCTCCTCGCTCGTGGCGCGGCCCGGCTCCAGCAACTCGGCAGCTTCCAGCGGTCCATACTTCTCGGAGACGTCGTACTCGTCGTTCTCATACGCGATCAACGCCGTTTGCGGGTCCGAATAGTACTTGAGCACGACCTTCGACAGGATGGGAGTATCGCCGCGCCAGTTTGGATTGGGGACAAGCTCGAAGGTTCCCGGCTCAGAAGGCCCGACCCATTCTGGCTCGGTCGCGATCATGAACGGACCGGTCGCGCCGTGGCCAATGAACCAGGGCGTCTCATCCTCGGCCGGCGGACTATAGTGGGATGTCTCCGCCATCAGGAAGCGGTGCGGCAGCGAGAGGATCGCGGCAAAATCACGGAACGGCTGCGTCAACTCGATCTGCACGTTAAGATCGTCTATGACCGTGATGCCCTCCAGCTCGGTGGCAGGATTTTCCTCCGCGCGCATGGCATCGTAGCCCTTGATGAAGCGGGCATAGGTCGTGCCGCGCGAGCCGGTGTTGGGCGAAGCGTGAAGTTCAATCGACATCTTCACGTCCTCCGCCGTAAACGGTTCACCGTCCGCCGCCACGATCCCTTCTTTGAGCGTTATCGTCCAGACGGTCTCATCCTCGCTGGCGCTGAATCCCTCCGCCAGCCGGCCTTCCAGCGTTCCGTCCTCATTCATCCAGAAGAGCGTCTCAAAGGCCATGTTGAGCATGCCCGATACCGCGTATCCGCCTGATGTCTCAAACGGATAGGGATAACGCTGGCCGTAGTAGGTGCCCCAGCGCAGAACCTGTTCTTCCGCCATGGGCGTATCCGTCGCCAAGGCTGCCCGTTCGCGCCAAACCGGCGACCAGGGCATGTACGAGGTCGATTCGGACATCTGGGCCTCTGCCGCCACTGGGGGGCCTGCCGCCGGCGCGCACGCCGCGGTCACCGCCATCACCATGAGCATCAACAGCCCAATCAGTACTTGAGATTTTCGGAATGCCTTCATTTTGACTGTTCTCCTTGACTGTTTTGACTTCGCGCCCGCCAGGGGCACACAATCTGAATTCTGCACAGCAAACGAATGCTCCGTGAACGCAAATGTCTCCTCTGTACGTCACCTCCTCATCGAATCTGATATCCGCTGCCGCGGAACAGCTGCTACGCCTTGAGACTGAGCGCGATGACCGCCCTCATACTGGCGCCGTCCGGCAGCGTACCGGACAGGCGCAGCCAGTTGCCAAAATGCGCCACCTTGCAAAAGGCAACCTCCTCCTCACCGAGCGTAACGCTGCTCCCTTCGTCACACCAGCGAATCCCGTCCGGCGAAATCTGCACCTGCAGCGTAACGCCTTCGACGTTGCCGGCCTGTTCCAATATCCGCACGAAGAAGATTGCTTCGCCCGCCCAGCCGCACTCGTACGGCTCCGTGGCAAAACTGCCCCGTAACGCCTCGCTGCGCTCTACAATGGCTGTGTAACTTTCTCGCAGCATCTCTACCACGCTCCCGAAACAAGGACCGAGTCGACGTAGAGGAACGCCCGTTTGTCGATATCGGTTTCGACCCAGAAAGCGACGTTGAGCATGCAGTCCAGATTAGGCATTGCCGGGATCATCATCGGCCCCACATCGGTCAGATCGTGGATGCGATCGTTGCACTGCAAGTGCGTGATCTGCCGGCTGGCCAGGTCCAGGTCCATGCGGAGATAATACCAGTTGAATTTGGTGGCGACTTCATTATAGCAGAGAATTTGGCTTGAGTCAGGCACGTCTTCCCAGCCGCTGGGCGCCAGGTGAAAGTGGGAGACAGTCTCCGCCCTGCCGCCAATGTCATGAAACGGTTCCCGCTCGCGTTTGAACTGCCACTTCCGCATCGGTTCGCCCTCCAGCGCATTGAGGTAGCGCCAGTGCGGCATCCAGCGGTACTCCTCATCCTGCAGGTCGAACAGCACGCCCACAGCCCGCACGTCGTCCACCGAAAGCTGCAGAGCGCTCGCCTCCGGCTTGAATGTGAAGTACGCCTCCAGCCTCACCGGACCCTTATGCCGCCACGTAACCCGCTTGATCGAGACGCTGATATCCCCCGCGCGGGCCCGCGTCGCCAGCTTCATCGAATACGTGCCCTGCATCGCGCCGTGCGTCCCCGTATCCCAGTGCGTGCCGCTGCTCAACATGGGAGGCCGCATATCCGCGTACTGGGGCAGCATGCTGTCCAGGCTATCCTCGTAGTTCCCGATCAGTTCCACCCAGCCGCGCAGGCCGCGGTTGAAGTCGTCGTGATAGATGATGCGCGGCAGCGGATCAAACCGGCTTAGCGCCGGATCCGCGTTCAGAATAGCTCTTGCTTGGTCTGGCATTGACATCCTTTCCTTGTTCGTTCCATTGTTGTAACTACCCAGCCCCAACTAATTTGCGATCCTGAATAAGGCGAGCGAAGGTGACTCTCTCCTCATTTCTCTC
>MPML01000093.1 GCA_002238445.1 Caldilineaceae bacterium bin5
CGGGCCTTCGGCCCTCCCTTGTGCAGGGGCTGCGCCCCCGCAACGCCCCCTACAAAACCATCACTCACCGACCGTGTGTGCTCATTCCAGCAGTGCCGCTCCAGCAACGTGTCTAGCCAACAGTGTCTCCTCCCCCTCGCCGTCTCAAGCCACCGCCCACTGCCGTTCCCCGCAGTTTCCCGCAGTTCCCCCGCAGTTCCCCTGCATTTCTCCGCCCCCCCGCAACGCCCAGGCTAGCCACCGTGTTCACTCTTCCCTAGCAACGTGTCTAGCCAACAGTGTCTCCTCCCCCTCGCCGTCTCAAGCCACCGCCCACTAAAAACTAAGAACCGAAAACTAAAAACTGCAGTTCCGTAGGGTCACCCTGGTGGTTGCCCTCCCCTCGCAGAATCGACTTTGATGGAGACTCGTCGTCACTTCTCCCCTGACCCTACAAGGGTTGCAGCGCCTCCTTGCAAACATGCCCAAAGTTTCGGCCACAGACAATCGCGCGTTTCTCAGTCAAATACCCTTAAACTCTTGCAAATCAGTCTGTGTTTAAGAAACGTCAACCAGCCCCAAGAACAGGACAACCAAGACAACAACTGATCCCCCCAAATGACCTGGATGTTACAACTGCTGCAAGGCTGAACGTATGCAATGAACCTGGTCATTCCTTCAATCAGCAGTCACGAAGCCTGTTTCTAACGCCCGATCCCCATACGCATCTCCGCACCTCCCCCTTCCCGCCCACGCCATAACCCGTCATGCTTTGACAAATCGACTCCAAAAAATGTAGACTAGTGGCAAACTGTAAGGACCGTGTCTCGCTCGACGACTTCGAATTCCGGCGTTGATCTAAGCAAATATGGGTTCACGAAATCAATTGGGCAAGAGGTCATAAACATGGCAGCCAGACGAAGAACATCATTCAAATTAGGGGTGAGCGGCCTTGGTGAGCGCCAGGAGATTGCCTCAGGCTTGTTCATTAACACCTTCTATCGCGGCTGTACGCCGGGTTTTGTCGTCACCGATGAAGGTCTGATTCTGATCGACACGCCCCTGATCCCAAAACAGGCCAAAGACTGGCGCGAACAGATCGAATCGGCAGCGCCCGGCCTGCCAATTCTCTATGTATTCAACACGGACCACCATCGCGGTCATGCCCTCGGCAACCAGTATTTCCTGCCCGCAACCGTCATCGCCCACGAGCGCGCCTACAAAGAGATGTCCGGTTACACCGAAAACTTCAAGGAGCGGGTCTACAACAGCTTCAAGCGAGAGCCGGAGATCCAAGAACAGCTGACCGAAATCGAAATCATCCTTCCTGACGTTACCTTCACCGACTGCGCTCGCCTCCAATATGGCGGGCGTGAGATACAGCTGATCTACGCCGGCGGCCATACCCCCGCCACCAGCATCGCCTGGCTGCCGGAAGAAAAGATCGCTTTTGTCGGGGATATTCTCTGGGTAGATCAGCATCCTTACATGGCCCAGGCAGATTCTCTCGAATGGATCGATGCACTGCGCAAAATCCGATCCCTCGGCGCCGAGCGACTTGTCCCAGGTCACGGGCCCGTGTGCGGCCCCGATGACACCTTGAAAGTGGAGGAATACATCCTCTTCAAGCGCCAGCGCGTCCGCGACTACTACCGCGAAGGAAAAACGAAGAACGAAGCCAAGAGCGGCCTCGTTGGCGAAATGCTGGAACTGTTTCCAGTGCCTTTGGAACGCAAGGCCAAAATTGAGAGCCAGATCAAGTCCGGTATCAATCGCGTCTATCGCGAGATTCAACGTGAAGAAGAACTTTCGGGCGCGGTCCCGAGAAACGGTGCCTTGCAGCCGCCCGCGGTCGACGTAGAACAAGCACACGAGCCGCAGGCGGAGGCAAACATGATACCCATCCCGGTTGCGGTGGAGGCCAACCAGTAATGGCCTACTCGGTTCGGGAGGAAAGGCAAAGCCTTGCCACTAGCCTGCGCGAAGAACTTGGCGAAGCCGAACGGATGATCGTTCAGGTGCGTAGGGACACCGCTGAATCGTTCCTACTGCTCCTGGACCGCATCGAGGAACGTTTTATCCAGTTGGAGTCAAGCGGTCTCGATCTCCGCCCGGAGCAAACTCGTTGGGCCAGTCTGCAAAGCAAAATGCAGCACGAAGCAAGACGAATAATGCGAATCTTGGACGCAGCCGGCGGTCTGGAGCAAATGCGTCAGGCCCATCCGCCTGCCCAAGACCTGTGGTGGCACCTTGACGCAGTCGTTGCAGAGGCCCGCCGCCGCCTCATCCGTCGTTTGAGCATCACCTTCAGCACGATCATTGGCCTGCTCGCGATCGTGTGGGTGTTACTCACCTTCGTCTTCCCACCAGATCCAAATACCGTCGTCGCCTCTGAAGCGATCTCCACTCTGCAGCAAATGGCCTTCGAAGGGCGCTGGGAAGAGGCCTTGGCCGTGATCGAGGTTGCCAAAGCGCAACTCACCCAGCCCGACGCAGAACTGTTGATCTGGGAAGGGGTCATTAGCGACAAACTGGGGCAATATGACCGCTCCCAGGACGCGCTTGCCGCGGCCAAGGATCTTGTGCCCTCCGGTCAGCTCGTGTCCTACTGGTGGACCCTTGGCTCCGTCTGGCTCTCAGTGGGGGATCTGGACAATGCTCGCAATGCCGCCGATGAAGCACTGGCCTTGGACTCCAGCGACCCTCAGGGCTACTTCTTGCTGGGCAGCGTATTCGAAGCCGAAGGCAATACACCTTGCGCCATCGATCTTTTCGATAAGACATTCGAACTGGCAGCGGACGGCAATCCCCAACTGGCCGTTATTGCCCGCGTCCGCATGGGTAACCTGCTGCAGCGGCCTGCCAATCTGTCGCTATTCGCCGGCGAAGAGACCGACAACGGCGACGAATCCGCCGCTGCCGAATCCGGCGCACCCGCCGACCCCTGCGCCAGAGGACAGTCCTGAGTCACCCGTGGTTTCGGATGCACCGCTTGTAGCCGCCCCCGGACTTCTGTCTGGGCAACGTTCCTTGTAAAATAGGCCTGCTTAAGTGTAGTCCTGATTCGCCCCCTTAGCTCAGAGGATAGAGCAACGGACTTCTAATCCGTCGGTCGTAGGTTCGACTCCTACAGGGGGTGCCTTTTCAGATGGAAGACCCCGTATTCTGATTCGCGCTAGGCCGCTTAGCCCTTTCAACACTGTCTAGCCCGTTCAATCTCAATTGGACTGAAACGGAAGTCTTAGAAACTGGGTGGAGAAGCGAACGGCGCTGCCTGCCAAAGTCAGGGCAAGACAGCGCCGTTTTCTGCTATTGGCCGGAAACATGCTTCTGGCCGCCTACTCTTGTGAAGTCGTAATCCCCTCAGTTCCTGCCGATTGTCTTTCGCCTGTGGTTGCTGGTTCCGACGGGGGTCCAGTGGTAGGCGTTCTCGCAAATTCGTCGGACGAGTAGGCTGCGCTTCAGTCCCCCGGAGGATATGAAATCCGTATTCGGTCGCCGCGTACAGTTACCACTGCCTGCGATTCAAGTGCTTGCTGGTACCGTTCGATCACCTCGCCCAGCAGCGCGATCCTCTGTTCTTCCGGAACGTCAGGAAGTCGAATCAGCCCTGCATGTGGAACCCTTTCTAAGTAGATGAGCTCCCCGAAATCGGTATCGATCGTTACAAGTATTCGGCTTTCGGCCTCTGCAAGTTCCAACAGCGCACGATCTCCGGGATCTGGACCGAGAAGACGTGCTTCGAGCGCATCAAACCCTGCATCGCCGAGCCATTCCGCCAAACGCCTGCCGGCATACCGGTCAACGAGAAACTTAACTACTGTTGCACGGACACTGCCGCCAACGTGTCTCCCGCGATCACTGCATGCGCGTAAGCGGTGCAGGCGCGCATATCTTCAAGTTCCAGGTCCGGGTAATCAACTAGGATCGCATCCGGCGTGACGCCCTGTGCCAATAAACTCAAAATCAGCTCCACCGAGATTCTCATGTCGCGAATAATCGGCTTTCCACCGAATACGTCTGGGCGGGCGGTTATACGCTTGAGCAATTCACTTTCGGTCGGCATATCGATTCTCCGTCCTCTGGCTTCTGGATGGTCTCACTAGTTGAGCATCAGGTTGTCACAGTTTCTTCCCGACAATTGGACCTATTTAGACCAAATAGGCGATCCGCGATGGCCTGGGCTCTAACCAACCCGATCCCGCTCCGTACCCTTCTCCGCGATCGCCTCCAACGGGTCCTTCTCATTTATCGCCCTCAGTCCAGGCTCGCCCGGCTGAATATACGGGAATGTCGGCCCCCCCGACGGCGCTGCCCAGCGTACACCGTTGGCAATTACCTGACGTATAATATCCTGGTGAAAAATCGGGTAAGTCTCATGGCCCGGCCGGAAGTAAAAGATCTTGCCATTGCCCCGGTGGAAGCAGGCTCCGCTTCGAAAAACATTGCCCCCCTCAAACCAACTGACGAACACCAGGTCATCCGGCGCGGGAATGTCAAAGAGCTCCCCATACATTTCGCACTCGTCAAGCTCAAAGTAAGGTGGCAACCCCTGCGCAATGGGGTGGGACGGTTTGACGACCCAAATCCGTTCCTTCTCGTCCGCCTCGCGCCAGCGTAGGCTGCACGTCGTACCCATCAGCTTGCGAAAAATCTTCGAAAAGTGGCCGGAGTGCAGAACAACCAGCCCCATTCCCTCCAACACGCGCCGCTGCACGCGCTCCACAACATCGTCGCAAACCTGCGCGTGGGCCCGGTGCCCCCACCATGTCAACACGTCCGTCTCAGCCAGCACCTCTTCCGTCAAACCGTGTTCCGGCTCGTCCAGCGTGGCTGTGCGTACCGAACCAAAACCATGCAAGCGCAAACCTTCGGCAATCGCCCCGTGGATTCCATCCGGATAAATGCCGCCGATGAACTCGTTCACCTTCTCGTGTTGAAACTCGTTCCAAACCGTTACGCGAATGTCTCCCATTCTGTCCCCTCCATGACTTGAGAAGTGAAAAAAGAGAAGTGTGGCGCAGAATCCTCAAGGAACTCCTTTCCTTGGGCATTAGCTCCATCTTCCCTGTTCAATCTTTATGTACCCACCTTGACCGGCCTTCCTCCCTGGCTGGCCGAATCCTTGATAGCATCCCACAATCGAGCCATTCGCAGGCCGATTTCAGGTGGACACGGGTTCTCCATTTCAGCCTCCCGCACCCGCAGAAACTGCTGCCAAGTACCTAGCGACTCAGGCAATTCGACCGGCTTAAGCTCCTCGTCGTCACTCTCCTGAATCAACAGACGCTCTCCCCAAATACCCGTCTGCAACATCCCCTTCTCGCACATTACCCGAACATCCGACCCGATCTTGCATTGGGTATTTCCCGCCGCGTTCATCGACACCAGCGCGCCCGAACGCAGACGCGCTATTACCGCTGCCAGAATATCCACCGGCGCGCCATGATTATCCATCCAGGCCGCCACTTCAACGAAGTCTTCCCCCGCCAAATCGGAGATAGTATTGAGCATATGCGCGCCTGTGTCAAACAAAAAGCCGCCCCCCGCCACTTCAGGAACCTGCCGCCAGAGCCCGCTCGTACTGGTCATCCAGTTCTGCCATACAACCGCGCTTATATTCAGTATTCTGCCCAGTTTTCCTGCCCGCAACATCTTTGCACCGGTTCGCACCTGCGGTGACATGCTGCCGTTGAAGGATACCGACAGAATACGCCCGCTCTTGTCTCGGACATCGATCAACGCAACCGCTTCCTCCGCGTTCATGACCATCGGCTTTTCCAGCAACACATCCAGCCCTGCTTCCAGACATGCCTTCGCCTGTGGAAAATGTAAGACGTGCGGCGTGATGATAAATGCAGCGTCGAGCTCACTTCGTTCCAACATTTTCTCCAAGACCGGTTCATTGGGCGGCGGCTCCACCCCCGCCTCCTCAAACAGCTCACAGAATTCCTCGTATGCATTCGCAGAAGGCTCACACACAACCCGGATCTCCGTAGTATCCTGCTGCTGCAGCATGCGCCGGGTATGGCTGCGGGCCATCCCTCCACACCCAATAAATGCCATTCGAACGCGGGGTCTCTTCCCGCCTGACTTACGCTCCTTCATTGACTGACTCCTGAAAGTCTGAGGACTTGAGATTGTATATGGCCTGGACGAGCTTCTGCGACTGCGCCTTGGCCAATTGCCCGCACGGCCTTGTACCGTGCAAAGAGGGATCGCGGCGGGCAAAAAATACTAATGGAAACCGCAATAATTTCTGGACGGCCTTCCAATCATACCCTGCGGCGCGGCCTCAGGCAAGAATTCACCGGCAAACTCGCGGATTCCTCATATGTTAAGCCTGAGTCACTTCCCCCCCTCCCATCACTTCCCGCACTGAACGCTTTCTACTAACCATTTTCCCCTACCCCCTGCAGTTTAAGCGGCTTCCTACGGAGCATCACAAGCCGGCTGTATACATTCTCTCTCCCGAATCCACCAACTTAGTCCGGTTCACCCTTTTCCGACTCCTCCGACCTCCCAGGAAATGCCCTGCGCACTGGAATTTTGCGAACCACAAGCCCCCCCGTAAAATAGCTGGCAGCGATTCCCATTCCAGCCGCAGCAGGGCCACATTGACCCCCTTCACTTACGCCGCGATCCGGAGTGAACGCGTAACTAGCCCTGGTGGAGGCGATTCCTGCTTCTGCATGCACCTGTTCTTCGCAACCCAAAACCGCTCGTCACTCCTGTGCTGCGCCTATGAAATCCCCCAAAGTCATTCTCGCTTCGGCAAGCCCGCGCAGGCAGCAGTTCTTTCATGCCCTCAGTATCCCCTTCCAAACCGAATCTGCCGATATCGATGAAACACCTGCCGCAAATGAGTCGCCCGCTGCTTTGGTTGAAAGGCTTGCCAATGCCAAAGCGCTTACCGTGGGCAGTCGACGCAACGCCGCCCTTGCGCAAGAAACCAACTGCGCCAACCATGACGATTTCCTCGTCGTCGGTGCCGATACGGTGGTGGCGATTACAGGCGAGATTCTTGGCAAACCTGCCAACGCCCAAGAGGCCTTTGCCATGCTGATGAAACTGCGCGCCCGTCCCCACCAGGTCCATACCGCGCTGGCGGTCGCCCTCTTTGCAAACGGAAAACCGGTGCATTCGCGCACCCTCGTCAATACCACGACCGTAAACATGCGTTGCTACAGCGAAAGGGAGGTCGCTGAATATATAGCCACCGGCGACCCCATGGACAAGGCCGGCGCCTACGCCATCCAGCATCAGCAGTTCAATCCCGTAGCCAGTTTCTCAGGCTGCCCTGCCGGTGTAATGGGACTTCCCGTCGCCGATCTGATCCACCTGCTATCCGAGTCCGGCCTCCAGGTTGGCCCTTCCCCCTGGCAGGTCTGTTCCAAGCTGACGGGGTTCCACTGCTGCCAGTAGCGGCCGGCGCCAACCGATGTCCCTTTCGACGCAGTCGCCCCAACGGACAGCATAGGCGGCATGTTGCCAAAATGACCGTTGCATTGGTACACTTGTGCCAGACACTTCGCGTCCGCTGACGGCGCGACAATCACCCACAAACACCACCTCCAGGAGTTGCCTTTGCCAAAAGATATCGAAGCCTACGACAAGTGGGATGAGGCCTACGAGGACGACTATTTTGACGCGCCGCCCAAAACCAAGCCAAAGCCGAAGAAAAGAGAACGCAC
Organism: Caldilineaceae bacterium bin5; assembly: GCA_002238445.1. GTDB lineage: Bacteria > Chloroflexota > Anaerolineae > Caldilineales > Caldilineaceae > Bin5. The sequence goes on from MPML01000093.1 coordinate 7,674, forward strand.
GGTTCCCGGCGTCGTCGTACGCGCCAGGGGGCATCACTACGATGTCGCCACCGCAGATAACAAGGTGATAAGCTGCCGCGTGCGCGGACGGCTCCTCCAGGAACGCACAAAAGACCTGACACTTGTGGCCGTCGGCGACCGCGTCCAGGTGGTTCTGGAGGGCAAACGTACCGGCCAGATAGACTCAGTCGAAGAACGCGAATCTGCACTGAGCAGACAATCGCCGGGCTCAACTCGTATAGCCGAAGATGTCATTATCGCCAATCCGGACCAGGTCCTCGTAGTCTTCGCCGTCCGCGATCCGGAACCACGCCTGCGAATGTTGGACCGTTTCCTGGTCGTTGCCGAGGCCAATGAACTTCCCGCCATAATCGTCATCAACAAGATCGACCTGACCGGCTTGGAAGCTGCACGCGATACATTCCTCCCCTACGAAGGATTGGGCTACCCTCTGCTCTACGTCAGCGCAACCGATCGGATCGCAGTCGGCCCCAACCCGGACGCTGCTGACCCCCCAGAATCTCAGGATCTCGATCAACTGTGCCAGCTGCTGACCGACAAGCTTACAGTCATCTCCGGGCCCAGCGGCGTGGGCAAGAGCGAGCTCATCAATGCAATCCATCCGGAGCTCAATGTGCGAGTTGGCGACCTGCGCAACTTCGAAGGCAAAGGCCGGCACACAACCCGCAATGCCCAGCTGTTTCGCCTGCCTTTAGGCAAAGAGACCTTCGTAGCCGACACACCGGGCATCCGCGAACTGGGACTCTATGAAATCGATCCGGGCAGCCTTTCCTTCTACTTTGTCGAAATGAAGCCGTTTATAAATGAGTGCCACTTCCCAAACTGTACCCACGACCATGAGCCAAACTGCGCCGTGCGCCAGGCAGTGGAAGACGGCCAGGTGTCTCCCGCGCGCTACGATAGCTATGTGCGCATTTTGAACGGCGAAAGCTTCCAAATGGAGGACTGGTGAGTCGTGCCTCTTCATCGCACCTGCCGATCTCTCACGCCCACCCGGCCCTGACAACGTCCCAACGCTCTCGCATAATGCAAATCGACCTATGTCCTATCTACTAGACGATCTGAACGCGCAACAGAGCGCCGCCGTCCAATCGACCGAGGGTCCCGTTCTGGTGCTGGCAGGTCCCGGCTCAGGCAAAACACGCGTCCTTACACGCCGCATTACCTACCTGATCGAAGAAAAAAAGATCGATCCGTGGCATGTGCTGGCTGTCACATTTACCAACAAAGCCGCCAAAGAGATGGGCAACCGCGTTGAAGAGTTGATCGGGCACAACTTTCCGCAGCCGGAACAAGGCCGGCGTCGAAGCTTGGGCGGGTTGACAATTGGCACATTTCACTCCGTCTGCGCACGCGTTCTGCGTGTCGAAGTCGAAGCGGCCGGCTTCGAACGCAATTGGGTCATCTATGACACCGCCGACCAGCTGGCTCTCGTCCGCGAGATTCTCAAGGAGATGAAGCTGGACGAGAAACGCTTCAACCCCCGAGCAGTCCTGTCGCAGATTGGCTACTGGAAAAATGATCTGCTTGAGCCGGAGAGTGTGCGTGCCGAAGGATACATGCAGGAAATCTGCGACCGCGTCTATGGCCGCTACCAGCAACTTCTGCTCCTGAATAACGCAATGGACTTTGATGACCTGCTGATGCGTACCGTACTCCTGCTGCGCAAATACGAAGAAATCCGGCGCAAATATCAGGACAAATGGCGTTACGTACTGGTAGACGAGTTCCAGGACACTAACACGGCCCAATACGAATTGGCATCTCTCTTCGTCGGCGCGCCCGTGGGCAGGGGTAACCTCTTCGTAGTCGGCGACGAAGACCAGTCCATCTATCGCTTTCGCGGTGCCGACTACCGTAATGTCCTGCGCTTTCGCCGCGACTACCCCGCCGCCAAAGTCGTCCTCCTCGAGCAAAACTATCGCAGTACGCAATCCATTCTTGACGTCGCAAATGCAGTAATAACCCAGAATACCAACCGTACGCCCAAGCGTCTGCGCACTGACCAGGGCGAAGGGGCCAAAGTTACGGTTTTCGAAGCCTACAACGAAACTGAAGAGGCCGACTACGTTCTGGATGAAGCTACCCGCCTGAACGCGCAAGGCGCGATGGGCCTGGGTGCAGCCGCCGTCGTCTATCGCACTAACGCCCAAAGTCGCGCCCTGGAAGAGGCCTGCGTGCGTCGGCAACTGCGCTACCGCCTGGTGGGCGCCACCCGCTTCTACGAACGCCGCGAAATCAAGGATGTGCTCGCCTACCTGCGCCTCGTACACAACCCGGCCGCAACCATGGCGCTCGACAGAATAATCAACGTGCCCCCGCGCGGCATCGGCGCCAGGTCCTATGAAACGCTCAAAAACTGGGCGGCTTCGGCCTCCGTCAGCGAATGGGAGGCCCTTCAAGCGTTGACCAGGGACGAAAACGATCGCACCGAACAAGACGCTTCTCTGGATCAGCGCTCCGCTCTTTCCCCTCCTCCTTTCGCCGCTCGCGCCCGTAACGCCCTCATCAGGTTCGCCTCGATGTTGGCAACTTGGGTAGAACAGGCGGCCGCCAGTCAATACGAGGATGTCGGCGCTTTCATGGATCAGATTCTTGCCGACAGCGGCTACCTCGACCGCCTGCGCGACGGCAGCGACGAGGGCGAAGAACGGTTCGAAAACATCAACGAACTGCGCGCCGTTGCCGCCCAGTATCGTCCCGGCCTGGAAGACTTGGAGACGGGCCAGGACCCGCTCGGCCTCTTCTTGCAGGAGATCAGTCTCGTCAGCGAACAGGATGATTTCGACGACAATGAAGATGCCTTGACACTGTTGACCCTGCACACAGCCAAAGGGCTGGAATTTCCCGTCGTCTTTATGGTGGGTATGGAAGAGGGACTGCTGCCCCATGCTCGCAGCATCCAAAGCGAGGACGATGAGGACATGGCTGAAGAACGCCGCCTGGCCTACGTTGGCATCACTCGCGCCAAGCACCGCCTTTACCTGGTCCACGCCTCCCAGCGTGCGATGTGGGGCAACAGCGAACGGCAAGCGCCCAGCCGTTTCTTGGAAGACATACCCCCGGAGCTGCTTTCAGGCCAGGTCGACTCCCGTCAGCGTCATGCCGGCGCCTACGACAGAGCTACCAGCTGGTTGGATGGTCCCGCCATGTTCGGCCGCTATAGGCAAGAGAATTCCGGCGCGGAGGAAGGCACAGCCTACAGGACCTCGAATCGCTCTGCTTCCGGTCGCGGCGAATACCAAAGCCGTGAAAGCCAAGCACGTTCGACGCGCCGCCGCCGGCCCACCAGGTCCGACGCGCCAACACAATTCAAGCGCCGCCAAAGCGTGGAACATCCCAAGTTTGGAGTCGGCACCGTAATCGACACGATTGTCATTGGCGGCGAAGAGGAAGTCTCGGTCGCCTTCCAAGGCCTGGGCGTCAAGAAATTCGTGGCGTCGCTCGCAAATCTGAAGATTCTTTAGACAGATCCCACCCACAGAGGTGCACAGAATCAGATGGCGCAGTCCCCTTCTCCTCCCTGGAACACCACCACCAAGGCAATCGTCGCCGTCTCCGCGCTGGCGCTATTCTGTCTGCTGATATGGGTCTTTCGCGGCCTTCTGCAGCAGGTTGTGCTTGCCGCACTGTTGGCCTACCTTCTGCATCCGCTGATTTCCCTTATCGACCGCCGCACGCCTGTCAATCGTGTCACGGTCGTACTAGCCGTCTACCTGGTACTCACCCTTCTCGTGGTAGCCACTTTCCTACTCGTCGGCGTCACCACCTTTCAGCAAGTTCTCGATCTTTCCCGCCGCCTGCCCGGCTGGTTCGACGAGGCGCTTATCCAGTTACAAGACCTGCGCGACCAGCTGCCTGAGTCGGTCACCGTCGGCGGCTTCCCAATTCCCGTTGCCGGACTGCTGCCCCAACTGCCCGGTTGGGACGAGCTCTTTGGCCAGCTCTTCAGCCTGATCCAGCCCATATTCAGCCGCGGCGGTAGTCTTGCCGCCAACGTCGTCACAGGCACAGTCGCAGTAATCGGTCAGATCCTTCTCATTTTCATCATCTCCATCTATGTCGCCGTCGACATTCCCCGCATTGGCGGAATGATCGGCAACTTCGCCCAAAAACCCGGCTATCGCAAGGACGCCGAGCGCCTGACATCCAGCGTTGCCCAGGTGTGGGCGGCCTACATGCGCGGGCAAGCGCTCCTTGCACTAATAATCTTCGTGCTCGTCAGCGCCGTATTGGGCATGCTAGGCGTCGACAACGCACTCGGTCTGGGACTCCTTTCCGGCGCCATGGAGTTCCTTCCTATCATTGGGCCACTGGCCGGCGCCGGCGCGGCAATCCTCGTCGCCCTCTTTCAAGGCAGCCCCGGTTTCGGCTTGACCCCACTCCAATTTGCCCTCGCCGTGGCCGTGGCCATGATTCTGATCCAACAGATCGAAAACACCTTGCTCGTTCCCCGCATCGTCGGCAAGGCCCTGAACCTGCACCCGCTCCTGGTGATGGTCAGCGTAGTTATGGGCGCTTCTCTTGCCGGACTATTGGGCGCGATTCTGGCCGCCCCGGTGGTCGCTTCCCTGCGTATCCTTGGCGAATACGCCTGGCACAAGATGCTGGATCTACCACCATTCCCGGACGAAGCCGGGAGTACTGAGGCCAATATGGACCAGAATGACAGAAACATTGAAGAAACAGAGCAGTCGACGGGCTTGACGACCTCTCCGCCACCTTCCGCACCGGCTACCCCCCAAGTCTACCCGCTATCATTCAAGCCGGTCTTCAAGGACTACATTTGGGGTGGCCGCAATTTGGAATCGAAACTGGGGAAGGAGTTGCCGCCAGGCATCGTGGCCGAGAGCTGGGAAGTCGCCGCCCATGCCAACGGCCAATCGCAGGTCGCAACCGGTCCTATGGCTGGGCGCACACTTTCCGCGGTTCTGGAGCAATGGGGCGACCAGCTACTCGGCAGTTCGGTTGAAAATGATACTTTCCCTCTGCTGATTAAGCTTCTCGATTCCACCCGCTGGCTTTCCGTTCAAGTCCATCCTAACGACAAATACGCTCTGGAGCACGCCGGCGACCTCGGCAAGACCGAACTGTGGGTCATCCTTCACGCCGAACCGGATGCAGAACTAATCTACGGGTTGAAATCCGGTGTCGACCGCGAGAGTTTTGCACAGGCTGCCGCCTCTGGCGCCATCGAGCCGATGCTTCATCGCATCCCGCTACGAACCGGCGACGCGGTCTACATTCCAGCAGGCACCGTCCACGCGCTCGGGCCCGGCGCGATTGTGGTCGAGATCCAGCAGAACAGTGACACCACCTATCGCCTTTACGACTGGGGACGCAGCGGCGCTGACGGCAATGCCCGGCCACTGCACATCAGTCAGGCTCTCGACGTAACCGACTGGCGCATTGAGGAACCTGCAATTGCCAAGCCGCCTGTCCTTCCGTCGCCCGCCGGCTGGGTGCGAGAAACCTTGGCCGATCTGCGTACAATAGGCGGTGCCGCCGCCGCCAACCTGCGCACAGTGCCAGGCGCAGACACTGCCTGTCCCTACTTTCGCGCCGAGCGCCTGACAGCCCAGCCCGGTGCCGTCTGGAAAGACAGCTGCGACGGTTCTTCTTTTCAGATCTGGGGCGCTCTTTCCGGTCGAGTAACCTTGCACTGGGACGGCGAGCCCGTGGAGCTACAGGGAGTAGCCTGGCTACTTCTGCCCGCAACCCTCGGTGACTTTGAAATCCGCGCAGAGACCCAATCTGTCCTGCTTAAGATTCAATGATAAAGATACCCAAGGAGACTGTCTGTGTCCGAAATCGATAAGAATGCCGTCACAACCTACCCCATTCACGATCTGCTTTCCAACCGTTGGAGTCCACGCGCATTTGCCGACAAGCCCATCCCACCTGATGTACTGGGCAGCCTGTTCGAAGCCGCTCGCTGGGCGCCCTCCTCCCGCAACCAGCAGCCGTGGCGTTTCGTATTCGCTGCCCGCCATCGCGATGCCGAAGGTTTTGCCCGCATCCTCAGCACACTCATAGGAATGAACAAGAAGTGGGGCCAGCATGCCTCCGTTTTGCTCATCGCCGTAACCGAGCCCAAACCCGAAAATTTAGATCGGGGCAACCCATACGCCCAATACGATGTCGGCCAGGCCATGGCTCACCTGACCATCCAGGCCATGGCCTGCGGCCTATACATGCATCAAATGGGTGGATTCAACAGGGATATGGCCAGGGACGTTCTGGAGATTCCTGCCCAGTATGAGCCTGTCGTTTCCGCAGCCATCGGCTACCTGGCTCCGCCTACAAATCTTACCCCTTCAATCCGCGAGCGCGAACTGGCTCCCCGCACACGCCATCCCCTTTCCGAAATGGTCTTCAGCGCCAAGTGGGGCGAAACCCATCCCGACTATGTATGACCTGGTTATCAGGCATGGCCAGCTCATCTTGCCCTCCGGCCCCATCTTCGCAGATCTGGCTATCGCCCACGGTCGGATTGCCGCTATCGGCGCCCACCTGAATGCCGCACGCTCCATCGACGCCTCCGACTGCTATGTGATGCCCGGCGGCGTTGACTGCCACGTCCATCTTCAGATGCGCCTCAACGGTCTGACCAGCACCGACAGCTTTTCCACCGGAACCGTAGCCGCGGCCTGCGGTGGTACCACAACCGTGATTGATTTCACCGACCCGCAGCCTGAGCAGCCTCTCCTCGAATCGCTCCGTGATCGCCGTGCCGAAGCTGATGGCAGCGTCGCCGTCGACTACGGCCTGCATATGACAATCCCCACCTGGCACGCGAGTGCGAACGAGCGTCTGAACGACGTCCCTGCCGTCGTGGCAGCCGGTTGCGCAACCTTCAAACTCTACCAGGCCTACGACCGCATGCAGCTCGACGATGTCGCCCTGCTGAGGGCCATGCGCGCCGTCGCCTCCTCTGGCGGTGGAGTCGTCCTACACAGCGAAACCGGACCGCTTCTCGATGAGCTGCGTGCCGACGCCGTCGCAGCCGGCCATCTTCAACCGATCTGGCACGAACGAACGCGTCCGGCCCAACTTGAGGCCAGCGCCGTGCAGCGCGCCGCCGAGATTGCCGCCCTGGCCGGCTGCCCTCTTCACATTTTTCATGTCGGCGCCGCCGAACCACTTGCACAGGTGAACGCCGCCCGCGATCGCGGCCTGGACATCACCTCCGAAACCTGTCCCCACTATCTTCTCCTGACCGCCGACGAGCATCTTGCCGCACGCGAAGGTCATCTTTTCATCTGCGCCCCTCCCCTTCGCCGCGCCGCCGATCAGCAAACACTTTGGCATGCCCTCCACAACGGGAGGATTGAAATGGTGAGCACCGATCACTGCCCATGGACTCGCCGCCAGAAACAGCAGCCATCCTTTTCCGATGTGCCGGGCGGGTTGCCTGGTATCGAAACACGCCTCGCGCTGGTACATCACTATGGTGTCAATGAGCGAGAACTCTCTCTGACCGCCTGGGCGTCAGCCTGCTGCACCAATCCAGCCCGTCGCATGGGCCTTAATCGCAAAGGTGCCTTGCTGCCAGGTTTTGACGCCGACATCGTCCTGTTCGACCCCGCCCGCGAAAAGACACTCCAATCCACCGAACTCAATGAAGCGGCCGACTGGAGTCCCTATGAAGGCGCCAAAATCGTGGGCTGGCCGCGAACGGTTCTGCTGCGCGGCAATGAAGTCGTGTGTGACGAAGCCTACGTCGGTAACAGGGGACAGGGCATCTATCAGCATCGGACACTGATGGCCGCGCACTAAGCATCTTGTCCAATGGTCCCCGTCTTGACTCCTGCACAACAAGGCAGAAGCACTTCAAAGAATACAGACGAACGAGGGCCTTTCAAGCAGTTCACTCGCACCAACGCGCGCACCGCGCCCAAATACAAGAGTCAAAAAGCACATGCTCCTATTGACTGAAGCTACACTGAATGAAGGACTCAACTACCTGGCAGAGCAGGATGCCGACCTGGCCAGAGTCGTCAAACATCATGGCCCCCCGCAGCTGCGCCATCGACCCCAGGGATTCTCAACGCTCTTGAAAATCATCCTTGGTCAACAGGTGTCCCGCTCCTCAGCCGACTCCACATACCAACGGCTTTCCAATGCCATCGGTCCTCCCCTCCCAGTAAACTTCCTGGCTCTTGACGACGAATCCTTGCGTTCTATCGGCTTCAGCCGCCAGAAAAGCCGCTACGGGCGCGAGCTCGCCGCTGCCCTCGTTGACGGACGCCTCGATCTCGACAGCCTGGGCGAGGCCGACGACGACACGGTCAGAGCCGTGTTGACCGCCCTGCCCGGCATCGGCCCATGGAGCGCCGAAATCTATCTGCTATTTGCCTTGCGCCGGTCGGATGCCTGGCCCGCCAGCGACCTGGGTGTTATCGTCGGCGCCCAAAAAGTGAAAAATCTTCCGGCCCGCCCATCCCGTCTGGAATTGGACGACATGGCCGAAGCCTGGCGCCCCTGGCGCGGTCTCGCCGCCTTCATCCTTTGGCACGGCTACCAGGAAATCGAAGCTGCTTGATCCAGTACCGCTCGCATTCTCCTCTGACCTTAAGAAAGTTCTGTGAATCAACATAACCCTAACTGACGCCCAGCCCTCAACGAGGGGAACCAGACTGCTCACTCTTCCCCAACAACGTGTCCAGCCGACAGTGTCTCATCCCCCTCGCCGTCTTAAGCCACCGCCCACTAAAAACGTAACTACTCAGCCGCAACTGATACGCAACCCTGAACGAGGCGAGCAATGGTGTTTTTTCTCCTCACATTGTTGTATTTTGGGCGGTCGGGCCTTCGGCCCTCCCTTGTGCAGGGGCTGCGCCCCCGCAACGCCCCCCTACAAAAACAAGCCTCACCGACGGT
>MPML01000094.1 GCA_002238445.1 Caldilineaceae bacterium bin5
CCCGCCCGCGCTCAGAGATGCCCGCGACGCCCTCTCCAAGGCAGGCTATGCGCCGATCGTGACCGCAGAACCGGGGGATGTCGACCGTTTGATTGCGGAGGAGGGGCCCCATCTCGTCCTGTTGGATATGATGCTGCCGGGGTTCGATGGGATCGATCTGATGAAGGATATCCTGGCAAAGAGCGCGCTGCCCGTTATCTTCCTGTCGGCCTACGGCCAGGAGAATCTCATTGCCAGGGCCTTCGAGACGGGGGCATCCGATTACGTGGTGAAGCCGTTCTCACCGACCGAACTGGCCGCGCGCATCATGTCGGTCCTGCGCCAGCGCGCCGGCGCCGGCTATCCCGGGCAGCCTGAAAACTATGTCCTGGAAGACCTTGTGATCAACTACGCGGAACGCCGCGTGGCCGTGGCCGGACAGCCGGTCGCGCTGAGCGCGACCGAATACGCTCTGCTCTACGAGCTCTCGACCAACGCCGGCATGGTGTTGACCCACAGCCGGCTGATGCAACGGGTCTGGGGCCGGGGACACTCAGGCGACACGAGGCTGGTCCGCACCGTGGTCAAGAGGCTGCGCCAGAAACTGGGTGACGATGCACAGGACCCCAGGTACATCTTCACGGAGCCGCGCGTCGGCTACCGCATGGAAAGGAGCGGGACAGTGGAGTAGGTGGTTTACCGGGCGGGCGATAACCCCGGTACCATGAACCGCCGGACAATGACCGACGCCCCCCAACGCTCCCAATCTCAAAGATCATCAAGGGTCACCAGATAGGGACTGACCGCCCTCCCGGAGCGGACCGTCCGCTTTCTGGTCAGGGCCGCCGACACATTGCCAAATTAACCAAATTGGTTAATTTGCGGGTTCCGCTGGCGTAGCCGGATAAAGCGGTTTGCGGTCGTGTAGGCGATGCCCCGCTCTTTGAGGGCTGGCAGCCAGGCCCCGTGTTTGAGTGTGTGCTGCAGGCTCACAACCACAACCAAATCAGGCACTGTACCGGACGTGTAGGCCTAGCCCACGGCTGGCTGGGCTTCCGCTCCGGGCGGGTGGGCTCGTGGCTATATGGGATTGGACTCGGTACGCGTGTGCGTGATCGTGGGGCGCGTAACCGGCTTTTCGAGAATTCGAGTTAAGTGTCGACGGGACTTGAAGTATTGCAAAAGGGAAGTTCCCGGTCCGAAATTCCAAGAAGGGCCGATTTGGGGGAGAAAAGCAGGGTCAAGACAGGCGGGCATGGTCCGGCACGGCTGGCGCAGCGCGTTTTGGTGGCGCCTGGCGGGTGTCGGCGCGCGCCGGCGCGAAGCGCCACATGCCCGGCATCCACACTGCCCGGACGCACCTGCAGTTGCGTCGACGCGTTTTGATCCCACTCTCGAAGTGCTCACGGGCTGCCTGACGTCTACGACGATTGCGGACCCGGGGTTGGATTTCTTGGAACATTCAGGCCGCGTGGGGATGGCAAGGCGTGTGGTCCGCGGCCGGTGCGCCAACACATGAAGTCATAGGGTGAGGACACTGGAAGACGGCGAGGGGGGAGGAGGTCTATACGCGTTCAAAGGCGACAGGGCGCGAAGTGGTTGGCGTAGGGTAACGCAGTGGGTTTACAGGTGCCTTGTACATTAAGACAACTTCGACTCGAATCCATAGCTAGCCTTCACTGATACTATCCAGTAAAATGGAGTTTTGGAGTGCTATTCATGGTTGGCCTCAATTTGGAGACATTTAATAATCGTGGGAAACAGATGACCTACCACATCATTTTGAGAATAGTAGGGAGGTGAGCAGTTGAGCGACGCAGCGTTCAAGATATATGAGAAAACGCTTAAGGAACAACATAGCCGAAACGAAGCAAGACGAATTCGCGCTCGGGTGGCAGAGGCTCGCCAAAGTATTTCGTCCGCTGGGCCGCGTTGGCCATTTGAATTGCTCCAAAATGCTTTGGACTTCGGTCCCCGAAAAGAGAGAGAGTCCGTCTCGATTCGCCTGAATTGCGATCAGGGGGTGGTTACGTTCGAGCATGACGGCGTTCCCTTTACACCCCATGACCTAGCTGCATTACTGTCCGGTGGTTCGAGCAAGGACTTTGAATCGGAATTGACGACCGGCCGCTTTGGGACAGGCTTCCTTGTCACTCACGTTTTGGCTGAGCGCACGGGTCTCCAAGGCCTGTTTGAAACTTCCAATGGATACGAGTTATTTGACCTTATACTGGATAGAGGGGGAGATGAAGAGGCGATTCTTCAAAACATGGAAGCTTGTACCGAAGCCATCCGAGCTGCCACCGCTGTGTCAGACTTGGATGGTGCTATGTCTGCAAGTTTCCAGTATTACATTGACCATGATAGTCCTCTACGTTTAGGGATTGAGTCGCTTAAGTCAGCGTTGCCTTATCTCTATGCCACACGACAAATCCTTGGTCGAGTGGAACTGAAATATGATAAGGAATACACCGAAGTCTGGAGACCTACAAACTTCGTTACACAAGCGTTCGAAGGTGGCTTTGTCGAAGAACGTTCCCTTCAAGTCCGACAAGCCGGTGTTGACGCAAGCGAGACCCGTGTCTATCGCTTTATGACAAGCAAACAGGCACTAGCTTCCGCTCTTGTGCAAGTAGAGAGGAGGGCGGAGGGATGGAAAGTTGTTTCAATTAAGCCAAACGTTTCCCGGGTATATCGGGAATATCCTTTGAGTGGCTCAGGATTCCTGCCAACGAACTTCATTCTTGATGGGAAGTTCGCTCCCGATGAAGAACGAAGCAGGCTACTAATGGGCGAGCAGGATAGAGTACTGGTGGAAGATGCCTTTGCTGCGGCGATATTGGCGGTAAAGTATGCCTTCGCAAACAAATGGGAAGATGCCCATCTCCTCGTGCAAGTACGAAAGCCTGCTACAACATTCGGTTCAACAGATTCTGAGGAAACAGAGTGGTGGCACAATCAACTCGCATCCTTCGTAAGGAGAGTTGCTGAATTGCCCATAGTCGAATGCTCGTCGGGAATGTTGCCCGCGGTCAGTCAATACGGTGGACATGCTGACTTCATAATCCCAAGCCTTTCAACGGACTCAAACGAAAGCGAAACAACGGTGGAACGCATCTGGCCTCTTAGCGATGCCTCCGAACGCCTTTCGCCTCCCAAGAGAGGACTCGCGACTATTTGGACTGAGATTGCACAGGGATGGCACAGCCTTGGAGTTCAAACTAGCCGCATCGGTGTTAAAGATCTCGCGAAGCGGGTTAGAGGCGACGCAGATACACTTGAAAAGCTGCAGATCAACGGAGATGCTCAGCAATGGATATCCCTTTTCTTAGACATTACTGGTGAATGCTGGAAAAATCGTTCCGGAATTGATGGGTCCGTGCTTCATGGCATGCTGCCAGACCAGAATCAGCGCCTCCGATCCCCTTCAGAATTGAAGCGTGACAACGGCGTTCCAGATTTGTTAAAAACGATATGCGACGACATAGGTCTCGATATCCGTAGTCAGCTTCTTTTTGGTGGATTTCAAAGAAAAGCTGCCGAGAGAGACATGCTCCATTTGCAATATGTCCTTGACAATGCGATCACGAACAGCCTATCCAAAGAAGACGTTGTCACTGAAGCGGTGAACTCCCTGATCGATCAGCTTCCTGAGAATGAACACTGTAACGACACATCTATTAATGTTCAGCGAGGAAGTGTACGCCTTCTTCACTATCTCTGGGAATCTAGTCAGGATCAGGCTTCTTCAGTGGCTCGCCAGATTCCACTCATCACACATGACAATAAGTTCGCACGCTGGAGCCCAAATCGTATGATGATGGCCCCCATTGTGTGTTGGCATGAGTCCGCACAATCTTTTGCAAGGGCGTATCCACCGGACCGTATTCTTGCAGAAATGTATGGGGGTTCTTCCTCCGATGACCTCCCCAACTGTGTTACGGCTCTGATTAACTGGGGCATAGCATTCTCCGATCCGATTATCATGCACTCCCCGTCCGAATTAACACAGCGACGGTTGGCTGAGCTCAGTTCTGTGGATACCAACGGGGTCACCGTGCCGAGCAACAGTGAAGAGTTCAGTCAGATCGCTTTGCTCCAGCCTGAAGTGTTAAATCGATGCCAAGTAGGAATTGATGAGGCCCGCGCGCTGCTAGGGCTGGTCCTATGTCATATAGCACCGCATGACCCTAGATGGAAGGAGGAGCGAATTGTAAAGGGCAGAAGGGCTGGCAAACCCCATGAAGTTCCGGTTGCTGCTGCCCTATGGTTGGCCGACCTGAAGATCCGACCATGGGTGCCTGTACCAGGAGAGGACGGAAAACTTGTACCGATGCTCTCCAGCGCGAAAACGTTGGATGGGCTTTTGGACCCAACGTGGTTGGAAGGCAACAATGCAGCGATAGAAATGTTAAGTAAATGGTTCGACTTCGACCAACTCGAGTTGCGACTACTGGGAATTGAACCGAACAGCCAGAAACGCGAACTATTGCGTGATGGTTTGGCGAGGCTAGTCGAGTCGGGCGGTTCCGACCCAGACTTGTATCAGTCATTAGCGGAGGACATAGAAGCACAAAGGCGTTATAGGCGGGAGATTGATCACTTCAGGCGTCTTGGCATTGGGGTACAAGAAGCAATCAAATCTGCGTTGGAAACATACGACCTGAACCTAAGGCTTGTGGATCGTGGTTTCGACTATGAGGTTACTGTACCATCAGATAACGTACTTAGCGATGTGTCGAGCAAGTTCGACGTCGGCCCGTATCTACTTGAGGTTAAGGCTACAACTACAGGCCAAGTTCGCCTCACACCTATGCAGGCGGAAACAGCAAGTAATAAATCTGACCGCTATGTACTCTGCGTCGTTGATCTTCGTTCCGTTCAAGAAGAACAATTGGCAGCTGAATGGTCCGCATCCAGGGTTGAGCCGCTGGCCATAATTGTTCCAAACATCGGTACAAGAATTGCGGAAACATATTCTCTAGTAAGGGATGCGGGGACTAGATCGATTGTCGTTCGAAATGAATCGGCACTTCGGTATGAAGTGCCGAGCGAGATATGGGAAGTAGGCGTATCGATTGGTGAATGGGTTCCGTCGATTTCGTCCGGCTCCATGAACCGCCGGACGACGGACCCCACCGTTCCCAATCCCATAGGTCATCGAGTGTCACCAGATAGGGACTGACTGTCCTCTGGTCAGGGCCGCTAACATGCTGCCAAATTCACCAACTTGGTTAATTTGCGGGTACTGCCAGCGTAGCCGGATAGAGCGGTCTGCGGTCGTGTAGGCGATGCCCCGCTCTTTGCGTGCTGGCAGCCAGGCCCCGTGGAGCTGCTGCTGCCTGATCCGGAGCAACACATCGCCCGCCCGCCAGGCTTCCTCGACCGTCCCTTTATCGTCGATCAGGTCCGGCAGCCAAGTGTCATCCTGTGACCAGGAACCACTCTTGATTGAAGGGATCGAACAGGGTCTGAAGGTCAGGTATTTGCCGAATAGTTGCCTCGCTCATAGCCCTTATCGTACCATAGCCGGACGCGCGCGTTTCTGTGAGACAGACCGAACGCTGAGACGGCGCTGGCCAAGGGCGGGACCCACGGCTTAACAGAGAGAGCACCGACGCGGCAACCGGCCCGCGTCGGTAAGCACTAAGGGGGGAACAATGCGGGGATGGCGGTTGACGCGGCGCGGGGATTATATCAACAGCGAGCTTGCCAATCGCACGCGGGCGGCGGTTGTGTCGTTGGAGCGTTCCGGTCTGTGGGCATTCGTTGTACGCACTTTGCAAGGGCAAGAGACAGGGCGGGGCAGGAACTATCCGACGGCGGCCGCGGCCATGCAAGCGGCGGTAGCGTCCACGGCGCCGGCCAAACCAAACAGAGAGATTGCGACGCAAGTAACGGACTACCTACGCACCAAACAGGGAGGGACACAATGAGCGCAGACCAGCGCGCGGACGATGGGATGAGGAGTTCACTGAGGTTCTTTGCGATGATGCCAGCGAGCTTCGAATTATCTGTCCGTTCATAAGAGTGGGTGCCCTTCAAAGACTGCTGCGTCATCAACCGGTTCAATCTCGGCGACTGTGCAGATAGGGTCAGCGATGTTGCCGCGCTGCGGATGCTCCTTGAAACAGATAGGGACTGGCCGCCCTCTGGTCAGGGCCGCCGACACAGTGTCAAAATCACCAACTTGGTTAATTTGCGGGTACTGCCGGCGTAGCCGGATAAGGCGGTTTGCGGTCGTGTAGGCGATGCCCCGATCTTTGCATGCTGGCAGCCATGCTCCGTGTTGCAGCTGCTGCTCTGCTTCCTGCCATAGTGCGGTGATTTCTTCCGCCATTCTGCGCCCCCAAACCGGTTTGGACCATTCCCCGAACGTCCTCACGTTGTGCAAAATTCACTAAACAAAAGGATGCCGCCACCGCATCAATCTCGACACAACCGACACTGTGCGCCCCTGCCGACGTGCCTGGGGTCGGTCCTATCTTCGCGTGTGCGGTGCCGGCGACATGGGAGAGTCTGAAGTTGTGGACGTCTGGGGTCGTAGTAGTCTGTGGGGTGTCTATGAGCCCTTGTCTCGTGGTCCGGGGCACCGCTGGTTACTGTGTTCGATCAGTTCTTTGCAGTAGGCAAGCTCTTCGTCCTTCGCTCAATGCATCGGTCAGATGGGGAGATACAGACAGTGCAGACAGAATCCGAGCGCAAGGCAATTGTCAACGAGTTCAACGCCCGGGCAATGCAGGACCGGCGCCGCTACCAAGCCAGGCGCGACATGCTCAGCGACCAGGCCCACCGCACGATCGCAGCCGCCTACTCGGACAGGCTGTCCCTATGGATTTTGGGGGAGCCTGGCCACGTGGGTGTCTGTCAGGCGCAGAAAATCATCGAGATCCCCGACCCAATAGAAGTCCCCGTCACGGTATGCGGCATCCCGTCTGCCCGTTTCGGACCTTGCGCCGGGGTCGTTCTCGTAGGGACCGAAATCCACCTGACTCGACAGGGCCAGCCGGAACCAGACCAACGCGTTGAACAGTTGCTCGCGGGTCTCACTCTCTTCGATGTACTGCCTGACCGCGCCCTCGATGCCCGACCTGAACGCATCGATTTCGTCCGGCTCCATGAACCGCCGCGCTATGGACGACGGCCCCCACCGCTCCCAATCCCATAGGTCATCGAGGGTCACCAGATAGGGACTGGCCGCCCTCCGGGGTCGGGCTGACCGCCCTCTGGTCAGGGCCGCCGATACACTGCCAAATTCACCAACTTGGTTAATTTCGGCGTACTGCTGGCGTAACCGGATAAAGCGGTTTGCGGTCGTGTAGGCGATGCCCCGCTCTTTGAGTGCCGGCAGCCAGGCCCCATGTGGCAGCTGCTGCCTGATCCGGAGCAACGCATCGCCTGCCAGCCATGCCTCCTCGACCGTCCGGCGGGCCAACTGCTCGAAGGCCCTCAAATGCTGCTCTGCTTCCTGCCATAGTGCAGTGATTTCTTCCGCCATCCTGCGTCTCCCAACCGGTTTGGGCTATTCCCCGAACCCCCTCACGTTGTGCAAAGTTCACTAAACAAGAGTATGCCGCAACCGCATCAATCTCGACACCGACAGCCCTGGCCGCCTTTGGCCAGCTTGCTGCTACCAGCCGGGGCGGCCGCCACTCTGGGCCCTCTCACGACTGAACGCAGCAGCAGGCTTTTGACCGGTGTTGCACATCGCCATCAAGACCGCTTTCGTGCGCTGCGCCGGCTCCAGCTGCAGTATGCGATCCGGGCGTTGGAAGCGTTCTCGCTCTCGTCGGGTTGCCGCTGCAGCCGGCGCTTGTCCACCGGTATGCTTGCGCGCTGAGCGCCCCTGCCAGCGTGTCCGGGATCGGTCCTATTTCCGCGTGTGCGGGGCCGGCGACGTGGGAGAGTCTGAATTTGTGGGTGTCGTGGATGATGATAAGCTGTGGGGTGTCCATGAGTCTCCCTCTCGTGGGCCGGGCCGGGGGCGTGCTAGCGCCGCTCGGCCGCTTCTTATTCCACTGTACTACATCCGTATGAAGGGCCAAAACGGGCCCTAAGGCCCGACCCGCTCAGCGCCGAAGGCGAAGCTTGCCGGCTTAGCTCGCGCCCGCAAGGGCACCTTAGATGGCCAAAAGGCTAAGGGCCTGTAGGACCTAAAAGGGTCGTCTTAAGCGCTCTGCGGGCGTCCTGTGCGGTCAGTTTTCTGCGCGGCCGGGTAAGAGCGCTGACTTGGGCCGATGATGCGGCTGGGGTGGGGATATAGGCGCAAAATTGGAAATTTTTCCGGTTTCGGGGGCACGATTTTCACAAAAGAGGCCATGAGGACGACTTTG
The DNA here is from genome assembly GCA_002238445.1 of Caldilineaceae bacterium bin5. GTDB lineage: Bacteria > Chloroflexota > Anaerolineae > Caldilineales > Caldilineaceae > Bin5. The sequence continues at coordinate 8,313 of MPML01000094.1, forward strand.
GGGTAGCCTGGCGCGCCAGAACAGGGCGCGCCGCGCCCATGACCAGACGTCGTAATACCTAATCCCGGCACCTCAATATTTCGGCATATCGCGGCGATTTTGCGGCATGCAGTGGCGACCTGGCGGTATATTTTGGCGTGGTCGTCGACAAGGGGCGGCGTGTGTGCGGCGCGAAAAGTTTTTGTGAGTATGAATTTACTCTGGTGGCGCGAGCCGGAATTGCGGCATGGGGGACAGTGCAAAAGCGTCGCGGAAACATCGAGATCGGTCGGTTGTGCAGCGATCGGATGAGGCGTTTCCCTGTCTGATTTAGGGAACCGTCTGTTCTGGGGTGTGAGGTCATCTTCCGCCGGCCCATCGCCAGAGTTTCTCCTGCGACATAGGCGGGCCGGCGTCTTCGGTTTAAAAAGGGGCGATGGGCGGGGCGCCCCGGGTTGGCCGGCGTTGAGGTTGTCCTTATGCCTTTTGTATCGCCGCGGCCGTTGTCTGAACGTGGAGTTCGCGTCTTCAGATCTGCCCGGGTACGTGTGGCTTTGTGCAAGGTGCTGTCCATCTCGCTAGCAAGGATTTGGCTGCCTTGCCGACTCTGGTTTAACTCCGAACTTGGGTTGGTAAAAAGTTGGCCGGGCATTGGTAGTGGATTGTGGGAGCGACTGAGGTTTTGCCGTAGCGTACCTGCGCGGCGGTTGTTATGCCAGTTGAGATGGCGGGTGCGGTTGGTCTGGACCTGGTTGGCGGCGGTCAGACGATCTTACGTCAAGTTGCGGCACTGCACTGCAATATTACGGCATGGTGACGGTGTGAAGTGGTAGTGTGTGCGGCGCGAAAAAATTTTTTCGCCAAATCCTCTCTGGTGGAAACGGGGAGTTGCGGCGTTGGTCTGCGCATTAATTTCTCCTCCTGGGGAGTGCCGCGGTCGTGCATTTCGGCCTCTTTCAGTCGGTGGTCTGGTCGGCGGGATTGATCAGCTTCTGCATCCGGACAGCAAAGGCGCAATCCAAGAGTGCCGCAACGATGCCGCTGGCATCAGGCCTGCAGGCGCTGATACCGAACGATATGGGGACGGCTGGTGTGGCATGCGCTGTTTGGTCGTCTGCGTCGATAGGGCGGCCCAAGCAGAGGCCGAGGTCGAGCGAAGCGAGGGCGAGGGTGAAGCGCAGGGCCGCCCGGTGGAAGGCGGGCGCCGAGCGTGCGAGGAACGAGCCGTGAGGCGCTCCGCCGGCGTACGCGTCGGTGGTTGGTCTGGCGGACGACTGGTTTGCCTGTAAGCTGAGTGCCGCGTTCTGGCCGTCTCCTGGCGGCGCTGGGCGTGCGAGACGCTGTGATTTGGGGTGCGGGGGTGTTTCAGTACCTGATCGGGTCTGTGCGTGGCTCTGCGAGGCTCTGCGTGCGATTTTGCGCTCGGCGGCGTCGGCTAAAAGATGACATTGGAGGCGTTTTGGTCGTCCTTGAAGACGGGTAGGACCGGCCCGGCGCGTGCGAGGAACGAGCCGCAGAGGGCCGGGTTTCCTAGACGCCAAGGTTGTCTGGCTGTGGTAGGCTGGGGCGCCGAGCGTGTGAGGAACGAGCCGTGAAGGCGCCCCAGCCGGTGTCTCTCAAAGGCCTGCCGGCATCGCGGCGTGTGTTGGTCTGGCTGATGCTGGTGTTCGCGAACGGTCAGGGGCGGCCCGGAGCGTGTGAGGAACGAGCCGTGAAGGGCCGCCCGGGTTTGCCGGCGTCGAGGTTGTCCTAGTGCTTTCTGTATGGTCGCGGCGATTGTCTGTGCCCGGAGTTTGCGTCTGTGGTTGTGCCCGGGTACGAGTGGCTTTGTGCAAGGTACTGTAATGGGGCGTCGCGTGGGTCCAGGTCTGGGCGGCGATGTTTGCGAGCTGGTCTTATAAATGCCAGCGTGGTGTATCAACGGGTCCAGCGCCGGGCGCTGGTCGTGGTGCAGCGGCGAAACGCTGCCGGGGGGTGTGGGGGGCTGGCCCCCTGCGAAGGGGAGAGTTTGAGAGGGGGATACCCCTCTCATGTTGCCGGCCCGGAAAAGCGCTTTTTATTCCGTATAATCGCAAGTTATAGGGAAAGGCGTCTGCGCCGGTGCAACCGCCCGAGGAACGAGGGCGGGGGCATTCCCTATAACGACTGTTATACGGCCAGGGCGCCGGCGCCGTCTGCGGCGACGAAAAGCGCCCTGGGTAAATAAAAAGCGCCCGGGCCGGCAATGCCGTTGCCGTTCGCCGGCGATGCTGTGCAGAATACGTGGCCGCTCTGCGACACCGGTGGGGTGTTGACGTTGGTGCAGGGGGGTGTGGCCGGCGCAGGCCTAGGCACCGATCCGGACACGTGGACAAGACCGGGACCGAAACTGGTCACATAGCCGGCTGCCTTCGAAGGCGTGCGATCGTGTGGCTGGCCTGCGTGTTGGCGATTGACCGGTCTTGATGCGACACGTGGGCCTAGGGGCTGCTAGTCTAACTTACAAGCCGGCAAATCGCCCGTGTGGTAGTCGAGTGGTGTTGCGGCGGTCTGCCGCCGCCCGGTAAAGGACCCTCCCCGGCAGTTTGGGGAGAGGGCCTTTGCCGGCTTCCCCTAGCCGCCGACTGCGAGCTCGTCTTGGCGGCATCTGTACTGGCCGCGCGCCAAAATGGCCCGACGCCTGGCCCTCCATCTCTTCCTGTCAATCCCTCGCCGGTCAGTTGAAACAGCCATAATCGCAAGGTCCTATGGTACCCCTTGCCCATTTCAGGGCCTTAGAACGCCTCCAGTGTGGAAAGATTTTCGCCGGCAGACCCAAAACCGGCCGAATTCTGCATTTTGGGGCTTTTCAGCTCTAAAATGCGGTTCCTCGTCGAAAATTGCCTTCGCATGGTGCTGCTCCGGACACGTGGACAAAACCGGGGCCGAACCTGGGCACATGATAAGCACCAATGCTGGCGCCATCGGGGTGTTCACTACCAGCCGTAAGCACTGTCAGTCTTTCGCAGCTGTGCGGTGGTCGAGCTCCTGTTGGCTCAGTACGAATGCCGGCTGCTCTCCCTGATGGTGGCGCGTGGGGGGTTGCGGCGGTCTGCCGCCGCCCGGTAAAGGACCCTCCCCGGCAGTTTGGGGAGAGGGCCTTTACCGGCTTTCCCTGGGCGCCAATCTGGTTATGGGGCTTGGTTGGTCGAGTGTCGGTCTGTGCGGCGCCATCCGGGGTTGTGTATGCCCCGACACCCGCGGCGCTGCCGGCAGCAAGCAAAGCGCAGCCTCGCCGGCCGATCTTGCGCCTCAGGGCGCGCTCGCTTCGAAGACTGTTACGCCCACTACTGTTCTGACTCGAGGGATTGGGCCTGGTAGAGATCGAAGAAGAGGCCTTGGCGGGCAAGAAGCTCGGTGCGGCTGTCCATCTCCACGATGCGGCCCTGGTCGATCACCAGGATCCGGTCTGCGTTCAGGATTGTGGTCAGGTGGTGGGCCACGACGATTGCTGTCCGGCCGGCCCGGGCTTTATCGATGGCAGCGCGCACTTTTTTCTCTGTGAGGGCATCCAAAAAGGGAGTTCTTCCAAGGGATTGGGCTATCGTCTCTTTAACACAGAAGGGCCGGGATTATCTTCGTGATGAAGAGACTTGACCATCTTTGCACAGTGGGACGGAACCGATGCGGTATAGGAGTTCGTGGATTGATGCTAGGCTGGCATACCCTTCGATGGGGTATTAACTTGGGGGCTGTCTCTGATTTTTCTCTCACTGTCTGGGCTTGTGGATTTATGCGTTCTCTGAAAATGGATGCGCGTTGCGGTATTGGTCGAAATGGCGTCATGTGTCGGCGCTGAACGAAATTTTTAAAAACTGGAATTTTTTGGGGCGCCGGCATCTGCCTCCGATCATCCATAAAGGGACGGCAACCAGGGGCTTGGGCGCCGCCGCTGCTGTCCATGCAGGTCACGTTCATCGTGGAAGACTGCTACGCTCTTGAGGAGGGAGCGATTCTGGATGCGTTCGCCGATGCCAAGATGCGGGCAGACCGTCGTTCCCGTCTGCTGGGCCTGCCTCCAGGGGAGGAGGTCATCGCTGTTTCCGAGGAGATAGTTGCTCCTCAATGTAGATCTTCCTCATGGTCCAACTTCATAAGCCAGGCGGCCTTTACGCTGGAAAACAATGTTGCCGAGATAGAAGCAGGAGCGATGCTGGGAGTATCGTTCGCGATTGAGAGATAGATCTGGTGGCTGAGCTTGCAGGGTTTACGTCATCAGGAAATGCAAGTTTGTGGCCCGGACAGCCCCGACAGGCAAGCTGTCCGGAAGCAGTTTGCGCAGCCTCCTTCTCGCCGCCCTGCCCATGCAGTCGGGGCAGATGATTCACCATCTCCCAGACGGTGCGTCGACGGCCGGTTTGCGGGCGCCAGCTGTCGGGCAACGCATGGAGCGCAACAGACGCGCCTTGCCCCTGCCGGCGCAGAGACCGGATGCGGGCCCTGATTGGCGACGCGTAGGGACCAAACACTCTTCATTCTATCGTTTACAGGGCAATAGTCATGATATTGCCACAATACTGCCATAAGAAAAGTGTTGAATCACATAAAAATAATATTTCCAGGCTGTATAATTCAAGGGCAACCTCCGCTATTCTGACGGTGGCGCATTGGAACCACCGGCCGGAGAACTCTGTTTTGAGTCTGTGCAAAGGTTTGACAGGAGGAACCTCCGCCAATGCCATGAAAACCTGAGCATGCATCATATCATTGCTGGTCCGCCATGCACCATGGTTCGCGGGCCCACTGTTGAGGCCAAACTCACATATCTTCGGGAACGCTGCCCACAATCTGATCGTTTGACGCAAGACAGGGCCTTTTGTCCTGTCCGTCCGGGCTGGCAGGCGTCTGTCCGGCGCTCATTCAATGCTGCGCGCGCTTCCCGGTTTGGGAGGCCCTTGTTGTCCGGCGTGGTGCCTCTTTCATCTACCAGGAGAAGGAACAATGAAGATCAAGAACCTTGCCGGCTTTTTGCTAGTCGTTATCTTGCTGGTCACAGGGACAACTCCTGTTGTTGCGCACGGGGTCAACCAGTGCGGGTCGGTGGAGCCGATCAGGCCGGGTGATACCTTAACCGATGCTGTCTCGGACGTGCCGGCCGCGCATATCGACCTAACCGAAGTTGAAACTTCCCTGTCCGGCGAGAGATTGACGGTTGTGTTTCATCTCAGGGACCTGCCGGAAACCTTGAGGTTCAATCGCACGGAGCATGGGCAGGGAACAATGGAGTATGAATGGGAGGTCGCAATCGATGCGGACAACGACCGCAGCACCGGACCCGGCGGGTTCGATACCCTGCTGAGCGCCTACCATATCGCGTTCCTGTCGCACAAAGGGATTGATGCCGACACGAGCGCTCCAATCGGGGAGATGTTGGAGGCCAGCGTGTGGGAGACAGGCACCGACGGCTCCACCAGTACCTTCGCGGACGCCGACCTGGCGGTTTCCGCCGAGGAAGAGACGATAACGATCGCCGGCTACATTCCCGGCATCACATCCGAATCGCGACTGACATTTTCAGCTTATGATGTCGAATTCGCTGGTGAGGCCGATCAAATGGAGTGCCATGCTCCATACAGCGAGAGTGCGGGACCTTGGGGGTGCAGTTCCGGCGCGGCCCTGACAGGGCCGGGGCAGACCGTAACTGACGAGAGCGAGGGTGTCACCGCTTCGTTTGTGGATATCACCAAGGTGAGCACAACTTTGTCCGGTGAGACCTTGACGGTTGTTTTCCATCTCAGGGATGTGCCGGAGACGCTGACATTCAATCGAACGGGCATATTGGAAAATCGTATGGAGTACGGTTGGGAGGTGTCGATCGATGTGGACAACGACCGGGAGACCGGCTATGGCGGCATTGATTACGAGCTATCGGCCAGTCACTTTGTGCCCCGGTCCGGAAAAGGGAGTAACGCCATAGCGTCCATCGAGAGCAAGGTAGAGGCCAGCGTCTTGAAAGCCCGTTCGGATGGTTTTATGTCTATGTCCGACGCAACCCTCGAGGTGTCCCCGGAAGAGGATACGATAACGCTCTCCGGGAATATCCCTGGGATCACAGAAGATTCACAGCTTGCATTCAGAGCGTACGACTATTTTGGCGGTTCCGATGAGGTCGGATGTCCTGCTACGCCTGGGCAGGGCGCACACCAGAGCACTCTCCCGACCCAGTGTACGGATGGCGACCGCACGGTTGTGCCGGGGGAGACCGCAACTGACGATGTCTCAGATGTATTTGCGGGGTATCTGGACATTGTCGAAGTCAGCACGTCCCTTGCGGGCGAAATGCTGACCGTCGAGTTCCATCTCAGGGATATTCCGGAGACGCTGACGTTCAACAGAACGGGGTCCTCGGCAAGCTCGATGGAGTACGGATGGGATGTGTCGATCGATGTGGACAACGACCAGGCGACCGGCGACGGCGGGTTTGAGTACCTCCTGTCCGCCTATCACATCGTGTGGCCTGCGCATGCTGGGGACAACACGGAGGCGCCGATAGCGGAGGTGGCGGAGGCCAGTGTCTGGGAAAAGCAGCCGGGGGAAGGCATCAGGTCATTTAGAGACGCCAGTCTAGAGGTATCGGCTGAGACGGACACGATGATTCTCCGCGGCCGGATTCCTGGCATCACGCCGGACTCGCGCCTCTCGTTCCTGACGCACGGGCATCTTGGCGAGTTCGACGGGGTCGGATGCCAGGCTCCGCCAAGCTCAAACGCACCAGCCAGCCAGTGTACGGATGGCGAGCCCAGCGTTGCGCCGGGACAGATCGCAACTGACGATGTCTCAGATGTGTCTGCCGCGTATATGGACATTACTGAAATCAGCAGCTCTCTGTCCGGCGAAATGCTGACGGTTGTCTTCCATCTCAGGGATCTGCCTGAGACGCTGACATTCAATCGCACGGGCATATCGGAAAACTATATGGAGTACGGGTGGGAGGTATCGATCGATGTAGACAACGACCGGTCGACGGGCGATGACGGGTCTGAGTACCTGTTGGCGGCCAGCCATTTTGTGTCCCAATCCGATAAGGGGAGCAACACGGAGGCACCGATCGAAAGCAAGGTGAAGGCCGAAATCCTGCAAGTCCAATCAGAGGGTTTCATGATTTGGAGCGACGCCATCCTCGAGGTATCTCCAGAAGAGGATACGATTACGCTCTCCGGACATATCCCTGGGATCACAGCAGAATCACAGCTTGCATTCAGTACGTACGACTATTTTGATGTTTCGGACGGGGTCGAATGTCAGGAACCGCCAGGCATCCTCACATCCTCCAGCCAGTGTGATAGCGATGGTGCTGTTACACCGGGGGAGAGCGTCAGCGATGATGTCTCGGAATTCCTGGCCGCGCATCTGGATATAACGGAGATCAGCACCTCCCTTTCCGGGGAGACCCTGAAGGTCGTGTTTCATTTCAGAGACGTTCCGGAGGCACTGACATTCAACAGAGCCGGCGTGCCCGGAGATAGATTAGAGTACAGTTGGGAGGTGTAGATCGACGTGGACGCCGACCAGGATACAGGCGTCAGCGGGTTCGAATACCTCCTGTCCTCGATGCACGTTTCCCACGGCGGCGCCAGCGGCCGCGACCGGAGTGCGGCTATCACAACGGACATTCTGCAAACCAACACATGGCAGCTGAACCCAGATGGAAGTCCATATCGCGATATGGATTTTCTCGGATGGGCGCGCATCGAAGTATCGGCTGAAGAGGACACGATAACGCTTTCGGGAGAGATTCCCGGGATCACGGCGGAATCGCAGCTCGCATTCGGTGTGTATGACTATCTGGGCGGTGCGGAGGAGGTCGGCTGTCTTACTCCGTTTGGTTTGGGCCGGCCGGCCCCCTTTCAGGGTATGTTGGACGGGTCTGAAGTAACGCCGGGTCAGTCTGTTTCCGAAGATGTGTCACACGAACTGGTCGGGCACATCGTTATCCGCAGTGTCACGACAACGGTTGACGGGGAGACCTTGACCGTCACTTTTCATCTCAGGGATGTTCCGGAGACGCTGACATTCGACAGAACAGGGGTGCCTGAGCATGCTCTGGAGTACAACTGGGCTGTGTCGATCGACGTGGACAACGACCCGGAGACAGGCGCCGGCGGGTTCGACTACGTGCTGTCGGCCGGCTATTTCGTGCATCCACTTGCCAAAG
>MPML01000095.1 GCA_002238445.1 Caldilineaceae bacterium bin5
AAGCGCTTTTTATTCCGTATAATCGCAAGTTATAGGGAAAGGCGTCTGCGCCGGTGCAACCGCCCGAGGAACGAGGGCGGGGGCATTCCCTATAACGACTGTTATACGGCCAGGGCGCCGGCGCCGTCTGCGGCGACGAAAAGCGCCCTGGGTAAATAAAAAGCGCCCGGGCCGGCAATGCCGTTGACGTTCGCCGGCGACGCTGTGCGGAGTGCGTGGCCACTCGGCGGCGGGGGGTTGACGTTGGTGCAGGGGGCCGTCTGCGGCCTGCTGTGCGCCCTGGTTGCTCCTGGCGTGCTCTTCGCTCCTGGAGGCTGCGGTCGGCCGGTGCAGACGCTGATCAGAGCAGGCCCAGACGTCGATCCGGACACATGCACAAAATCAGGACTGAATCTGGGCACATGGCCGGCACCAATGCCGGCGCTATCCGGGGTGTCCTCTGCTGGGCGCAAGCGTTGTCAGTCTTTCGCAGCTGTGTGGTGGTCGAGCTCCTGCCGGCTCTGTACGCTTGCCGGCTACTCTCCCTGATGGTCGTCGAGTGGTGTTGCGGCGGTCTGCCGCCGCCCGGTAAAGGTCCCTCCCCGGCCGTTTGGGGAGAGGGCCTTTACCGGCTTTCCCTGAGGCGCCGGCTGCGAGCTCGTCTTTGCGGCGTCCAGTCGTCCAGGACCTCTCGGCCACGCGTGCCAGCTGGCATCTTGGCGTCCTGGTGGTCGTGCCGCGGCCGGCCATGCTCGTCTGCCTGACGGTGGCGCGTGTGGTGTTGCGGCGGTCTGCCGCCGCCCGGCAACGGACTCGCCCCCGGCTGTTTCGGGGGCGCTGGCCGTTGCCGGCTAGGTCCTTGCGATTGGACTCCCGACCAGCAATGGCAGTGCTTGCGACGAACGATAGCCTGGGGCGAAGGTTTGTTCGGCCTAGCTAGACTGGCGCTGCGGATTGCTAGATATTTCTGTACCTGCACCCTCGAAAAAGTCGCTTAAAGCACCTTTGAGCGCGTCGATGAGTCGACGCTGGCACCTGGAAGTGACGATTTTGTCGGCTTCGGCTGTTTTCAGACCGAATCTGGAGCTGCGTCCCGGATACCGGCATCTTGATCTTGTGTGCGAACGTCCCTGCGCGTCTGGAGCTGCCTCGGAAAATCAGCCGCAGCCCTCTCTCCGCGAACGTCCCTGTGCGTCTGGGGCTGCCCCTACGCGAATGGGAAGCGTAACTGCACAGGTGGCCCTGACGCTGTGAGATTCCCGGGCTGAGTGGTCTTACTGCACCTGCTCATATTTCCGCGGGCGTTAATTCCGACGGTTCTCGCCGTACTCTGTTTCAATATGTTCAGGGCGGCGTTCAGGTCTCTGTCGTGCAGGGCCCCGCACTGTTGGCATGCCCATCGACGATCCGACAGATCGAGGGCTGCGTTGCACGCGCTGCATGTCTTGGATGAGGCAAACCAGCGATCCACCATTATGATCTTACAGCCGTACCAATCCCCTTTGTACTCCAGTTGTCGCACGAACTCGCCCCAACCGGCGTCGACAATCGATTTGGCCAAGCTATGGTTTCGCAGCATGCCCTTTACATACAGGTTTTCAAACCCGATATGGCCGTGGGTTTCGACCAACTGCCGGCTGAGCTTGTGCAGGAAGTCGGCGCGGCGGTTGGCTACCTTCTCGTGCTGCCTTGCAAGCAGGACTTTCGCTTTGCGGCGGTTCGCCGATCCTTTGCGCTTGCGGGACAGCCGGCGCTGCAGGCGTTTCAGCCGGCGTTCGGCTTTCCGCAGGTGTTTTGGCGGATCGATGGTCCGACCATCTGAAAGTGTTACGAATGTTTTCAACCCCAGGTCAATACCCACTTCCGGGCCGATTGCAGGTGAGGGCGTCATATCCACTTCGCACTGAATCGACACGAAGAATTTGCCGCTCTTGGATTTCGAGACGGTCATGTTCTTGGGTGTTCCTTCGATGCGCCGGTGCTGCATGATCTTCACGTAGCCGACCTTCGGAATTCTGATGCGCCCGTTTGCGATGCGCAATTGGATGCTACCGGCGAAGAGATAGCGGATCGACTGGTGGCTACGTTTACTTTTGAAGCGGGGGTAGCGTGCACGGCCGGCAAAGAAGTTGCGGTAGGCCCGATCGAGGTCGCGGATCGCCTGTTGCAGGCTTTGGTTATAGGCTTGCTGGAGCCATTCATTGCCAGCCTCGCGCTTATGATCAGTGAGGTCCAGGCAGCAGTCCGCCTCTGACAGGGTTTCGCCGGTGTCCTGGTAGTAGCCTTCGCGGGCGGCGCGGTAGCGGTTGTAGACGTAGCGGACAGCGCCGAAGTGGAAGGCGAGGGCATTTGCCTGGGCAGCGGTGGGGTAGATTCTGTATTTGTACGCGCGATAGCGCGTGGTAGACTGTTGGGCGTCCATGAGCCATTACCTCGTGGGCCGGGCCGGTGGGATGGCAGTCCCGACCGGCCATTCTTCTTTTCAGTTGTACCCTCTGTAGCTGGACAGGCTAGAAGGTAGTGTCTTCGCCGTCGTCGCGGGCGTCTCTCGTTATTGTCCTCTCACCTCCGTCAAGTTCAGTGCATTCGTATAGAGTGCGCTGCCCTCTGTTTCCGCATAGACTTCGATCTGGCGGTAGCCACATGGATTGCAGACAGACTCATGCTGGGCTCAGTGTGCATTCATCCTGTCAGGTATAAATGCTCTGATTTGCGGTTAGGCTTGGCGGATCTCGGAAATGCCAGCCTGTGTCGGCGCTAATCGATTTTTTTCTTAGGTTCTCATTTTTTGAACATATGAGAATAATAATACTATAGCATCTATATTCATATTAACATATATGCAACTGACTATCAAATCGACCATGTACTTGGGTGCGGTCCAAAGTGGAGGTGCGTTTCGGACAACCAGGTGATTGTTGAGCTGTGGAATGGTTGCAAGTATCTCGGGTCTCGAATCGAAGCGGCATAATTCCGGTTCTAAATAGAGCAGGGTTGCGTTGAAAAAAAGAACCCGGAGGGAGACGTCAGTTCGCTTCTCCATGTTTGAAATCCGGATTGGATCATTTTCAGCTTCCTTCGCCTGCGTCTGCTGAGTCAGCGCCCGGGCCCGGCACAACTCGTGCAACGGCATTTCCGACAACAACTCCATTATTTTCTTGTCAATGCGGCGGTCGTAGTACTCAGATAACCGCCGGCGGCCTGTTGCCCGATTCAGCAATGGCCCTACGCACGTCTACTCTACGCAGCAGAACAAGCCCAACGATAAAGAAGAGGATGATCGAAACGATGGCCGGCCGCAGGCTACCGGTTATCTGGTTGACCAGGCCGAAAGCCAGCGGACCCAGCCAGGAGGTTCCCCGCTCGCTGACCTCGTAGATGGAGAAGAATTCAGCCTCCTTGCCCGGCGGGATCATGTTGGCGAAGAGGCCGCGGCTGACCGCCTGCGTGCCCCCCATCACCAGGGCAATGCATCCTCCCAAAATCCAGAACTCCAGCAAGCGGCTCTCCCCTTGAAGACCCAGATAGGCGTAGATCACAACCACCGTCCAGACGATCAGGCCTATGATCAGAGCCTTCTTCGCCCCGATACGGGTCGCTATTTTTCCGAAGAGGAGTGCGCCCCCGAAGGCAACGAACTGCATCATCAGGATGACCATGGTGAGCATGCTCTGCTCGATCGCCAGTCCTCCCTGAGCAAGCGGGGCAGCGGCAAAGACCGCTGCAACCGCAAAGACCGTCTGGATGCCATCGTTATACAGCAGGTAAGCGATCAGAAAACGGATGGTATGGGGATATTTCGCTGTCTCTTTGTAGGTTGCCCACAGCTGTTTGAGGCCGGTTGACAGATAGGTCTCGCCAGCGGGCAGTGCCCGGGTTACGCCTCGCGAACTCAACATTTTCCAAGTGATGAAAGACCAGGCGAACCACCACAGTCCGCCCGAAAACAGGTTGATACGCACAGCCAGACCGGTGTCGATTCCGATGGTATCCCGCATCAGGTAGAGGACCAGATTGAGTGCCAGCAGGAGACCGCCCCCCAGATAGCCCAGCGCCCAGCCCACCGACGAGACGCGGTCGCGGTCCTCCGGTTCGGCGATGTCGGGCAAGAAGGCATTGTAGAAGACGATCGCCGCGCCGAAGGAGAGATTGGCGACGATAAACAGCAGCCCGCCCAGCCACCAGGTCTCAGCCGTAACAAAGAACATGAACATTGTGGCGAACGAGCCGGCGACCGCAAAGATCTGCATCAATCTCTTGCGCAGATTGGAATAGTCTGCAATGGCCCCAAGAACCGGCAGGAACAGCACCTGCAGGATAACGGAGAAGGAGATGCAGTAGGGCAGAAAGGAGTCCGGCGCCACAGGGATGCCGAAGAAACGCGCCAGTTCATCGGGGCCGGCCGCGGCGCGGGCGAGGTTGGCGATGTACGGGCCGAGAAAGACGGTCGCGACCGTTGTCGCAAAGGCCGAGTTGGCCCAGTCATAGAAGTACCATCCGATTTGCTCGCGGCGGTTGCCTGGTCCGGGTTCGTGCGCCTGCGTTGCGTCAACTGTCGATTCTTGGGACATCGTGCGCTCCTGGTCGTGGCGTGCTCAGAGAATGAAGGAAAGAGCCTTCTTCGAGTACAGGTGCGCCCGGCAGCGTTTCGCTGTGCAGCTCCTCCGGTCACACCGCTGTGATGCGGTTGCTGAAGTAAAGGGCCGCCGGAGCGTGGGCGATCAGACGCGGGAAATTGTCGATAAAGCCGCTCCCTTCTCTTTTGCGGCGTTTGCGGCGAAGGGCGGGGGGGTAAAGTGAGTAAGTGAGTTTGGCCCCAATAACACGCCCTCTAAAACTACCTCTCATCCTCCAGCCACACCGGGGCGACCAGAAGGTAGGCCCGCCGCTTCCAGCCGACGTTCTCCACGACCTTGCGCACGTAACCGCGGTCGATGGGCATGTCGCCGTACACCGTCGCCAGGATGAACCGCGTGCGGTACGGCTCACAAAAGCGCGCCTTGTGACCGGAACCAGCAGCGCCGGCACTTGGCAGGGCGTATCGATGCGTTTCAGATAGACGAAGGCTTTGCATCGGCCTTTCACACGGTTGTCTGACCCGGCCGCCCATCGTTCCATGGTTTGAATTTTCAGATGCAGGATCTTGTGGCGCCTTGGTGAACACTTGCGCGCGCGGAGGGCTGGCCGGAGAGCGCCGCCTGTCCACATCGTGAGATTGGCAAAGTTGGAACGGTCGTTTTTCGTACACAGTTGACAAGATAGCGGCTCCCAGGACGAGCAATCAAGCATTGAGAAATCTAAACGGAATGCCGAAGAAACGATTCAGCCCTTCAGTTCTGGCCCCAACATCATCCATGATCTGTAATGCGGGTTCTTTCTACCACTCGCCACCATGATAAATCGTTATAAAAGCCCCTTGTGGACATTCGGTTGGATCTGCCGACCAGATCAATTCTTCTTCTTTCAGTTTTTCAAAGATCTCTTTATGTTCTTGCAAGACTCTTTCGACCTCGTCGTATGATGGAAAGTCGGGGCAGTTATAGCTCCAGTGGCCGTAGAGGACGCCATCGCAAGAGGTCAAAGAGAGCAGCGCCAGAAGCAGTGCCGTCAGCGTTCTCATATAATTGCTCCAGAAAGCAATACCTGCATCAGCAGCAGACCGGGCTGATCGCCTACCTCAAATTTCTACAACCGTCAGGAGACTGCGATAATCGAACACTGTCTGAAGGGCACTTCGCACTCTGATGGCAGCCCATCGATCTCACCCGTTTACTATTCACCCTCCACTACAGTTCCCCCGAACTCGTAGGTAATCTCATCCAAAACGTTCATATCGCCGTCCCGGATCCGCAAGACGATGCCCCCCGAATTCTCTCCGTAAGCCTCCTGGTACAGAGCCCTGATTGGCGTCAGATCAAAGGCATGGCGCTCCGTCGGGTACGCCTCGCACGAGTCGCCATGATCATCGTGTGTCAGGAAGACGTCCAGTATGATGGGGTCCGATTCCATGAAAGCGGCGGCGGTGACCAAAGTAAAGTCGTGGGGCGCGCATCCGCCGCTAAACGACACCGTAATCGTCAACGTATCACCTTCCATGACGGGCCCGTCGTCGCCGCCGCTTGTGGCCATCCTGTATGGATCGCTCTCGTAGGGTCCGCTTTCATCAGGATCCCCGATCACGACTTCTCCCTGTTCCGGCCCCCGGTCTGTCGCTTCGCTGGGGGTGGCCGACATCAGGCCGCCGTCAAGGTCTCCCGCGGCAGCGCCCGGCGAACCTGAATCGCACCCCGCCGCCATCAGAATGACCCGGCAAAGCGCGGCCCCGGCTGTTCTACGTAGCGACATGTTTTCCTTCCTCCTTTCAATGCATGTCCCCTACCCGGTCTGGAGTAGGGCTCGCTACCGCAACCAATGTGGGCTTGCTTGAGGTTCCAGAGAATTGATTTTGGCTAGCCGATTCTTTTCAGGTGGTCATATTCATACCTGAATGGGCCCTTCAGACGCCATAATTGCTCGCCCTGATTCAGCATGAGTAGGTGAATCAGACTTTGAATCAGTGGAGGCGGACGCATAGACAGAACATTCAGTCCCAAAGACAACCTGGGGAAGGTCTGATTTTTCTGCACGATTCATGCACTCCACCAGAAATAACGCAACTACGAGATAGTGTAAGAACCGCGTCTTCTATTCCTTAATTTGGTGAAGCTGCCGGCACCCGCCAGTCGAGCAGGACGTTAGACGAGCGCGGCTATGGCCCCGAACAGGATTAGTATCGCACACAGAAACGCAAAAAGGACGAGATAGGCTTTCGTGTCAGACATTTGTTTACGGATTCTCCAACTTGGGGCGGGCTCCTGCGTCGTGGTGTGGTTGGTCAAATCGGGCGCGATCATGGGTTTCTGACTGCTTTGAGCGCTTTTCCAATTTTGGCGGCCAGGTCGTCATTGCCGGTCGTCTGCGCCAACTCCAACGCTGTCTCCAAATCTGTGATGGACTCTTCGTATCGGCCAAGGTGGGTGTGGGCAACGCCCCGTTTATAGTAGGCGTCGGCAAGGTCAGGCTGCAGCTGGATTGCCTCATCGTAATCGGCGGTGGCCTCCTCATAGCGACCTAGGTCGGCGTAAGCAAAGCCCCGATTAAAGTATGCCTCGACAAAGTCGGGCTGCAGCTGGATCGCCTCGTCGTAGTCGGCGATGGCCTCCTCGTACTCACCAAGGCCGTTGTGGGCACGACCCCGATAAAGGTATGCGTCGGCGTCGTCAGGTCGCAGACGGATTGCTTCGTTATAGTCGGCGATGGCCTCCTCGTACTGTCCAAGTTCGTGATGTTCAATGCCCTGACTGAAATAGGAGGCGGCGCGGCACGCGCTCAGAGCCAGTAAGGCCAACAGAGTGATAGTAATGAGAAAGCGCTGCACGGGTGGTCCTCCAATCATGTCAAACCGACTACCGGGTTGTTGCTCATTGTTTGCCTCTTCAGGGGAAGTCCTGGCTGTCCTCTGTTCCACGGGGTCGGGACATCGTTCAAACCTGACGATTCTTTACCCGGGTAGACGCGAACGCGCACAGAGGACTAGCCAGGGGGAGGAAGAAGAACAGGTTATGTCTGTGTAGAGTGGTATTCTTCGAAACGTTTCCTGCGGGCTGCGAGCGCCTCAGCCTTATAGAGCCACCAACCGGCTGTTCGGAGCGTATGCGTTGCCGTGTGCCGCCGCTGTTTCTTGACCATCGTTCTTCCCTTTCACAAACTTGGCCGTTCGCTCCATGGATACACCTTCGCTTGTGGTCCAGTTTTTTGGGCCAAGCTCAAACCACTCCCTCTTTCGTCTGAATCCGGCTGTCTATCGCGGTACAGTCCTGCAAGTACCTTTGTTGGCAAACCGTTCAGGCCGATAGTACTCCCCGCGCTAAGTTGTCTCCTGAAACCAGGTCATTTCAGTCAGGAGTCACACCTTCGTCGCTTAACAAGCCGGAAGCGACCTCCCGTCCGGCGGGGGTGAGCCTATGTAAGCCGGGACTCTTGGTAGAAGGATAGCGGACCTTTTCAAGGTGCCCAGCTTCGGCAAGGTGGGCTCTATACTTGGAAAGCTGGAGGTGTAGTTTGTTCCAGTCTTCATCCCAATTGATCTGGTCGGCAATGAAGTTGGTGATCGAGACATTGTCTGCCTCGCCATCGAAGGTCTCGTAGGCGACGAGCAGGGTTCTTCTCCAGGTCAGCATCCTTTCTGTCATTTCCTGCCTACCCCCGATCTTATGTCTTATGGTGAACCCAAATCTTGGGTCGCCCGATCTGTTCATAGAGTTCCGCTTCCTGCGCCTCCGGCGCAGCCCGGAACTTACAGGCTGCCATGCGCCGCCACCGTTTCTTGACCGTTGTTCTTCCCTTCCACAAGCTCGGCAGTTCGCTCCATTGATACACGTTAGCCTGTGGTCCAGTTTTTTGGCCCAAGCTCAAACCACTGCCTCTTTCGTCTAAATCCGGCTGTCTATTCGTCATCCTCCCAAACGAAAGGAAGCTGAGCCGCGTCGCGTCGTTGACGCTGCTGGCGACGGGCGGTCCGCCTGGAGCCGTCACTCCTGCTGCGGCTGTCATGGTAGCGCTTGTATCCTTCCAGGAACCCTGTCTCCCGACCTATCTCATATCCTCTGTCAAACGCTACGGTTTCTTTTTCCAACCGTCCAGCATCGTATCCTCGGGCATAGGCCTCCTTCCTCTCCTGTTCGTTTTTCCGAACGAACGCTTCATCTCCTTGAGCAAGGAGTTCCTCTCTTCCCTTTATGCGCCCTTCCTCAAACCCTACATGCTTCCCGTCCTCATATCCTCGGGCGTACTCCGGGTGCCTCGTCTTTTTCATCATACGTCTGCCCTATACAAGGATATCACCCGCCTTGCGCGTAGAATCCAGCCATCGCCGACTGGGTGGCGGAGTTGACGTCGGCGCCGACCACTGCCGCGCAGCGCATACGGGCTCCGTAAATGCTCATGCCCTGGCCCTTGGTCATTCCTTCGTGCAATGCGCGGGCAGGGGATGGGTGCGAAGGACGGTGGGTTGACCGTCGGGGCGTTTGAGCATGCGGCGATCGGCATGGCAGTGGATGCAGATCTCGAGCCATTCGATGTTGTTTTCTTCGTTGATGCGCTCGGTGAACTGTATTTTCTGCCAGGTGTGGCCGTCGCGCGCCTGATCCGGCTTTCTTTTTGTCATGGCGCTGTTTGATTCCTATCTCAATGCGTCTCTTTCCTGTCCAATCTTCTTCTACACCAGGCATGGACCTAAGCGGAGCAAGGAGGTTACGAACGCCGCGGGTTGAATATCTCAAGGATCCCCTACTGTCTCATTTCGCTATGCCGCGGCAGCAAGCGTAAATCACCTCTTAATCGGGGCCCCCCGATCAGGTCCTGGATACACGTTTACGGCGCATAGCGACTGAATTTATCTCTCGCCGCCACACATTTCCCCTTAGTGCGGCTCCGTCCCGTCTTTGCGCCGTCGTCTTATCCAAAGCCGCACCATCCAGATCAGGGCCGCCAGCGGTATCAGAAAGACAAGAAGAAGCGGCGCCAGGTAGAGGAGCGCCCAGATCAACGCGGTCAGCAACCCCTGCAGCGTTGCCACCAGTGCCCGCAACGCGTTCCGCACCGGCCCGCTTGCGCTCCACGGCTCCTCCACGATTGGCCGGTAAACGCTGTCGGGGATCAGTTCAACCCTGACGGTCGAGAATTCGATCCGGTTATCGAGCAGGTTCTTGCGTCCTTGCAGCGTCTCAATCTCTTCCCGGATCTGCGTCAAGCTGCGATGGACGGCCAGAATGTCCTCTACCTTGGCATTCGGCCTGGCGCGCACCTCGGTCAACAGGGCCAGCAACTCGGTCTCGGTGGCGCGCAGATTTCGGAGACGCGCATCCAAGTCACTGTACTGGTCGGTAACATCCTGCCGGTTCAGTTTCAGATCGCTTACACCGGTGGCCAGCGCCTGCATCCGGTTCAGGGCTTCGTCCAAGCTGTCAGACGGCACCCGCAGCGTCATTGCGCCGCGCAGGGATTCCGGCCCGTTGGACACGCCTTGGGAGAGATTGATGTACATAACTTTGGAGAGATCGACATCAGCCACATATCCGCCCAGGTCGGACGTGATTTGCTCGATGCCGGCCTGTGCGGTCTCGGTATTGGCCACAACGAGCGAAATGTTGGCGTTGGCGATAGCCTGGCGCGTCTCCGCCTCGCTGTCAGCCGCGCGCTGCTCTGTGTCCGCATCTTCGTACTCGATCGCGACGGCGCTCTCCGGCGCCGAGTCAGAAAAGGCCATGTCCGCGGTCGCAGGAGCGCAGGCTGCGCAGGTCCACACAAGGAGAATCAGCCATACCGGAATGGTTCGTCGAATTCGACCCACCGAGCACGCTCCTTCCATCTCAAATTCCCGTTTCTGCAGCTAAAAGGCCACTCGGTTTTAACCTCTGAAATTCTTTCCCGGGTGAGAAATGTAATCGCCGTTTCAACTGCCTCAACAGGTCAGTTAAAGTCCATGCAGCGCTTGATTTGGACAGCCGTCGCTGTCAAGGCCACTGATGGATCTGCCGAATCTTTCATCATCGTCTTGAATCGATTGTGCCTCGTCGCGTCGGGGAAGGAACGGCGAGTACACGCTGGCGGGCATTGAGGTTAATGACGGCGGCGACAAAGAAGATGACTGTAATGAGTGATGGCGTACAGGTTGGCGCGTTCCATCGCTGATTTTCCTGTGCAAATTGTGTTCAAGACCGTCGCGGATGCGCCGCGAAATCTTGGACCAGTCGGGGGCTAGCGGTCTTTCACCGGCGGATGAATCGGCGTAGAGGATCTTTTCAGCCAGTCTGGCCGTACGGTTCTTCCATGGCGGACCAAGCGACGGAGGTCTACAGTTTAATGTAATGGCGCCAACGACGGGATAGAATAAGGCATCATTAAATTATACATCAGTCGCATGACATCGGCGTGTCATTTTGAGCAACCTCTGTATCAAGGTTGTGTCAATATTTCTATGACTGGTGGAATGGGGTTATTTAGACCATGCTCGCGCTGGACAGGGCTTGCAGCCGGTCACTGCGAAAGGGTGGGGCGCGGTGGTCATTGTGCCGGATCTGGCACGTCCTATCAAGCAGAATAGAGAAATCAAGACCGGCTGACAGAAGAACAGCACCGGCGCGCAGCGCCCATGCCCATTACTTTACATGCCTGGCCGCATCTTCCTCTGCAGCTCAGTACCAGTCTACGAAGGGTACCTTCAAGGGACGCCCCTATACGTGCATCTCGTATTGCAACAGGGTCGGACACACTAACGGACCGATCCGTTTCCGTCAACAACTATCCGTTTCTACCTCTGGTTGTACTCTGACCTTAGAGCGCCAAGGTTCGTTCCTGCGGGCGCGACATTTTCCCCTGGTTACAAGACGCCCGGGTTCCCAAAGGCGGGTAGACGGATCCATTGTCGTCAACAACTCGCTTTGTTCTAGCTTGATTTTTTCTCTGGTCAGGATGGCATTCTGCAACAGGGTAGAATACAAACAGCCAGGGCGCCCACAGGGGCGCCCCAACAGTAGAGATCGTATTGCAACAGGGTCGGATACACTAAGGGACCGATCCGTTTCCATCAACAACTCTTGCCCTCTACCTCTGGCAACGCTCTGATCCTAGAGCGTGAGGTACAGTTTCTCTGGATCTACTGCCTTCTCCTCGATGACGAGGCGACCGGTTATGCCGAAAACGGGCATGTAGATCTGTTTCCGTCAACAACTCCTGCCTTCTACCTCTGGCAGCGCCCAGACCCTAGAGAGTCCGGTACAGCGTCTGCGGGGTGGCGTTATCCTCTTGATGACCAGCGCGATCAAGTGCCCAAAGACGGGCAGTTTGTTTCGTTTTCGTCAACAACTATCCGTTTCTGCCTCTGGCAGCGCCCAAACCTTAGCATTCCTGGTCAAGTGTTCCTGGGGCGACGTTTTTCCCCGATCCCGGAGCGACCGGGTTTCCAAGAGAATACACAAACAGCTAAGGGCACCCACAAGGGGTGCCCCTACACGTACGGTTCGTTTCGCAATAGGGTAAAAGATGCGCAAAATGGGCCGATCCGTTTCCGTCAACAACTCTTGCCTTATACCTCTGGTAATACCCTGATCCTAGAGTTTCTGAAAAAGCTTCCATGGAGCTCTGTTTTTTCCTCGATGACGAGGCGGCCAGCTTGACCAAAAAAGGGCAGATTGATCTGTTTTCATCAACAACTCCATCCTTCTACCTCTGGAGGCTCCCTGATCCTAACGTTCAGTTACAGCGGCTCCGGGCTGCATTCTGTCTCGCGATGACGGGGCCGTCGGTTTTTCCGAAAAAGGGCAGATCGATCCGTTTCCGTCAACAACCTGATCCGTTTCCGTCAACAACCCCCCCTTTTTCCGTCAACAACTATCCGTTTCTACCTCTGGTAGCACCCGGATCCTAGGATAGCTAGGTAAAGCTATCCAGGGGACTGCGCTTTTCCTGGCGGGCGCAGCCCCTGGAGATGGATAAAGGCATGAGTCCTCATTGTCAGTGAAAGAGACGTGACAATGGGACGGCGTCGAACGCTCTGTCGCCGCGAAGGTTATTCACCTGGGTCTGGGCTTCGATAAAGCGCGCCGACGCCCTTATCCGAACGCCGCCGAAGTTGTGGCCGGGACCTGGTTTGCCTGTGATGATGTCTATGATTTCGACTGTGTCACCAGCCCCGGCCTCTGCTGACAAGCGGGGCAACAGGTATTCTCGAGTTTCCAGTTCGGCCGCCAACCGCTTCCACAGTTGTGCTGTTGCGTTCAGCGAACGCCGGTCCGACAGGTCGAAGTGGAAGCCAGAGCGTGCCAGAAGATGGGGGTAGGGTATGAATTCCGACGTCGGCCCCGGACCGCCCTTCTTTTGCGGGATCAGCAGCCTTGAACGCCGATCCTTTGCGGGGGAGCCGACGGCGGCGATGAAGTCCTCGCACCCTGCGATCAGGCGGCCGAATGATCCGCTTTTGTCTTGTCGATTCGACTGGTTGGTGAGTACGCCGGTCAGGCGATAGCCTTTGCTTTCCGTCCAACGGTAGGGCCATATCCGCAATCCCCCGTCCGGCAGCCCGCCTGTTTCGATCTCCAATAATGCCCGCCAGTGTCCCGTCGGTGTACGCAGCCACATGGAAACCCAATGTATAGAGTCCCAAGCCCTTTCCCGCCATCGTTTTCGTTGATCAGGGCTAATGCCGGTCGGATTGAAGCGCCCGGTCATCATTGCGCCCAATCTATCGACGTGCATCACGATGTCTTCCTGGATGGCCGAACCGAGCACGAGGAGATAAAGCGCATCGCCTGGAAGCGGGTTGCGGCGGTCAATCTTTGCGTGTTGTTCGATTGCCTGGATCATTGCGAGGCGCAGGTCGATCGCTTGTTGCGTCCCCGGCAGGGGCAGGAGGGTTCGTTCTTCCTTCTTTAATCTGGCCCGCTGCGGCATGTAATGGAGTTGAGACGCGACCGGCTCTCCGTCTACTTCTACAACTACCGCATCGGGCATCTGTTCCCATGTTGCCAGGGCTGCGGTTTTGGCCGGGTGGGGTATGCGGGCCAGATTTGCCGCGCCGGCGGTATAGACTCTTACTTTTTCCGGATCGGTTGGTCGAGTCAGCCATGCTTCGAGCAGGGCGGCCAGCGGGTGTTTCAGAGCGGGTTTAGTGCCTACGTTCTGATAGATTACGTGAATTGCTTCAAAGCCTGCGACCAGAAGATCTCGAAATGCGCTCTTATCGCTCTGATATGGGTTATCCACCTTGATAATCTGCCACTGTTTTTTCGACATCTTTGTGGCTGCCAGCAGATAATGACAACCCCATTGCATCTGCACAAGCTTCACAGCGGATCTGCCGGCTTCTTTTTCCAACAGGGTGGAGAGCGCTTCAACATCCAGTTTTTTGAACAGCGCCTCGGCGCGTGTGGTGAATTCCTGCAGGCCTTTACTCAACCACGGCGCTGGTTCGGCAATTGCGTTGGCGATGTCCCGCGGCTGCGGCTCGGGCGTACTTTGCGGCAGATCGTGTTTTGTCAGGAGTTGCCCGAACAGGTTGCTCCAACGGTTTTTAAATTTCACTTGTCACCTCTCTGCGCCGGGGATCCTTGTTGTCGCTCTTCCGGCCCGGGGCGGTCGTATTCTGGCTGGCCGGCTTTTCTACTTCGGCGAAGCGGCCATCGATGAACTGCAGGTAGACGGGATCGGGGGGCGCGCCTTCGTTGAGTTTGTCCACCTGGAGGATGCGTTCGCCGCCCGGGGCGGGGACCAGCTTGCCCTGCTCGTTACCGTCCTTTACTTTCGCGGTTTCAAGTGTCCAGACGGCCTGGACGCCGTTGCGCCAGTCGGTGCTGCCGGACTGTGCGCTGTCGCCTTTGGGGGGATGGGAGATGATGAGGACGGCGCAGCTGTGGTCTTCGGCCCACTGGTCGAGGGCGGAGAGGAAGGCTCTGACGAGGGCGCGGTCGTTCTCATTCTGGACGAAGGCGGCGGCGAGGGGGTCGATGACCAGGAGGCGGGCGTGTGCGGCGGCGGCGTAATCGAGGAGGGCATTCCCGCCTTCGAGCCAGGATCCGGCTGTGCTGGTGTGGGCACCCTGTGCTGCGCCCCAGAGGCCGCCTGAGGGGCGCATGTTCACGTAGTGCAGCTGACCGGTCAGTTGACGGATTCGTTCTGCCCGGTCTGCGCCCTGACCGCAGACGGCGGCAAGGCGGTTTTGCCAAGCGAGGAGCCTGGTCTCCCAGGCGGCAAAAACGACCGGGCCTGCGGCGAGAAGTTGGGGCGCTTTCAGGCCGTTCAGAATGGCGGCGCCGCTCTCCGTCTGAATGAAGCGTTCGGCGCCGGTTGCCACGGCCACTGCGAGCTGCAGGGCGATGCGGCTTTTGCCGGCGCCGCCGGCACCGGTCAGCACGGAGAGGGTGGCGTCCGGCATCCAGTCTTTGACAAGCCAGGAGACCGGGGGCGGGTTCGGGCTGTGGTCGGTCAGCACGTTGGCCAGGGCCGGTCCGGGGTTGAGAAGCTGCCGGATTTTGGATTTGGCCTTCTGCTGATCTGCATCATTTTGCGAGCGCAGGCCTTCGGCTATGTCTGCTCCGGTTGGCCCTGCGGCGCCGGCATCTTGACCGGCCGCCAGGGCTGTCTGGAGGATGGCCCTGGCTTCGGGGTCGTCGTTGCCGTCTGCCAGGGCTGCTTTGAGATTGTCGTATGCCGCGGCTACGGAATCGGGCTGGATGTGTTCGGTTTCGGCTGCGATCTGCGGCCGTCCGTTTTGTCGTTCATTCATGCGTTGGTCCCTGTAGTGGGGCTGACGCGGGATCGTGGCCGGCGGCCAGCCTCTTGATGGTTACGCGATAGCCCTGGTCGGCCCAGCGCTGCGCTATTTTATTCGCTGCCCTGGCGCCGGGTTCGTCGGCGTCGGGCCAAAGGGTGATTGTGTCGAAGTAGCCGGGTTGGATGCGGGTGTAGCTTGTGCCGGCGCAGACGGCTACGAGGGAGGGGTCGGTTGCGTAGCGGAGGATGCGCAGGCCGTCGGCGAGGCCTTCGCAGATGTGCAGGGCGCAGGCTGCGACATGGAGTTGGCCGCGCCAGAGGAGGCCGTAGAATGGGCCTGCCCCGTATGTGCGTTTGTCGACGTTGTCCGGCCAGTGGCGGGCTTTGCGGCCGGTTTTGTCGATGGCGACGAGCTGTATTTTGCGCGGGGGCGCCGCGGGGTTGTCGAGCGGACGCATTGCCATGACCAGGGCGCCGGCGGCGGTGCTGTCCGGGCGCCCGCGGGGAAATTTGCGATGGCTGCGGGGGAGCCAGCGTACCGATTCGGGCAATGGTTCGGCGGTGGCCCAGAGGCTGCGTTTTGCGAGCCACTTGGCTACCGGATGTTGGGAGGCGGGCCCCGTCGTGGACGCTTGCGCGGCGGCCCACAGTTCGGCGGCGTAGGCGTTCGTATCTTTGCTCTGGCTTTGCTCTAGTCGGCTTTGAGCGCCGTTTTCGATGTTTTTGGGACTGAGATACCTTTTGGCCCGTTCAGGCCGCCTGAGATTGCCTGAGGCCTGCTGAGCAGCTTGCGGCGACGTTGTATCTGCGCCCGGGGGCGGCTGGCCGGCGCGAAAGGCGACGAAGCAGGCGTCGCAGCGGCAGAGCCAGAGGCCGGTTACCTGCTGGAGGGCGTGGCGGATGGCGGTTGGATCGCAGTTGCGGCTGTGGCAGTGGACGCGCAGGGGGGACTCGCCGGGGCGGTCGCCGTCCTGGAAGGAGAGGGCGGTCTTGTGGTCGCCGCCGTGACATATGGCGGTCGATGTGCGATACCAGCCGCCGGATATGGTATGGGGGAAGGGCAGCCTGGCTGCTAACTCAGCGGCGGGT
>MPML01000096.1 GCA_002238445.1 Caldilineaceae bacterium bin5
CTTCGCCGCGGCTCTCCGTAACGCTGCCTGCACTCTGGTCGGTGCCGCTCTGTCCCCTCTGTGAACAGCCGGCGGCCACCAACATCGTGAGAATCAGAACCAGTATCGCCAACGTCTGCGCCACTCTAAACTTCGTTCCCTTGCCTCTCATTTTTTCACCTCGTTTCACTATGGCTATCTGAGGGCCTGTCCCTCATACACTGCCCATGATAGAGGTGAAATGTGTCACAAATATGTCAGCACGGGACAAGATTTCAAATCGATCTGCGTAGGATAAGGGGTGTTCACAACGGTGCCATTGGAGAGGAATAAGATGCCTGAAGTTACCCAGGACATGATGGCCTGCGCCAACTTCATGGAGACCTATGTTGAACCTCTTTTCTTCTTTCCTGTTTCGGTCTACTTGGTGAATGTCGAGGTTGCCACCTGATGCGATGGCACATTCCTTCCCTTCTCTCAGGCGCTCATCTCGGCCTGGACCGGCTAACCAACTGGAGGAACCATGATCAGATTCCGACTGGCGCTCATCCTCTCGCTCCTCGCGCTCGCTCTACCGGCCAAAGTATCGGCCAATCGCTTCCGCCGCCCCTGCCGCCCCACAGTCTTGCGCCTGTGAGCTGGCAAAGACATTTGCCTTGGTTAGAGCCATGCGGCGTACAGAGTCCTGACCGGGATCATCTACCAGGCCGTGTGACTTACACGACCTTCCTCGTCAATGGTCAAGACGTACTGCTTGGCCACGGCATACGCTGTGTCGGCATAATAGGTGGCGACGCGCAACAATCTGCTGGCCGTCATAAAATGGATGACGACCTCCTTGCCGGAGCCGGGGTTGTTGCCGCGATAAATCTCAACTTCGCCCGTGCCGCTGTCCTGCGGATAGAGAGCTGCAAGGGTAGTAACGGCCTCCAGACGCGGGCCTGAGTAGCTCCTGCCGTCCGGCCCGATAAAGTAGTAGCGATACGCGCCGCCGTCGTCTCTGCACACCTGAGCTGGAGTCGCCGCATGCGAGACGAGACACTGTGCCTCAGCAAGATCCGGCGCCGTATCGGACGTCGCCACCATTGACCTGTTGACCGCCGTCGCGGTCGGTGTGCTGGTAACCGTCGCTGTCGGCCTCTTGGTCGCCTCCGGTACCGGTGTATTGGTCACCACCACCGTGTCAGTCGCCACGGGTGTCGGCGTATTGGTCGACGTCCGCACCGCTCTTCTGGTCGCTGTCGCGGTGCTAGTCTCTATCAACACCACCGGCGGATCAGCAGTTGACTCCGGCTCCTCCTCCACGGCGGCGGCCGGCCGCTCAAGGAAATCTGTGAAAAACAGCAGGAGCGCAATGGTGGCGATCGCTAGACCGTTCCTCGCGAGGATAGGCCGCGCTCCTTCCAAAATAGTTGATAACTTCATCAACTCCTTCCTCATGAATTACTTAACCGCGCTCCCACCATCCCGTTCGAATACGCCGACTCGCCGCGGCTCTTTGAACAGACCGACTCCATCCCCTCCGTAGGAGAAACCCTTCTGGTTACTCCGCGTTTCTCGCACGCTTGCATATGGATGAAGTGACGGAATGCGCACGCCCCATCCGATTGCGTTCGCCAAGTTGTCTGGCGCCGGTCTCTGAACAGCGGGCAGCGCCCCAACGCTTATCCCGTCGATGACCAAGTGTATCCGGTGGATAGTCACACCGGCCAGTGTCAATCGGCACCCAATAGTCACATGACCATCAAAAGGCGAACCTCTCATGATCTCTGACAATCGCTTCGCAGAACGACCGCCGCGTGTCATGAAAAACGGAAAACGAGAAACCCATACTGCTCCGGCAGATGCCGCCCGGCTCACAGGGCATAAGTGGCTGTACAGTTATCAACAGCCTGAACGCTGAAAGAACCGCCGGCGAGGGGAAACCTGTGCCGGATTACGTCTCTCAGGGCCATCGCCGGGGAGAATAACGGCATCAGCGCCGAACCCAGCTGCAGATCGGGTCGAATTGATCGATTCCTGTTGCTGAATGCCGCAGTCAACCATGCTGCCAATAGAGGCTCGCATGATGTGTGGGAACCGGCCCCCGCGACATAAGGTTGAACCTCCATATCTACCAGCTGACCGGAACAGTTCCCGCAGAACCGGCTGACCTGGTTCCCCCGCGGGCGAACTCGTCAGGGTGCGTTTCGTTACCGTCACTCCTGTCTGTGCGGAACCATACCGTCCGCTTCACACGCTTCCTACCCTCCCCACTTCGAGACTCTGCGTTCCAAAAAACAGCAACGATCTTGGCAGCGGCGTACACTCTTCAGGCACCCCGGGAACCTGCTCATCCGCACTGCTTCCAACACCCGGGGCTGTCAAACTAAATTGGCAAGACGTGCCCGGCGCATCGCGCCAGGAGTGTGACTGCCTGTCTCTCGCGCTCACCGCGCAACTTGGCGGTGGCATCGACGACTAACAATGCCATCTTGAGCCGCCCCTCCGCCCGTCCACGGGTCCTGATTTGAAACGCATGGGACCCCAATGCCCCCGCTCTGCCGCTTATCGACAAATTGGCACAAGACTGGCACAAAAAACTTGCAAATGACATAAGAAAGACATTTTATGCTTGTAGTATTTGAAGATTGTAGTTTGTTGATGATAACCGACACAAACAAGAGTTAACTTACATCTCCTATCCTTCAACCATGATTCTCAACGTTGAGTGCCAACAGTGGAATTGAAAACAGCCGCCGCCGACAAGTGGAATCGCTCGCAAGGAGCAATACTATGACGTTTTCACGGCAAACGATGGCTTCACATCAATGGATTTTACAGCGTGCAGATCGATATGAAGGTGGTATGACAGAGCGTATTGAGCAATGCGAATGTGGAGCAAGGCGGCGACGATGGCTGACAACCAGGGGCGGGAAAGTCGTCAGGGACGTTGTCGTCTTTACTGACCCCGATCCGCTCCCCGATTGCCCGCTCGCGAGCAACGGAGAAGAATGATTTACACACAAATACACGGCTAAGGCACAAAGGGCCAATACGGAGTCGCCGAAAACATCCGACATATCAGGCATAAAACAGATCCCTTCAAACTGTCAGAAAACCTTGACAGAGAGAACGATCTGCTCGCTCTTGAAATTGACGAAAACAGTGCTGGGAATCTCGAACGGGGCGTATATGCGCTTACGGGCGAGGTTATTGAGGTGGATACGAGTCCGCAGCGCGAACCAGACGCCCAATCGGCTACAAAACGCGTTGCCAAAACGAACTCATGGCTGACACGCGGTCCAACCCATCAACGGGTTCGGAGAAAACGGCGAAATCACGCGCCTAGAGATCTGCATTGGCTGCAACGCGCAACGCCGCATGGCCCACCTCAACGACGGCCAGATTCAACTGATCGCCTCCGACCACGATCCCCTGCCGCGGTTCTGCGCCGGGCGCCTCGATATCCTGTGGAACGTCTTCGTGCCTGAAATCGCGGTGCGCGAACAACCCAGCCGGCGCCGGCCGCGGGGCAATAAACTCAGGGTTACACCAAATCCAACTCCTTGGCGCGCAAGACCGCCTGCATCCGATCGCGGACATTGAGCTTCCCCATCAGCACCGAAACATAGTTCTTCACCGTCCCTTCGGCCAGATGAAGTCGCTCCGCGATCTCCTGGTTGCGGCAACCTTCTTTCAGCAGGCGCAGAATTTCCACTTCCCGCTCGTTGAGAGGTTCGGCCAGTTTGGGCGCACTGTAGGCAGGTGGCGGCTGACGAGCAAATTCATCGACGATCTTGCGAGCGACCGATACATCAAGGTAGGAACCGCCCCGAAATGCCGACCGCACCGCGGTGGCCAATTCATCGCTGGATGTCGCCTTCAACACATAATTCAGCGCGCCCGCCCGGATCCCCTCAAACACATACTCGTCGTGATCGAAAGTCGTCAATATGATGATCTTCGCCTGTGGATCGCGCCTGCAGATATACCGGACCGCATCGAGACCGTCCATCACCGGCATCTGCACATCCATCAACACCACATCGGGACGCAGTTCGTCATACAGGCTGACAGCCTCCTGACCGTCTCCAGCCTCGCCGACAACGGTCATGTCCTCTTCCAGGTTGAGGATGATCCGCATCCCCTCACGCAATAGCTCCTGATCGTCCACCAGCAAAAGTGAAATCTTATCAAACATGCTTCCCTTTCCTTTCCTTGTGCCGCAGGCAGAATTTCTTCAGAACGCCGCCTGATTGCGCGAGGCCTCCCCGCATCCAGGCGCCCCCGACCAACCGCCGGATGACGCAGCAATATCCTGCCCGTCTCTCGACAAATTCAGAATAAACCTGTCCTCTCTCTCTCAATCCGCCGGCTGCTCGCGGATCGCCCGTGCCTCGGCTCACCCCCGCACGCCAATAGGCGCGAAGCCTCCCTGACCTGCCCGGTTCTCAAATGTGTGACTGATTACCCGCTATCCCACCATGACCTCTCCCGCTCCCTCTCCCCCCGATAGGCAGGGTGAATGTCACCATATCGCCGCCGCCTAGCGCCAGTCTGGTCACTCGTAGCGTCCCCCCAAGTTGAAACGCCCGTTCCTGCATCCCCGGCAGTCCGTAGCCGTAGCCGGTGGACAGGTCGAACTCCTCGCCGTCATGCCGCATGGTCAGAACCAATGAATCATCCGTAACATCCAAATCCATCCATATGTTCACAGGATGGGCATGGTTTTGCATGTGCATCAACCACTCCTGTATCGCCCGGTACACCGTCAGACAATCGGACTCGGACAGAAAATCGGGGACGTCCGTCAGCTGGACGTGGAGAGAAATGCCTGCCTCCCTGGAGAACCTACTGGTGTAGCGTCGCAACACAGGCGTCAGATTGCTGGCGTTGACCTCAGGCGTGCTCAACGCCTGAATCGTATCTCGTAGTTCATCCAGCCCCGCTTTGAGTCGCGAATGCACCGTCTTAAGCATCGCGCCCGCCTGCCGTTGATCCTTTTCCATCACCCGATTCGCGCCCTCCACCTGCACGATCGCGACGGTAAGCCTGTGCCCGAGAGAATCGTGTAACTCTCGTGCGAGGCGATTATGCTCCTCCACCACGACCAGAAACCTACTCTGTCCGATGTATTCTCGCAAACGCGCATGGGCCTCCGAAATCTCTGTCAATAGACGTTCGACTTCCCTCTTCACGCGCCTTTCGTACGCAATTCGATTGCTCAAAATGCCGGAGAAGATGAAGCCGACAGCTAACAGAATGGCTCTTACCGCTGGTGGCAGCGGCGCTTCTGCATGCTGGAAAAAGGTGCCCCACAACGCAATCGCAAGATACAAGCCAATCCAGACGAGCGCGGGTCCAATCCTAAATAGGAACACCGCCTGCCCGACCAGGAGCAGAAACAGATAGATGAAAAGAAACTCCCGAAAAAATCCCAAGCATGCGATCAGAGTCTGCGTCGCCAGAAAGAGCTGATTGCGCCGAAAATCGCCTGTAGGCACCTGCCAAAACAGAAAACTGAATAATAGCGCTCCAATAAGAAAAATCGGCTCCGGCATTGAACCGTGCAGAATGTGATAGTGGACCAGCATGAAAATGACAACCGCTTGCGCGGCACAATGAATCGGGAAATTCTCCCAACGATAAGATCGAGTCCTCTGCCGAAATCCATCTCGTATCCATCTGCCGAATGCACGGCAACTGAAAAGGTGCCCCATCGAACGATCTTCCTCCGTAACAAAGAAACATGCATAACGTCTCCTCGAGAGAGGAGAAACCGAGGGACCCAAGCCAAAATCGTATCTGGCTCCCTTACCAACCCAATTCATCTGTCACCTCCCATTACTTCAAAGTGGTTCAACTGCGATTCGGCCACGATATACTCGTGAGTGCCGTTTCTCCTGATAGGCAGAGAGAATTTCACCAGAGTGCCGCCCCCCGCCGGTGTGGTCACACGCAGATCGCCGCCAAGCTGCGCGGCCCGCTCCTGCATCCCCAGCAAACCAAGCCCATTGCTTTTGGACGGGTCGAAGTCCCGGCCGTCATTCTGTACTTTCAGATTCAGCGCATCATCGCTCGATTCCAATTCCACCCACACATTCTGAGCCTGGGCGTGCTTCTGCGTGTTGGTCAGCGTCTCCTGAACGATCCGATATATCGCCATGCACTGTTCATCAGACAAGGGCGCCCGTAACATGTCGGGCAGCCGCCTGTGGCAATCAATGCCCGTGACGTTCGCAAACTCTTCTGTGATCTTCTGCAAAGAATCGATCAGACTGGCGCTGGTGATATTGTGACCACGCAGAACCAGAAGAGTCTGACGCAATTCATCCAGTCCGGTCATCAGTTGTGAGCGCACCGTCTCCAGCATCCCGGGGATCCGGTGAGGATCCCGTTCCATCAACCGCTCCGCGCCATCCAACTGCACGACCGCTACTGTTAGCCTGTGCCCAAGCGTATCGTGCAAATCTCTGGCGATGCGCTCCCGCTCGGCTGCCGCAGACAGAAATTCGGCCTGCCTTGCGTACTTCCGCAACTGCGAATGGGCCTCGCTGAGCTCCGTCAGCAGATCCTGAATCTTGGCATGCTCCCGTCTTGTCCTTCCTATGCTGGCGCTCATGAAGCCGGAAATCATCATCACGGCGATGACTGCAACCGCTCTGCTCGCCGGCGTAAACAGATCGTCCCCGGGCTGACCAAAGTTTGCAATTAGTACAATAGAATACAATATCGCAGACCAAATCAGACTGGTCCGCATCTTGCTGAATACCACCGCTGACTGCCCGGCGAGAACCACAAACACACAGGACATAGTAAAATCCTGGAAAACGATAAAAGTGGAAATCACGGTCTGTGCCGCCATATAAACATGCGTGTGCGTCAACGTGCCGTAGTCCCATTTCCTGCGCCAAAAAAGGACGCTGAAAAGGAATAACCCGGCCAGAGGTATCGGCCCCGGCACTGCACTCATCTGTATGTATGAGTAGAACACAGAGACCATGAGAAATGCTTGCCCGGCGAGACGCAACATGAAATCTCGTTGGTCATAAGACCAGTTCCCAGTCAACAATTTTTTGTACAGCCCCTTTGCAGCCATTCACAATTTCTCCTGCTTAACGCAAAAGTTGGTTTCCTGCCGGCATGAACAGGGCGCCTGCCGCCCCTCCCATGCTGTAGTTTTCTCCTCACTACCCTTCGCTGTCCATACCCGGCTCTTCCTCTGTCCCAGAGCGCTGTGCAACTCTCTAGCCAGACGGTTGCGCTCGTCTGCCGCGGCCAACCGCCTGGACTGTTCAGCGAACTCCTGAAACGTCTCCGGATCCGCCTGTTCACGCTGATTGTCGCCGGAATCGCCCTGTCCGTCAACTATTTGTCGTTGTTCTACACGCAGCCTTGACACGGATAGAAATCTTCTGCGCCACCGGCTACGCCAACAATCCGCACACCCCACCGGAATGAACGCACCGGGCCCACTTACGCGATTATGACCCGCTTTCAAACACTGCCTGCCATTTTGCTGAAAGGCGCCAGGACAGGAACCACAGCCGCGGGAAACTGCTCTCCCCACGCCGCAATCCCGCTAGTGCAGAACTCTGAGGACACGTGACTGACTCCCAGGACAACACATCCGAGCCGGTAGGATTGAGATTGCCGCGCGGAGTTCGCCAGCGCTCTTCACTCGCGACCTGCGCATCCAGGCACGAAGATGTCAATGACTGTTGACAAAACGGCAGCCCCATACTGGCAAAGTCGTTCGACGGCACTCTGCTTAGAGA
Organism: Caldilineaceae bacterium bin5; assembly: GCA_002238445.1. Taxonomy (GTDB): domain Bacteria; phylum Chloroflexota; class Anaerolineae; order Caldilineales; family Caldilineaceae; genus Bin5. Next base: position 7,740 of record MPML01000096.1, read on the forward strand.
AATGGGTATGCATCCACTCAACGCGCTGCCGGCCAGGTACAGATGCGTCAGCTTGCTGAGATCGCCCAACGCCTCCGGAACTGTCCCGTACAGCCGGTTCCTGCTGAGGTCCAGCCATGCCAGCTTACTGAGATCGCCCAAAGCCTCCGGAACTGTCCCGTACAGCAGGTTGCCATCGAGAGACAACCCGATGACGCGGCCGTCGGCGTCCGTGGTCACGCCATACCACTCGCCAAGCGGCCTGTCGCTCAGCCAGTTCGTGCTTGCAGCCCAGTTGGGGCCGTCTGTCTCCCTGTACAGCGCAACCAGTACATCCCTGTCCGGGTCGCTTATCACGACCGCCGATGCGGGCTGTGTGTTGACGCGAACTTCGTCGGATGGCGCGCTCAGGCCGGCCGCGTTGATCGCCCGCACCCGGTACACGTAGCTACTCGCCGGCAACACCGTTCTCTCGATATAATGCGTGGCCGCGCTGCCGCTGTCCTCCATAAGCATGACGAACTGCTCCGCCGCATCCTCACCCCCGCGACGCTCAACCCGGTAGCCGCTCACGCTGCTGTCCTCGGGATCGTCCCAAGTCAGCGCCACCGCAGTTTGTGCAACAACAATCGCCCGCACGTTCTGCGGAGGCGCCGGAACGGCTGGCGTCACAGCCGTCGGTGTCGGCTCAGGTGTAGCCGTTAGAGTGGCCGTCAGCGCCTGCGTGGCAGTCGGTGTCGGCTCAGGTGTAGCCGTCAGAGTGGCCGTCAGCGCCTGCGTGGCTGTCAGTGTCGGCTCAGGTGTAACCGTTAGAGTGGCCGTCAGCGGCTGGGCGGCTGACGGTGTCGGCTCAGGTGTAGCCGTTAGAGTGGCCGTCAGCGGCTGGGCGGCTGTCTTCTCAGTCGGCCCTGTCGGCGCTTTCGGCCATGGTGACTCAGTCGTAACCCTTGGCTCGGTAGTGGCTAGCGGTTCCGAGCTTGCCGCAGGCGTGGTCGTCGAGGTCGGTGTTGGCGTAGCCGTCAGTTCCGAACTCGCCGTCGGCGTGGCCGTCGCGGTCGGCGTCGGCGTAGCCGTCAGTTCCGAACTCGCCGTCGGCGTGGCCGTCGCGGTCGGCGTCGGCGTGGCCGTCGCGGTCGGTGTCGGCGTAGCCGTCGGTTCCGAACTCGCCGTCGGCGTGGCCGTCGCGGTTGGTGTCGGCGTAGCCAGCGGGTCCAGGCCCGGCGCTGGCGTTGGCGTGGTCGTCGCGGTCGGCGTCGGCGTGACCAGCGGCTGCAGGCCCGGCGTTGGCGTGGTCGTCGCATTCGGCGTCGGCGTGACCAGCGGCTGCAGGCCCGGCGTTGGCGTGGTCGTCGCATTCGGCGTCGGCGTGACCAGCGGCTGCAGGCCCGGCGTTGGCGTGGTCGTCGCGGTCGGCGCTGGCGTGACCAGCGGCTGCAGGCCCGGCGTTGGCGTGGTCGTTGCGGTCGGCGCTGGCGTGACCAGCGGCTGCAGGCCCGGCGTTGGCGTGGTCGTTGCGGTCGGCGCTGGCGTGACCAGCGGCTGCAGGCCCTGCGTTGGCGTGGTCGTCGCGGTCGGCGCTGGCGTGACCAGCGGTTCCAGGCTTGGTGTCGGCGTGGCCGTCGCGGTCGGTGTCGGCGTAGCTGTTGGCAAGTTTGTCTGCTGCTCCTGACAGGTCGACAGACCCAAGCTGTCCAGGTCGTGATACGCCACCGCCAACAACGCAGCCGGCACGCATCCGCTGAACTGGTTGTCTTCGAGGTACAACTCCACCAGGCTGCTGAGATCCCCCAGCTCCGTCGGGATCGAACCGCTCAACCCGTTATCGGTAAGATTCAGAAACCCCAGGTTGCTGAGGTTGCCCAGTTCGACCGGGATCGAACCGCTCAATTGATTGTTGTTGAGGCCCAACTCCTTAAGACTGTTGAGATTGCCCAGCTCCACAGGCACCGCCCCGCTCAAAGCGTTGGCGTCGAGCCCCAGATATTCCAAGCTGCCGAGGTCGCCCAGTTCGACCGGGATCGAACCGCTCAACTGGTTGTCGCTGAGATACAGCCGCGTCAGGTTGCTGAGATCGCTCAGCGCCTTCGGTATCGAACCGCTCAACTGGTTTGTGTCGAGGGACAGCTGCGTCAGGTTACTGAGGTCGCCCAGTTCCGCCGGAATCGACCCGCTCAACTCGTTGGTATAGAGGTACAGCCACTCCAGGCTGCTGAGGTTGCCCAGCTCCGTCGGGATCGAACCGCTCAACTGATTGTTGCTGAGGGACAGCCGCGTCAGGTTGCTGAGCCTGCCCAAGGTTGACGGGATCGGACCGCTCAACTGGTTGACAGCGAGGTGCAGATGCCCCAGGTTGCTGAGATCGCCCAGCTCCACCGGGAGCGTCCCGTACAGACTGTTGCCGTTGAGAATCAACCTCGTGACGCGGGCATCAGCGTCCGTCGTGACCCCATACCATTCGCCGAGAGGCTTGTCGCTGAGCCAGTTCGTCCTGATTGTCCAGTTGGCCCCGTCGGTTGCGTTGTAGAGCGCAACCAGGGCGTTCCTGTCGACGCAGGTCGGCAGACCCAGTCTGTCCAGGTCCTGATTGGCCACAGCTAGCAACGCGGTGGGCACGCATCCGCTCAACTGGTTAGTCTTGAGGTAGAGATGGGTCAGGCTGCTGAGGTCGCCCAATTCCACCGGGATCGTACCGCTCAACCGGTTGACAGCAAGGGACAGCTCCTTCAGATTGCTGAGGCTGCCCAGCTCCGCCGGAATCGACCCGCTCAACTGGTTGTCCTTGAGATACAGCTTCGTCAGGTTGCTGAGACTGCCCAGATCTGCCGGTATCGAACCGCTCAACTGGTTGAAACGGAGGTGCAGCTCCTTAAGGTTCCTGAGACTGCCCAGCTCCGCCGGAATCGACCCGCTCAACTGGTTGCTATGGAGGTCCAGATGTCTCAGGTTGCTGAGACTGCCCAGTTCCAACGGGATCGTCCCGCTCAGAATGTTGCTATTGAGAATCAACCTCGTGACGCGGCCGTCGGAATCCGTCGTGACCCCATGCCATTCGCCGATAGGCTCTCTGCTGAGCCAGTTCGTCTTATCTTTCCAGTTGGCGCCGTCGGTGGCGTTATAGAGCGCAACCAGCACGCCCATATCGCCACACGGCTTTAGCCCCAGTTCGTTCAGGTCGTGATTCGCCACCGCGAACAGGGCCGCGGGCACACATCCGCTCAACTGGTTGGTCTTGAGGTAGAGATGGGTCAGGTTGCTGAGGTCGCCCAGTTCCGCCGGGATCGTCCCGCTCAGATTGTTGCCATTCAGAATCAACTTGGTGACGCGGCCGTCGGAATCCGTCGTGACCCCATGCCATTCGCCGATGGGCTCTCTGCTGAGCCAGTTCGTCTTGTCTGTCCAGTTGGCGCCGTCGGTGGCGTTGTACAGGGCAACCAGTACACCCAAGTCACCGCATGGCTGCAGCACCAGGCTGTCCAGATCGTGATTCGCCATTGTGAACAGAGCCGCGGGCACACATCCGCTAAACTGGTTGTCGCTGAGGTACAGATGGGTCAGGCTGCTGAGATTACCCAGTTCGGCCGGAATCGTACCGCTCAACTGGTTGGTCTGGAGGTACAGATGGGTCAGACTGCTGAGATCGCCCAGTTCCGCCGGAATCGTACCACTCAACTGGTTGAAAGCGAGGTGCAGCTCCTCCAGGTTGCTGAGCCTGCCCAGCTCCGCCGGAACTGTACCGCTCAACTGGTTGCTATGGAGGTGCAGATGCCTCAGGTTGCTGAGCCTGCCCAGCTCCGCCGGAACTGTACCGCTCAAATGGTTGGTCTGGAGGTAGAGATGGGTCAGACTGCTGAGATCGCCCAGTTCCCCCGGAATCGTACCGCTCAAATGGTTGCTATGGAGGTGCAGATGCCTCAGGTTGCTGAGGTCGCCGAGTTCTGCCGGGATCGTCCCGCTCAGATTGTTGCCATTGAGATTCAACTTGGTGACGCGGCCGTCGGAATCCGTCGTGACCCCATGCCATTCGCCGATGGGCTCTCTGCTGAGCCAGTTCGTCCTGTCTGTCCAGTTGGCGCCGCCCGTCGCATTGTACAGCGCAACCAGTACACCCATGTCGCCACATGGCTGCAGCCCCAGGTCGTTCAGGTCGTGATTCGCCACCGCGAACAGAGCCGCGGGCACGCATCCGCTCAACTGGTTGCCGCTGAGGTAAAGCTTCGTCAGGGCACTGAGACTGCCCAGCTCCACCGGTATCGAACCGCTCAACTGGTTGTTATTGAGAGACAGCGCCGTCAGGTTGCTGAGACTGCCCAGCTCCACCGGGAGCGCCCCGCTCAGATTGTTGTTGCTGAAGCTCAACTTGGTGACGCGGCCGTCGGAATCCGTCGTGACCCCATGCCATTCGCCGATCGGCTTCTTGCTGAGCCAGTTCGTCTTGTCTGTCCAGTTGGCGCCGTCGGTGGCGTTGTACAGCGCAACCAATACACCCATGTCGCCGCATGGCTGCAGCCCTAGTCTGTTCAGGTCGTGATTCGCCAGCGCGAACAGGGACGCGGGCACGCATCCGCTCAACTGGTTGGTCTTGAGGTAGAGATGGGTCAGACTGCTGAGGTTGCTCAACTCAGTCGGAATCGACCCGCTCAACTGGTTGCTATGGAGGTACAGCTTCGTCAGGTTGCTGAGTCTGCCCAGCGCCGCCGGAATCGACCCGCTCACCTGGTTGCTATGGAGGTGCAGCTCCTTCAGGCTGCTGAGGTAGCCCCACGCCGCCGGAATCGACCCGCTCACCTGGTTGCTATGGAGGTGCAGATGCCTCAACTTGCTGAGACTGCCCAGTTCCACCGGGAGCGTCCCGTTCAAATTGTTGCCATTGAGAGTCAACTTGGTGACGCGGCCGTTGGAATCCGTCGTGACCCCATGCCATTCGCCGATCGGCTTCTCGCTGTTCCAGTTCGTCTTGTCTGTCCAATTGGCGCCGTCGGTGGCATTGTAAAGCGCAACGAGGGCCTTCTTGTCGCCGCATGGCTGCAGCCCCAGGTCGTTCAGGTCGTGATTCGCCACCGCGAACAGGAACGCGGGCACACATCCGCTCAACTGGTTAGTCTTAAGGTAGAGAAAGGTCAGACTGCTGAGATTGCCCAGTTCCGCCGGGATCGAACCGCTCAACTGGTTTCTCTGGAGGTACAGCGTCGTCAGGCTGCTGAGGTCGCCCAATTCTGACGGGATCGAACCGCTCAACGCGTTGACGTTGAGGCTCAGCAGCGTCAGTTTGCTGAGCTTGCCCAGTCTCGCCGGGATCGAACCGCTCAAAGAGTTGACAGCGAGGTGAAGATGGGTCAGGGCGCTGAGGTTGCCCAGCTCCGGCGGGATCGAACCGCTCAACTGGTTGCTAAAGAGGTAGAGATGCGTGAGGTTGCTGAGGTCGCCCAGCTCCGCCGGGATCGAACCACTCAACTGGTTGTTGCCGAGATACAACTCTGTCAGGGCGCCAATCCTGCCCAGGTCGGTCGGGATCTTACCGCGCAGATTGTTGTTGATGAGGTTCAACTCGGTGACGCGGCCGTCGTCATCCGTCGTGACCCCATGCCACTCGCCAATGGGCTTCTCGCTGAGCCAGTTCGTCTTGAATGTCCAGTTGGCGCCGCCGGTGGCGTTGTAGAGCGCAACGAGGGCGCCTCTCTCCCCACACTCCCCCAGCCCCAGGTCGTTCAGGTCGTGATGCGTCACATCGAACAGGGCGGCCGGCACGCATTCGCTCAACTGGTTGCCGCTGAGGTACAGATGCGTCAGGCTGCTGAGATCCGCCAACTCCGCTGGTATCGAACCACTCAACTGGTTGCTATTGAGGCGCAACTTCGTCAGAGCGCTGAGACTGCCCAGCTCCGCCGGAATCGTCCCGCTCAACTGGTTGCCATTGAGGGACAGCACCGTCAGAGTGCTGAGGCTGCCCAACTCTGACGGGATCGAACCGCTCAGCTGGTTGCCATTGAGTAGCAGCCGCGTCAGGGCGCTGAGATTGCCCAGCTCCGTCGGAACTGTGCCGGTCAACTGGTTGTTATTGAGGGACAGCACCGACAGATTACTGAGGTCGCCCAGCTCCGCCGGGAGCGAACCGCTCAACAGGTTGTCATAGAGGCGCAGCTGCGTCAGGGCGCTGAGTCTGCCCAGGTCGGCCGGGAGCGTTCTGCTCAAGTTGTTGTTGATGAGGTCCAACCCGGTAACGCGGCCGTCGTCGTCCGTCGTGACCCCATGCCACTCGCCAATCGGCTTCTCGCTGAGCCAGTTCGTACTGTCTGTCCAGTTGGCCCCGTCGGTTGCGTTGTAGAGCGCAACCAGCACACCCCTGTCCCCACATGGCTGCAACCCCATTTTGTTGAGGTCGTGCTTCGTCACATCGAACAGAGTAGCGGGCACGCATCCGCTGAACTGGTTGCCGCTGAGGTAAAGCCACCCCAATTTGCTGAGACTGCCCAGCTCCGCCGGAATTGTACCGCTCAGCTGGTTATTATCGAGGTACAGCGCCGTCAGATTGCTGAGGCTGCCCAACTCTGACGGGATCGAACCGCTCAACTGGTTGCCTTGGAGGGACAGCGCCGTCAGATTGCTGAGGCTGCCCAACTCTGACGGGATCGAACCGCTCAACTGGTTGCCATTGAGTAACAGCCGCGTCAGGTTGCTGAGGTTGCCCAGCTCCGCCGGAACTGTACCACTCAGTTGGTTGTTATTGAGGGACAGCTTCGTCAAGGCGCTGAGGTTGCCCAGCGCGGCCGGGATCGAACCGCTCAACTGGTTGTCATAGAGGCGAAGCTGCGTCAGGTTGCTGAGCCTGCCCAGCGCGGCCGGGAGCGTTCCGCTCAAATTGTTGTTGATGAGGTCCAACCCGGTGACGCGGCCGCTGTCGTTGGTGGTGACGCCATGCCAGTCGCCGAGCGCTTCTGTGCTGTTCCAGTTCGTCTTTTCTGTCCAGTTGGCCCCGTCGGTTGCGTTGTAGAGCGCAACCAGCACTCCCCTGTCCCCACATGGCTGCAACCCCAGTTTGTTCAGGTCGTGATGCGTCAAATCGAACAGGGCCGCGGGCACGCACCCGCTGAACTCGTTGCCGCTGAGGTAGAGCCACCCCAATTTGCTAAGATTGCCCAGCTCCGCCGGAATCGAACCGCTCAACTGGTTGCTGGTGAGGTACAGCTGCGCCAAGTTGCTAAGATTGCCCAGCTCCGCCGGCACTGTACCGCTCAATTGGTTTCTATCGATGGACAGATACGTCAGGTTGCTGAGGTTGCCCAGTTCCGCCGGAACTGTACCGCTCAACTGGTTGTCATCGAGGTTCAGCACCGACAGACCGCTGAGGTTGCCCAGCGCGGCCGGAACTGTACCGCTCAACTGGTTGTCCTTGAGGTTCAGCAGCGTCAGGTTGCTGAGGTTGCCCAGCGCCGCCGGGATTGCACCGCTCAACTGATTGTCATCGAGGTGCAACTGCGTCAGGTTGCTGAGGTTACCCAGTTCCGTCGGGATCGACCCACTCAACTGGTTGTCCTTGAGATACAGCTGCGTCAAGTTGCTGAGGTTGCCCAGCGCGGCCGGGATCGAACCGTTCAAACTGTTGTTGATGAGATCCAACCCGGTGACGCGGCCGCTGTCGTTTGTAATGACGCCATGCCAGTCGCCGATAGGCTCTGCGCTGAGCCAGTTCGTATTGCTTGTCCAATTGGCCCCGTCCGTCGCATTGTACAATGCAACCAGCACGCCCCTGTCCCCACACTCCGGCAGCCCCAGGCTGTCCAAATCGTCATTCGCTACATTGAACAGGGTAGCGGGCACGCATCCGCTCAACTGGTTGGCGCTGAGGTACAGATGCGTCAGGCTGCTGAGATCCGCCAGCTCCGCCGGTATCGAACCGCTCAACTGGTTGCTATTGAGACGCAGTTTCGTCAGGGCGCTGAGGTTGCCCAGCTCCGCCGGTATCGAACCGCTCAACTGGTTGTTATTGAGAGACAGCACCGACAGATTGCTGAGGCTGCCCAACTCTGACGGGATCAAACCGCTCAACTGGTTGCCACTGAATAACAGCCGCGTCAGGTTGCTGAGGTTGCCCAGTTCCGCCGGAACTGTACCGCTCAACTGGTTGTTATTGAGGGACAGCACCGACAGACTGGTGAGGTTGCCCAGCGCGGCCGGTATCGAC
>MPML01000097.1 GCA_002238445.1 Caldilineaceae bacterium bin5
CTCCCTGGGCTACCGGCCGCCGGCGCCTGAGGCCCTCTTGCCTGCCGACCCTATCCCCGTGCTTGTCGGACTAACATAACAAGTGGTACAAACGTCGGGGGCAGGTCACTCGAAATCATGCGGGGCATGAATTCCGCCTCGGTTGACCTCATATACCTTGATCCACCTTTCAATTCTAATGCCAACTATGCGGCACCTATTGGAAGCCAGGCGGCTGGGGCTGCGTTCAAAGACACCTGGGGGTTGGATGACATCAACCTGGCTTGGCATGGTGAAATAAAGTATGACAATCCAGGACTATATGCACTGTTAGCTGCTACCCGTGAAATTAACGGTGACTCTATGATGAGTTACCTTATCTACATGGCGATCCGTATGATGGAAATGAAGCGGTTGCTCAAGCCAACCGGGAGTATCTATTTGCACTGCGACCCGACGGCTAGCCATTACCTAAAATTACTGATGGACGCAGTGTTTAAGGAAGAAAATTTCAGGAACGAGATAATCTGGTGTTATCGAAAATGGTCCCGAAAATCTGATCAGTTTCCCCGCACTCACGATGTCCTATTGTTCTACACACAATGTCAGGAAAATACATTCAATGTTCAATACATCCCTATATCGGAAGGAACAGAGAAACGCTGGAAGGGAAAAAAGCAAGGGTCAATCTTTATTGATGGAGTTCGTCATCAGGTCGCGACCAACGAGCCTGCTCAAACTCCTTGTCCTGATTGGTGGGAAATATCTATCATTAACCCTAATGCAAAAGAACGTGTCGGCTACCCAACACAGAAGCCCTTAGCCCTACTTGACCGCATTATCAGGGCCAGCAGCAACGAAGGTGATATGGTGCTTGATCCATTCTGCGGTTGCGCTACAGCCTGCATTGCAGCTGAAAAAGCAGAGCGAGAATGGGTTGGCATTGACATTTCTCCCAAAGCCGCCGAACTGATCGAAGATCGAATGATTCGTGAAGCAGGTTATTTCTTCAAAGGAGCGCACCGCACCGACATTCCCGACCGTACCGATCTCGGGACGATTATCAGTTACAACGACATCAGGAACAAGCGTTACCTGTACGGTGAACAAGGTGGATACTGCAATGGTTGTGAGCATCATTTTGAGATGCGCAACTTTACCGTAGACCATATCATCGCCAAAGCTAACGGGGGCACCGATCATATCAGCAACCTACAACTGCTGTGCGGCTCCTGCAACTCAATCAAGGGCACCCGTTCCCATGAAGAACTGCTTGTCCTTCTCACCGACAAAGGCTGGATCAAGCGTCGTAAGGCAGCCTAATCACATACTCCTGTTTGGCGTTCTTGTCAAACCCCTAACTGATTATTGCCAAGATAGGAGTGGTTTCTGGATAATATCAAATGGATTTCAAGCAACTATTCGACTCATTTACCAAACGAAACATATCCGCGAACAAGAAGGACGTGAAACCCTTAACTCACTCTTTTAAGAGTCGTACCTTTATGCTCTGTCAGGAAACATTTGGTTTTGGGGATAGTTCCATTTATGGTTATGATCCTGATTTTTGGGCAAAGGCTCATCGTAGACTGAAGTTCCTTGTAGGGTCTGGTAGTCTTTCGGGCAACTACCATTTGCCTCCTGCGAGAGACTTGATCAAATTCTTAAATACATGTTCTGATGATGAATTTCTTGAATTTGTTGAAACTATATTCCGAGTTCAAAAATGGTGGAGTATTCCCGAACGAAGTATGTCAGTATCAGACATAAACATATTCTTTGATGAAGACGAGTTACCCTACTACTTGACCAATTATGTGATTGAAGAAGAACTAAGTGAAGGGTGGGATGGAACAACCAGAACAATAACTTCATACCCCACTGTCGTCTACCGTGAAGATGAGGTGTTGCACCAGATGGCGATTGAGCCTACCCTTTCACTGTTAGATCAGTCAAAATTTGAGAATGCTCACGAAGAGTTTCTTGATGGCCTTAGAGATTATAGAAAGAGGAAGTTTAAGGAGTGTGTGGCAAAATGCGCAAGCTCATTGGAAAGCGTTATGAAAATCATTTGTATAGAAAAGGGGTGGAACAAGAAACCAACAAGCATGGATGCAACTGCACTATTAAGCGTTATCCTAAAAAATACAAGTCTGGAACCTTTTTACAAGAACCCTCTGCAAATCGTTCCCATTATCAGGAATGAAAACAGCATCGTTCATGGCGCGGGTCCCCAACCGCGAATTGTAACAAAACACGTGGCAAGTTTTGTCATTAATTCCACCGCAGCGACGATTCTGCTCCTCGTAGAAGAAGCAGGTTTATAGGTATAACCAAAACCCCTGCACGGTTCCGCGCAAAGATTTTTCCGCCCCCCTCGCCCCAAATTTGACAAATTTCGCAGACTGTGTTAAGCTGGCACAATTAGGAGCCCACGCCACACCTCCCAGCCACAAAACTAAGAACGTCAACTTCGGGACCCCGTATCCCGAAGTCAAGTGCTGTCTGCATAGGCTGCACATTTCTGGGCACTCAAGTATATAGTTCCCAGAATAATGCGTTGATTCTGGTCAACGAGGCGCTGATTTTTCGGTTTCCGAAATACCGGGAGGGCATCGCCGGGCTGCGGCGCGAGCAGGCGATATTGGAGGCGGTGCATGGGCGAATGCCGCTGGAGACACCGCATTTTATTTACTGCAATGTGGATGAGGAAGAGGTGGGCAAGGCCTTTGTTGGCTATCGTAAACTGCCGGGCAATCTGCTGTGGAGGGAAGGGTTCGCGCAGATCAGCGACGAGGAGACAGTCGACCGCCTGGCGACGGATATAGCATCTTTTTTGCTGTCGCTGCATGCGATTCCGGTCAGTCGTGTCGATATTCCTCAGCAGCCGTCGGATTCGCAGAATGGATGGCGGGAAATTTTCGACCGTGTTCAGACGGTTGTCTATCCCCGTTTGACGGCAGAGGGGCGCGAGTGGACGACGCAGCAGTTTGTCGCCTTTCTGGAGGACGATGACCAGTTCCCTTTCAGTAATGTGCTGCGGCATGGGGATATGGGGATGAGCAACATTTTGTACAGTGCGGAGCAGGGAAGGTTCGTGGGTGTGGTAGATTTCGGTCATGCGGGGATTGGCGATCCTGCGGTTGATTTTGCGGGGCTGTATGTTTGCTATGGTGAATCTTTTCTGAAGCGTTGCGCACGTGTGTATCCGCTAATCGATCGGTGCTGGGAACGGATTCGGTTTTATGCTGATTTCGCGTTTTTGTTGGAGGATGCGTTGTTCTGTGTTGAGCATGGGACGGAGGAGGCGGACGAGGTTGTTGCGGAGGTTAATAGGGTAGGGAAGGGCAGTGGGGGGCTGTGGGAGAACCGTTAGACGGTTTGATCCGCGGAGGGGCGCTTGGGGCCGCGAAAAGCAACTTCAACACCTTTTGTCCACGAAGGGCCACGAAGGACCACGAAGAACACCTTTAACACCTTTTATCCACGAAGGACCGCGAAGGACCACGAAGAACACCTTTAACACCTTTTATCCACGAAGGACCGCGAAGGGCCGCGAAGGACAACTTCAACACCTTTGATCCGCGAAGGGGCGCGAAGGACCGCGAAGAACACCTTTAACCCCTCTGATTCGCGGAGGGGCGCGAAGAATATCTTAGAGGCTGTTTGAAAAGTAAGGGCTGTCGGCCAAGTTGTGGGATACGTAGTATTTGTGAAAATAAGACGATACCCAACAGATTTGACTGACAGCCAGTGGTTTCTTAGCCAGCATCTGATTGCGGCGGCCAGACCGGGCGGACGACTCCGCAGCCTGGATGTGCATAGGGTACGCCGTCTGGCACCCAATTGACCCTTTTCAGACAGCTTCTTACGTGCCGAGATCGCCCACTTTGCCCATCATTTGAATCCCAACTCCACCAGCTTGCCCACCATGCCCTTGATGCGCGGACTGTCGCTGTACAAAAATGCATCTTCGTACACGCGGGCGGATTGCGTGTATTGCATATTCTCCACGTGTTTGAGGTTTCCCTGGTAGACCCGCTTCAGAAACTCGATGTTTTCATCTTTTGAAGGCTGCGCACCGAAATTCATCGTGAACATGCGCCGCCCCGTTTTGCCGCCGAAGGCGGAATGCCAGAGGTTCTGGTTGAAGAAGACCACATCACCGGGCTGGGACTCGAGCGGAAAACTTGGAATGTCGCTGCCTTCCGCGCCAAACACCAGGTGGTCCTGATCGCGCCGCTGTTGCTTGAGCGGGTCGAGCGCGGCGTGCAGCGGCAGCCGGTGCGAACCGGGGATGACCCGCAGACAGCCGGTATCCTTTGTCACCGGGTCGAGGTAGAGGGCGACCTTGATGCGCCCATAGTCAAGAACCGAGCCGTCAGGATGCCAGCCAGTGTCGCCGACATAGAGGTTGCCATCGGAGCCTATCCATACGAAACCGGGGCCGAGCAACTGTTCGAGCGGTAGAAAGATGCGATCATCCTCGACGAGACCGGACAGTAGCGGCCGCTTCTCGATGAAGCCGAGCACCGCTTGCCGCGCCTCACCGGCGAAAGGCTGCCCCTGGCGGTCCTCAGTCAACACGTCGTCGAACGTGCGGCTGATCTCCGCCATTTCGGTCGCGGAGAAGCACTGTTGCCTGATGACGAAGCCAAAGGTCTCAAAGTGGGCAATCTGTTCGGTAGTCAACATATCGGGCTATTCCCTCCTGCTGTGTGCCAGCTCTTCTTGGTCCGATTATCCGATCCCGATATCGCGCAAGTAGGCGCGCGTCCTTTTGGCGATCGGCAGGGGCTTGTCGAACGGAGCGGGGTACATATCCTGCTCGACCACCGCCCAACCGTCAAAACCGATATTACGCAGCACGTCGCGGAAGGCCAGGAAATCAACCCACCCCAAGGCCGGCTCGACAAACATATCCATCTTGACCGCCTCGGCAAACGTGACGCCGGAGGCCTCGACCTGCTGCTGCACCGCGCGGTCGACGCTCTTGATGTGCAGATAGGGGATGCGCGCGTGATGCTGGCGCATAAACTCGACCGCATCGCCGCCCCGATAGGCATGATGCCCCACATCCAGACAGATCCCCACCCGTTCCGGGTCCGTCTGCGCCAGGAATGTCTCGATCTGCTCCGTATACTCGACGTGCGATTCGGCATGGGGATGGAACACCAGCTGCAGGCCAAACCGGTCGCGGGCGATGTCGGCCACTCTGTGCGTCGTATCGATCAACCGTTTCCAGGCGTCGCTGTCCAACTCGGTCGGCTCCACCTGATCGCCCGTTTTCAGGTCGGAGTACATGCCGTCGATCAGCACGAGGAAACCGGCGCCCAACTCCACCAACTGTTCACCCGCGCCCAGCACCTGCCGTTCCAACTCCGGCCACTTGGCCGGATCTTCAAGGCTCTCCAGGGCAAACGTCCCCGCCACCTTCAGGCCGCGGCTGTCCAACTCGCGGCGCAAAGTCGGTAGATCAGTGGGAAGATAGCCGTAAGGCCCCAGTTCGATCCATTCATAACCGGCTTCGGCGGCCTCATCCAGAAAACGATGCCACGGCGTCTGCATGGGATCATCCGGGAACCAGATACCCCACGAGTCCGGCCCGGTCCCAACCTTAACCGCCATTTATGGACCTCCTCATTTCGTATGCGTTCGGCTTGAAAATCGCTTCGCCCTTTACTGCGTATTCCGGATTGGGTAGAGGCAGGCGAAATGTCTGTGTTTCTGAGTCGCAGACTGGGCGCAAAGTCCTGGTTTCCAACGAGATTCACACTAACAGTCGGTTGCCGGCTGAACCGGCGATCTTGCATTGTTCACAAGAGACGAGACATGCGAGCGGCATTGTCTCCCAGGATCAGTGCCTTCTCATGGGCCGAAAGGAGCTCGCAATGCACGCGTATGTCGTCCAGGGCCTGATAATGGCGCGCCGTGCAGGCGGAGGCTCTCGCGGCGCCACGTCTTTGCGGGCCAGGCGAAGGTTTCAATGGGACGCAAACTCGTCCGTCATCCTTTGATACCGCTGATCACGACGCCCTGGATGAAATAGCGTTGGGTGAAAAAGAAAAGGACCACCGGTGGGATCGTCAGCACGGTTGCCATCGCCATGATCGCGTTCCACGTTGGCGGCACGTAGGCGCCCGCGCCCCACACGGCCACCTGCTGCCATTGCCGGATCGCGATCGCCAAGGTGTACTTTTCCTGCGAGTTCAGATAGATCAACGGCGCCAGAAAATCATTCCACTCCGACATGAAGGTGAAGATCGCCACCGTTGCCAACGCCGGTTTCGACATTGGCAAAAGGATCCGCCACAGTATGGCGAACGTCCCGGCGCCGTCAATGCGCGCCGCATCGTCGTAGTCGCGCGGGATGGTCATAAAGAACTGTCGCAAGAGGAAGATGAAAAACGCGCCCCCGCCGAAAAAATGCGGCACAATCAACGGGTTGAATGAGTCCAACCAACCCAAATTACGAAACAGGAGATACTGCGGGATCAGCACCACATGATAGGGGATCATCATCGTGCTCAGCACGAGCAGAAAGAGTGCATTGCGGCCCGGAAAGCGCAGCCTGGCAAAGACATAGGCGGTCAGGCTGGCGCTCAGCAGACGCCCCGCCTCCACCCCTACAACAATCGTCATCGTGTTGAGCAAAGAGCGCCAGAACGGAAACTGGTTCCACGCTTCCACGTAGTTCCACCACTGAATCTGTTCAGCGATCAGGCGCGGCGGATACTCGAAGACATAGCCCTCCGGCTTAAACGAGGCGCTCACCATCCAGACCAGGGGAGCGACCAGAATAAGTGTCAGGACGGCCAGCGCCAGGTACAAGAGGGCCCTGCCGAGCAGACGTTGCCCTGTCTGCTGGCGGCGCATCCACGCCCCGCCCATTTGTGGCGGCGGTTGAACCAGCGCTCCTCCAGATGGCGCACTTCCTGAATCCGACATGTCTTACTCCTGCGCACCCTCATAGAAGACTGTTGTTCGCGAAAGACGCAGCGAAAGCAGTGTGATCACCAGCAGGATAACAAAGAGCAGCCAGGCCATCGCGGCCGCATAACCCATTTGCAGATATTCCCAACCGGTGCGGTACAGGTAAAGCAAATAGAACAGACTGGCTTCGCCCGGGCCGCCATTGGTGGTGACAAACGCCACCGTAAAAACCTGGAAGGTGCCGATCATGCCGGTCAGGAAGACAAAGAAGATGACCGGCGAGGTCATCGGCAAGGTCACGTTGAGGAATCGACGCCAGGCATTGGCGCCATCCACCTTGGACGCATCATACAGTTCGGTGGGCACGCCCTGCAGGGCCGACAGATAGAGCAGCAGCGTACCCCCGACCGCCCAAGCCGACATGAGAATGAAGGCGGCAAGCACCCAGTTGGGATCGCCGAACCACTTGGGGCCCGGCAGGCCAATGGCGCGCAGTGACTGATTGATCAGCCCGACGTCGGACTGCAACATCCATGAAAAGACGTAGGCGACAGCCATGGCGGGCACGACGGCCGGCATGTAGAAGGCGGTGCGCCAGAACGAGAGGCCCTTGACCTTCAGGTTCAGGAGCAACGCCATGGCATAACCGACGATCACGTGCACCGGCACGGCCACCAATGTATAGATTACAGTGACCCGTAACGACTGCCACAGCGTGTCGTCGCCGGACGCCATGCGCGCATAGTTCTCAAAACCGCTCCAACGCGGCGCGGAGAGGATATCGTAGCGCGTGAATGACAGATAGAATGAATAGATCAAGGGGCCGGCGGTGAAGATCACGAACCCGAGCAGAAAGGGGAGCAAACCGATGTAGGCGTCGCGCGTCTCGCGCGCTTGCAAGGATAGACTTCGTTTCCAAAACATCGGTCGCCCCCCCTTTACAGACACAATCAGATCGCGGCCTCTGACCGCGTTTTTCTGCGGCTTGCCGTTTTAGGCGCGATCGATCTCGGCGTCGATGGCCACGTCTGCGTCCTGCATCGCCTGCTCCACGCTCTTTTCGCCGATGAGCACCTTCTCCAGCTCGGCGCGGATCGTGTCCTGCAGGAAGCGTCCGCTGCGGCCAAATCCGGCGCGATTGAACATGTTCACATCTTCCGTACAGTAGTCGCAGTCGGACATGCCGGCCAGGCGCGCCAACATGATGCGCGTGATAACGCCCAGATCGCCTTCCGGCAGCGTATCCAGATAGTAGGCGGGATCATAGGCGGAAATCGTGGCCGCCAGATCGACCAGAGCCTGTCCGACCTCGTAATCGGTGGTCTGGATGAGCGCCGCCTGCTGCGCCTGCGGAATCAGCTCGGATGCCTTGTTGATGCACCAGTGGTTGGCGCCAACGCCATGAACGCGGCGGTCCACGAACGGCATGTGCATGAAGCCCAATTCGAAGGGGAGTTCAGCCATGAGATAGGTCTGGTTGGTCCAGCCGATGACCGCGGCTGCGAGCCCTGCTCTGAACAGGCCTCCCTCGACGCCTTGCTGGGCTTCCAGCGTCGGCGCTACGCCATGCACGGCCGTCAGATCGATGATATCGTGCGCGGCCGAGATGGCCGCTTCTGCATCGAGCAACGCTTCGGTTTCAGCGAAGGCCCACGGATCATCGACCAGGTCGGCACCGTAGCTGGCCATCTGGTATGCGAGACTGGTTGCGTCGGTGATGGCGCCGGCATAGCCATACTGCTGGTAGGTTCCGTCCGACTCCTTGATGGTGACAGCCTGAAGGAAGGCCACGAAGTCGTCCCAGTGCCACATGTCGAAGTTGTCATTGCCATACAAGGGCAGTTCATCTTCAGGGTATCCGGCCTCCCGCACCAGGTCCAGATTCAGATAGACCGAGCGGCCCTGCATGGTGAAGAGGCTCAAGGCCAGGATATCGCCGTTGTAGCCAACCTCAAGCGCCGGATCAACGTTCCACTTGCTCATGTCTAAATCGGAGGCTTCCAGAAAATCATTGTAGGGGACAAAGATATTCTTGGGGAAGAAATCCGCGTTGTGGCTCTGATCAAGCTGGATGATATCCGGCGCCACACCGCCCGCCACCTGGGTCAAGACTTTGGTCAGATACTCGCCCCAGGGATAGATCTCCTGCGTCACCGTGACGTTGGTCTTATCCTCAACGATGGGCAGCCAATGGTTGTGCTGCTCACCCCACCAGTGTGACAACCTGATCTCAACAGCCTCTTCGGCCATCATGTCGCCGCTCTCTTCTTCGGCGGCGGGAGCGGCTGCCGGCTGACCGGCACAGGCGGCGAGCAGCGCGCCGGCTGTACCGGCTGCTGAAAGCTGCAGAAAACCACGTCGGCTCATTCTGTTCGCAGTCATTGTCGAAACTCCTCTTTGTCATTGCGTGCAGACACGTTGCGCTCATCTGACAAGGTGTCAGCACATTGAACATTGTCCCGAAGCGGGGACTACATTACGGCTCATTTCGGAAGACATCACCCCCTTGGCACGCAGATTCTTCCACGTCGACTGCAGTTGTTGTGATGAGAGCTAATAGCGACACAACACGCTCGATGCGCAGGGCTATGAATCGCGCCAGTCGGTGTCCATGCAGGACGATCTCAGCTGTAGTCTGTTTTTTGCAGAGATATGGAATATAACTAGAAATTTACCATACATGATCTGTCTGGCCAATCCCATTTTTTCAGTTCCGGCCACAGATTGGGTTATTGGGGGCGTTGCGCGTGCAGTCGTGAACCACCAGAGCAGTGGCTCGGAGCGCGCCTTATCTTTTTTGTTTCGTGGTCCAAGGATTGGGGCTCACCCAACAGTGGGATTGGAGCAGGGTTCGGTGAGGTTTGATAGAAGTGGGAGTTGCGGGATTGGGAGGTGGTTTAGCCGCGGAGGGGCGCGAAGAGCAACTTCAACACCTTTTGTCCACGAAGGGCCACGGAGGACCACGGAGAACTGCAACTGCAGAACTGCAACTGCAACACCTTTTGTCCACGAAGGGCCGCGAAGGACCACGAAGAACTGCAACGGCAACTTCAGGAACGGCAATGGCAACACCTTTTGTCCTCTAAGGGCCGCGAAGGACCGCGAAGAACAACTTTAACCCCTTTTGTCCGCGGAGGGGCGCGAAGAACAACTTTAACACCTTTTGTCCACGAAGGGCCGCGAAGGACCACGAAGAACTGCAACGGCAACTTCAGGAACGGCAACGGCAACACCTTTTGTCCACGAAGGGCCGCTAAGGGCCACGAAGAACACCTTTAACCCCTCTTTGTCCGCGGAGGGGCGCTAGGGGACGCTAAGAACAACTTCAACACCTTTGATCCGCGAAGGGTCGCTAAGGGGCGCGAAGTACACCTTAAAACCTTTCATCTGTGAAGGGCCGCTAAGGACACCTTTATCCTTTCATCCACGAAGGGTTTATTAGCTATTGGCGTTTTCGTCGGCTCTTGGGGCTAGCCTGTTCCAGATGAGGTCGAGTTTGAAGAGGTTGGTGTGGAGTCTGCGGACGGCTTGCCACATGGTGTTGCGGGCGGCTACGGCGGCGTCTCGGTCGGCTGCGGCGTCGGCTTTGCGCCAGTTTTCGGCTTGTTGGGCGTGGGCGGCGGCGGCCTGGCGGGCCTCGTCGGCGAGGGCTTCGGCGTCGTGCACGAAGGTGTCGAGCAGGTCTGCGATGGGGCCGGTGTCGTCGACGTCGTCGTAGAAGGTGTTGGTGCGAAACTGGGGCGGGTGGACGGAGCCGTCGGGATCGCGGCCGGTGTGGGTGGGCTGGATGTGGGGTGTTACGGACAGGAACATGACGGTGCGGCGGTCGGGCAGCAGGTTGCGCACTTGATGAATTTCGTCGGCGAGGGCAATGCACAGCTGGCCGGCTTCGAGCACTTCGGTGTGGCCGGCGATCATGAATTCGGCTTTGCCTTCGAGGATGAGGAAGATTTCGTGGCCGAGGTCATGGCTGTGGAGCCTGTCGACCTGGCCGGGCTCCATGTGATAGAGCCGCGCGCGGATCTCCGGGGTTGTCAGTACGTTCTTGTTCACATCGCGGAAATCGTAGACTTCGAAGGGCATTGGATTCGCTCCTGTGCTGGGTTGGTCGCGCGATACTGGTTCGACCGACTGGTTCTTGCGCATTGGGCGTAGAGGTTGTGGCTGTGCGGCGCCGGGCGGCGAGGGCTGCGGCATGTTGGCGCTTGCTCTGGTATGATTGTCTTAGAAGCAGATATGAAATGCAAGCCGGCAGCGGACAGTTTACCTGATCCAACGCGCGTTTGGCGCAGCAGAGGCGCAGCGCGCGCCCCAAATCCGAGGAGGCAAGTATGGGCGTCCCAGTGGGCATCAACACGTGGTCCCGCCACGTAACCGAACTTTTTCCCTATCTCGATCAGATCATCCATCCGTTTGATTCGCTGTGGTTTCCGGACCATGTGCAGTACAACGGGCACAATGTGGCCGAGGGCTGGACGATGGCTGTGTATGCGCTGGCGCGCTATCCGGACATATTGGTTGGGCACGATGTGCTGTGCAACAGTTTTCGCAACCCGGCGCATCTGGCGAAGATGACGGCGACTGCGCAGGCGTTTTCGGGCGGCCGGGTGGTAATCGGGATTGGCGCGGGCTGGAATGAGGAGGAGTACCTTGGGTATGGCTGGCCGTTCCCGCGGGCGCGGGCGCGGATCGAGCAGCTGGACGAGGCGATCCAGATTATGCGGGCGATGTGGACGGATACGCCGGTCAATTTTGCGGGCAAGCATTACCAGCTGGAAAACGGGTATTGCGAGCCCAAGCCGGATATTGTGCCGCCGATCATGGTCGGAGGCGGCGGGGAGCGGTATCTGCTGCGGGTGGTGGCGGAGCGGGCGGACTGGTGGAACTGGGTGTGCAGCGACCTGGAGATGTATGCGCACAAGCAGTCGGTGCTGCAGGAGCACTGTCGGGCGGTGGGTCGGGATTACGACGAGATTTTGCAGGTGATGCACGTGAGCGTCTTGATCGCGGATAACGAGCGGGAGTTGCAGCGGTTGAAAGAGGATCCTGAGGTGCGGCCATCGGGTGAGGGCACGATAGAGGGGACGCCGGCGCAGGTGACGGATGCGCTGCTGCGGATTGTGGAGCAGGGTGCGGGGCGGCTCACGGTCAATATTGCGGATTCGCCGCGGGTTGAGGGATCGTTTTTGTTCGCGGCGACGGTGCTGCCGCATTTGAGTGCGTAGGTTGATTGCGCTGTCGCTAGGTAATGTGAGCAGTTAGAAGGTCAGCTGCAGCGCCTGTTCGGTTCCATCAGTGTCCCTGCAGTGTCCACCATGCAGGGACACGGTTCAGATCAGATGCCCCTCTGTTCGCGTCCGTACCTCTCAACAGATCGTTGCAGTCGGAGCTGGCGAGCGTCAAGACCCTTGACCCTGGCAAAGTGTACGATCAGATCCCAAGTCGCGTTGAGACGCGCCTGGGGCGTTTGCGTCTGCCAGAAGCGCAGATCATACGAGCGGTCCAGATTTTCCAACTTGCCCCGTCGTTCAGCAGGAATCATTCGCATACTCTCGATTGTTGAGGGATCTGCATTTACGCCGTTCAGTCGGTGGCGACGGTGAGTGAGCGCACGCGCTCTTCGTCCCAGACGGCGCCCCAGCCGGGGCCGTCGGGGGGCGCGATGTGGCCGTCTTCGATCAGAGGGGCGCTGAGGAGACCCCACTCTTCACCGTCGGTGCGCAGGTCGCGGGGACCGTTTGCGGCGAAGAGTTCGAAAAAGTCGGTGTTGTCGATGCAGCAGCCGGCACTGGCATGCCCTATCCCGAAGAGGTGGCCGGGACCGTGCAACTCGACGTTGGCGCCGCGTAGTTCGGCGAAATGTGCCAGTTTGAGAACCAGGGTGAGACCATGGCCTACCCTTGCGCGCAGCCGGTCGGTGGCGCCGTTGATTAGCCACTGGGCGGAGAGGTCCATGTCGTGGCAGAGCCGTTCGGTGGCCATGATGGGAATGGTGAGCGTGCGGCAAAGCTCCTGGTATTGGTTCATCTTCTGTTCGTGCATCGGCTCTTCGAGCCAGACGTAGTCCAACTCCTCCATTGCAATTCCCACTTCGATGGCTTCGCGCAGGTTGTAAGAGCAGACGGGATCGTTGAGCAGGTCGTAGCTGTCGCCGACTGCTTTGCGCACTGCGGTGAGCAGGGGGATGTCGCCTTTGCCGCCTCGGTAGGTGTGCAGTTTGTAGGCGTTGACGCCGAAGGCGCGGCCGCGCTCGATGTGGTCGAGATAGCCCTGCGGGGTCAGCTCGTGGTCGGTGAGGTAGACGGGCAGGCGGTCGCGCACGCGGCCGATGAGGGCGTGGACAGGCAGACCGGCGGCTTTGCCAGTGATGTCCCAGAGGCAGTTGTCGAAGTCGCCGAACCAGCCGGGGTCCTGGTAGACCCAGCGGGTGCCTTTTTGCAGCATCTGGAAGAGCCGTTCGCGGGCGAAGGGGCTTTCGCCGACGGCGTGCGTCTTGAGGATTTCGAGCTGGGCCTTGGTGATGGAGGCGGGGGCGACGCGGCCGGTGATACCCTGGTCGGTTTCCACGTCCAGGATTTGGATCTGCATGGGGGTGGTGGTGGACAGAGGAGTATGCGTGTACTGAATGCGGTGCAGGCCGGAAGTCTGTTTCAGCCGGTAACCGGCCTGGGTGAGGGTTGGGTGTTCGAGGTTGTGTAGCTTGACGTCGGTGATTTTCATTTTATGGGCAGTTTTTGGTAGTCAGTTTTTAGTTTTTTGTGAACTGCCGCGTACTTACGCGGCGGTTGTGAACAGGTTGGCGATCTTGGCGTCCGCCATCAGTTGAGACTCCGGAATTGGGGGTCGCGTACGACCAAGTCCGAGGCTGCGTAGAGGGGATCTATTGGGCGGCGTTCCCTTTGTCAGTCGGTCGCCACTGTGAGCGAGCGGATGCGGTCTTCGTCCCAGACTGCGCCCCAGCCGGGGCCGTCGGGGGGTGCGATGTGGCCGTCTTCGATGAGGGGGGCGTTTAGCAGGCCCCATTCTTCGCCTTCGGCGCGCAGGCGCTGGGGGGTGGCCGGGCCGAGCAGCTCGTAGAAGTCGGTGTTGTCGATGCAGCAGCCGGCATGGGCGTGGACGAGCCCGTAGCATCCGCCCGGCCCGTTGAGCTCGACGTTTGCGCCGTGGAGCTCGGCGAAGTGGGCGAGCTTGAGGACCTGGGTGAGCCCGTAGGAGGCGCGGGCGCGCAGACGGTCGGTGGCGCCCTGGATGAGCCACTGGGCGGTGAGGTCCATGTCGTGCATGAGGCGTTCGGTGGCCATGATGGGGATTGTGAGCGTGCGGCAGAGCTCCTGGTACTGGTTCATCTTCTGTTCGTGCATAGGCTCTTCTAGCCAGATGTAGTCGAGCTCTTCCATGACCCGGCCCACTTCGATGGCTTCGCGCAGGTTGTAGGAGCAGACGGGATCGTTGAGCAGATCGTAGTCATCGCCGACTGCTTTGCGCACGGCGGTAAGGATGGGGATGTCGGCTTTGCCGCCCTTGTAGGTGTGCAGTTTGTAGGCGTTGACGCCGAAGGCGCGGCCGTCGTCAATGTGGTCGAGGTAGCCCTGCAGCTCCATGTCGCCGGCGGTGAGGTAGACGGGCAGGCGGTCGCGCACGCGGCCGA
>MPML01000098.1 GCA_002238445.1 Caldilineaceae bacterium bin5
TTGGTGGCAAGAGCGGTGGGGAAACACCCGGTCCCATCCCGAACCCGGTCGTAAAGTCCACCAGCGTCGATGGTAGTGCGGGGGCGACCCCGTGTGAGAGTAGACCGCTGCCAACCTCCTCTTTCTTATATATCAGAAGTTCAAAAACTCCCTGAACGGGAGTTTTTCGTTTTCATACCGGCGGCGTCCGTTCTTCCCGCCCCCCGCGTCTGCCGGGGATAGCGCTTGCTGCTTCGAGATCTATTCCATCCCATCCGCAAGCAGCCAACACCTTGCCAGCTGGCCATCCGCCGGTTCAAAGGCCGGCGGGTTCTCCTGTTCGCACTGTTCGAAAGCCAGCGGACAGCGCGGGTGGAAACGGCAGCCCGCAGGCGGCTGGCGCAGGTCCGGCGGCGCGCCCGGGATGAACTGCGGCAGCGTGTCGGTGTGGAGCCGGGGGATGCTGGCCAGAAGCCGTTGCGTATAAGGGTGGCTGGGACGCAGCAGGACCTGCTCCGCGCTGCCAATCTCGACAATCTCCCCGGCATATACCACGGCCAGATCGTCGCACACATCGCTCGCCAGCGCGATGTCGTGGGTGATAAAGATGATCGCAAGATTCAACTCCCGCTTCAGCCGCTTGAGCAGGTTGGTGATCTGGGTTTGAACGCTGGCGTCCAGCGCCGAGGTAGGCTCATCCATGATCACGACCGGCGGCTCCAGGATCAACGCGCCCGCGATCATGGCCCGCTGTTTCATGCCGCCGCTCAGCTCATGCGGATAGCGGGCATAAACATCCGCCGGCAGCCCCACATAGGCCAACAGCTCCAAAGCGCGGGCGCGGGCCTCCCGTTTACCGGCGGCGCCGCCCACGACCAGCGGTTCAATGATCTGCTCCCCCACCCGCACCACAGGGTTGAATCCGTTCTGCGCGCCTTGCGGCACCAGGGCCAGCTTACGCCAGCGAATCTCCTGCCGGAAACGTTCGTCCGCCATGCCGAGCAGCTCCTGCCCGTTCAACCAGATTTCGCCGTCATAGCGGGCCACGTTGGCGGGCAGCATCCGCATGATTGCGAGCGCAAGGGAAGATTTGCCGCTGCCCGATTCGCCCACCAACCCGAGGGCGGAGCCGCCGCTTGCGAGGGAAAAGGAGACGCGGTCGACGGCGCGCACCGGTCCGGCGCGGTCGGCATAGTGGAACGAGAGGTCGCGTATGTCGAGCAGCGTTGTTGCGGCGCGGGTTGTCATTGCGCGGGTTGCCTCAGCCGCGGATTCACTATCGGTTCGATTCCCAGCGCCAGCAGCATAAAGGTGAGGGCGGTGAGGACGATGCAGAGGCCGGGAGGCACGATCCACCACCAATAGCCGACGTAGATGCCGCCGGTGCGGAAACCGGTCTCGAGAATCTGTCCCCAGGTGGGGATGGAGGGATCACCGAGGCCGAGAAAGCTGAGGCCCGCTTCGGCCAGAATCGCGGAGGGCGCGGCGAAGATGAGTTGGGCGAGGACATAGGGCGCTATCTGGGGCAGAATGTGGCGGAACATCACCCGGCGCCGCGACGCGCCCAGGCTCTGGATCGCTTCGATCAGCTGGTTGGTGCGCATATGGAGCACCATGCTGCGAACCTGGATGGTCAGGCCCGGCCAACCGAAGGCGACGAGAATAAAGATGATGATCCACAAGCTGGGCCCGATGATGAAGAGCATGAAGATGAGCAGCGGAAGCACCGGCACGTTGGCGACGATGTCGGAAAAGCGTTGGATCGCGATGTCGGCGCGTCCGCCGAGGTAGCCGCTGGCGATGCCGAGAGTTGTGCCGATGGCGGTGGAGAGGAGGGCCGCGGAAATTCCGATGAGGATGGCGACGGGCAGACCGAACAGCAGCCCCCGCGCCAGGTCTCTACCCAGGCTGTCGGTGCCCATCCAGCCAAATACGGCGCCCCCCACCACGAAGCGTACCTTCCCCACGCTGTCGCCCTCCGCGCGCAAAGCGGCCTGGATGATGATCTCATAGTCGCCGGTCAGCGGCGCGAACTCCTCGTCGGCTTCGTCGCCAGGGACGCCAAAGAGGATACGATCGACGCGTCCGCCGATCTGCGCGCCATCCAGCCGCAGGCCGAACTCGTCGGCGACAAACTCCTGCACTGCGGACACGGTCGCCTCGTCGGTGCTCAACTGGACTCGCAGCGGCGTTTGGGCATAGCGCTTGAACGGTCCGCTCTCGTCTTCGCGCGGGCCGCGCACCGCGTGGCGGAAGATACGCAGCTGTTTGCCGTCCGGTCGTTTGAGCGAGATCAGCAGCAGCGGCGGCCGCTCGGCATAGTTCACATCGGTGAGGGTGACGGCCAGAAAGGTCGGCGGGTGAGAAGAATCATATGTGAAAGGGAAACGCCAGGTATGGACCGGACCGCTGCGGGCCGTCTGCACAGTGTGCGGCTCCGTGCCCTCGAAGACATGGTGGGGCGGCCGGGTCCCGCCGCGCAGCGCATTGATCCAGACAGGCGGCACCGCCTTCGGGTTATCCACCCAGACGACGGGATTGCTCCACTGGCTCTCGCCAAAATCCAGCGGGAAAGCGAGCAGCACGTAGAGGGCGACCACAAACAGCAGGACCATCAGTGCCGTGCCGGCAAGACCCGGCCCGCTGCGCAGAAGTTCCCGCAAGGCATTGGCCGTGCTCACGGCGTTTCCCTCCTCGCGCCAGTTATGGTTCGGCGCATAGAGGTCATTCCGGACGGAAAACTACGCTTCGGCATCAGTCGGTGTACCTCACGCGCGGATCGAGAAAGACATAGAGCGCTTCCAACACGATGCGGATCACGACATACATCAGCGTAAAGATGAAGGTGAGGGCCACGATCACATTTTCGTCGGGGGTCCCCGCCAGAGCATCGTAATAGAGCCGGCCCATACCCTGCCAGTTGAAGACGGTCTCCACCAGAATCGATCCTGACAGCGATCCGGCGAGGCCGAACATCAACCCGGTGACGATCGGCGGCGCGGCCACCCGCAGAATATGGCGAAGCCGCACGCGGCTTTCCGGGAGACCTTTGGCGCGGGCGATCTTGACGTGGTCCTCCTGGGCGATGTTGAGGGTGATGGTGCGGATGGAGTAGATGGACGGCCCAAAGCTGACGAGGACCAGAGTAATTACCGGCAGCAGGGCATGTTGGAGCAGATCGAAAAACCGGGCCAGCGGCTGGGTGGGGGGCGGCGTGCTGTACATGCCGCCGGAGGGGAGGATACGCAGCTGGATCGAAAGAATCAGAATGAGCAGGATGCCGATCCACCAGGTGGGAACGGCGAAGGAGACGGCCGCGAACGCGGAGACAAAGCGGTCCAGCCAGGAACCCTGACGGGTGGCGAGATAGGCGCCGGCAATGATGCCGATGGTGGCGGTAATGATGAGGGATGTGGTGAGCAGAAGCATGGAGTTGGGCACACGCTCGGTCACGATATCGAAGACGCGGTTGCTGCCGTCAAAGCTGCGCAGCGTACGGGCCTCGCCCAGGTCGAGGGTCAAAACCCGCAAGACGGTGCGCGGCAGCCGGTAGTACCAGGGCGTGCTCAACCCATAAAATATCTCCAGCTCCTCGCGGCGCTTGTCCAGCACCTTTTCCATCTCATCGGGGTCGCGGATCGTCTCGGCCAGCGCGGTTCGCTCCCCGCGCAGCTGTTCACCGATCGTGGCCGAAAGTATGCGGTCGGAGAAGCCGGTCAGGCCGAGAGTAAGAACCAACAGGAGCAGAACGAGGAAGAAAACACCGATCATGGTGAGTGATCGGACCAGAAGAGGGCGGAGAAGGGACATGACACCAAACACCAGTGGCCAGTGGAAGCGGCCACTGGTGTTTCACAGACCAGCTATTCGCGTTTCCGGCGGACTAACATGATGCCGCCGAAGACTACAATGACTACGAGGATGCCGACAACTACATTCACCGGCACGCCGCCGGCCGATTCCTCTGCCGGCTCATCTGCTGCGGCCTCGGTTTCGGTTTCAGCATCCGAGCCCGCAGCGGTCTCAGCATCAGACTCCGAATCTGATTCTGACGCGGCTTCGGAATCAGATTCCGATTCTGCGTCCTCTGTATCAGACTCTTCCGCATCGGACTCTGTTTCAGCGTCCGCCGCGGTTTCGGATTCGCTCTCTTCCTTGTCCTCGGCGGCCTCGGAATCCTCCGTCTCTGTCTTCTCTTCCTCCGCCGCGGCCGGCTCCTCCTCGATGATGGTGATATCTGCTTCCAACTCGATGCGCCGCTCCGCCATCCGGGCCAGTTCATCGCTGTATGCAACCAGCACCAGTTCGTAGATGCCCAGCTCCAACTCGGCCGTGGTGTCAGCAGTCATTCTGATCGCAAACCAGTTGGCGTCGAGCGTGTCCGCGTCGCCCTGTTGGATGATCTCCCCGCTGGCGGTGTCGATCAGCAGATAGCGCAACGACAGATTGCCCGGCCCCTCCAGCGTCAAGGTAACTTCATAGTCGGCGGCAAGCTCAATCGGCGGCGCCTCGATCTCAGTGTATTCGATCAGATCCGGGAGCCCGCGGTAGAGGTCGCTGGCTGTGAACGGATAGTTCTCGTCACGGAAGGCGGTCAGTTCGGCGAATTGGGCCGGTGGATCATAGCGCT
The DNA here is from genome assembly GCA_002238445.1 of Caldilineaceae bacterium bin5. GTDB lineage: Bacteria > Chloroflexota > Anaerolineae > Caldilineales > Caldilineaceae > Bin5. Next base: position 4,610 of record MPML01000098.1, read on the forward strand.
CCAGCATGAAGGGACCGTTGCTGATCACCATGTGGCCTTTTTCTTCAAACCAGTCGAGAACGGCCGTGAAACGTGCCGCGCCCTCTTCGCTGCTGACCAGGACCGTTTCGCCGTCTGGCGTCGGCAGGGTAAACACATTCGTGGGGATGGTTTCTGCGCGGCGCAGGTCCAACATGGCTTTGCGCACGAGCCGGGCATCCCGATCCAGCACCAGGCTGATCCATGGCACGTTGTAACGGGCGGCAGCTGTGTCGCTATACGCAGCCCGCCGCTGGCTGAATACCAGCTCATCGAGGGCATAGAGCATCTCCCAGGGCGTACTCAGCCCGGCGGGGATGCTGTAGGACGCGATGTAGTTCTGCTCAAAGTGCCAGAAGTCCACATAGGCTTCGATGCGATTTTCGTCCAACACGCGGTAGCCCTTAATCGTCTCCAGGAAAGGGCGCGCGGTCGTGGCGATGACCGTTTCGATCTTGGCTTTATCTGGATTATAGGAAAGGTCGAAGCCCTGGTAGATCGAATAGAGCACATCGGCCATGCTGATCGGCTGGCCATGATGCCACGGGGCCTGGAAGTACTTGCTGTAGTCGTAGACCACCTTGCTGGTGGCGGTCACCTCTTCACCTACGTTCGCCCACCGGCCCCGCTCTGCGTTCCAGAGAATGGCGTCTGCCGGCACTTCCAGTGTGCCGGCCGGGCCGGCCGTTTCGACGTCGTAAGCGATACGGAAGGGCCCCGGAATCCCGGTGAAGGGGTCATTCCAAACCGCCGGATCCTGCAGCTGCCGCCAGATATCGTTGCTGTAGACATCGCCAAACCCGCCCACCGGGTTCCAGGTCGTGCGTTCCGTCCACACCCATAGATGGCCTACGGTCAGTTCGTCGCTGTCCGGTTTGTAAGCCGAACGCAGGCTCCAAAGCCCGCGCGGTCCCGCCGCCAGATCCTGGGTTATGCCCTCGACGCCCGCCTGCACGGGAAAGGCGTTCATGACCGTGGCAATCCAGACGCGCACCGACTCGTCCAGGCCGATGCGGGTCATCTCGCGATACATGTCGTCACGCTCGGCCTGATCGGCGAAATCTCCCTTGAAGAGCCGCTCGCCCAGTTCGTCCAACTCCTCGTTCTCATAATGCCAGAAACCGACCTCTTGCCAGCCGGGCATGTTCCCCAGCCAAGGTGCATAGAAGGAGTTGATGCCGCTGAAATCATAACGGTTGGGCGCGCCGCGGCCCCACCCTTCGGTGTACAGGTGCCATTCAAACTGGGACGGGTCGGTGGCATAGACGGTCTGGATCGCCGGCGCAAAGGTCTGGCGATTGGCCGCGACCGCAAATCCGGCGTCCTGCAGGGCCGCGCGAATCAGGTCGCCCACCTCGCGCCGCTCGTCCTCCACGCGCATGATGAATTTCAGGCGGATTGGCAGCTCGTTGAAGTGCCACACATCATCGACCAGCTCGGCGCCGGCCTCGGTCATGGCATCGGCGATCAGTTGGCGAGCGTATTCGGGATCGTAGTCCAAATCCGCCTGTTGGATCACATCGAAGACGGTCAGATAATCGAAATCGGTGGAGGCCACGTTAGTGTACATCGGCGACGCCTGGCCCTGGTAGATCTCCCGCGTCACAAACTCCCGGTCGATCAGGCGCTGCATCGCCTGCCGCACCTCCTTGATCGAAAAGGGGTTCAATCTTCCTTCCGGCGCCGGCGCCGGATTGAGGATCAACGAAATTGTGCTGGCCGGGGCCTCATAGAGTTGGATACCCTCGTTGTCGCGCAGCTCGCGGGCCGCCGCGATCTTCAGATTGAAGTAGTAGAGGTCCATCTCGCCAGCTTGCAGGTCCAGGGGCGCGCGGTCCACGTTGAACGCTTTGAAGTAGAGCCGCTCGACCGCGGGACCGGGTTCCTCGTGCGGAGGACTATATTGGGCCAGGACCGAGGAGGAAAGGCCAAAGATAATAGCCAGGCTGATCGGGACGACTTTGAGCAGCCATGCTGATATTTTGGTCGACCAGGTCGTATTCATATTGCAAATCCTTTTGTCAGCGCCCGCGGTCAGCGGCCACTTGGTTGCCGTCCGCTGCCATCATCCCTGGAGCGTCCGGAAACCAAAGTGGCCGCGCGCCGCCAACCGCTTTCAGCTCATCCAGTTCGCCTGCGGAAGGAAACCCATAGCAAACCAAGCGCGATGCCGATGCCGATGCCGCCAGCCACCGGCCAGGCCGCGCTTCCCCCAGGAACCGTGGTAGTGGCAAGCACAGTAGTTGCTGGCTCACTCTCCACCGCCACCTGGTGCGAAGCGGGGGTCAGACCGGCTTGCGATGCCGTTCCGTTCAACTGGTCCAATTTCTCATCCAGGGCATCCAGTTTCCTTTCCAGGTCTTGGACATTGTCGAAGCCGAATTCCATATAGAATGATGTGGAGGCGAAGTTGCCCGATTCGTCGACCAACGTCACCCGGTGGGCGCCTTCACCGGAGATTGGAACAAAGATCTGTTGTGTATAGCGACCCAGCTTGTCGGTGCGGCCCGATGCGGCATTGGCGCCGCCGACTATCAGGTAGATATCCATATCCGGTTGGAAGCCGTGCCCCTGGACCGTGATGGTCTCGCCCGCGGCTCCGGCGTCGGGGCTGATGAAGATTTCGGGTCGGGCGATGGCGCGCTGGCGGCTGAAACCGATCTTCTGGTTGGTAGGTCCAAACTCGCCGAGGCGAGTATCGGCCCACACCAGATAGGCGTCATTCTCGCTGGCGGCGATGGAGAAGTAGTCTCCCAGGAAAAGCCCTCGCGGGAAGCCTTTGTTGGGATTGGAGGGGAAGTCGGTCACGCGCGTGTCGCCTACTTTGAGGTCGAGCTCCTCCAGTTCAAACCCCCAGTTCTCGCCCTGATCTTCGGAACGGGAATAGTAGATATGGTAACGGGTCCGGACGGGGTCGTCGCGCATATCACCCCACATGATATGGATGACGCCATCCGGCCCAACGTCCATGGCGGGGAAAAACTGGACGGCGTCGGTCTCGTCAGTGTTGATGCGCTTGGGCCGCGACCAGCGGTCGCCACCGTCGAGCGAGCGAATAAAATAGACGTCGCCCTCATCGAGTGGGTTGTTCGCGGGCAGAGCAACGTAGGCTACATAGAGTTCATCCTCAGGCCCCACCGATACTTTGGGGAAGGCGGAAGCCCAATAGCGGAAGTAGGCGTTACGCGGTCGGAACCCAGGCTCAAGGAATCGGGCGATACGTTTCGGCTCGCCGAACGTTTCACCGCCATCTTCGGACTTGGACATATAGAACTCGGCGAGGCCTTTCATGCTCTCGTCGTCAGTGCTGTCGAGCCAGGTAACATAGAGCGTACCCTCGGAATCGACGACGGGAAAGGGCCCCTGCACGACCCGCTTGGTGCCAATGGCGTTCGACTGCCCTTCGGTGTCGTCGATTTCGCCATAAGTGCGCTTTACGGTCGGGCCGACCGGGACCGCATCGGACCAGGTCACACCCCGATCCATCGAGTAGCTCAGCATCGGCGTTGTCTGTACCTCGGGCGCGCCCAGGGTTGGGAGCTCGCCGATGTAGAGGATGTCGTAGATAGTGTTGAATTCGACAAATGTGACATAGACCACGGTCTGGTCTTCGATCGTGGGATGGGGGCCTGTCGCCATCCACGGTTTGTCGAGGAAGCTGAGGCTCACTGTGCCGCGTATGCGTCCGGTGGGGTCAAGCACGGCGTCGGATTCGACGTCGCTGCGGGCGCTGTCGACCGGCTCTTCCCAGACGAAGCCGCCGTCTTTCGAGGTAGAGACGGCGATCGAGGAAACGAGAGCAAAGCCGGTGGCATTGCCGACAGAGTACTCCTTGACGCCGATGGAGATCGAAGCCATGTAGACATTGCCGTCTTGATCGAACTCCACCACCGGGTCACCGCCGGAGACGCGATCTTTGCGCAGGTATTTGATCTGCTGCGGCCCCTCCCAATTCACGCCGCCGTCGATGCTCACGTAGGCGGAGTTGTTGGGGAAGTTATAGTCGATCAGACCCAGGACCAGGTGGTCGGGATCATGCGGGTTGACCGCGATATCCGGCTCGGTCTGCAAAGGCGAGTTGCTGAAATCCCGGGTCACCAGCAGGTCGCGGCTGAACGCGGGCGCCGGATCGCGGTAGGGCACGAGAATGCCCGGCCCCACCGACTGCAGCAGCGGCGAGTTGCCCTCGCTGCCAGGCAGGCTGCTCAGGTTCTGGCGGTCGAGTGTGTTCCAGCCCGGCCGGTCGATGAAAACCCGGTTGTCCACACCCTGGGCCATCAGCCAAGCAGGCCCCGAGAGAACATCCTGAATTGGGTTCATGGCGTCTAGGATATCAGCCGGGTTCTTGCTGATCTTGCCGCGCGTCGGCAGTTGCGGCACCGGTATTTGCGCTGCCACTGGCAGCGGCATTGCCGTCAACGCGGCGATCAAGAACAAGAGGGGAAGTTGCAGGCCCAGCCGGAGACCTTTGCCGAGCCGCCTGATCTTGCGCATTCTATTCATGGGATACAAAACTCCTTATGTGTACGATAAACGCCAACAATGGCTCAGCCACCGCCGACCCCATCTTTGGGCGCGTGGCGGCGGGACAGGCGGACGAGCCATTGTCCGCGTAGGTGACGGTTGATTAAATTGTAGATTTCAACTGTACGGGCTTCAGATGATAATATAATAGCAGATTCGCTTTCTCAATTTTGGTAGGCGTCAATACCTTCATGCAGAAAACAGGCTACAAAGTGATTCGGCTCGACTTCACGTAGTCGCGGTGTCGTCAGTTCGCACCTGTCGGCCATGAAGGAAGCGCAACGGGGATGAAAAGAGCATCCGCTTGGCGCATTGGCAGGGCTGGGCGGTTCGCCAGGGAGGCTAGGCCGTTGGTTTAGCCGGTTGGCCGGGTCCGGTTCGGGTACGGCCGCAATGAGGGCCTGGGTATATGGGTGCATCGGATTGCGCACCACATCTGCCGCCTCTCCCATCTCGACGACGCAGCCCAAATACATGACGACGATCCGTTGGGCAAAGTGACGGGCCGTGGCAATGTCGTGGGTAATGTACAGAAAAGCAATGTTGAACCGCTCCTGTAGCTCGCGCAGCAATGCCAACAACTCTGCCCGGCTGGACGCGTCTACCATAGAAACCGGCTCGTCGGCCACGATGAACTGCGGCTGCAACACGAGCGCGCGCGCTATGCTCAATCGCTGTCGTTGACCACCGGACAACAGATCAGGGTACTTGTCGGCGATCTCCTGAGCCGGGCGCAAACGCACATCGTGCAGGGCCTGAAACACTCGCTCCCGCCGCTCGCGATCGCTGCCGATACCGTGGATCACCAGCGGTTCGGCCACGCTGTCGTAAGCCGTCATAAAGGGATCGATGCTTGCGAACGGGTCCTGAAAAATCGCAGCGGCCCTGCGGCGAAAAGCTTTTTGATCCTTCTGCGATAAGGCGGTTATCGCTGTATTTTCAAAACGGACTTGGCCGTCCGTAACCCTGATCAGACCCAACGCAGCCCGTCCCAATGTGGTCTTGCCACTGCCGGACTCGCCGACCACGGCGACAACTTCGCCGGCCTGAATGTCCAGCGTCACGCCGTCTACAGCATGGATCGACTCACTGCCAAAGAGACCTTTGCGAACGCTGAAATGAACTTTGACATCCTGGAGTTGAACCAGCGGATTGGACGAATAGTTTTGTGGACTGGTTTCCATTGCCATTTTCAACACAAAATTTCGTCAAAATGCGACATGTCTTGAGTATACTCATCCGTTGCCAAGTGCGCAAAGATACGGTCGGCAACGGGCTTGCCCAATGCCTTGCACCCGTCGAATGTCGAGGAGTAAATGGAGAGGAGTACGGAGTGAAAAACAGACTCCCGTTACTCACGGTTTCGTATCCACTCCTCAGTTGGGAGGACCCCTTATGAAAAATAACAGTCGATTGCCGCAGTACGCAGCGATTCCCTTGCTGTTGGCCGCGCTTGCCCTGATCCTGGCCGCATGCCAAACTTCCCCCAGCCAACGACGCACGGCGACGCCAACAGCTCCTGCCGCCTCGACGGCAACCCAAACGCCGACAACTGTCGTCATCCCCACGCAAACGCCCGGGCCTACGCCTACCGCCACGCCCGAGCCGCTTGCGCAGCCTGATCGAAACCTGGCAGAGTCACTGAGCGCCAAGGGGGAATCCCTGTTTGGCTCCAGCGACCTGATCGGAGCTGAAGCGGCCTATATCGATGCGATTGCCGCCGACCCCAGTTACCTGCCCGCCCATCTCGGCCTGACCGATGTCTACCTCTACCAGTCGCAGTACTGGCAACAGGCGCTGCATTCCGCCCAGAGCGCGAGCTCGCTCGCGCCGGAGGACAGCACCGTCATCGCATATCTGGCCTGGGCAAAGCAGGGAGCGCACCACTTCGATGAAGCGAAAGAACTGGGGCTGCGAGCAGTCGAGTTGGACAACGAGAACGCGACCGCACATATCGCTCTGGCCGACATCCTTGTCAGCATGTATGAAGTCGAAAGGGCCTATGAACATGCCCAGGCTGCTTTGCGTCTCGAGCCGGAATCGGCGGCGGGATGGGCGACGCTGGGATCGATCGCCTTCCAGATGCACGAGTGGGATAAAGCCGGCGAGGCCTACGAACGAGCCCTGGAGCTGGAGCCGGAATTCTTCGCCTGGCATATCATCAACGCCCGCCATGACTTTAATGTCTTTGGCGATACATATACGGCGCGGTCGATTGCGAAACGCGCTATTGAGCTTGTAGGAGACCATGCCTCGACTCTGTTCTTTGAGGCCGATATGGCGGCCGAAGAGGGGGACTGGGAGACGAGTGAGGCGAAGTGCATGCAGACGATCGCGCTGGACCAGCCGCATACGCCGTTCCCGGACGCATACAGTTGTATGGCGTTGATGTTACTGCAGCAGGAACGCAATGCCGAGACGGCGGCCTATCAGGCGCTGGCGGAGGAACGGGCTACGGTCGACCGGCGGGATGTGACTCTGATTCGGATGCGGCTGCTCAATGATCAGGATTTGTGCGGCGAGTCGCGGGCTCTGGCCGAGGATTGGCTGGCGGCGCGGCCCTACAGCATTTCGGCAACGCGAATGGTGGGTGTGAGCTATCTTTGTGAGCGGGATTTCGCAATGGCGGCCGAGTATTTCCGCAAGTCATTGGACGCGCTGCCGCAGTCGGTGAGCGATGCACGCCTGCTGGCAATAGCCTATGCCCGCGATGGAAGGGCGCAGGAAGCGCGCGCGGCGTTGAATGAAGTCCGGGCCTTCGCCATCGAGAATCCGCTTTACTATCAAGCGTTGTATGAGACGCACCTGATGCTGGGCGAGGTGGAGGAGGCCGTGACCGCCGCGCAGCGGTGGGGCGTGCTGCGGCCGGAAAGCCTGGATGCACGCGAGAGCCTGGCTTTTGTGCAGCTGTACGAGGGCAATGTCGAGGCCGCCCAGAGCATAGCGCTAGACGCCTTGGAACGGGGCGCACGCACCTCGACGGTGTTGGCAGTGCTGGGCGAAACATACACACGCATGGGCGAATTCGATAAAGCGCAGCCGCTGTTGGAAGAGGCGATCCAACTCAACAGCGACCACATCGTGGCCCGCAATGCGCTGGCTCTGCTTTTCCTGGCGCAGGTACGTTGCCAGGAGGCGGAACCACATCTGCGCTGGCTGATGGATGAGGCCGATGATGAGGAGGAGAGAGAAGGGCTGGCGGGCGTGTTGGAGCGCTGCCAGGAGAGAGCGGCGCGGCCTACGCCCGACCCGTCGATGCTGCTTGAAAACGATGAGGCTGTGTCAACCGCGGTGACCATTCTGCAGGAGGCGGATGTTGAAATCCGCTACCTGGATGTGGAGGAGAATGAGGATCAGCGAACCCTGGTGGTGGCCTATGCGGTTGATCTGACGGTTGACAGCGAGGACTACGCCGATTTGGAGCGTCAACTGATCTTTGAACTGGCCCGCATCCTGCCTCGCATGATCTCGGAACCGGACGGCCTCGTGGTCGTCGCCGGCACTTTCAACCGGACAACGTCCGCGACCCTGGTGGCGACGAGGGCGGCGGAGGTGTGGCTCCAGGGGCAGTTGAGCGATGAGGAATTTGAAGACACCTGGCAACGCCAGGAGGTGGAAGCCAGCGACGAGTAACCCCGGTAACGAGCCACTGCAGTTACACTTTTCTGCAGTGGCTCGTTACCCGCGACCGCAGTTGTCGACAGCAACCCGCTAATCATTCACCACCGCAGTTTCTAGCCACAACATTCAAGGCCGAGGGCAACGACCTTTTCGGCCAGTTCGGCGCGCTCGGCAGCGGTAAGCGGCTCGCCCGGTGCGCGCGGGTCGCCGCAGTCGATTCCAAGACGTTGGCCTAGTACTGCCTTGATGGTGCCGTGGAATTTGGAGGTCACACTCAGCGCTTCGGCGGCGGAGGATGCCTTCTCCTGGGCTTTGCTGGCGGCGGGGATGTCGCCGGCCTCGTAGGCGCGCCAGATGGCGACCCAGAGTTCGGGGGCCATGTTGGGCGGGCCGTCAACGCAGCCGGTGGCGCCAATCAGAAGCGCCGGCAGGAACAGCCGGCAATTGCCAATCAAACAGTTCAGGCCCATTTCGGCAAAGGTTTTGACGTAGGGAATATACGGCGCCGAGTGTTTGAGCCCGGACAGCTGCGGCACGCGCTCCTGGATTTTGGCCATCAGATCGGGCGTAATTTCGACACCGGTGGCGCTGGGAAGATTGTAGACAAAAAAGGGAAGGTCGGCCGCGGCGGCGACGACGCGATAGTGTTCGACGATGCCTTTGTCGCTCTGGCCATAGAAGAAGGGAGGGACGCAGCAGATGGCTTCGGCGCCGGCCTTGGCCGCGTGTTCGGCCAGGCGGGCAGAGCGGACGGTGGTCGGCGCGCCAACGTGCATGATGTTGGCAATGCGCCCCTGATTCTGGTCCGCGGAGATCTCAGCGATGCGCCGGTTTTCGGCGTCGTCCAGGAGGACGCTCTCACCGGTTCCGCCGGCCACCCAGAATCCATGGACGCCGGCCTGAATGTTAAACTCCATCACTTGGCGGAAGGCGTCCTCGTTGAGCTGGCCGTCGGCCGTCATTGGCGTTATAATGGCCGGGAAAATCCCTCTGAATTTGTTCATTTGGCTCTCTCTTTGGTGTTCGTGGCGGAGTCTTGCATCTGTCCTTATGGCTCGGATGTCATTATGTCATGGATGGATGCAGGTGTCTATGCAGTGACGAGTCCCGGCGCCTCCGGATCTTCTGTCACTCCTCTCTCCTTGCTTTGGGCGGTCGGGCCTTCGGCCCTCCCTTGTGCGGGGGGTGCCCCCCCGCAACGCCCCCCTCCAAAAACATGCCTCACCAACGTTACGCCGTCTTCGCAGCAGTGCGGCTGTCGACCATGGCTGCGGCCAACCAGACTCGTAGCGAGATAGCCTGAATTGTGGTAAAGAGAAGGTGTTGGTCAGGAAAAACAAGGAGTGGTCACAGGATAAATTGCAGATGGCATCAGTGACATCAAAGTCGTGCTACAGTCATCTTACCCATCCCCACAATGCCGAAATCTTGTTCAAGTGATGTTACCAAATAATAATAGCCAGAAACATAACTGCTAAGCCACATACAGTGTGTGTTTTGACCAACTCTTCATCTTCGCCGCCAGTCAGGCTTTGTGATGGCGTATTCGGTTGGCGGCAGCCACGTTGCTGGAGCGGCACTGCTGGAATACGCAGACACGGTCGGTGAGCGATGGTTTTGGAGGGGGGCGTTGCGGGGGCGCAGCCCCTGCACAAGGGAGGGCCG
>MPML01000099.1 GCA_002238445.1 Caldilineaceae bacterium bin5
TCGAAGAAGGCGCGGCAGCCTTCGGCTTGCTCGCGGAGGAGTCTTCTTTGGAGGAGGGCCCAGTGGGGCGGGGGCATTGGTGATTTGATGTCGAGTGTGGTTGTCATTTTGGGTGGTCCTTCTGTTTGGGATCGGCTTTGGTTGGAACTTGCTGGTGATTGGGGCTCGGTACTGATCTGCAGTGGTTAAGGGTGAATACCTTCTTTTGTCCACGGAGGGCTACTGAGAACTGCAACGTCAACATCCTTATCGACGAAGGGCCACGGAGGGCCACGGAAAACTGCAACGTCAACATCCTTATCCACGGAGGGCCACGGAGGGCCACGGAGAACTGCAACGTCAACATCCTTATCCACGAAGGGCCGCGAAGGGCCGCGAAGAACTGCAACGTCAACAACCTTATCCACGGAGGGCCACGGAGGGCCACGGAGAACGGCAACTTCAACAGCTTTTTTCCACGGAGGGCCACGGAGAACGGCAACTTCAACATCCTTATCCACGAAGGGCCACGAAGGGCCGCTAAGGGCCGCGAAGAACACCTTTTTTGCTTCTTGCGGTCGTGGGGCGGGCGTTCTTTCTGGGTAGGTTAAGTTGTGGTTATCTGTCAGGATTTTGATCTGTGGTTGTTCTTTCCTCGCAGGATGATGGCGAGTGTTGCGAAGGCGGCCAGGACGCCCTGAACTGATACTGCAAATCGGGGGCCGGCGGATTCGGCGAGCGAGCCGGTCACCAGCTCACCGGGCAGGCCGGCTCCCTGGCTCAGGGCTACGGTGCTCATGGCACGGCCGCGCATCTCGTTGCTGGCTGTGGTAAGCAGAATGACGTTGCGCATGGTATAGAAACTTGCTTGGCCTACGCCGGCCAGGAATAGCAGTAGGCAGGCCAAATTGAAGAGCGGCGAGAGCGCAAAGACAGCCCAGGCAAGACATTGGAGCAGGGATCCGGCGGCGAAAATCCAGTAGAAGGAGAATCGGCGACGCAGGCGGTGGGTCAGGAACAGGCCGATGAAGCTGCCAAGGCCGAAGCTTCCGTTCAACATGCCCAGTCCGATGGCACTTCTATCGAAGACATCGCGGGCGAAGACAGGCAAAAGACTCAGGGCCGGAAATACCATTATGTTAATGAGAGCGGACACGAGCACGACAACCAGCATCTGGCGATTGCCGCGAACATAGGCAATGCCTTCGCCGATTGACTGCCAGACGCCGCCTTCGGCCACCGGATTGGTTTGCGGCACCTGCTCTCGTCCCAGCCAGACAAGCAGGGTCAGATTTAGGCCGGTCAAGGCGATGAGCGCGCCGAGGCCGGCGGAGGTTCCGAAATATTCGAGCAGCCAGCCGGCGAGGTAGCCGCCGGCGCCCAGGATAATGCTGTGGGTAAAGCTCTCCAACAGCATGGCATCGGCGGTGAGCCTGCCGCCAAGCAGGTCGGGCACAAGCGCGGAGCGCGCGGGTGCGTCGACTGTCCAGGCGGCGCCGATGACGAATGCGGCGAAGGTGATCTGCCAGGCGGACAGCCTGTTCTCTGCGAAGAGGAGGAGGAGTGCCAGGCAGGCGCCGAAGATAACGAACTGGCTCAGGGTAAGCGTGTTTCGCCGTCCCAGCCGGTCGCCGATGAAGCCGGCGAAGCCGCCGAATACAAGCTGGGCAGCCCGTCGCCAGAAGGTGAGCAAGGCCACGGCGAGGGCTGAGTCGGTCATATCCAGGACGACGACGCCGGCCACGATGACCCAGATCGAATAGGTCTGCCACCAGAGAACGCTGCTGAGCAGGAGGCGGCGGTAGGTCGGCTGAGCCAGGGGCGCGAACAGGCCGGCGCTGCTGTCCCGTGCGTGCGTCAGTCGGAGGCTCCGTTGGCGGCCCAGAGGGCACCTTGCCGCATCATTTGCTGCACTGCCGGCCGCTGGAAAGTTTCGGATGTGTGGCCCAGCGCAGTGTAAAACACCCGACCGCCGCCATAGGGCTTTACCCAGGCCATGGGATGCGCTTTGTCGGACCAGTCTGCACTGGCCAGGACGTGGATGGCGGGGTCCCAGGCGGACATGTAGATTTCATCTTCTACTTCAAAGTCGTCGATGCCTTGCATGACCGGGTGGGCGTTGTCGTTGACGTTAACGGTGAAAGTCAGGCCCGGTGGATGCCAGTTGGCGTGACCGCCGAGAAGGTTGGCAGCCTTGCCGCCGATCCACCAGCCGGTACCATGGACGCCGACGAAGCCTTTGCCGCCGGCGACAAATCCAAAGAGTCCCTCTTCCTGTTCGGCAGTCAGTTCGGCGTGGTAGGTGGCGGTGCCGTCTTCGTGACGTTCGGAGCGGGTGAAGCCTGAGCCGAGGACGCATACATCGTAGTCGGCCAGTTTGGACGATGTGAAGATGCCTTTGTCTTCGGTTGTTGTGACGTGGATGCCCGGGTCGCTGCCAAGGAATCCAGCGATTACTTCTGCGCTGGCGGCGAAGCCGTGGTTGGAACCGGAGAGTACGAGGACGTTGGTCATTTGTCTGCCTTTCTTTTGGCGGGTCGGGCCGGGTGACTATGATTTGGGGGTTGTGTGATCATAGCATAGGGGGGAGAGAGATTCAATTGTGGTTCTTGGCTGTTTGGGGGGAAGAGGGAAGGGCGTTTTGTCCACGGAGGGGCGCGGAGAACGGCGACTTCAACGTCTCTTTCCACGAAGGGCCACGAAGGACCGCGAAGAACTGCAACTGCAACACCTTTATCCGCGAAGGGCCGCGAAGAGACGCTAAGAACTGCAACGTCAACGTCTTTATCCACGAAGGGCCGCGAAGGGCCACGAAGGGCCGCGAAGAACTGCAACTGCAACTGCAACACATTAATCCGCGAAGGGCCGCGAAGAGACGCTAAGAACTGCAACGTCAACGTCTTTATCCACGAAGGGCCGCGAAGGGCCACGAAGGGCCGCGAAGAACTGCAACTGCAACACCTTTATCCGCGAAGGGCCGCGAAGAGACGCTAAGAACTGCAACGTCAACGTTTTTATCCACGAAGGGCCGCGAAGGGCCACGAAGGGCCGCGAAGAACTGCAACTGCAACACCTTTATCCGCGAAGAGACGCTAAGAACTGCAACGTCAACGTCTTTATCTACGAAGGGCCGCGAAGGGCCACGAAGGGCCGCGAAGAACTGCAACTGCAACTGCAACACATTAATCCGCGAAGGGCCGCGAAGAGACGCTAAGAACTGCGACGTCAACGTCTTTATCCACGAAGGGCCGCGAAGAACTGCGACTTCGACACCCCTTTTTTTGGACGGAGGGATTTGTGGGAAACGATTATTGATCTGCAAATTGGCGCGAGTGTATGGCGGAAAAGGTTTCTGTGTCATCTATGGGGGAAGCTGGTAGTTTTGTGTGTGAAGTTTCTTTTGGGGAAACTTCATTGCACTTCCGAGAAAGGACTGAAATGTCGAAACTGATTCCAGGGGATGAGACTTTTGCAGTGATAGGGGCGGCGATTGAGGTACGACGTGTGCTTGGAACAGGGTTCTTTGCGTAGGTCTATCATGAGGAGATGCAGCTCGAATTGAACGCCCTAGGAATCCCCTAGGAAGCGGAAAGGCTGGATGCGGTCGGAGTAGAGTGGGGATGTTATCAGAGGAAAGCAGCTCTTGCCATTATGAAGGAGTGGGGGCAAGATGCTGTGAGCGGCCTAGACTAGAGTGGTGGCGAAGAGATAGGGGGAGACTGATGGCTACGAAGAAGATGGAGGGCGTGTATCCGATACTGGTGACGCCCTTTGACGAAGATTCACAGATCGACGAGGAGAGCCTGCGGCGGTTGATTGACTTTAATTTGGATGCGGGGGTGCATGGGTTGGGCGTGGCGTTGGGCAGCGAAGTCTACAAGTTGACGGAGGCCGAGCGGGCTCGAATGACCCGCATTGTTGTCGACCAGGTGGGTGGGCGGGTACCGGTTGTGATCAATACGGGGGCCAATGGGACGGACCTGGCGGTTCATTACAGCCGGATGGCACATGAGAACGGTGCGGATTCGTTGATGGTGCTGCCGCCGTCGTTTTTTCCTGCGGGACAGGATGAGACTGTGGCCTACTTCCGTGCGATTTCGGATGCAGTTCCCTTGCCGATATTCATTCAGGATGTGGCGACTTCGCCGATCGCGCCTGGGCTGGCTAAACGGCTGGCACAGGAATGCGAGTGGGTCCAGTACATCAAAGTGGAGAGTTTTCCGGTCGTAGCCAAGGTGGCGGCGATGGCCGAGGAGGCAGGAGATGCGCTGACGGTTTTCGGCGGAGCGGGGGGCGGATATTTCATCGAGGAGATGCGGAGAGGCTCGGTGGGGACGATGCCGTTCTGTACGCAGCCGGAAGCTTTTGTAGATATCTGGAATAAGGTGAGATCGGGCGATGAGGCAGGCGCTTGGGAAACATTCAATCGTTATCTAGTGCCTGTCAGCCGGCTCTCGGCCCAGGGTGCGGGCCTGTTCCACGGTATTCATAAGGAGATCCTGCGTTATCGCGGCGTGATTCGGTCGGCAGGTGTGCGTGCGCCGGCGCCGCCAATCGACCCGCTTACCCGTGATGAACTGGCTGCACTGCTTAAGGAATTGTATCCTGAGGGCAGTTCTTGGTAGTTGGTTTTCACGTGGCTACTAAGCCACAGTACTTGACCAGCCAGTAATCCTTGGAGCCATTCAGTCTCTTAGTGACGCAACTGGTGTACAGCCGCCGCCATGCCGGCAATCCGACACGCTGAAAAGAAGGCACCAGGTTGGTGAGGCATGGTTTTGTAGGGGGGCGTTGCGGGGGCGCAGCCCCTGCACAAGGGAGGGGCGGAGGACCGACCGCCCATAAATGGCAGAGAAAAGAGGTAAGAGCTGAGCGGGAGAATGCCATCGCTTTTCTTGCGCAAGGTCGTATTGGTAAGGGGCGAACAATTCCGGAATTCACAATAGGGAGGGTAGTTAACCGATGAAAATCGTGGACTTGCAGGTAATTCCATTTCGGGTGCGGCGGGAGCAGTTTCATCAGGGCAGGTTCAGTTTTCCGCAGGAGGTGACGCAGACGCTGACGAAGGTTATCACCGATGAGGGCGCGGAGGGGTACTACTTTGGCGGGCACGGGCATGGCGACGCCGACGGGCTGACGCCGGAGGACAGAGCAGTGCTTGAGGGGCGGCTTAAGCAGATGGTTTTGGGGCAGGACCCTTATGACCGGGAGCGATTCTGGCACTGGATGTGGGTGGCGAACATTCCGGAGCATCTGCTGAGCGCGCTTGATTGCGCTTTGTGGGACTTGCAGGCAAGGGCGGTAGGGCTGCCGCTCTACAAGCTGCTTGGCGGGTGTCGCGACAAGGTGAAGGCGTACGCCAGCACGTTTCCGAATGTGGGGAGTGTGGAGGAGTATGCGGCGCACGCGGTCGCGTGTAAGGAGGAGGGGTATACGCACTACAAGATCCATCCCTATTATTTCTGGAACCCAGTGACGAAGGAGGCGGTACAGGGACGGCCATCGCACATCGAGAAGGACATCGAGGTGTGTCGGGCAGTGCGGGAAGCGGTGGGCGATGACATGGTGCTGAGCTACGACCCGTGGGGAACGTACCGCACGTATGAGGAGGCGTATAAGGTGGGGCGCGTGCTGGAGGAGCTGAACTACTACTGGTACGAGCACCCGATGAATGAGTACAGAGTGCAGCCCTATATCAAGCTGTGTCAGGAGCTGGACATCCCGATCCTGTCACCGGAGATTGCGTCGGGCAGCCTGTATACGCGGGCCGACTGGATTCTACGCGGGGCGTCCGATATGACACGGATTGATGTGCTGCGCGGGGGCGTGACTGGCGTGCGCAAGACGATTGCGGTGGCTGAGGCGTTTGGGGTAAAGTGCGAGATTCACATGAGCGGGTTCGCCAACCTGCAGCTGCTGGGCTCATCGAGCGAGGACACTTGTGAATACTATGAGCGCGGGTTGTTGGCGCCGGGCATCGACTGCAATACTGCGCCGCCCTATCTGGAGGATATCGGCGATAGGATGGACAGCGAAGGATACGTCCATTTGCCGCAGGAACCGGGCATGGGGTATCGGATCAACTGGGACTATATTGAGGATAACCTGCTCTGACGAGTTGTTGGCAGGGTCGGGGCTGGGAACATAATGTGACGATTCGCTGCGGGGAGTTGGTCCCCGCAGCGGTTTTATTGGTGCAGATTTTCAGAAGGCTACGCCTAGCTTTACGTTTTCCTGGGGAGCGGTTGCGATTTTGGGGTAGTGTTCGAGCAGGTCGGCAAAGGGGACTACTGGCTGGACGACAGGCTCAGATCTGAGGCTACCGTCGCACAGGAGCCGCCATACGACTGAGAACAGGCGAGTTTCATCCCAGTTGGGGTATTCGGGATTGGGTTCGCTGCAGGCGCGCGAGAAGACGATGGTGGGGCGGTTGAAGTGGGCTTCGGCGCCGAGGTCGAGGCCGGCTGGGTAGCTGCCGGGCCAGGCGCCGGCGACGACAGTGCCGAGATAGGCGACGCCGCGGATGGCCGCTTGCAGCGCGGTGTAATGGCCGCTGTAGTCTACGCAGACGTCGGCGCCGCGTTTGGCCGTGGCGAGTTTGATTTCGAGGCCGGCGTCGCAGGCGGTGGGGTCCATGACGATATCGGCGCCGCACTCGAGCGCAACGTCGCGGCGCAGGGGGATGGGGTCGACGGCGATGACGGGATAAGCGCCGGCCAGTTTGGCGAGCTGGAGGACGAAGAGGCCGATGGCGCCCATGCCGAAGACGGCGACGGCATCGCCGATGCGGATGTGACCGTCGCGGACGGCGCCAAGGGCGAAGTCGGCCGGGTCGAGACAGACGGCAGCCTGCCAGGGAACGCCGTCAGGTAGTTTGCGGGCGCGTTCGGCGGGCCATACGTGCTCCTGGCGGAAGGAGCCGTGGGAGAAGACGGTTTCGCCTAGGCGGAAGTCCTGGACGGCGGTTCCCACTTCGATTATTTCGCCGACGCACATATTGCCCAGGCCATTAGGGTATCTGACCATCTGGCTATCGTGGGTGAACAGGTGCAAATCGCCGTCATAGTTGCCGCGATGGCCGGCGTAGCCCTGGAACATGGCCATTTCGGAGCCGTGTTTGGCGGCGCCAAAGCGGCTGCGGACGCGAATCTGATCTGGTGCGAGGGGCTGGCTTTGGTAGTCGCGGAAGGCGACTTCTTCGCGGGCAGGGGCGATCAGTTCTGTGGGCATGTTTTTCCCTCCGGGATGCGGTGCTTCTGCCTACTGTAGACTAAAGAGTATATTAACGTACGGATTGTACAACCTTCCTTCCCTGGCGGCAATTGTGTTGGCGAAACCACTGTGCTATTCTATCCCGGCTACTCGCTAACCCTTTCCAATCCTATCCTCAGACACTATGCCACTCTGGCTTACTCGCAGCGACGTCGAATTTCTGTTGGACATGCCGGCCGCAATCGAAGCGGTGTCAGACGCCTTTCGTCTGATCTATCAGGGAGAGGCGGAGTTGCCGGTGCGTGCGAACATTCCGGTTGCGCGGCATGACGGGAGTTTGATGTCGATGCCGGCTTATCTGGGCGGGGAAATGGATGCGCTGGGGGCGAAGCTGATATCGTTCTACGGCACGAATCCGACGGTACGCGGTCTGCCGGCGATCCAGGGAAATGTAGTGCTTTTCGATGGCAGGGATGGCGCGTTGCTGGCCTTGATGGATGCCGGGTTCTTGACGGCGATGCGGACGGGGGCCTCGGGTGGGGTGGCAGCCCGCCATTTGGCGAGGGAGGATGCGCGTACGCTGACAATCTTTGGTAGCGGCGTGCAGGCGCCGTACCAGGTGGAGGCGGTTCTGTGCGAGAGGGCTATTGAGCGGGTCTTTGTTCTTTCGCGGACGCCGGCGCATGCAGTGGCCTTGGCCGACAACCTCAGGGGGACCTTCGATGGGTCTGTCGAGGCGACAAACGATGTGGAAATGGCCGTGGGAGCGGCCGACGTGGTCGTCACCGCCACCAGTGCGCATGACCCGCTATTTGACGGAAGTCTGCTACGGCCCGGCGTCCATGTTACGGGCATCGGGTCGCATTTGCCTTATGCCAGTGAAGTGGATGCAACAGCGTTGCGGCGCTCCACAGTCGTGGTCGATCAGATGAGCGCTTGCCTTGAGGAAGCGGGAGATTTGATCAAGCCGATCAATGCAGGGCTTTATGAGGCCAGCCTGATACACGCTGAAATTGGCGCGATCATCGCGGGTGACCAGCCCGGCCGCAGAAGCGGGGATGAAATTACGTTCTTCAAGTCGGTTGGACTGGCTGCACAGGATGTGGCGGTTGCCCGGGTTGTGTATCAGAGAGCGGTGGAGCAAGGCGTAGGCACCAGCTTGGAGGGTTAACAGGTTCAGCAAATGGCGGAATCATCAAAGGCGTCAGAAGTTGCGTTAACTGCATTTGACGTCAACGATCCCCAACACGTGCGGTGGGCTGTGGAAATATGGAACGACGCCACCGGAAACGTACTCCCCACGACAGAGAGATTCCTCAAATACAACTTCACAGAGGATGCAGGCGTCGTACGTGCAGGGCGACTTGCTTTGACGGCGGGACGCCCTGTGGGCTTTGTGGTGGGCAGCGCCCATCCGGGCGCGCCGCCTGCGATGCGCACTGATGTTGCCGGCTGGATCGAGGCGATTGCAGTTGCATCAAACTACCAGAAACAGGGGGTAGGGAGGACGCTGCTGCGCTGGGCTGAAGGGTGGGTGGCTTCGCAGAATAGAGGTGGGGGTGAGCAGTCTGCTTCTACAACCGTAGTCAGAGAGGAACCGGAACCCACTGTGGGCCCGGCCGGGGTAGGTCGAATCCGGGTGGGCGGGGGACTTCGTCCCTTTGTGCCGGGCCCGTTGGCGGACCCGGCATTAGAAGCGTTTTTCCAGGCGTGCGGTTATGGTTACGAAAGAGAGCAGTACTCGTGGGATGTGGCTCGCTCTCTCAGCGACTACGAGCCGCCGCGGCTACGTGATGTGCAGGCGGCGGCGCGGCCGGGGCAGCCGGGCCAGGAAGAGATACTCTTAGACTTTTTGGCGAGAGAGTTTCCTGAAAGGTGGCACTGGCAGGCAGAAAGGTTTCTGGAGGAGGGTGGGCGCATCTCTGACTTTATGCTGCTGTGGACGGAGGAGGGTGTGCAGGGGTCTTGCCACCTCACTTTTGAGGACTCTGGTAACCCGATTGATCGCTTCTACCCGTATGAGCTGCCGCGTCCATGGGCACAACTTGGCTCGATCGGTGTCAGCGCGCACTTGCGGGGGCAGGGAATGGGGTTGTACTTGTTGGATGCGGGACTGAGGCGGTTGCACAACAGCGGCATCAATGGCTGCGTGATAGATTGGACGACGCTGCTCGACTTTTATGCCAAGTGCGGGTTTCGGCCCTATCGAAAGTGGGCCATGTTCTGGCGGAGATTGGGCGGCAAGGATTAGAGTGGCGGGCAGGTCTTCGAATACCCCACTGCAGGACCCAAATGGACGGCAAAGGCGATGAAAGTCATTGGCCTGATGAGCGGCACTTCCGCCGACGGCATTGACGCGGTATTGGCCGAGATTTCAGGTTCGGTTGACTCTCTGCGGATGCGGCAGATTGCCTTTGAAAGCGTTTCGTGGCCGTCGGGGGAGCGCGCGTTAATCGAGAATTTGATCGCCGGGCGAGGTGATACGCGAATGCTGAGTCGGGCCGGTTTTGTGCTTGGAGAGCGCTTCGCCGAGGCTGCATTGCGCGTAGTCAAGAGAAGTGGATTGGACGCTGAGGATATTGATCTGATCGGTTCTCACGGGCAGACTGTCTGGCACGAGGTAGAGGAGAGCGGCGCGGTCCAGTCGACACTACAGATTGGGGAGGCGGCGGTCATAGCCGAGCGAACCGGAGTTACAACGGTGGCAGATTTTCGTGTAGCCGACGTGGCGGCAGGAGGGCAGGGAGCGCCGCTGATTCCGATATTTGACCAGTTTTTCTTGCGTCCTTCAGCCGAGGCGCAAGGCTGCCGGGCGGTACAGAACATCGGCGGCATAGGCAACGTTACTTTCTTGCCGCCGGAGGGCTCGCCGGCGCCGGCGCTGGCTTTTGACACGGGGCCAGGCAATGTATTGATCGACTGGGCGGCGGTCCAGGCTACGGACGGTGGGCTGCTGTTCGACAAGGACGGCGAGTTAGCGCAGCGGGGCCGCATTGCAGAAGCTCTGGTCGAACGCTGGCTCTCGCACCCCTATTTCCTGCAACTACCTCCCAAGTCGACAGGCCGGGAGCTTTTCAGCCAGGCGCTGGCTGAACGGTTTTTTCAAGAGGCGGCCGATACGGGTCTGTCGATTCATGACTTTGCGGCGACGGTGACGGAGTTGACCGCGGCCTCGATTGCCGAGAGCTGCGTAAGATTCGCGCCGCTGCCGGTGTCCGAGATGGTTGTATGCGGCGGGGGCGCGCGCAACCCGGTTTTGCTGGCGCGAATCAAGGCCCAGTTAGCGCGAAGATGCGGGCGCGATGTACCGGTTCTGCGTTACGGTGAGGTTGCTGGCGCGCCAGGTGATGAGGATTCCAAAGAGGCGCTCTGCTTTGCCCTGCTGGCGTGGCTTGCGATTCGAGGCGAGGGGGGCAACGTGCCCGAGTGCAGCGGCGCGAGGGGATCGCGTGTGTTGGGCAAGATTACACCGGGCCGCAGATTCGGTCAGATGATGAAGAATCTGCCTGGACTCTCTTAATCACATCATTGATACCGGATCGATGTCTATGCGCCAGCCGAATGGGATGTCTATGCCCTGCAAGAAGGCGGACGGGTCGGTTGCGCGGATGATAATTTGCCAGCGGAAGTAGTTGCGAAAGCGGGCGTAGGGCGCCGGGGCGGGGCCGAGCAGATCGACGCCGTCGCCCCACACGCCCAGCTGCTCGGCGCGCAGCCGCAGGTTATGTGCCATCCTGTAGGTATGTTCCTCGACGTTATCCAGCTTTTTGTGCCAGTAGATGAGACGGGCCAACCTGCCGACGGGCGGGTAGAGTTGCTCGCGTCGAAAGAGCATTTCCCGTTCATAGAAGGCGTGATAGTCGTGTTCGGCGGCGGCCTGGAGCGCGTAGTGTTGGGGCGTGTAGCTCTGGAAGATGACGCGGCCGCCTCTGCTGCTGCGTCCGGCGCGGCCTGCGACCTGCGTCAGTAGCTGGAAAGTGCGTTCCGGCGCGCGAAAGTCGGGCATGTAGAGGCCAACGTCAGCGGCGACGACGCCGACAAGTGTCACGAGCGGCAGGTCCAGCCCTTTGGCGATCATCTGGGTGCCGATAAGAATGTCGGCCTCGTGGTTGGCGAAACTATCCAGGATCTGTTCGTGGCTGCCTTTTTTTCCGGTGGTGTCACGGTCCCAGCGCAGCAGGCGGGCACGGGGGGAAATCTGGCTTACGAGCTCTTCTATGCGTTGGGTTCCGGTGCCGAAGAAGCGGATGCGGTGGCTTTCGCAGGAAGGGCAGTGGTCGGGAATTGGATGGCGGTCGTTGCAGCGATGGCAGATGAGCTGGGCGGCTCGTTCGTGGTAGGTGAGCGGGGTCTCGCAGCGTACACATTCGGCGACGAAGCCACAGTCGCGACACATCACGAATGAGTGGGTGCCGCGGCGGTTGAGAAAGAGGATGGCCTGCTCTCCGGCGTCGAGGACGGCGTGGAGCTCGGACTGGAGGCTGCGGCTGAAGATGCTGCGGTTGCCGGCGCGTAGCTCCTGGCGCATATCAACGATTTCGACTGGGGGGAGCGATGCGTAGACCGGGGGCGCGGCCGGCGTACCAGCAACATCTTCAGTGGCGTTCTTTGGTTCACCGTGCCCCATAACTCTGTCAGGCATTTCCAGTAACTTCAGCTTGCCCTGCTGGGCGGTGTGATAGGAGTCCAGTGAAGGGGTGGCGCTGCCAAGAATCAAGGCGCTGCCAGAAACTGCCGCCAGTTTGGCGGAGACGGTGCGGGCATCGTAGAAGACGGTAAAGCTGCCCCATTCGTCTGTATCCTGCTTATAGGTAGATTCGTGCTCTTCATCGATGATGATGAGTCCCAGACGCGGCAGCGGCGCGAAGAGGGCGCTGCGGGCGCCGACTATTACGTCGATTTTGCCGTCGCGGGCACTACGCCAGACGTCATAGCGCTGGTTGCTGCTGAGGGCTGAGTGAATTACGGAGACGCGGTCAGGGAAGCGGCCGGCGAAGCGGGCGACGGTTTGTGGGGTGAGCGCGATCTCGGGCACGAGGACGATTGCCTGACGGTTGCGGGCCAGGGTTTCGGCGATGGCGTGCAGGTAGATTTCGGTCTTGCCGCTTCCGGTTGCTCCGTGGAGCAGAAAGCCTTTATTGCGTATAGTGGAAGGCGTCTTATCCCCTGCTCCGGGCCCGGCCTGGTCAGTTCCAGGAAACGCGGCCGGGAAGCAGCTTGCCTTTATTTCATCCCAGACCTGTTGCTGCTGGTCGGTCAGCTTGGGGGGATGGGTCCGGGGGTATATGCGGCCGCCGAGTGGGTCGCGGAAGCGAATTTTCTGTTCGATTTGGATAAGGCCGGCGGCTTGCAGTTTGCGAAGTTTTTCGAGACAGTTTCCAACCTGGGCATAGAGATCCGACTTCCAGACCGGTGCGGCGGACTGAGCGAGGGCTTGCAAAATCGGTTCGAACCTTGATGCCCCGCGCAGTTGCAGAATCGCATCTTCGGTAGCAGCTGCCGACTGCGCCAGAGTGACTCCTTCTGCCGTTATTCTGACCAACCCCTTTTCCTGCAGAGCGGAAACGGAAGGCTTGGGGGGGAAATCGCAGGCTTGTTTCAGTTTCGACATCGATATGGTGTGGCCCGGTGCGGCCAGAAGCGCTGCAAGGATGCGCACTGCGTTGGTGGTGCGTCCAAGGGTAAACAGCTTCTGGCGGACTTCGGCCGCTTCGACTATCAGCTCGATCTGTTCTTCCTGTTTGGCCCTGACCTTGGGAGGCTCTCCGCTCTTACTGAGCAAGCCGGGGGTGAGGAATAGCTTGACGGCCTCCGAGATGGGCGCCACGTAGTAGTTGGCGAGCCAGAAGGCTACGTCCAATTGCGCCTGCGTGAGGACAGGGTGAGGTCGCACCAGGCGGGCAATTGCCTTGGTTTCGACCGGCGAGGAGTCGGCGGGACCCACGACGATTCCCTGCAGTTCATGCGGACCAAAGGGGGCCCAAACCAGGTGGCCGGGCTTGACTTTGCCGACGAGATCCGGTGGAAGGTGATAGTGGAAGGTCTGAAATTGGGCGGCGCCGCCGGTACGCTGGTGTACTGACTCCGGTCCTCCGAGAGGGGGCAAAGCATCCAAACTGCCGACGTCGTCAGGGCCGCTGAAGTCGTCGTCGAGGGGCGGCCGTTCCTGCGGCCTGAACGAGCGGCGAATCGGCAAATTGATTACTACTTCAACGAGGGCATTCCTCTCTGACACTGTGCGGTCCTCTGGTCAGTTTGACTCATATGTTCGGCGAGTGGCAATTGGATTGTAACGCAATGGGGCCGGGTCGGGCAAAGAAGCAGCGTAACTACTAAGCCTCAGTACTTGACCAGCCAGTCATCCTTGGAACCATTCAGGCTCTTGGTGACGTAACTGGTGTACAGCCGCCGCCATGCTCGCCAGCCGACACGTTGCGAAGAATGCACACGGTCGGTGAGAGATGGTTTTGTAGGGGGGCGTTGCGGGGGCGCAGCCCCTGCACAAGGGAGGGC